>CAMCBV010000013.1 GCA_945873125.1 Prosthecobacter debontii
CCTCCGAATGGTTATTGCAGATTTGCACCATCCTTCCATCATAGAGAATCGTTGTTTTCTTCTCACCCTCCACGCCACCGCCCTGAAGACGGAGATGCTTGCACCCTTCCAGCAGGATGCCAACCGGCATTGGGTCATTTGAATCCATGGTGTTCGAAACGATCAGCGGGACGCGTGTCACGTTCCTGATGTTGATGGTGTGGATGCCCGGGAGAAACTGGATCACAACGGGGTTGTCCGCTGTCCCTCCGCCCATTGGCTTGAGGGATTCTTCTTGCTGGCCTGGCGCAATGACAACCTTATCTCCAGGCGCCAACTTGAGAGCGTTTAGTTTTCCGAACGTCTTCCAGGGCTTGCCGGCAGGGTTGGCGTCATCACCCTTGACCGGATCAATCACGTATGTGGTGTTGCCAGGAGACAGAGTCCGTTTCTCTTTGTCCAGATACCGGTCAGGGCTTGAATCCGCCGCCATGGCAGACCAGGCCATCAGCGAAACTGCAATAGAACTTCGGAATATCTTTTTCATGTCGGTTTGCTTGTTTTTCGTATTGTGCTTCATGGATTATTTTCCTTCCATCAGGTCTATCAAGGCGTCGTGTCAACCCACGGGCTTCAGTTTGAATTTCTTGATACTGAGACCCTTGATGCGTTGGGAATTTTGATTACGTGAACCAAGAAGGGTGGCTTTCACTCCAAGTCCGAGTGCTTCAAGCCCTCGAAGAAGCAATCCACCTGGCCGAAGGGAACTTTCGTCGTCTCGTCGTATTCCACGTTGGTATAGAAAGCGATGACGTTGGTGCCCTTTTTCAAATGTGCGACCTCACCGGGGCCCAGGGGCCAAGGCGCATAGTGGGGTTTGTTCTGCCACCATCCGTAGCCCACGATCGGGTGCCCGTTGAGGTAAACCCTGAAGCCTTGCGGGTTCAGGATGCTCAGTCGGTAGGAGTCGTAGTCGAGTTTTTCCACCTCGAAGGTCGTGCGCGCGACGATAAACTCCCCTTTGCCCCAATCAGACTTATTGGTAAATGTATCATCGCCTTGTTTGTAAAGACCGGTGCCGATGGGCGCGTGCCCCTTGCTCCACTTGCTGTCGTCAAAATCGGGCTTGAACCAATCTTTCATATCCTCCGCCATCTGGATGTCGCGATGGCGGGTCTTCTCACGGGTTGGGACTTGGTCTTTTTCCACGATGGGATCGAAAGATTTGAAGCGCCAGACAAGCTCTGACTTTGGCACTTTGCCAATCGGTTTCCAACCAGCGGTGGGGTTCCGGAGTTTCGCGAGGTCGATGATGGTGCTCACGATACCCGGCCTATGGGCCTCTTCATAGTCCTTCGCGTTAAGCCGCTTGGCGATTTCCGGGCGGTAAACCGTATAGAGGATCTCCTCGAGCTCCTTGCGTTGATTGGAATCCAGTTTTTCCAGAACGGCGAAAAATCCGAATGATTCTCCGGCTGGATTTGCGCTTGGCGCGGCCACGATGCCGACGAGATCACCGGTTTTCAATGCGCTGAATCGCGATTGCAGGGCAGTGGCGAGTGCCACGGCAAGGTTGGGGTCATTGCGTAGGCAAATCTTCAGGGTTTCTATGACATTGTGAGCGCCCTCGGGGGCATGGTCACCGGGCTTGATCATGCCCGTGTCCACGCCTTTCCGCAGCGCTGCCAGGATAAGCTTGCCCGCTTCGCTGTCCGGTTTGTTTTGCTGCAGGACCGCGTTGAAGTGCTGCATCATCCACTCGCGGGGCATGGTGTGGTATTCACTAGTCGCCATCTCCAGGAGTGTCGGAAGGATTTTGAGGTATAGGGCATCATCTTTTTGAAGTCCTGAGAGCGCCGCGAAGGAGCAGTCACGAAGCCACCAATCGGAATGCTTGGTCCATGGCATGATGAGCGGCAGGCGTGTCTGGATTTCATTCGCCGGAGCGAACTTGAGCGCCATCAATGCACCGTTGACCACCCACAACGACTCCTTGGGGTCGGTCAGCATTTTCGTGATGCTTTTCAGCATCGCTGGGGTGAACTTATCCGTGGGGATGGGGCTATTTCCGATGCCAAACCAGTAGTTCCAGTCGATCATACCGTCCAGCGCGGCGCGGCGCACGCGCGGGTCCGGGTCTTCCAGGAGTTTTTCGATTTCATCGTAGGCATCTGTCGCCCGGAGCGCCTTGCCCGCCTGGGTGCGGATCATGTCGTTCCGGTGATAGACGTTCTTGAGAAACACTTCACGCGGCAGCGTTTTGATGTCCTTCTCTGGTTGGTGATAGCCTCCACCCAAAGCATAATAAGGAATATGCGTGGGTTGCTCGGGACCGTATTTCAAGTAGTTAGGGTTGTGTTCGAGGGAGAAGAACGCCAGATCGGCCTTGGTGCCCCAGAGGTTTTCGGGCAGGGTGTATTTTTGGGAGAACTTCGTTTTCGGCGCACCGGTGATGCGCAGCGTGCGCAAGGGCGCGGTGAAGGAGAATCCCATGCCGGGACCAGAGTGGCCGACTGCACTGCCGTAGAAGTCTAGCGTCGCGATGCCGATACTGCCGCCCGGTTCGCGGCTCAGATCGTGCCACCAGGTCAGGCGGTCCATCGACTCACGGAAAAGCGCAGGTTTTTCCTTCATCAGGTAGGAGGTGGTGATGCCGCGCCAGATGCCATCGCCGCGTCCATTATCAGCATGACCACATATCATCGACGAGTAGCTTTCGATCGTCGACAAGGCCAGATATTTGCTGGCTTTCTGATAGGCGGTGGTGTCTCCGCTGGCACCTGCAGCGATCTGCATGGCGGCGGCGATCATACCGTCCTTGCCGTTGGAGCCGAGGCCGCCTTCTCCACGCTGATCACCGTAGGGAACCGTGCCGTGGCCGGCGAAGCGATAGAAGAAGCGCAGCGAGTTCAGCAAGGTCTTCTCATCGACATTCACGCCGCATTCCTTGCCCAGCAGCAATGTGGTGAGCACCTGTGCGCCTGCCGGGTTCATCAGGCCACCCGCCACATATGCCGGCCAGACTCCGCGGCCCCAGTGGGTCCAGCCGCTGTCGAACATCTGGCGCTCCTTCGCGTCGTCGCAGTAATATTGCAGGATGGGCAATACCGACTTGTCGCCGGTGCGCAGGTAGTATTCACCGCAGGCAATCCCGTTGTAGCCATTGTTCCAGGTGTGGTCGCCGATTGCTTTCACATCCTTCGGAAAGGCATCGAAGTAGGCTTTCACCCGAGGCAGGTATTTGTCATCGCCGGTGGAAAGCAGGAACAGGCAGGCGAGGGCACCCGGTATGCCGCCATCTTTGAATTTCTGCGGATCGGCATAAAAGGCGGCGGCCTCATCGATGATGCGTTTTGACTTCGGGCAATTCAGCGGCCAGGTCTTGCTGTAAGCGCCGAGCACGGGAATCGTGACGGTTTCCTTGCGCTGGGTCTTGCCGTCAGCGGAGGTCACGTCAAAAACCATTTTGCCATCCGTGGCCTCTGCCTTGGTGAGGGCATTGCCCATCGCGACGAACGGATCGAGCCCTTTGAGGGAGGTGCCATTGATTCCTGTTAGAAGCTCTTGCTTGGCGAATTTACCCTCGCACGGGGAGCCGGGCATCATTTCCTCCACTTTGAGGATCACGCCCGGATAGACCCGTGCCTTGATCCCGGTGGTGCCGATGACTCCGAAAAATCTCTCGCTGGCCGGATCCGGGCGGGTCTGGTATCTGAGATCGTCGGCGTTGTAATATCCCTTGCCGTCGCCTCCCCCGCCTGCGGCATGGAGTTGGTTGGCGAACAGGGACAAGATGAGGATGATGGATGATGATCGTTTCATAAAATTGGTTTGGAATACTTGGATGGGTTGGTTACGAGAATCTCAGTCTTAATCTCTAACAAATTCTCTTTGGTTGCTTTATTTTTTCTGCTCATCAAGGAGCGCTTGGGCTTCGAAAATCCGCCGTTCGAGGTCGGCTGCCTTCAGCGCCTTTTTGAGTTCTTCGGTTTCTCCGCCATGCACTTGCCCTGGAACTGCGGATTTTTTTCCAGTGTAGTTTTCGTACATGTCAGCGACTGTCCAGTTGTCACTGCGCTGCGTCGCAAAAGGAATATCTTTGATGTGCACCATACGGAGATTTCCCATGGGATTGCGCCCCCAAGCAAAACGGTAGTGAATGGGATTGGGCACGAGGGGATGACTCAAAACAAGAGCCTTCCAGGTGATTTGCGGCTGACCATTCTCGTCTTTACCGGTTACCAAGTATTCGGCTTTCGCAGGCTGGAATTTTCCATCTTTCCCCGCAATCGAGAACCCTACGATTGCCTCACTGTTCACGGATGCCATATCGGAGTCGAAACTCAGGATGAGGGTATTGTCCTTTGGCTCCACTTTCGTAATCATGGGCGGCTTCCAATTCACGTTGAAGCCGTACTGGGTGGCCATGGCCCAACGCGCGATGCGCTCGGCGGCAGGTATCTTCAGCTCCGGGTGCCACCACGCCCTGCGGTGGTCATAACTGCTGGCATACCCGATGTTCTTGTCGCCTGCCTTGTAGAAGTCGAGAAAGGTTTTGTAATGGGCTTCGCGGACATAAATCCCGAAGTCCATCATGCATTCCAGGTAATTATTCAAAGTCTGCGGCGCAGTGTCAGTACACAGGGAGATGATGCCGAAGGGCATGTTGGCATCATGGAAAGCGGCCCGCCACGAGGCGATCATCTTCGGGAAAACCTGATGGTAGAAAGTCTCCGCATCAGGTCGCGCATTGTTGTAACCCTGATGCCAAACCGCACCTTTTACCGCCAGTCCCGCAATGGGTGCAATCATGCTGGCATAACAGTTTCCGGGATAATTCTGGTTATCGATGGGGGCACCTGCCGGTTTGGATGGAGGCGGCTCATTGGATGCTTGCCCCTGCTTCTTCAGCTCCTCCATGTTTTGCTCATGCTGTTTGATCTGATTTTCCAACTCCTTCTTTGGATCCCACGCTGCAACCTGTCTGTCCCAGTCGGATACCAACGCCCGAACAACCTCGCCATCCATCGATCTGACGACTGAGAGTGGCAACCATCCTTCGACAGGTGTTCCCCAAAAAGAGGCGTCGATCACGCCAATCGGAATTTGCGATGCCATATGAATCCGCCGTGCGAAGACGTATCCGATTCCGGAAAATTCAGGAACGCTTTGGGGCGAACAAATGTCCCACTCGCCATCGGGCTGTTTATCTTTTTGGCGGCGCGGGAAGTTCTTCTTCTCTTGGTTATCAACAAGGGAGGGAACGGTTAGAAGCCTGATCTTGGGAAAGTTCGCACTGGCGATTTCCACATCGCCTCCTTCAAGATTCATAAGGGGCTCCTGCATGTTGCTCTGACCGCCCATCACCCAGACATCACCCACGAGGATGTTGTCGAGCGTAAGGGTCGCAGCCTTTCCCTTGATCCTCATCTGCATGGGTTCTCCCGATGCTGGCATCGCTGGAAAAATGACCTTCCACGACCGGTCTGTGCCAGCCTTTGTGGTCTGGATCTTTCCAGCAAATGATACCGAAACCTCTTCGCCTGCAACTGCCCAACCCCAAATGGTGATAGGCTTCTCACGCTGAAGCACCATATTGGATTGAAACAGGTTGTGCACACTGAGCCCTTCGGCAATCGCAGGCGCAACTGTTAGATTGCTTGCGGGCTCCTGCTGCGCCATTGCTGACGATAATGTTAGCAACGCAGATAGCGAGGCTATCAGTGAGATTGTGAACTTTTTCATAGGTGAAAACCGCTTGTTTGGTTATTGTTAGTTCTTGATGTTTCGGATGATGGTGAATGAAAATCTACGAGAGGATCTCCTTCACAATTTTCGATGGTTCTACACCCGTTAGACGCTGGTCGAGGCCGGAGTAGCGGAAGGTGAGCTTCTCGTGATCGACGCCCATCAGGTGCAGAAGTGTGGCGTGAAAATCATGCACGCTCACCCGATCGACAACCGCCTTGAAACCCACATCGTCCGTCGCGCCGTGATGCACGCCAGGTTTGATTCCCGCGCCCGCGAGCCATGCGGTGAATGCATGGGGATTGTGATCGCGACCCGGCTTCTCACCTTTTTGTGAAATGGGCAATCGGCCGAATTCACCCGCGCACACGACGAGAGTGTCTTTCAACAACCCACGCTGCTCAAGGTCTGCGAGCAACGCCGCAAATGGCTGATCCACCTCCGCAGCAAAGCCGGTGTGGTTGCCGACGAGATCAGCGTGACCGTCCCATGATTGCTGGTTCTCCATCCCGCCGCTGTAAATCTGCACAAAGCGCACGCCGCGCTCTACGAGTCGTCGCGCGGTGAGACATTGCAGCGCCATGTGCGAACAGTGCGGCTGATCGAGTCCGTATTGCTTGCGAATGTATTCCGGTTCGCGGTTCACGTCGAAGGCATCGGGCGCGGCAGTCTGCATGCGATACGCGAGTTCGAAACTGTTGATGCGCGCGGCGAGCTCGTTTTCCACTGCGGAACCAGCCATCTGCTCTCGATTGAGAGTTGCCAAAAAGTCGAGCTGTTCGCGCTGGCGCTTATCCGTAACCTCCGCCGGACGCTTGAGATTTGCAATTGGCTCGCCCTGCGGCTTGAGCCATGTGCCTTGATACACACCCGGCAAAAACCCTGCAGTCCAGTTGGACGCATTGCCTTTGGGAAGGCCGCGGTTCTTCGGATCCGACATCACAATGAAGCTCGGCAAATCCTCGCTCTCCGAGCCAAGTCCATACGTCACCCACGAGCCGACACTTGGGTGTCCCATGCGAGTCGTCCCCGTGTTCATCATGAAGAGCGCCGGCGAGTGATTGTTCGAATCCGTGAAGCACGAGTGAATGAACGCCATCTTGTCCACCTGCTGCGCGAGTTTCGGGAAAAGGCTACTTCCCCACGTGCCCGACTGCCCATACTGCGCAAAAGTGAACGGCGACTTCATCAGCCCACCCGCCGCATCGGGGAAAAAGCCCGTCTTCGGATCGAATCCCGGCATCGCCTGTCCATCGCGCTTTTGCAGCTCCGGCTTGTAGTCCCATGTATCCACATGACTCGGTCCACCATTCATAAACAGCCAGATCACCGATTTTGCCTTCCCTGGAAAATGCCCTGCGCGCGGCGCAAGCGGATTCATCTGCGGAGCTGCAAATCCGGCGCGGGAAAGCATGGATTGTAGGGCTATCCAGCCGAATCCGGCTCCGGCACGGTGTAAAATATGGCGTCGTGTGATCATAGGTCAGTTGAGGTAGGCAAATTCATTGGTGGAAATCAGCACCTGGCAGAAATCAGCCAGCGCTTGCTCAGGGCCCGCCGCAAGTCCGCTGTTGATAAATGCCTTCGCGGCATGGATCTCGGTGGCGCTGGGTGCACGGCAAAGTGCGATGGCATAAGCACGCGAAATCAGACTTGAGAAATCATCCTTGGCTGCAGCTGCGGGATCATGCTGCAAACGCCGCGCAAATGCCATCGACCACGCGCGGATGTGCTGGCTATTCATCAGCAACAGCGCCTGCGGAGAGACTGTCGTAGTCGGTCTACTGCCCTGACTCACCAACGGCTCCGGGGCATCGAAAACTACCATCGAGTTCACGAGCTGGCTGCGCTTTACGGTGAAGTAAATACTACGACGCTTGCTGTTCTCATCCAGCGTGCCCGCGCCAAACATCGTCGTGTCGAGTTCGCCGGCAACAGCAAGAGCCGAATCGCGAATGACCTCGGCATCCAGCCTGCGCGGAAGACGGCGCATAAACAACGTATTCTCCGGGTCTGCGGCAGCTTTCTTTGCGTCGGCAACGCTGCTCTGGCGATACGCCGCGCTCGTGAGCAGAAGTCGATGAATCGACTTCGTCTTCCAGCCGCCTCGGATCAACTCACCAGACAGCCATTCGAGCAATTCCGCGTGTGTCGGCAGTGCGCCTGTTTTTCCAAAGTCATTCGAGGTGGCTACGATTCCTCGACCGAAATGCTGCTGCCAGATGCGATTTACTGTGACCCGCGCCATAAGCATTCCTCCACCCTTATCCGTATCCGTCATCCAGTTTGCAAAAGTGCGGCGCTGGCCTGTGTATTTCGCGCCCTCTGGCGGAGTCCATTTCCAACGCTCAATCCCAGACTCGCCACCGAGTACTTGCAGAAATCCCTGTGTCGCCTCGGCCTGCTTTTGATTCGGATCGCCACGCTTCAAAATGTGCGTCTTTTCCAGAAACGGTGGGCCTTGGGAATGCATCACCAACGGGTTGTAACCCTCGGCGCAAACCAGCACCGGAGTCTTACTTTTGGTCGATTTCTTGTCATACTCGGCCAGGCGGCTGTTGCGCTCGCTCCAACCGGCATCGCGCAGTTTCCACCAATCGAACAAGGTCTGGCGTTCTGCCTCGCTTAGCACCGCGTGTTCGCGCAGCTTGGAATCGAGCGAAGCGATCGCGGCCGGAGTAGCGTCGCCTTTCAACTTCGGCGGGCCATCGGTGCTCAGGCTCAATCTCGGCCGGCCGATGCAATGTGCGGTGTTCACGTGAAACTCCAGCTTCACGATCAACTTCACGCCACCTTCGACATCGAGCGGTTCCGCAAATGTGAAGGCCGCCGCCTGATCCTTGCCAATGCCGCCGGAGTCCACCGCCCAGCCCGTCTTCGCGTCTTCATCGATCGACGAGGCGACGGAAAGTTCAGCTTTGTTCTGTTCGTGGGTGGCCTCGGCGCTGGCGAGTTTTAATTCGCGTTCTGGCCCGCCCTTGAGCGGAACCGCACTGACCTTGATCCGGCTCAGCGCGAAGTTGCCATTGTCCGCGCGGCCCGGCCCTTTATGTGGGAAAGATCCATGGCTCAACGCTTCCAATTTCAAGCCTGTGATGTGCCGCGCCGTCGTGCTTGCGATCAGCGTGTGGACGTCGTCGCCGGGATTCTCACCACTGGCGAGCCATGATCCGTCGTCCTGCTTCGTGAAGGTCGCGCCGCCTTTCGAAGTGATGTCCGTCACGTCGAGCAATTGCCACGCGGAACGGGGGACGCCCGCTTCATCCGACGCCAGCCATTTGTCAAAGATCTGCTTCAAGTCGTCGGCCTCGTAAGACTTCAGCTCGGCATTTAATTTCTTCTTCCCCTCCTCGCGATCAGCTAGTTCCCGGGCCGCCTTGGCGGGATCGAGTTCCAGCTCCACATTACTGCGGACCGTATTTGTGAACGTCGTAAGCATCTGGTAATAGTCCTTCGCGGGAATTGGATCAAACTTGTGATCGTGGCACCGTGCGCAGCCCACAGTCAGACCAAGAAACGCGCTGCTGGTCGTCGCGAGCATATCATCCATCGCATCGTAGCGTGTGCGCTCCACTTCATTTGCCGTGATTTGCGTGGGAAAAACACCCGCACCAAGAAAGCCAGTCGCCATCAACGCCTCGGTGTTTCCCGGCGCGAATTCGTCACCCGCAATCTGCCACTTCGCAAACTCATCAAACGGCATGTCTGCGTTTGCTGCGCGGATGACGAAATCGCGGTAGTGAAAGGCGTGCGGGCGATCGTAGTCGTGCTCAAAGCCGCTGCTCTCGGCGAAGCGCGCAACGTCCAGCCAGTGCCGCGCCCAGCGTTCGCCGTAGCGAGGTGAAGCGAGCAGAGCGTCCACGACCTTTTCCCATGCGTCCGGCGATTGATCCGCAAGAAATGCCTCCACCTGTTCCGGTGTTGGCGGAAGTCCCGTGAGGTCTAGTGCAGCGCGGCGTATGAGAGTGCGGCGGTCTGCCTCTGGCGAAAACGTGAGCTTCTTTTCCGCTGCTTTCGCATTCAGAAACGAGTCCACAGGATGGCCTCCTGTCGGCGGCGCGGGCTTCGCAAGCGGGACGAAAGCCCACCATTTACGGTCCTCGTCCGTAACCTGCGATTTGTCTTTTACCACCTTGCCCGCGACGAGTGGAGCATCATACGGCGCACCGAGATCAATCCACGCAGCAACCTTCGCGATCTGGTTATCGGCTAGCTTCGGCTTTCTCTCCGGCATATGTGGTTCCACTTCATGCCGAATCATTTTCAACATCATGCTCTCCGACGCGACGAACGGCTTCAGCGCTGCCCCCTCCGAGCCGCCGAGCAGCAGACCCTCGCGCGTCGCGAGGTCAAAGTCCCCCTTCACTTTATCCCCACCGTGGCACTTCAAGCAGTTCTCCTTCAAAATGCCCGCCACATCGCTGCGAAACAACTCGAGCCCTTTTGTCATGCGCTCCGCGTGGTCTGGGGGCAGGGCAAACACCGTAGCTGACGATAATGTCAGCAACGCAGACAGTGAGGCTATCAGTGAGATTGTGTAATTCTTCATAGTTGAACTCCGTTTATTCATTTCTGCAAACTCACCTCATGGGACGATGAAGTATCTGAGTGATAAGTTGTCGATGGAGCCCTGGGTTCCTTTGGCGTCACGGCCCAGCCCGCAGACGATGGTGATCTCCTTACCGACGTGTTTGGCGAGGTCCGCAGGGGCATAGGTCCTGGAGAATTTCTGCCATCCGCCGGTTAGTTGCGGATCGGTCGCTGATGTTGGTGTGACCTCCACGCCGTCTGCCAACAGCTTGAACACGATGGGAGTCACGGCGCCGGCGCCGTATCCCACAAGAACGTAGGTTACGTTGCCTTGAATTTTTCCGATCGGAGCGGCCGAAACGATCAGTCCGCCCTCTCGGCAAGCCCAGCCCGCACCGTTGCAACTGAAGGCATTGCCGCCATCCTTCATCCCCCCGGCCGCTAGGAACCCCTGCAAGTTCCAGTTTTGCGTGCCCCATGGGCCGGTGCCGCCATATTTGATCCAGCCGTCCCGGTCGTAGCCGATCCAGCCCGGGACGTCTGCAAGGATGCCCGATGTATTGTCGGAGAAGTTGAACTTTCCTCCGCTGGATAGTGTGGTGGCCGGCCCTACGCCTTTCGTGTAGCCCGAGATAGTCCCAGTGATGGTGGTCTGGCCCGGTTTGTAGATTGTGTCGAAACCACCATTCGGTATTTGCACCTGCACGAAGTCTGCAGCAGGGGTCGTCACACTGAAGGGAAGTGATGCGTTGCCCTCTTGACCCAGAGCATTGCGCATCTTCACCGTGTAGGTGTAGCTCGTGCCGGGCTCCAGGCTTGTGTCCGTGTAGACGGGATGGGTTGTCCATCCGCTGTCCGCTCCTCCCGGATTACCCGAGGTCTCATCGAAAAAGTATTCGATCGGCTCAAAGTCGCCGCGGCCCGGGGTCGCCCTCATGTCAATATCCAGAGCGCCACTGATCGACGGAGGTGAGGCAAACGTTGCTGGATCCGGCCCTGGGACGGCTACCTTCTCCTTGAGATTCGTCAGGTTCACGATGGCGCTAATTACGCCCGGCTTATGGCCCTCTTCATAGTCGTTGCTTTTAAGCCGCTTGATGATTTCCGGGCGGTAAGCCTTAAAGAGGATGTCCTTGAGCTCCTCGCGTTGTTTGGCATCGAGTTTTTCCAGAACGGCGGAAAATCCGCCAGGAGATGCCACAATGTCGACTATGTCTGAAGTTCTCAAGTCATTGAATCGCAGTTGCAGGGCAGTTGCGAGTACAGGAGCAAGGGCGGGGTCGTTCTGCAGGCAAAGTTTCAGGGTTTCTATGACGTTCCAAGCACTCACGCCGAGGTCACTGCGTTTGATCTCGTTTGTGTCCACGCCTTTACGCAGGGCGGCAACAATGAGTTTGCCTATGTCGCTCTCCGGTTTCTTTTTCTGCAGGACTCCGTTGAGGTGCTGCATCATCGTCTCGCGGGGCATGGCGTGATATTCACTGGTCGCCATTTTTAGGAGTGTGGGAAGGATTTTGACGTAGAGGGAATCATCTTTCTCAAGTCCGGAGAGCGCCCTGAAGGCCGCCTCGCGCAGCCACCAGTCGGAGTGTTTGGTCCAGGGCTCGATGAGCTTGTAGTTCTGCTGGATGTCCTTGGCCGGAGCGAACTTGAGTGCCAGCAGCGCGCCGTCGACCACCCACCATGCCTCCTTGGGATCGGAGAGCATTTTCGTGATGCTTTTCACCATCGCGGGGGTGAACTTGTCCGTGGGGATCGGGTTATTTCCTATGCAAAAAAAGTAGTTGTAATCGATCATACCGTCGAGTGCGGCGCGGCGCACGCGCGGGTCGGGGTCTTCTAGGAGTTTTTCGAGTTCATCGAAGGCATCGTTCGCGCGGAGAGCCTTGCACGCTTGGGTGCGGATCATGAATTGCCGGTGATAGACGTTCTTGAGAATTACTTCCCGGGGCAGGGTTTTGAGGTCGTTCTTGGGTTGGTGATACGCGCCGCCCAAAGCCCAATAGGGAACATGGGCGGGTTCCTCCGGGCCGTATTCCAGGTATTTAGGGTTATGTTCGAGGGAGAGGAATGCGAGGTCGGCCTCGGTGCCCCATAGCTTTGTGGGCAGTGTGTAATCCTTGGAGAACTTCGTTTTCGGCGCACCGGTGATGCGCAGCGTGCGCAGGGGCGCGGTGTAGGATAGCCCCATGCCGGGACCGGAGTGGCCGACTGGGCTGTCATGCAAAAAATTCAGTGTCGCGATACCGATGCTGCCGCCCGGTTCACGGCTCAGATCGTGCCACCAGGTGAGGCGGTCCATCGACTCACGGAAGAGATCAGGCTTGTCCTTCATCAGATACGAGGTGGTGATGCTACGCCAGATGCCGTCGCTGCGCCCATCGTCACCATGGCCCATCACCATCGTCGAGTAGCTGTCGATCATCTCCAAGGCCAGATAGTTACGGGCTTTTTCGTAAATGGTCACATCGCCGCTGGCACCTGCGGCGATCTGCATGGCGGCGGCGACCATGCCGTCCTTGCCATTGGAGCCGAGGCCGCCTTCACCACGGTGATTGCCGTAGGGGACCGAGCCGCGGCCGGCGAAGCGGTAGACGTGGAGGAGCGCGCCGAGCAAGGTCTTGTCATCGACATTCACGCCGCATTCCTTGCCCAGCAACAGCGTGGTGAGCACTTGTACGCTTGCCGCGTGCAACACTCCACCCATATACCCGGGGTGGACACTCTTGGTCCCATAATGCGACCACCCGCAGCCGTAGATCTGGTGTTCCTTCGCGTCGTCGCAGTAATATTGCAGAATGGGCAAGACCGACTTGTCCCCCGTACGCAGGTAGTATTCACCGCAAGCAATTCCGTTGTAACCATTGCTCCAGGTGCTCACGCCGATGTCTTTCACATCCTTCGGAAAGGCATCGAAGTAGGCTTTCACCCGGGGCAGATATTTGTCGTCGCCGGTGGAAAGCAGGAACAGGCAGCCGAGGGCGCCCGGAATGTCGCTCGAGTTGAATTTCTGCGGATCTGCATAAAAGGCGGCGGCCTCGTCGATGATGCGTTTTGACTTCGGGCAATCCAGCGGCCAGGTCTTGCTGTAGGAGCCGAGCACGGGAATCGTGACGGTTTCCTTGCGCTGGGTCTTACCGTCGGCGGAGGTCACATCGAAAACCATTCTGCCATCCGTGGCCTCGGCCTTGGTGAGGGCGTTGCCCATCGCGACGAACGGGTCTAGCCCTTTCAGGTCGGTGCCATTGATTCCTGTTAGAATCTCCCCCTTGGCGAATTTTCCTTCGGACGGGGAGCCGGGCATCATTGACTCGACCTTGAGGACTACGCCCGGATAGATCCGTGCCTTGAGCCCGGTGGTGCCGATGATGCCGAAAAAACTCTCGCCGGCCGGATTCGGGCGGGTTTGGTAGATGTGTTCTTCGGTATAATATGCTTGGTCGTTGCCGCCCCCGCCTGCGGCATGGAGTTGGCCAGCGAACAGGGACATGCTGAGGAGGATGATAGATGATCGTTTCATATGCTTTATTAGAAAGGAAGTTGGTTTCATTGTTATTGATTCGTTGGAAATTATCGTGGCCGACCTCGATCAGCGGGACGCCGCGCCGGACTGAAGCGGCACTTCACAGAAGGTCAGGGCAGCGAGACCGTTTTCACCGATAAGCAGAGTTTCCTGTTTCCAGTTCACCTCTTTGAGGTAGGTGATGTTTTTGGCGGTGGATGGCGATTTAAGTTTCAGTGTTAGAATATTTCCAGTAGAGCTACCGCTGACGATGTGGTCAGGCTCACCGTCGAGATAGAATTGGTTGGCGAGTAAATCTAACCACATCACGGGTTGATCGAACTCGAGTGTGATCGTGTCTTTTGTCGCATCAGCAAAAGCGGCACGTTTCAGGTTTGGCGCTGTTAGAATCTTGGTTGGCTTCATGCCATAGTGGTCGCGTTCGATGATCGGTTGAACCATGCGCGCGAACTCCGCCCAACCCTCCAACGGATAGTGGCAGCCGCCCGGAGGTTTCACACCCAGCGTGGAGAGAATGCTCATGTTCGAAAAGAGATAGGGCAAGGTGCGCTGTTTTTCGCGCAACATATCGCCGGATCCTATGCTTCCGCCCATCCCGCATGAGTCCGGGTAGATTTGGAACACATAATAATTTTTCACATTCGGAAAGTCTGTTTTCCAAGCCGCGGCCATTTCCTTGAACAATTCATGGTAGGTCTCCCATCCGTAACCGCCGGTAGGTCCATCAGAGCCCTGATCATTTTCACCCTGATGCCACAGAATCCCGCGGATGCCGTGCGTCAACTTCGCCCCTTCCACTCGCGTCAATAAACTGCCGTAAAGCTTATAGGGATTCGTCCATGGATTGTCACCGCTGGTATCACGACGATTTTGCGGGTTAGGCAAGTGCTGATCGATGCGTGTTCCACCCGCTGCGGCATTGAGGATGAAAATAGGCACCTTTTGACTAGCCACCAAACGCTTGGCTAGTTCCATACCCCACCAGCCCAACTCGGCTTTCTCGCCCTTTTGTGCTTTCCACACCGGATAACACCACAGGTTTACAGGGGCGGCTGTTTTATCATCTGAAGGACGGCCATAACTGCGGATCCATTGATTCGTCTCCGGCGGAGATTGTTCGGCGGTATCGGTCGCCAATGCATTGGATTGACCATCGATGATGTAGGCGTCGCCGCAGACCAGATCATTCACCGTTTGTAGAACGGTTTCCTTACCGCCGACCTTCGTGCCAAACTCCACTTTGTATTGGATCAGACCCGGCTTGAGCTGCGTTGAGAGCGCGTAGGATTTGTCCGCTGCGGGTTTGGCCGTCTCGGTCTTGATGAGTTTGTCTTTTGCGTAGAGCTTGAGGAAAACGGAATCGGCGGCGTCGGTCAGCGTTCCATTGTAATAAAGCGTGCCCAGCCCCTTGTCGTCGCGTGCGTAGAACTGACCGTCCTCGGGCTTCTCATCCTTTGCAGGTGTGCGCTGCACCCAGGCGTCCTTCTTCGGCTCGGTCACCATGATATCCACGCTGTGTGAGACCGGCGTGCCGCCATTGCTAACTTTCGCCGTCACCGTCAGCTTGCCACTGTTTTGCGAGCGCAGCAGCCGCAGCTTGCCGGGCGCCACTTCCTTGATGACGGCGAAGGGCCCGGCGCTCCATTCATATTTCAAATCCGCTACGTTCGCAGCCTGCATCGCGGCGAGATTCGCGATTTTCGATTCCACCTCGATGGTCGATCGACCATCCCATTTTGTCGGGGCCTTGAGTGTGAAGACTGGCTCGGGAATGGTTTCTTTGATCGTGATGGCGATGTCCTTGGTCTTCACACCGTCGGCATAGACGGCCTTGAATCGCAGTATATAGAACAAGTTGGCGGTCACCCGTTCGGCGGTGAAGGCAAAGGTGAACTGATCGACCGCGAGCATGGTCTCGAGGCCATTGTCGATGCGTGACCAAGAGAACTTCTGGGCACCGCCGGCCTGCCCGGTGAGCATGGTGGTGGCGCCTTCGTTCATGGTCACCGAAGCAGGCGTCACGGCAAAGGTGGAGCCGGATGGCACCAGGGTGCCGACCAGGGTCTGCAGGGACTTCTGATTCTCGTATTCCAGCTTGACCCAATCAGCCGAACGAGCCGTTTGGGAAACCCGCACCTCGTCGATATCCCCGATGAAATTGTAACTGTTCAGCCAGCCGCCAACCCACAACTTGGATTTGATTGGCAGATTCATGACGACGTCGGAAGATGCGTCCAATTTCCCGTCCACGTAAATGCGCGCCTCTTGGTGGGGGGTGCCCGGCGTGCTGGTATACACCACCTGATGCCATTGCGACTGACTCAATCTTGTATTGCCTGCGGTGCTGGCAAAATTGCCATCGATAGAGATGCACGGAGGGCTGGCAATTTTGATTTGCACTTTATTGAAACCTCCTTCGACGCCCCAATCGACCACGTCTCTATTGACCTCACTGGTCCGGAACCAGGCCTGGGTGGAATGTGCCGAAACCCCTTTTGGAAAACTGGTGATGCCGTCATTGCCCAGTTGATTATAAGGATGCTCTGTCTCGGCTGGGGGATTCCCTTTTATGGGCTCTCCGCACACGATACCTTTGTCGCCGGGGAAATACCGGCTTTTGGCTATCATGCCGTTACTCACGGTGGTGCCGGTATCTTTCGCCGTGACAGCTCCGGTCGCATCCTGAACGGTTTCGTTCATGTGCAGCACGGCGACATAGCCGTTTGCGGGATTAAAGACCGCAGGGCCGCTGGATTCGCTGACCGCCGCAGTGTTGCCCCAATACATTTTAATTTCTTGCCGGGCATTGCCAGTGATGGTCGGGATCTTCACCCATATGGCGGCAAGTCCGTTGACGGCATCCCATTGCTCGATTTCGTACGCCAGTGGGGCACCATCGCTCGAACTGAAGCGTATATCCTCGCCATTGGCCTTGGCTTTGCTGAAGTCGAAGGAGTCTTTGTGCAGTCTTACTAACAGCGGAAAATCCTTCTCGGTCGCAGTAGCTGCTAGGTCGGCTCCTTCCGGTGTGGTGAGGATGAACATCGATCCCGAGTGCTGCCAGCCCGGGTATTGCGCAGCCGCCCCCGTCGGCCACAGCGCAAGCCATAATACAAGGAGAGACAAGGGTTTGAGGAGATGGTGTTTCATGTGTGTATTCTTCAATTGCATATTTTCATTTTTCACGGGTTAGTCACTTCACCTCGCCGCTTTCGTTGATCCAAATCGTCATCGGTCCCTTCTCGCGGTTCGCCCAGGCATACCAGGGGATGGCGGTCAACTTGACCGGCGTCTTGTTTGCGTCGAGACCTTGAGGGTGGATCACGGTGACTCCACCCAGAAGCGTGCCACGATGTTCGGTTTTCAGTTCGGCATACGGTGGCAGGCTGAACTTGAAAAGATCGACATCCTTGTTGTCGACTCCCTCGAGGCAGTAAACGATTGGCCCGCGCATCAGGGCCACCTTGCCTTTGTCCGCCTCGACTTTCTCATGGGCGTGGACGCGGCGGACCGGCATCGGCAGGTCGAGCGCCACTTCGTCACCAGCCTTCCATGAACGCGTGAGGTGGACGTATCCGTCCTTCCCGGGCTTTGCCTCCACTGTTTCGCCGTTGATCTTCAGGGATACGGGGGCCGCTTCCGAGGACGCAAACCGGTAGAGATCGCTGGGAAACGGTTTCCCGAGCGCCCAGCCCGGAATCCGCACGCAGAGGTCAAATTCGGACGGCTTATCCGGCGCGATCTTCAGCTTGATCCTGCCATCCCACGGGTAGTCCGTTTCCTGGCTGATCTTCACCACCCTACCCTCCCCGATGCCTATGGTGGCTTCACCGGCTGCGTAGAGGTTGACGAAAATTTTCCCGGCCTTGCGTGCATAGACCATGCCGCCGACCTGCGGGGTGAAGCGGGAGTGCGAGGTCGGGCAGCAGGCCAGACCAATCCAGTCGGGACGCTCCGCTCCATCCCGTGACTCCAGCGGGTTCTGGTAGAAGAAACCTTTACCGGAAAGCGCGAGTCCGGCGATCGCAGAGTTGTAGAGCGTGAGCTCCATGACGTCGGCGTATTTGGCGTCGCCGTCCATCAGGTTCATGCGATGCTGCCACAGCACGTTGGCCATGTTGGCGCAGGACTCACAGTAGGTGCTATTCGGCAGCAGGTAGGGATCGCCGAAGCCTTCGTCGTCGTATTGGGCGGTGCCGACGCCGCCGGTGAGATAGATTTTGCTACGCAACACGTCGTCCCACAGCGTGCGGACAGCCTTGGCGTATTCCGGAGCCTCGCTGAATCGGGCGAGGTCCGTCATGGCGGCATACATGTAGCCGGCGCGCACGGCGTGCCCGACCGCCTCGGTCTGCTCAAGAACCGGCTTGTGGTCCTGCATCTTGCCGTCGCGCAAGCTCCATTTCCGCTTCATCCATTCCGGATTGGTCTCGCCGGGCTTCCGTTTCGGATTCCCTCGGGGTAATACCTCGGTGAACCGCTTTCGCTCGGTGCCGTGGACGTGGCCACGTTCCTCCAGGAAAAACCTGCAGAGGTCGAGGTAACGCTTCTCGCCGGTGGCACGGTAGAGTTTCACCAGGGCCAGCTCAACCTCCTGGTGGCCATCCACGTCATAGCGCTTGTTAGGACCAAAGGTGCGGTCCATGTGGTCGGCGAAGCGCTTCGCCGCATCAAGGGCATTGGTTTTGTCGGTGAGCTGGTGATGCGCCACGGCAAACTCGAAGAAGTGGCCGGCGTTATACATCTCATGGTTGAGCCTCAGGTTGGCCCACTTATTTTCCGGTTCCTTGGCGGTGAAATAACTGACCAGATACCCATCCTTCTCCTGCGCGGCGAGGATGCGGTCGAGGATGCCCTCGATGCGCTGGCTCAGAGCTGGGTCGTCCCGGTGGCCGAGCGTGTAACAGGCACCTTCGAGCGCCTTGTGGATGTCGGAGTCGAAGGCGCTGTGGCCGACGATCTCCCCCTCCGTGGCACCCTTGGGGTCGTTGGGGCCGGGGCCGTGATTTCCGGAGTCGCCCGCCAGCGCCTGGCCGGCCGGGTCGGAGTCCGTCCCGCCCTGTTTCACGGCAGCGCCTTTCAACACCTTGGCGGCAACGTCGAAGTTGGCAATGTGTTTGCGCTCATCGAGTTTGGCGATCACGTGAGGGATGGTCTCCTTGTGATGGATGTCGAGGCGCGGTCCCCAGAAGCCGCCGCGCAGATTCACATCCTGCCAGCCGACCTCTTCGAGTCCGTGCAAGGGAGGCTTGAGCTGTGGCGGCGTGGCGGCCAGCGATCGGTCCACCGCCTGCGTGTCCTTGGTGAGATCAGGGACTTGTGAGAAAAGCGGGCTGGTGAGGCCCACCGCGAGTGCGGCAAACAAGGGTTTGATGAGATCATTCTTCATGGAACGCAGATTTGATAGATTCATTTCGCGGGTGGTGACGTGATGCTGCGGAGCGGGGGATGATTTTTCACGCAAGGATGTCCTTGATGACTTTTCCTCCTGTGACGCCGGTGAGTTTGGCGTCGAGACCTTGGAATTTGAAGGTGAATGCCTCGTGCTGGATGCCGAGCTGGTGGAGCATCGTGGCGTGCAAATCGTGGACGGTGGTGACGTTTTCCACGGCGGCATAGCCGAGGTCGTCGGTGGAGCCGTAAACCATGCCGCGTTTGATGCCGGCGCCTGCGAGCCAGATGGACATGGCTTTGTTATGATGGTCACGGCCGTTGCCGCCCTGGGACATGGGGGTTCGCCCGAATTCGCCGGCCCAGACGACGAGCGTGTCGTCTAACATGCCGCGCTGTTTGAGATCGGTGATGAGAGCCATGCAGGCGCGATCGACTTCCTGTGCCTTGAATGCGATGCCTTCCTTCACGCCGCCGTGGTGATCCCAGTCCTTGTGATAGAGCTGAATGAAACGCGTGCCACGTTCGGCAAGGCGGCGGGCGAGCAGGCAGTTAGAAGCAAAGGACCCGTCTCCAGGTGTGCAGCCGTAGAGTTCGAACGTCTTTGCGCCCTCCTTCGAGAGATCCATGAGATCGGGCACGCTGGTCTGCATTTTGAAGGCCAGTTCGTATTGGGCGATGCGGGTGGCGATCTCGGGGTCATGCACCAGCGCGTCGCGTTGCTGATTCATCGCGTTGATGGCGGCGATGTCGCCTTGCTGCATGGCAGACGAGATGCCGGGAGGATTGGTGAGGTAGAGAACAGGGTCGCCCTTGGCGCGGAGTTGCACGCCCTGATGCTTGGATGGGAGAAACCCGCTGCTCCATTGGCGTGCGGCGATGGGCTGGTTTTGACCGCCTTTGCCCAGAGAGGTGAGGACGACGAAACCCGGCAGGTTTTCCGCGACGCTGCCGAGACCATAGGTGATCCATGCTCCCATGCTCGGCCTGCCGGCGATCTGCGAGCCGGTGTTCATGAACATGTGCGCGGGGTCGTGATTGATCGCGTCGGTTGTCATCGAGCGGACGAGGCAGATGTCATCCATGATCGAGCCGATGTGCGGAAAGAGGGAGCAGATTTCGGTCTGGTTTTTGCCGTATTTCGCGAAGGGATGCTGCGGGCCGAAGCACATCAGCGGCTGGCCTTGGAGTTGTGCGAGCTGTTGGCCTTTGGTGAAGCTCTCGGGCATTGGCTTGCCGTTCATTTCACCGAGTTTTGGCTTGGGATCGAAGGTCTCCAAATGCGACGGGCCGCCTGCCATGGAGAGCCAGATGACTCGTTTGGCTTTCTGCGGCAGCGGCAGGTTTTTCAGAACGCCATGAGATGTTGCCGCGTGAAGCGATTGGGGATTTAGCAGCGATCCAAGAGCCGCAGCGCCAAGTCCTTGGGCAGTGCGTGAAAGAAAGGCGCGGCGGGAAATTTCAGAAGGTGTTAGAAAATTCATGAGTCAAGAGCGGGTGATGGTTTCGTGAAGATTTAGCAACACACGGGCAACATGCGTCCATGCGGCGAGTTCGGCTTTGTCCAATGTGGCTGGCGCGGACAACAGGCCGACTTTGAGAAGCGCCTCGGCTGAAGCGCTATCAGCGCGATAGGCGGCGAGACGTTCACCGAGCAGCGGCGAGATGGTTTTTAACTCAGCTTCCGAGGGCGCGCGTTGCAACACCTGCTGCCACGCCCACTGAAGGCGTGTGGCGGTATCGCCCGGGCACTCGGTCAGAATGCGTGCGGCAAAGGCACGCGAGGCTTCGACATAACTCGGATCGTTCAACAGCGCGAGCGCTTGTTGCGGGATGTTAGATCGATTGCGCTCAGCGGCGCATTCCTCGCGGCTAGGCGCATCGAAGGCGAGCATGCTGGGATGGAGGAAACTGCGCTGCCACCAGACGTAAAGGCCGCGTCGGTACTGGTTCTCGCCTTGATCAGCATCGTAGCCGCGTTGGGGGAAGTTCAGGTTTTCCCAATAGCCGTCGGGTTGATAGGGCTTCACGCTCGGGCCACCGATTTTATGAACGAGCAGACCAGCAGTGGCCAACGCATTATCGCGGACGAGTTCGGCATCGAGGCGGAAGGGACTTTGCCGAGCGACATGCCGGTTGAGCGGATCGGCGGCGAGTTGCTCGGGTGTGGCATTGGAAACTTGTTTGTATGTTGAGCTGGTGACGATAGTGCGAACCATGTGCTTCATGTCCCAGCCGGAGTCGATGAACTCGCAGGCGAGCCAGTCGAGCAACGCTTGGTTCGGTGGCTGTTCACCTTGCGCGCCGAGATCGTCTAGCACCTTGCTGAGGCCGATTCCGAAAAACTGTTTCCACAGACGATTCATCACGGTGCGTGCCGTAAGCGGGTTCTCTTTGGAAACGAGCCACTGGGCGAGGTCGAGGCGGTTCGGGATTTTATCACCGAAGTCGGGGCCGGGCAGATAGTGTGGAAGTGCCGCCTTCACGATCTCGCCCGTCTCGTTCATCCAATCACCTCGCGGGAGGATGCGAACGACGCGATGGTTTTCCTGACTGACGGTGACGAGGCATTTCGGTGCGGATGCATCGAAGTCTGCTTTTGTTTTTTCCGCCGCCGCGATTTCAGTGCGGAGAGCGGCCAGCTCTGGAGCGATCAGGCGATAGGCATCGGCGAGTTGGGCGATCTGCTCGGGTGTGCGCTGATTCGGCGCAGTTTGCATGATGGCGAGGATGTTCGGCGCGGGGAGATCCTTCGGCAAAGCGGCGGGTGCAGGTCTGGTGGTGAAGTCGATGCGTGGGTTCGCGATTTGGTGATTCGATCCATAAGCGAAGGTGAGGGTGAAGGTGAGACTTTCCGTCTCGCCATCGAATGGAGCAGCGAGTTCGAGGTGGAGAGACTGATCCGAGGCAGCGCCTTCCTGTATTGCCCAGCCGTTGTCTTGGCCTGTGGAAATGCCGTCGATGGCTGTGGTAGCGGCGTAGTTCGGTTGCTCGTAGGTGGCTGTGGCTTTCGCGATGTCCAGTTTCCTGTCGTTGCCATCGGTGACGGTGATTTCTGTTAGAACAAAATTTCCGTTAGGTGCGAGTCCGATGCCTGGTGACTTGTCCTTCACTGCTGTGAGTCGAAATCCGGTAATACCTTTCGCAGGTGCCTTCGCTGTTAGTTTGTAGGCATCGTGGGCATCGGGTGAATTGGCGTCGGTCGCAGCCCGGGCGAGGCCATTCTTTTCAATTTTGATAGAAACGTCACTCCTTGCGACGGTGGCGCTCGCGAGTGTGACTGCGGTCCATTTGGCTTTGGTGATTTCGGCGAGGGTAGATTTTTCCCATGCGCTTTGTCCTGCGGCGAGTTCGGGTCTTGGTTTGGCGTGGTCGGCTTTCAGATCGGTGATCTTTTGCGTCATCGCTGTGAGGCTTTGTTGAGCCTGGTCGTCAAGGATCATCATGCCCGGTTCACGGGGACCGAGGATGGGTTCCTCGATGTCGGCAAAGAACGCGCCTAGCGTGTAGAAGTCACGTGAGGTGATGGGGTCGAACTTGTGATCGTGGCACTGAGCGCATCCGATTGTCTGGCCCATCCATGCCGCGCTAACAGCGCGGACGCGATCTGTGAGCATCCGCTGCTCGTAGTCTTTCGCCTGGGCACCGCCTTCCTCCGTGGTGAGCAGCAGGTGATTGAAGGCGGAGCCGATACGCGTCTCCTGATTCGCATCCGGCATCAAGTCGCCTGCGATCTGTTCGATGGTGAAACGATCGAACCGTTTGTTGTCATTGAAGCTCTTGATCACCCAATCGCGATAAGGCCAGACGTTGCGCGAATTGTCGCTGTGATAGCCGATGGTATCGGCAAAGCGCACCACATCAAGCCAGCCAATGGCCATGCGCTCGCCGTAGTGTGGGCTTTTGAGCACACGCTCGACGAGCTTCTCGTAGGCATCCGGCGCGGTATCATTGATGAAGGCGGCGACTTCTTCCGGCTTCGGCGGCAAGCCCAGCAGATCCGAGTAAAGGCGGCGGATCAAAGTGCGGCGATCCGCTTCGGGAGATGGTTTCAAACCAAGCTCAGTGATGCGTTGTTTCACCAAAGTATCCACCGCGTTTTTCCCAGCGGGAATCGTTGCCTTCTGCGGCATGTTATACGACCAATGCTGCTGATACTCCGCGCCCTGGGCGATCCAGCGTTTGAGTATTTCTTTTTGCTGAGCGGTGAGTTTTTTGTGCGAATCAGGCGGCGGCATCAGCTCTTCTTCATCGGTGCTGAAGATCCGCTCGATCAGATCGCTTTCATCTGGCTTGCCCGGCACGAAGGCGTCCTTCTTCAGGGCGGCCTCACGCACATCGAGCCGCAGTTTCGCCTTGCGATGGCCTGAGTCATTGCCGTGGCAGTAGAAACAGTTGTCCGAGAGAATAGGCCGCACATCACGGTTGAACTCGACCTTCTCAGGCAGCGGCGGCTCGGCGGCACCTAGCGGCAGGGATAGGAGGAGAAGTTGGTGCAATATTTGACGCATATGATTAGATGATGAATTCATTTTTCACGCCGGAGCTGTTCCGTGGCGCAAGTGTTTGTGGGATCGAGGTCGATGTTTTCGTGATATAAGTTCTAACGAATTCCTGAAATTCACTGCTCATTTTCCCAGCAACGTGGTCAGCTTAGGCTCCATTGCCTTCGCCCACTCACGGTAGCCCTCGACGTTGGGATGAAGTGCGTCGGGCATAAGATCCTTTCGCAACATGCCGTCTGTCGCGAGAAACGTTTCTTTAAGATCCAGCCAATAGACGGTTTTGTTGTCAGCGTATGTCTTCAGAATCCCGTTGACCTGGTCGTTGCGGACTCTGCCTTCATCCGTCGGCTTCCAATCACGGGGAAAGATGGCCAGGAGCAGGATTTTCGAATCGGGCAATCTGTGATGGACTTCTTTGAGTATGGCCAAAACGCCTTGGGCCGTATCCCGCCCTTCGTTCACCGGCTCGCCGCGATTATTGGTTCCGATCATGATGACCACGACTGCAGGATTACGGTCTTTCATGCCGTCCAGTCCGCCGTCCTGAATATGCCACAACATATGGGAGGTTCTATCACCACTGGAGCCGATGTTGACCGCGTTGCGGTTGCCATAATGTTCGTTCCACACCTCGTGTCCCTCGCGGCTCCACCCGAACACGATGGAATCACCGATCATGAGAATATCCACTTTCTTTTCGGTCACCCACCTCTTGCGGTCTTCGTGGTGTCTTATGAACTCTGTCCATCCGCCTTTTGCCCGTTCTTCGGCTCGCGAATCAGCCTGGGTCGCAGAAATATCCTTTGCATAATTCGGATCTTCCCACGGCATTTTCTGGCTAACGTCGGTCGCACAAACCGCTAAGCCAGATCCCGCTATGAATAGCACGCCTGCAAAAATGTTTTTCAATGATGAAGTTGATTTGTTATTCATTTTACGGGTTCCTCCGTCGCTTGGTTGCTTTCCTCCGGCTTTCCCGCAGAATAGATCGACTTCATCTTCCAGCTCCGGACCCGGGTCACCACGGTATCCCCGCCTTTGCTGAAAAGCGTGACGCCCGTTTTCGCCTGGACATATTCACCTGAGGCGGCGACTGCGGCCTGGCGGTCATTTGCAAACACTTCGACAAAATTCTTGTCGATGAAGACCCGCAATACCAGGTCTTCACCTTTCTTCAGCTCGAACGGAGCTTCAACTTTCCCAACTTTCAGCAGCTTACTTTCGCCGGCAACAGCAATCCTCAAGCCGTTCCTGCCATCCTTGTCACAGAGAACATCGAGGCCGAACTCCGCTGCAAGCGGCGCCTTGACGGTCAATTCGAGTTCAAGTGCATCACCATTGACCTCCTTGAGTGCATAAGCAGCATCGCTCTTCACCGTGATGTCTTTCTCCTCTTGCTTGGCGTAGCGCAGGTCTTCCAGCTCTTTCAGCGGCCTTATCCTCAAGGCTCCGTCTTTCGGAAGCTCAAGCTCGCGGGGCAGTGACTGTACGCCAGTCGGGCTGATGGGCAGGCCCATGATCCAGGCCCACATGACGCGGCGCCCGTCCTTGGTCAGAACAGATTCAGGAGCAAAGTAGTTATTGCCGTTCCAGCTCATCATCGTGTAGAAATCAGGCAGATACTTCTCGTCCTTGAAATCACCGAGATAGTAGCCACAGCCACGTCCGTGGTTGATACAAAGAAGCATCCACTTGTTGCCGAGTTTGAACATGTTGGCACACGAGACATCATCGTCCTTGTTGACCCCCAGGGTCGCCGGCATGTCATCGTGCATCAGGAGGCCGAGGTTCACCCAATTCTTCAGGTCCCCGGATTTCATCAGGTGCGGCGGGCCGCCGCCGGAGATGCCATAATAGGTATCTCCATTGAGCCAGCAATCGGGATCCCATTGGCGTACTTTGGTGTCCTCACCCGAAGGTTCCTTGGGCATAATCGCCAGTGGTTTTGTCCATTTTTCCAAATTGTCATCCAGCGCGAATGCCAGCTGGTTCCTTCCTGACCACCACCCATGATAAATGATAGCAGGTTTGCCCTCCTTGGTGATGAACCCGGTGCCGCTGAACATGCCGTGCCCGGTGGACTTGGGCGTCAGCGTTGTCGGATGCCACTTCCAATGCACCATATCGGTGCTGGAAACATGGGCGAAAGCCGGCCCGCCATCCTGGCCATAGATGTAGAACAAATGATACCGCCCCTTCCAGTAGAAGGCACAGTTCGGATCGCCGGGCTCGGCTCTGCCGGGACCGGGATGGATCAGGTGATAGGTCAACCAGTTCGCGGGCGGATTCTCCGGCATACCTGGAGTGACCAGACCATCCGGTGACACGGTATGGGCTGCTTTCCCTGCGGCAATCAGCGTGGCGCCATCTGACGCAAGAACAAGTCGCCCGCCTTCTATTTTAGCGCCGCCGCTGAGCGCGTTGACCGGGAACCGTCCCATCCTGTCGGTTTCCATGCCTGTCTCAAACGTCCACCATGCATAAGGTTTGATTTCGGATTCCTTGTTGGTTTCCAGCTTCCTGATCTCCTCCGCCGACAGAGCCTTGTCATAGATCCTCGCCTCTTCAATCGATCCCCTCAGCGTCTGGGTAGGCCCTGCTCCTTCATGCCGCAGTCCAAAGACGGCTTGATTCTGGGTTTTCAGCAAGTCTTGATTGCTTGCTTCGTATGACGCATACGGCTCGCCATTGCGGTAGATGGCTATCTGGCTGCCTTTGTAGACAATGGCCATCTGGACCAGGGTCTTGTCATCGGCGTTCTCAACAGCGTTTGCCTGCTGGTCGCCTTGCGTTCGGGCGAAGCCTTCGCTTCCCGCCATCCACTTGCCGGCCACTCTTTCGCCAAAGACGATCCCGTCAAAGCGATCGCCTGACTGGATCGTGAGGGCGCTGCCGCCCTGCTGGGTCGTGTTTGCGAGACACACCCAGGAGACGAGCGTCTTGTCGGTGCCTGCCGCCGCCTCGGCAACAGCCATACTGCACATGAACCCCGCGACTCCGATAACGATACTTGCCATTTTCATACTCATTTTTCTATCCCTTTCATTGCTCTTGTTCCTACAACAACGGTTTGATCGCCTCGGCCAGGCTGTAACCAACCATGCAGTAGACCCGGGCGCTGCCTTGATAATGACAACCCCAGTTGCAAACGTGTTTGTCGGATTCCTTCTTGGCTTGCTGGTATGCCGCATCCTCTGTCAGGGCTTTATCCTCGGCTTCCTTGATGAGTTGCTCCATCTTCTTGGGGTCCGCGCTCTCCGGCTTGCCTTTCATCTGTTCATTGAGTTTAGCCGCAACCGCCGTCCTCACCCGCTGTCCTTCCGCCTCCATTTTCGCAGGCAACTCATCCAGCTCGGGATACCAGAAGGGCGCCGTGCGCACATAACCGACAGTGCCTTTCAATTCAGGGGCCGTCGCGATTTTCGCTTGGGCGGCTCTGAAATCGAGCAGATTTTTGTCGGTGGCTTTTTCACCGCCGACTCCGAGTTCACCCGCAACGGCAGGCATATTCGGAACCTTGAACTCTGCGCGCAGGTCCTGGACCATGTGGACAAAATTCGGGCAATATTCATCGTACACCTGCTGTCTGACATTGTCAGGCGCGCACAAATCGTTCCAGCCCTGGAACCAGACGAAGCCGCAGATCTCCGTCTTCAGCCCCTTCAACTGCGGAAAATCCGTATCCATATTGGCCAGGCACTCACGCACCTCTTTCACCATCTTGTGATAAGACGCGCCGACGTCCTCGGGCTTTGGCCAGTCGCCAATCTCGTAGGCCGCCTTGCCGGCGCTCGGCGGACGGAAACAACCGAACAGGTTGTGACCGCCCCAGCAGGTCTTGATCAGCAGAACCGGTTCTTTTAAATGATCGCCCATCTCGATGCCGAACATCAGCTCCGGCCCGAACCAATCAGCTCCCCATGCGCCCATGCCTACGGACAGGGGCCGCTTGATGTGTTCGTTTTCTTTTTTGTAAGAGACAAACACATCGTCGCGCACGACGTACGAGCCGTCGGCGTTCTTGATCTTCTTCAACAGATGGCCATGCGTCGGGTGCTTGCCCAGTTGGTCGAGCGTTTGCACACCGGCATGCCCTTCCATGTTGGATTGCCCGGCGAGGATAAACACCTTCACAGGTCCTTTCAATTTCGCCTGGGGCTTACCAGCGTTGGCGTCTTCCGCGATTACTGCATTCGCCATTAACGACATCGCAACCATGCATAATAGTGTGTTTTTCATAGTAGCCTTTTTCCTTTTCTTTATACCTTCATTAACCATTCGTTACTTGAACATGAACCAAAATGTTACCATGCTCTCCTGCCAAAACGGTCCCCCTATTTGCTCTGCCACACGCTGATATCCTTGAACGCGCCCTGCCGGTCATCAGCCATGAACCCAATCCGGCCATTATAAGAAATCCGTTTAAGGTTCATCAGGTAATCATTCACATACAGCTCGAGCATGTCCTCCCTGATGAGAAGGCGAAACCTGGCCTCCGCCCCGAATTCCATGCCGCGAGCAGACGTCTGTTCCGACTTGAAGTTACCGCCGTCAGCATTGATGTTTCCGAACGCCACCTCATCTTTGGAAAAGACAAGACCCTGGCCTTTTCCTCCACCCTGGTCAAAGAAGATCCGGGGACTGATCTGATCACCTGTCCCGGCTGCCGCCCCTACAATCGTCCCCTCGATGACGGTCGTCCTGGCGGGATCAGGTTTCCAATCCAGCATCTTCAGCGACGGAAAATATCCCTCGCCGGCAGGAACCAGGCTGATCTTGACGGGATTTGCCTTCAGCCCGTCATTGTTCTCCCACCACTTCAAACGGAGAATGCCTTCGCGATCGATTTCGACGTCCTTAAACGGAGCGGCGAAGACTGCGCCGCCTGTGTAAAAATGATTGACCAGCGGGCCGCCGGGCGCGCTGTGGAAGAACCGGGGGAAATAGATGTCGCAGCCTGCGCCGAAGACATTGGAGTTTTTCTTCTGCGCGAGGAATGGCCCCTCGGGCTTGTCGCCGACCGCGACGCGCCCTTCACTGACGATGATGTAATACTTCTCGCCAATCTTCTGGATCCCGCCAAACTCGCCGCTGATATCCCCCTCGATTGGCGGAAGCGCGGTCCAGGTGATGCCGTCCTTGCTCTCGGCGAAACCGAACCCGCAGTGACGGTACGTCACCTTGGCGGGATCGGGATCAGCCGTGAAATACCCGTACAAGCTGCCGTCGGGACGCACGACCGTATCGATGCAATCCCAGCGCCCCTTCTCCTTGTACCAGCGCGTGTCCTGGACGAACCTGTGCTTCTCGTCAACCTTGGTCCAGTCGAGCAGATTCGTGGACGTTGCGAACATGATATCCTGCTTGTCCCCAAACCACTCGGAGTAGTTGATCACCCAGGTGTGGTTCCGGCCAAAGTCAGGAGACTTCCAGATATGGCCGGTTCCCATCCACGTCACGCCCCCGCGGGGCTTGATCAGCACGCCTTGCTCTTTCCAGTGGACGCCGTCCTCGGAGAGCGCCAGCTCGTGACCATCCCATTTGTTAAAATGTCCGGCGAGGTAATAGAGGTAATACCTGCCCTCGTGGAAATACGCCCAGGTATCCCAAATCTGACCCTTCCGGGAGGGAGTAAAGAAACCCGCGTGCACCGCGGGCGGCCGGTGTGAGACGTGTGCATAACCTTGGCCATCGAGAACCAGCGCGCCGTCCTTGATCTTGGCCGTGCCGATGAGTCGCGCGTCCGGATAATGGCCCATCCCATCCTTGACGCTTCCGCCGTCAAAGGTCCACCATCCGAGCGGTTTGGGCACAGTGGGGACGCCGAGCTTGAGCTGCGCGAGGGCCTCGCCATCCAGAGCCGTGTCATAGATGCGCGCCTCATCGATCGCGCCTTTGAGATATCCGTGCTGCTGGCCAACCAAGCACCGCAGCCCGAGATAGAGATCGCTCTTGGCCGGATAGGTTTGCTGGTTGGCGGCTTCGTAGGCGGCGTAGCGGTGCCCGTCGCGCCAGATTTCTATCTGTTTGTCACGATACACCACGGCGAGTTGCAGCCACTGTTCGGGGGTGGCGGCTTCCTGAGCCAGCGACTGCTGTTCTGTGGGACTTTGGGTGCGGCTGAAATTATGGCTGCCGGCCATCCAGCGGGCGGCGGCCCGTTCGCCAAAGGTGATGGCGTCGAATTCATCGCCATCCTGAATTGCGAGCACTCCGGAGCCGGTTTGGACCAGGTCGGCGAGGCGCACCCAGGCGACCAAGGTCTTATCGCGCAGCATTGTTCCAGCTGCAGAAGACGTGCATTTCACGGGATCCTCCCTCGCCTGGTTCTTTTCCTCCGGCTTTCCCTCAGGATAGATCGACTTCATTTTCCAGCTTCTCACATTTTTCACCGCGACATCCCCGCCCTTGCTGAAGAGGCTGACGCCGACATCGTCCGCGTTGTGCGGCTGCATATAGACGACCGCCTGCCGGTCGTTGGCAAACACCTCGACCATGTCCTTATCGAGGAAGACGCGCAGATTGAGCGCTTCACCCGGCTTGAGCTCGAACGGGGCGGCGATCTTGCCGATGGCCAGCTTCTTGCTTTCGGCCTGGATGGTAATGGGGAAACCCGTGCCATCCGCGGTGCAAAACACGTTGACTCCGAATTCCTTGGCGCTGCCGGGCTCGATCGTGAGATTCAACTCGATGGTGTCGCCGGCGATCTTCTTGAACAAATGCGTGCTATCGCCCTTGACGGTGATGTTAGGTTCCACGGTTTCGGCGGCACGGAGTGTCTCGAGTTCCCGCAGCGGCTTGATTCGCAGCACGCCATCCTCGGGCAGGCTCAACTCGCGCGGCAGCGATTGGATGCCGCTCTGGACGCCGGGCAGATTGCACCACGACCACATGACACGCCGTCCGTCCGGGGTCAGCACGCTTTCCGGCGCGAAGAAATCCCAGCCCTGCCAGTTCATCATGGCGTGGAAATCCGGCAGATATTTCTCATCCTTGAAATCGCCCAGGTAATAGCGGCAGCCCAGGTTGTGGCTGATGCAGAGCAGCATCCACTTGTTGCCGAGTTTGAACATGTTGGCGCACGAGACATCCTCGCCCTTGTTGACCCCTAGGGACGCCGGCATATCATCGTGCATCAGTAGGCCGAGGTTCACCCAATCCTTCAGGTCCTTGGATTTCATCAGGTGCGGCGGGCCGCCGCCGGAGATGCCATAATAGGTATCACCATTGAGCCAGCAATCGGGATCCCATTGGCGCACCTTAGATTCCTCACCCGAAGGCTCCCTGGGCATGATGGCCACCGGTTTGGTCCACTGTTCCAGTTGGTCATCGAGGGCGAAAGCCAACTGGTTCCTGTCGGAGCCCTCGCCATGATAGATGATGGCCGGCCTGCCATCCTTGGTGATGAATCCGGTGCCGCTATACATGCCGTGCCCGGTCATTTTCGGGGTCAGCGTGGTCGGGTGCCATGTCCAGCGCACCATGTCCTTGCTGGAGACATGGGCGAACTTGATCCCGTTGTTGTTGTAGATGTAGTGCAGATGATAGCGGCCCTTCCAATAGAACGCGCAATTCGGATCGCCGGGAAAGGCCCCGCCGGGACCGGGGTGGGCAAGGTGATAGGTCAACCAGTTCGCCGGCGGATTGGCGGGCATCGCCGGGGTTTCGACCATATCCGCCAACTTCTTCGCGGCGGCGATCAACTCGCCGTTTTGCGTGAGGATCAGGCGACCCCCTTCGATTTTGGCTCCGCCGTCCAGGTTGTTGACGGGAAAGCGTCCCATCCTGTCGGTTTCCATGCCCTTCTCAAAAGTCCACCAGGCGTAGGGCTTGATGGCGGACTCCTTGTTAGGTTCCAGTTTGCGGATTTCGTCGGCGGTGAGCGCGCGGTCGTAGATGCGCGCGTCGTCGATGGATCCCTGGAGGTTGTTGCCGGACCCTATCCCCTGGTGACGCAGGCCGAAGACGGCGATGGTGTCCTTGGTGCCGAGCAGGTCGATGTTGTTGGCCTCGTAGGACGCGCAGGGTTCGCCATTCCGATAGATGGTGATTCGGTTGCCCTGGTAAGCAAGCGCCATCTGGACCAGCGTCTTGTCATCCGCTTTCTCAACGGGGCTGGCCTGCTGGTCGGCCTGGGTGCGGGCATACATTTCGCTGCCGGCCATCCACTTGCCGGCCACTTTTTCGCCAAAGACGATCCCGTCAAATCGATCGCCTGACTGGATCGTGAGGGCGCTGCCGCCCTGCTGGGTCGTGTTTGCGAGACACACCCAGGACACCAGCGTTTTGTCGGTGCCTGCCGCCGCCTCGGCAACAGCCATACTGCACATGAACCCCGCGACTCCGATAACGATACTTGCCATTTTCATACTCATTTCTCTTGTTCCCTTTTCTATTTCTGTAAAGCCAGCAGGGCCTCGGCAAACGCCTTGCCAATCTGGGATAAGATCTTCGCGCTGCCGAAATAGTGGTAGCCGCCATTGGAGGCGCCTTTGAGAGCCTCCATGTCTTTGGGCGAAAAGACTTCCTCCAAGGCTAGATCGAGTTTCTTCTGGTCAGCTTTGGTGATTCCCTCAATCCGCACATCGATCCCGGCAAAGCTTTCCGAGGATGTGCCCCCACCGTTATATATTTCATTGGAATAGGCCGCCAATACGTTCTTTCCCTTCTTTAATAATTTATCCTGGTCCTTGTTGAGGACGATGGAAGCATAACGCACATGGCCCGGTGAGCGGTTGGTGGTGTGAATCTTTTGTCCGTTCAAATAGATATGGAATCCTTGGTGACCTATTACCATAGCCGCAATGCGATAGGATTCGCAGTTGAGTTCTTCGACTTCAAACGTTGAACGCATCAGCAGGAATTCTCCCGCTCCCCACCTTGAGGGGAACTTATCAAAGTTGAGTTCGTGGAGGGTGTGTCCCCAGTTCTCAAAAAAGCCCTTTCCAATAGGGGCCTTGCCGGATGTCCATTTGCTGTCATCGAAGTCGGGCATGAACCAATTCTCCATCCCGGCTGGCAGTGTGATGTCACGGAACTGTCTGGCACTTTTTTCCATCTGGTCCTTCTTCTCTGTGGCATCCACCGTAGTGAAGCGCCAGATCTGCTCTTCTGGCAGGGACTTACCAATCGGCTTCCAGTAGTTATTCCATTTCCCTTCCGTGTCTAAAGTCGCATCTTTTTTCAATGAGTATGCCGTGGCGAGGATGTTGTTATACGCGTCCTGATTCTCTAATGCGGCGGCAATGTCATGATCCCAGAAGGGCGCGGTATCTACAGCCACCACATTGCCCTTGAACTCGGGCATGTCGGCCGGTGCGGCCATGGCCTTGCGGAAATTCACGTTTTTCTCACCGTCGACACCCAGCACGCCGATCACGAAGGGCATCTTCGGAGCTGACAGGTCTTTGCGAACATCGCGAATGAAGTGTGACATCAAGCGCGAGTATTCATCATAATTCCCATGGGGGTAGGTCTGCCCATCGACCAGATCGTTAAAACCCTGAAACCAGACAAATCCGGCCAACTCATAGCCCGCCTTCTCGTCATACTCCGGACAAACCTGCTTGATGTCCTTGGTGACTTTCCTGACATGCTCAATCATCGCTCGGTACATCACACCTGAGGCGGCATCCTTTTCTTCCTGCCATTGTTTCCGGTCCTCGAGTTTAGGAACTCCGTGAGCACCCTGGGGATACTGATCCCACTCATCTTGAACCACCTTGGGCAGCTTATACTGCCCGGCACTGGGCGGACGGAAATCGGTGTGCAGGCTCCGGCCGCCCCAAGAGGTCTTGATGATCAGGACAGGCTCCTTGAGCATCTTCTCAGTATAAATGCCGAAGGTAAACTCCGGTCCGATCTTACCGTCCGACGCACCGAATCCGGCTGTCAGTTTGCCCGTCTTCACAAGCATGTCAGAGTACTGGTTGCCGCCGCAACCGAGCGACGTAATCCAGACTTTCTCGCAGACCCTTGGCTTGCCCTCGGCATCACGCATCTCCTTGAGGATAGGCGCCGTCAACGGGTCTTTACCGACGTAATCGAAGGTCGAAATGTCCGCATGCCCCTGCATATTCGACTGGCCGGCGAGGATGAACACCTTGAGCGGCTTGGCGAAGGAGATGGATGAGAGGGCGCACAGCAGCGCCGCGGTTAGGATTGAAGTTGGTTTCATGGTGATAGTTTTGTTGGAAATTTGGTGGACGTGGATTACTTCAACAGGCTCTTCATCCCCTCACCCGCTGCTTCGCCGATCAGAAAGTAGCTCTCCGCATTGGCATACCAGTGATGTCCATGTTCGGGACAGGGCGAGAGTTCTGGCGGCCGGGCGAAATCGGTGGTGTGAACAAACAGCGCATTCTTGATCCGCTTGGTTCCTTCTTCCTGCGCTTTTCTGAATTCAAACATCGCGCCCTCAGTCACGGGACCGCCATTGCCAAGCTCGCCGACCACCACCGGCATGTTCGGCACCTTGAATTCCTTGCGGAGATCGCTGACCAGGTTGACGAGAAGCTGCGCATATTCGGGGATCGCCTGTGGGGTGACCATGTCGTTATAGCCCTGCTGCCAGTAAAAACCCGCGATTTCGTAATCCTGCCCGCCAAGCTCAGCCAAGGCGGCACGGACTTCTTTCACCATATTGCGATAAGACTGCCCAATGTCCTCGGGTTTTGGCCATTCGCCAGTATCATAGGCCGGCTTGCCGGAACTTGGCGAACGGAAATGCCCGTGCAGGCTGTGCCCGCCCCACGCGGTTTTGATCAAAAGTACCGGCTCCTCAAAGTAGTCGCCAAGGACAAACCCGAACCCAAGCTCGGGTCCCATGTGCCGTCTCGAACCGTCTGCGGCATAACCTGTGTAGCCCACCGAGAGGCCACCTTTCAGGATCTTGTCACCGCCAACTTTGAATGAGATCTGCACATCATCCCGGACGACCCATTCCCCTTTTTCATTCTTGAGCTTTTTCATCTTCTCGGCGCTCTTCGAGTGTTTCATCGACCAGACCAAGTTGCCCTTGTCTCCGTTGACGCCGTCATCATGATCCACCGAGCCCTGCCCTTCCATGTTGGACTGGCCTGCAAGGATGAAGACCTTGATAGGCTTGGCGAAGGAGATCGGTGAGAGGGCACATAGTAGCCCTGCGGTTAGGATTGCCGTTGGTTTCATGGTCATTGATTCGTTAATTATTTAATTTTTTAATTTTTAGGACTCTTAACCGGTTGATAGAACTCAATCTCCCACAGGCGCGAGAGATTATGGGGTGTCCGCGTGATTACGAATCGCAGGTGTTTGGTATTTACCGGCGCGAAGGTGGCCGACCAGACCGGATTCTTGTTCATCTCAACCGCCGGGAGCACATCCTTCCAAGTTTCTCCGTCGTAGTGCTGGATCTTGAATTCACTGACAGGGTCGAGTACTCGAGCACCGTTGAATCTGCCGGAGATCGTTCTAACCGCGCCAAGTTTGACTGGCTTCTCCCATTGGAAATCGATGACGTGGGGCAATGCGCCCTCTCCGATCCAATGGCTGTCTTCTTCGATCTTTCCGTTGCCATCGTTGAGAAGCACGACGCGGTCAACGCCGGATTTCGCGGGGCGGTTGGTGCTCACCTTGGCAGTGCGTGCGAGGTTTTCACCGGCGTCTGCGAGCCACTTGGGCTGGGTGAGGTTGACTTCGCGCATGGATGATCCGTGCTCCCCTTGGTTGGAATACGGGAGGGTCGAGCCATCAACTTTCCCGACGCCCTTGCGCATCCGTTTCTGAAGATCTTCGAGGTGATTTTGGTAAACGCCACGGGGGTTGGCATCGAACTCCTTGCAGACGCTTGCGGCCATTCCGACAATTTCACCCTGGGTGCCACAACTGCGCATCACCCGCACCGCGCCGAGCGCATCGTGGGTCACGCTGATGCAGCGGCCCGCCATGAAGAGGTTGTCGATGTTCCGGGAATACAGGCAGCGGTAGGGAACCCAGAAGGGGCGGTTCTCCTTGAAGGCCGGGAAGTAACCATGCTTGGCATCGGAGATGAAGGCGTCACCTTCGAAACCTTTGTCGTATTCGGGGTTGGCGACGTGAAGATCATTGTCCCAACCGGTGGGAGCCACACCGTCCGGAAATTGCGTGTCTTCGTCGAGATGTTTGACGGTGAGAATTACATCTCCCATGAGACGGCGGGACTCACGTTTGCCGAGGATGTAGGCGGACCAGTTGAGTTGGTGGTTAGGCAGTACCTTGTCAACATTCTTGAGTGCATCCCAAGCACCATACATGGCGCGGAAATTCCAGTCGCGCACGTATTCCATCTCGTTGATCGGGTCGCGGTCGAAACCGCTCTCCCAATACCAGCCGCCGAGTTTGTCTGGGTCGGGCTTGATTTTACTCCGACCAGGGAAGGGTTTGTCGGAGAGGTCGAGCGCCCAAGGGCAGCGTGGGAATGGCACGACCTCGGTGGATTTTGTGGTTCCGGTGTTGATCGGGTTGGTGTCCTTGCACTCGCAGACGTTCCACAGGTTACACGGTCCCATCTTGTTCTTTTCCTGTAGATCAAAATCGGCCCCGGCGAGCGCTCCGATGCAGGCGTCTCCGGTGCAATCGGCGAACCATCGCCCGCCAATGCGGACACGCCTGCCGCTGCGGATTTCCGTGGCGAGCACGGCCCGGATTCGTTTTCCCTCCATCTCGACGCCATTGCCCCGGTGTTCAAGGAAAAGAGTGATATTGGGCTCGCCCTTTGCGACGGCCAATTTTTTATCGTCTTCGTAGAGCTTGGCAGTGTTGGTCGGGCCGTAGTGGGCGCGGTTGTCGGCTTCCAGTTCGGCGACCACATCGCCGACGCGCGGCCAGGGTTCCTTGCTGCGACCGCCTTGGAGCCAGACGCGGACCTCCGAGCTGTTGTTGCCACCGAGGACGGGTCGGTCTTGGATGAGGGCGACTTTTAATCCGAGTCGGGCCGCAGTGACCGCCGCGCAGGTGCCGCCGATCCCGCCACCGGTAACCACGAGGTCATACTCGCCGGCCGGCTCCGGCTTCTGGGGATGCCCAAGACACTCGCTGCGGAAAGCACTCATCTCCGGGTCTTTGTTCGGAGGGCTGAACGAGGGGTCATTTGAGAAAACGATGGCGTCACAGCGCCCCTCGAAGCCGGTGAGGTCGTGCAGCGTGAGTTTGAGTTTTCCTTGGGGTAAGTCGATTTTTCCACCGTCCTGCCAGTGCCACTGGTCACCGACGGTTCCGAAGGTTGTTTTGAGAGGAGTTCCGTTGATGGTGATCTGAAAACGACCCGGAGTGCCGGGAGCCTTCCATTGTGCCACCCAGTCTTTTGTCCGCACCCAGACCCGGTAGCTACCTGCCTTCGGGATGGTCACCTCGGTTTTCGCGTCTTTCACCGGCACCCCGAGACCGTGGGCGAGCAGGTAAGGCGAACCCATGAGATCCATAAACTGAGGATCAACGACCCAGCCCCCGGAGTCGGCAAAGCCCTCGGCCTCGACCAGAATCGGGAGATCCACTTTGGAATCAGCAGCGGAAACGACGGCGGAAAAATATCCGGTGACCGTGCATGAAAAGATCACGCTTGCGCAGATGCGGGTGATCGACCGTTCGATGGCAAAGAGCACACGCAGCGAGGCCCATCCGGCGAGGATGAACACCTTGAGCGGCTTTGCGAAGCAGACCGGCGAGAGGACGCACAGCAGTGCTGCGGTTAGGATGATAGTTGGTTTCTTTGTCATTGATTCATTGGAATTCTCCATCTATTCCACTGCTAGGAGTTTGCTTTCTGCGGGAGGCCCCTGAAAGAGCCAATGGGTCGGCCCGGAGGGCGGGGAAATGGGGGTTGTTCTCATCATTCTGATTCGGGCTGTCGAAGAAGAGGGCGGTGTGGGATTTCGGCGGCCAGGTTTCGTAGAGCCCGGCATCGACTTCGACATAGTCGATCTCCAGATTCACCGGCTTTCCTTCTCCTCTTTGTCCGGTGGCGGAAATGTTGTGGATTTCAAGATACTCCGTGCAATTGGGGGAGTCTCCGACTTCGTGCACTTTCCGGTAGGGGTTCCGCGGCAGCCCATCGAGCGGAACCTCAAAGGTGACAAACTCCGGATCCTTGGTGGAAGCGGTCACTTCAACGTCCCGGTCACCGATCCTTTCTGACATTTTTCCCTCGTTGTTGGTTTGAAACCCGAAAACCACTCTGAGGTTCGCAGACTGACCGGGTTGGCGTTCACTTGCACCGACGCGAATCCGGACCCGGAGGATGCCTTCATCCGGAACCGAGTTTCCGAGGTCGAGGTGGAATTGTCGGGACGGCGGGAGGACTGCAACGACGCTCGAGACCGGCGGGGGAGCGGAGATGGTCTTGTCGGGTTTGAGATTCCAAATCCCGTGGTGAGCCTCATCATCAAGGATCACGTAGTAGGCCCATTGATAAGAGAAACCATCGCCGGTGTCCTTGTTGAAAACGTGGGTGTGCCAGATCTGTCCGGCATCAACGGGATACTCGCGATGGACGGGTTTCTGTTTCAATGCTGCGGCCTTGTCCATCGCCTCCTGCATCGGGATCTGCCAGGTCACCGCCTTCGGGCGGTCTCCTTCCACGGTTGCTTTCTGCAGGGCCCCGATGGCAATCTCGCGATAGGTATCGAGCTGAGTCGCCGACATCTGGAGATACTTTGAGCTGTTCTTGAAACCGTCTTCGGAGGTGTTTTCGGGCGGGAGTTCCTCGGTAAACTGTAGGTTGAGATCCAGCAAGTCCTGCAGGGCGTGGTTGTATTCGTAGTTCGCCATCCGGCGAAAGGAGCTGTGACCTCCGGCACTTTTCCTGACCTGGCTGGCCTTATGCATTTCATTCCCCAACCATTCGACGATTCGAGCCCGGTCTTCGTCCTTGAGATGATAGTCCGGTTCGTCATCCGGCGGCATCTCGTGTTGGCTGAGGACGTCGTAAATCTCGACCCACCGATCGATATCCCCACCGCTGAGAAGATTGGGATCCAGTTCATCAACCCGGAGTCCTGCCTTGGACTTTTCCGGGCCATGACAATCGACGCAGGATTTTGCGAAAAGCGGCGCTACGGAATTCTGAAAGTCGTCAAGATTCGCCGCTGGCACGGGTTCCGCCGCGCCGACGGGGTGGAACCATCCTGCCAGCGCCATGACCGGCAGAATACTGACAAGTTTTGCTCGAAAGTGGGGAGGCATGATTGAGTTTCCGTGCGTCATTTTTTCACTCCCCAAATCTCTTCCAGAAGATCATGAAGGACCGGATCATGTTCCTTGAGCTCGGCGCGGACGAAGGGGTAGAAGTCGTTGCGATCAAAGTAGGCTTCGGTTCCTTCGGCAAAGTATTCCATCGGAGTGGAGGCGGCATAGGCGCGGACTTTGCGACCGGTGTGGTCGAGAACCTCGTCGTAAATCCCGGCTTTCATGGCCTTCTCGTAAGCGGCGAGGATGCGGGGTTCCTCGTAGCCGCCCAGAATCTGGTCGTGAAAGGCATGGCTCAATTCGTGGAGAATGACCGAAGGGTGTTTTGCCAGTTGTTGGCGCTCCAGTAACGAGGCCGCCCGGGTGATGTGGACTTTCTTGGCGAGACGCGGGTCGTATCCCCGCTCAACAAGCCAGTCGGCCCCCGGGTGATAGGGGCCGGGTTCCACGTTGATCTCCGGGTGATCGTGTTCGATCCAAATTCCCACTGTCTGCAATTGCTTCAGACGGTCTTGGGGAATCATGATCGCGATGCGCAGCAGGTGGCTTGCCAACATCGTCAGGGCTTGGGCTCCTTCCGCCGAATGTTCTCCCTCAAGCATTTTTGGATCGATATGGACTTTCCAGCCTTCGACCTCCCGAACGACCGGATCGAAGTGTTTGTTCGCGCTAGTGTCGCCGGAAGCCGCGGGGTCCGCCTTTGCCAACAATAGCGCGATCAGCAAAGTCGCTGCGCTTGTGATGAACAACTGGATTCCGACAAGGATGCGTGGTGTTTTGATGGCGGGGCGCATGGGAAAAATTCGCTTTGATTGAGAGATGGATTAAGATATCAGGGGTGGCCTGCCGTCATTTTTCTATCAAGAGCCTCAAGAACTTTTGTGGGGTGTCAGTGGCCGCAGAGGCCGTGCGGCGGCCCAATGCGTCGGGTGGAGAAATCGTGATGCCCTCAGTGGACCAGGTCTGCAAGTCGGTGCTGCTCTCGACCTTGTAGGTAATGTCAGGCCGTCCGGCGAAGTAGGTCATGGCCATGCGATTTGGCAGGAGACCGCCCGCAGGCAGCCCGCTGGCCGGATTTTTGAACGGATCAAGATCAAGAGCGTAACTAGTGAGGAGGCTGACACCGGTGCCATCGGGCTCCTGCTGAAGGGGCGTCTGCATGGGAAGATCATGCTCCAGCAGCCATTTTTGCGATGGGCTTGGTGCTGCACTGATTACTTGTGCCGGGAATCCCGTCGATTTGGGAGTCCAGACGGGCGCGGTGAAGCCGGTTTTTCCACTGATGAAAAACACACTGAATTCCGGATCGGTTTTTCGGAAAAGGTTTCCACTTACCGTCGGGGCATTCCCAAGGAATACGGCAGAACTCAGCGGGCAATTTATGAAGCAATTGTTTCCCAGAAAGGTGACGCTTGCCGGGAGGGTTACGGACTTTAGACTTAAGCAATCTAGAAAAGCGCGCTCTCCAATGGTTGTGAGTCCTTCACTGAAAACGACACTGCGCAATTCAGTGCATAATTCAAAGGCCCGGGGAGAAATGGAGGTGATGCTGGGGGGCAAGACAAGGGAGGTGAGGGCACGGCACCCAAAGAAAGATAAAGGACCGAGGGAAGTCACATTTGAGCCAAAGCTGACAGACTCCATGTTTAAAGATTGATAAAATGCAGAGTCCCCGATGGTCGTCACACTGTCCGGGATGACGACAGATTGCAGATTGAAACAGATCGCAAATGCCGTGGTGCCAATCAAGGTCACTGTAGGTGGAATCGTGACAGAGGTCAAGTTTGAGCCAAAGAAGGCCCCTGTTAGCCCGACCCCTGTAATGGCGGTCACAGGCTTGCCTTCTATCTCCGCAGGGATTTCCACATGTCCGGTGATGTTGTCTGGATAGTCGGTGATATGAACTCCGCCATTCACCACCTCATAAGTAAATAGGCCGCTGACTCCTGCCTGAAGGTTGCCAGGCATGATCATGAGGAATGGGATGCATAGTAGTATTCTTTTTTGGATGATTCTTTTCATGGTTATTTAATTTGTTGGTATTCATATTTTTGGGGAATGCGGCTTAGGGTGAATCGCTCTTGGGATGTAAAGACTCGAACCTACCAGCTACCTTGTTTTTTCGGACGTTGTCCCACGGGAACACGTGACCGTTCATGGCAACGTAGACACCTGAGGGTAGAGACTGCACAAACGCGAGGGCGGCACCCAGATTGAAGAGCCCGTCCGAGCTGCCGAATTTGTAGGGGACCATGGCTCCCGTCAGGACGATGGTTTTATCCAAGCCACTGCGTCCAAGTACAGCAGCGGTATCCGTCATGGTATCGGTTCCGTGTGTGATCACGATACGATCTGCCGCGGCCGTCCGGCAGCATTCGACAATACGCACACGGTCATCAGGAGTCATCTGCAAGCTATCGACCATCATCAGGGTCTGGATCTCCGTCTTCAGGCCGCTGCGGCCTAAGCTCAACATCTCCGGCACATGCGTGTTCTTAAAATACAATTCACCATTCAGCTCGTTGTATTCCTTATCAAAGGTGCCGCCGGTGACGATGATGTGAATGTTCATGTGAGAAATTTACGATAGTTGTTGATGAAATTTATTAATGAGCGCATGCCGTGAATGTTTTTACCCAACGGAAAAATACGGAGTTTATTTTTTGTTAGTTTGTTAGATGTTAAGTAAAAATAGAGAATAATGTGTTAGAAAAACGTTTTTGAAATGAGGTATCCTGAGTCCGATTACAGCAAGTTATCCTTACCGCTGAATGCAGCAAACATTTTTCCCATTGAAACTTGTCCTGATTTCCGATAGTTTTCTGGGCTGGGAAAAGTGGTGTGCTGCTGACGGCCCGACATCAACCAACCAACCCATCAAGAGGCCACAAGAAGATAATTCCTTCTTTCATAGTTACTCCTCCTTTTTATTTTCGGCTATGCGAAAATCGGAGAATGACCTGATCTTGGGAGCGCGGCGCTTTCCCTCGTCGAAGACAAACACGATGCTGCGGGAGCGCGGATCGTGGCGCCACTGGCTTTCGATCAGCGGGTGGGTGCGCTCGTCGCCGGGGACGCGGAAGTAAATTTCGACCGGGTAATTCTCAAGCTTGCTGGCGGGCTCATTCACTAACGCCGAACTGTTAGGCGCGAGCTTGAGAGAGGATTTACCTACCGTGCCTGCGAGATGCTTCGGGGTGAGGTTAAACCACAGCATTTCCCCAAGGCGAAACTTGTCATAATTTGCATTTACCACCTGCATGCGCAACGGCATCAATCTATTAGATGGGTCATTGATGATCAGCAGGTAAAAATCTATAGTAGCGGCTGGCACCGTGACCTCGGGAGATCCCGGCGGAATTTCTTCGAGCTTTCCAACTGGCGAGGCAAGCAACCATATCTTGATGTCGCCGGGACGGAGCTTATAGACGGGTGAAAAGCTGAGCCGCGGCAAGGTAACTTCCTGGGAACTCCGGCCATCGAAAAGGTAGTATTTACCTTGAGCTTGCTCTGGACCGTTGAGGAAAAGTGTCCGGCAGGTGTGTCCGCCCTCCTGTGCGTTGAGAAGGCCGGTGAGGAAAAGGAGCAGTGTGATGATTCTCATTTTTTTTACCAAGGTGTATTTGTTTATGATTACGCACCTCCGGAAACTACACCTCATTATGGTTTAACCAGCGGAAGGAAATGATCTCGAACTTGCGCCCGTGGGTGAGATTCATCTGGCTGACGGGCTGGGTGATGATATCCGGCTTATCCGCAGGATCGATGAAATCTCTGGTGCGCCTGACGGTGGCCTCGCACCATGCCCGCGCCAGCACCTTGCCATCGGAACTACGGGAATCCCCGTAGGTGCGGATGGTGAAGGTGTCATCGCGGGCAGTGAGGATAGGAGCAAGAGGACGGAGCACATCCGCCTGCCGGGTCCAACCGGGCAGGCCATAGGTGTTATGGCCGACTGCGGCTTCCGGAAACACATATCCCGTGTCACGGAGGGTGGTGGCACCGAAGGGCAAGGCCACCGATGCTACGGATTCATTTTGAATCACCTGGAAAGGATTGAGGTCGGCATCTGCAGTCAGGGCATTCAGAGCTGCCTGAATCGCTCCGGCAAGGGCGAGATTGGTGTCATTGGAAAGCTGCCGGTTTACAAACTCCGAAAGCGATAAAAACGGGCCGCGCAGTCGGACTTGTTCGACGATTTTCTCGGCAAGCAGATCCAGCATTTCGTCATCCAGGACGCGGTAGCCGGTGAATTCCGTGGTGTCGGCATACTCCCCAGCAACTTGGGGCGCCTCTCCCGCGGCCCTGTCCCCAGCCACACTGGTGCGACTGAAAGCGTAATCGGTCGTAGCGGAGAGATTGATGGCTCCGGTGGGCTGAGTGTAGGGAATCTTCTGGTTCCTTGCATGACCCAGAAGCGCGCGCCACGCTTTCACCGATGTGGAGTTGACATTGAACATCCCCTCCACCTCTAGGCGGGAGGCGATCCGTTTCCATGAATCAGCGGGTGCCACCTGATCGGTGTAGGTTTTGTCGGCAGCGGTGGCGTCTGTCGTTGCATCACCAAAAATGGGGCGGTAGGCCCGGTTGACCAGAGGGTCCTTGCCGGTTAGAAAATCGAGATAGTTCTGACGCAGGTCGGCGCCGCCCGCAGGGCCGAAAGCGAGAGGCTCTGGGGCAATGGAAGAGAAAAACCAGTCATCGAACAAAACATGGTTCGCGCAGTAGGAATCGTCCTGCTGTTCATTGCTGCGGGAATTGGCGCGGGTGTTTGCTGGGCTGTTCACGACCGAATTTTTCGGGATGAGAGGAGTTGCGTCCGAGTTGGCCACCACATTGCCGGTGTAAGGAGGGGTCGGGTTCAGCGCCCGCATCTGCATGTGAGTCAATTCGGCCAGCGAAGCCAGCGGACGAGTGGGAAGTTCTGCGGCAACGATCCGTGAGACGCCTTCAGCCTTGCGCACACCGGTGACGATATAACCGCTGTTTGTCGTGTTATCAACATTGGGGATCATGTCATCCCCTCCGGACGAATGTTCGACCACACTGAAGTCCCATGGGCAATTGAGGAGATTCACATTACCAGGATAAAGATCCGTAAATCTAGGCTCACCATTGGAGGAAAAGAAGTCCACGACAGGTTCGGCCTGAACCACTCCCTTCGTGGCTGTGGCATTGTGATTGGCAATGCGGGAACCCAAGGTCATGGAGAGGATGGGAATCGGATTCGCCGAGCATTCGGCCAGAGTGGCGGATGCCAGCCCGATTTTTGGAGGATATATGTTATCTGCATCCGCCATATCATAAAAAATCTGAAACCAGCTGTGCGAACGGCCGGAGCCGGCACTGTCGACGAACCATTGATAAGCGCTTCCGCATACAGGGCGTCCGAGATAGGATCGTGAGGGAACATCAAATTTAGCATCGACCTGCATGCTCACCGATCCGGGCAATGAGACCACATTGGGATCGAAAGGTGCGACAGAACCGGAGCCGATGATTCTTCTGTCCAAAACCCAGAACATGCCGACCCCGGTCCGGATCCCCGGTGACAGGCTGATCGACGTGCGGGTTGCTGCCGTAGAATTTTGCAAGGAGCCAGCGGCAGGGCTGAAAACGCGCGTTTCTCCGGGCTCCAGAACCAGCGGTCTCTGGTTAATAACTATGGCGAAATCCTGGATTCCTTGGTTTGTTCCTAGACTCTTGTTCCTATAGTCGAGGAAGCTGCTGCCTCCCTGGACCGCCCAGTATTCCGGGGCAAGGCTTGGCGCACCCGCCCCGGTCAGATTGTGCCTAAGAGCCAGTGGCCATGTATAGGCCGGACTGATCATGAGTGTACCATTGAGAGTCAGCTTCGTGCTGTAAGGGTTCCATACGGTGACGATGGGAGTGTAGAGCACCGCCGGACGATACTTGCCGGATGTAGCACCCGTGGTCGTGGCGTAGTGGGAAACAATCATCTGCACCCTGGCCATCTGGGGCATGAGCCGGATATCGTGGAATGTGAGGGTGGCATTCGGTTGCGTCGTATCGGCCCCGATATCCTGCCAGCTCTGGTGGTTGATGTTCGGTGCGTTGGTGGACGTCGATGACATTTTCTTATAAAGTGTCGCGTAACTCTTGATTTTCGCCCAACTGGCGATGGGTCCCCGCCTCGCCCAAAACTCCCGCAGGGTGGAAGCGCGGTAGTCTGACCAATGATAGAGCATGCTGTTGGGCGGCCTGGGATCAAGGTTGGAGGCCGGACGGGTGTATTGGAGATGCGCGGTCGGACTTAGCTTAAAAAACTCCAAACCGGTAGTCGGCTGCTCATCCCACTTCTCCGTGAGCAGGGAAAAATCCTTCCTCCAGCCGCCGGTGGCGGTGTTGGTGAGCAGGCCGACCGACGTAGCGGAAAGGTCGTGAAAAGATTGCTTGGGTGTGGGGCTTGCACCGACTTTTGCATACAGATCGGCGGTGGAGAGCGTGTAGGTCTTTTCTGCTGGCGAGGCGTCCGCGAGTAGAGACTCAAGCCCGAAGACTTCGGGATCGGCCGTGCTATGACTACGGACGAGATCCGACCAACCGGCGGCATCGTCGTTTTTGGGTTTGAAGGGTTTTGGGACGTGGGCCTTCTGATTATCACCACTCACCCACCATGCGTATTTGCCATTGTTGTTTACGGCGACGGGTTCCACGTGGACCTGGCGATCGTCGCCGGTGGCGAGGCTGCCCGCGGATACGAGAGGAATGGATGTCCCTGATGGGGTTTTTCGCACCAGACTGGGAGCGTCGGTGACGGACGTCGCAGTATTCGTTCCCGAAACGAGCCAGGAGAGGAAACGTCCGCCACTCGCAGCCGCTTGCTCTTTCTGGCTGTAGGTAGGAGCTTTTGGACGTCCCGTCAAAATGCCTGAGGCTTCGTGGTCACTTCCCTCCCAACTCTTCCAAACGCCAGTGAGAGGCGGGTTGCTGGAGTCAATCACATCGGCCGGCGCTGTGACCCGCATGTCAGGTCCGCCATGTTTTTGCAACTCGCCGATGGCGATCATCAGTGCCATGCGCGCGTTTGCCTTCGCCACTGCCTGAGCCGCTCCCTGCGCTGAACTGCGCAACGAAACGGCAGAAAGGCTTAACAAGCCCACGGCAATGATGGTGAGCAGGACCATCAGAAACAATGTAGCTACCAGTGCGAAGCCCCTATCATATGGATCTTTCGGAACGGGTTTATTCATGCAGATGAGAATTTTTTGCGCCTGTGATAAATGTTAACTTTAAGATGACACTCTACCACCACAAAATGACAAACATTTTTCCCATTGAAACTTGTCCTAATTTCCGATAGTTATCTGGGCGTGAAAACATTTCATGTATTAACTGCCGCTGAGCAAGTCGGAGAATACCTGCGGGATGAACTTTGCCGCGGGGCCTGGGGCGGGCGGATGCCCGGGGGCTCGCGTCTGGCGACTGAATTGGGGGTCGGGCGCGACACGGTGGAGGCGGCGCTGCAGATTCTGGAGCGTGATGGGTTGCTGGTGCCTCAGGGTGCGGGCCGAAGACGGCGGATCGAGCTGCCCGAGGGCGGAGTGGCGCGTCCGATGCGGGTGGCGATCCTGGTGACTGATCGTTTGAGTGAGGGACACATCATCGAATTGTTCCACTTGCTCGTGGAGGCAGGTCATCAACCCTTCCACGCCACGAAGACGCTCCTCGAGCTTGGCATGGATCTGGGGCGCGTCGCCCGCTTGGTCAATCGGACCGAGGCGGATGCGTGGATCGTAGCGGCTGGCTCGCGTGAGATCTTGGAATGGTTTTCCCGGCAACCCAAGCCAGCCTTCGCGCTGTTCGGACGTCGGGGGCAGGTTTCAATCGCCGCCGCAGGACCGGACAAGGAGCCTCTCTTCGCAGCTGCCACTGACCGCTTGATCAAGCTCGGTCATCGGCGTATCTCGCTGGTGTGTCGAAGCCAGAGACGCTTGCCGCAACCGGGTCCCCCCGAGCGAGCGTTTCTGGATAAGTTGGCGGCCCACGGCATTACAACGGGTGACTTCAACCTACCGGACTGGGAAGAGAGTAAGGAGGGGTTTCTGACCCTGCTTGATGCGCTATTCAGCACCACGCCGCCAACCGCACTGATTCTCGAAGAAGCGTATCTCTACAACGCGGCGTTCCACTATCTGGCTAAGCGGGGTCTGCGGGTACCAGAAGACGTTTCGCTGATCTGCACCGATTACAATCCGGACTTCGCTTGGTGCGAGCCGTCGGTCGCCCAAATCCACTGGGACTACCGTCCGGTGGTGCGGCGCGTGGTGAGATGGGCGGCGAACGTGAGCCAAGGCAAGGACGACCGGCGCCAGACGCTGACCAAGGCGGAGTTCATCTCAGGCGGGACAATCGGACCAGCGAAAATTAAGTAGAGAGGAAAGTTTTGGATACATGTCGCATGCGCGGATTGGGATTCAAGAGTTCCGGCCGTTTTCGGCAAATCTTTCTAGCAATCGGTCTAACTCCATTGACAGCTCTTGGTAAGCTTATTTCAATCAAGTCACCGTTATGCTCTCCGAACTTGAACTGCTTCTTGATGTCACTCGGCGACTTGAGGAGGCTGGACTCGAATATATGCTGACTGGATCGATGGCTCTGAACCATTATGCACAGCCTCGCATGACTCGCGACATCGATATTGTGATCGCGCTTCTTTTTAAGGATCTTGAGTTGTTACCGCGGGTTTTCGGCGAAGATTTTTATTTCAGTGAAGAAGCGGCTCGCGGAGCCGTGCTCAATCAGTCGTCTTTCAATCTCATCCACAACGAGAGCTTGGTAAAGGTTGATTTCATGATTCGTAAACGCGAGGACTACCGTCTTGTAGAGTTTGAACGGCGCCAGAGGATCGAGGTAATGGGACAATCTCTATGGATTGTCAGCAAAGAAGACCTCATTCTTTCCAAGCTCGATTGGGCAAGGGAATCTCTAAGCCAAAGACAATTATCGGATGTGGAAAATCTCCTCGCCACCGGAGTCGATAAAAGCTACTTAGAAACATGGTCTCAAAAATTGAACCTGACCGATATGCTGATACGGGTTTCTCCATAGCGGATACACCGGCGCATTTGAACAACCTCCTCTTCCAGAAAATGATGGAGAAATCAGGAGCAGAGCGTCTCGTTATTGGTTGCCAGATGACCGATACGGCACGAGAACTTGTCTGGTCGGGGATTCCTAAGAATCTAACCGAACCAGAACGTCGCCAAGTATTTTTTCAGAGATTCTATGGTATTAGTCTCTCAATGATTTAGAGATAAAAAGTAAGCGTTGAGAGTTCCGCACCACCCCCTCACTTCCGCTCAGGAATCAACAAACTAGGTTCGGTGCCAACCAGATGGGATGCATTGGATTAAATCGCTAGGCAAGGAAGAGACAGAGGCATCTGCTAACTTTTTCTAAAATCTACAATCGGAAATCACCGTTTAGCCTGATGCCGTGAGACACGGCAGCTCTTACCAGACTGTTTCTCAAAAGTCCGTGCAGCAAAGGGATGTTTTAAAGGTTTGGATTTCGTGCCGCTTCGCGGAAATTATTTTCGGCGTTCCGGCCTGCGAAAGCCGATTTTTGCGTTGTTCTTCCGCCGTCGCCCTGCGGGCTATGGCGGACAAGTCGGTTGTGGATGTTTAAGAAATTGTTTGGTCGTAAAATGTGGCGGCGGTTAGACTGGATTTTCACTGAGGACCGCGTGAGTCCACTCGCGCAGTGGATCAGAGCGCGAGTGGACTCACGCGGTCCATTTTTCTTTGGAGGAGGCAATGACATTTATGCCATTTATCAGATGAGCCGCACCTACCTGCTTTGACAAACCCATTGCTGGCTCCACTTCTCCACCATGCGCATCATGGAGGGTTCGGTGGTGAGTGTTTTCACTCCATCCAATTTCACCCATCGCAGGTCGTGTGACTCTTCACTAACCGTAAAATCCAGGCAGCCGTTGGCTCGCAGAACGTAGCGAACATCATAGTGAAAATGCGCAGGATCTCCCTTGCGTTCCGGGATGAGGTGGATATCGATATCGAAGATCCCATGACCCACGTGTGAGAAATCTGTTAGACCGGATTCTTCTTCCGCCTCTTTCATGGCGACGCCAAGCACATCACTATCGCCATCGGCGTGACCACCTAACTGCAACCAGCGATCGAGTTTGCGGTGATGTGTGAGCAATACCTCGTTACCATCCGCATTCACCACCCATGCGGAACCGGTGATGTGACCGATCGCCAGCGAACGCTCAAAACAACGAGGTTCCGATTTTACGAAGCGGGTGAAATCACGGATCACATCGGACTCTTCCGGATGACGCGATGCGTATTCTGAGAGTTGATCCAGTAGTGATTGGCGGTGCACGCGGCGGATCATGTGCGGGTATCGTAAAAAAGCAAGCAGCCCTATGCACCATGTAATCCAGTGAGATCTAGTTGGGAGAACCACAGATATTCTATGAAGATTAAACCACGAATTACGCGAATATCACGAATTCATAGAACCGAATACCTAAAGTCAGAAATTTAATTTCGAAATATTATCGTCATTCGAGAAATTCGGGAAATTCGTGGTTAGACTGGTTGCCAAAAGTCCTTACGCAAAAGGGAGATTTTTTAGGTTTTGAATTTTACCGCTCTCGCGGGAGTTTTGCTACAGTCCCGGCGATGGAGTCACGATTTCTGCGTTGTTCTTCAGTTGCGGATATTCATCCGCGCCCTCATCACGCCTTGAACTCGTGACTCCATCGCTCGGCCTTTTACGCAAGGAATTTTGGCAAACAGTCTAAAAAAAACTAGCGCGATCGCTCTAGAATTTCCGTATTTTCACAAAGATAGCGGTTTCAACTTTTCACCACAAAAAAGCCGCCCCGGGAATGAACCCGAGGCGGCTTGTGATGTTTTAAATGGCAGAGCGTTTAAAGATTGACGGATTGATTAGACTTTCCAGTCCGTCCATCTCCGCTGCCCTGCGATTGCAGCCAGGTTTACTTTTTCTTGGCGACTTTCTTCTTCGCTTTGACAGCTGGTTGCTTTGGAGTGGAGCCATCTGCAATCGCTGCCTGTGCAGCAGCAAGGCGGGCGACCGGCACGCGGTAAGGCGAGCAGGAAACATAAGCGAGACCGAGCTTGTGGCAGAAGTTCACGGAATCCGGATCACCTCCGTGCTCACCGCAGATACCAAGCTTGATGTTCTTCTTGGTGGAGCGGCCTTTGGCGACAGCGATTTCCATCAAATGGCCAACACCGGTGGTATCGAGTGAAGCGAACGGATTCTTCGGATAGATATCGTTTTCCTGGTAGCTATTGAGGAACGAGCCCATGTCGTCGCGGCTAACGCCGAGTGCGGTCTGGGTAAGGTCGTTCGTACCAAAGGAGAAGAACTCGGCATGTTTAGCGATTTCATCAGCGGTGACGCAACCGCGAGGAACTTCGATCATGGTGCCAACGAGGTAGTCGAACTTCACACCTTTGGCGGCTTTCACTTCTTTGGCAACGCGGTGGATGATTGCAACTTGGAGCTCGAGCTCACGGGCATAACCGACGAGTGGGACCATGACTTCCGGTTTTACAGGGATACCTTTTTTCACGCACTCAGCCGCAGCTTCGAAGATGGCTTGCGCCTGCATCTCGGCGATCTCCGGATAGGAGATGGCAAGACGGCAACCACGGTGACCGAGCATCGGGTTGAACTCGTGGAGGTCGTGAACACGCTGCATGATGTCATCGACTTTCACACCGAGTTTCTTCGCGAGGTCAAGCTGCTGCTCTTTGCTATGTGGAAGGAATTCGTGAAGCGGTGGGTCCAGAAGACGAATGGTCGCAGGCTTGCCCTCGAGCGCTTTGAAGATGCCTAAGAAATCTTTGCGCTGATGAGGAAGGAGTTTCTTGAGGGCTTTCTTGCGGTCAGCTTCGTTGGTGGCGAGGATCATCTCACGCATCGAATCGATACGATCACCTTCGAAGAACATATGCTCAGTACGGGTCAGGCCGATGCCTTCGGCACCGAACGCAACCGCGTTCTTAACTTGCTCGGGAGTATCCGCATTGGTGCGAACACCCATGCGGGTTGCCTGTGAGCACCAGTCCATCAGTTTGACGAAATTTTTGTATTTCTCGGTGCTTTGTGAAGCCTTCTTGTTGAAGATCAAACCTGTGATGATTTCAGAAGGTTCGGTAGCGAGTTCACCGGCGTAAACCGTTCCGGCCGTTCCGTCGATGGAGAGGTAGTCGCCTTCTTTGAAGGTCTTGCCACCCGCTTTGACGGTTTTCTTGTCGTAATCCACTTCAACGCCCGAAGCACCGCAGACGCAAACTTTGCCCATCTGGCGAGCTACAAGAGCGGCGTGTGAGGATACCCCACCCCGTGAAGTAAGAATACCCTCGGCAGCGATCATGCCGCGAAGGTCTTCTGGAGAAGTTTCCACACGAACGAGGAGGACTTTTTCACCTTTTTCAGCAGCGACGACGGCGCGCTCTGCGTTCAGGTAGATTTTTCCGGAAGCCGCGCCCGGTCCTGCTGGAAGGCCTTTGGCGATGACGGTAGCTTTTTTCGCTTCGTTGATGTCGAAGACCGGAGCAAGGAGTTGGTCGAGCTGATCGGCTGGGTTGCGCATGACAGCGGTTTTCCAATCGATGAGTTTTTCTTTCACCATGTCGGCAGCGAACTTGAGACCGGCAGCGGCGGTGCGCTTGCCGTTACGGGTTTGAAGCATGAACAGCTTGCCTTCCTGGATGGTGAACTCAACGTCCTGCACATCGCGGAAATGTTTTTCAAGAATCTGGCGAACCTTCATCAGCTCTTTGAATGCGGCTGGAAGAGCTTTCTGCATACCTGAAACCGGATCTGGAGTGCGGACACCGGCGACGACGTCTTCGCCTTGTGCGTTCACGAGGAACTCACCGTAGAGAACGTTTTCACCATTCGCAGGGTTACGTGTGAAGGCAACGCCAGAGCCAGAGTTGGAGCCGGTGTTTCCGAAGACCATTGCTTGCACGTTAACCGCGGTGCCCCATGCGGCAGGAATACCGTATTTGCGGCGATAAACGATCGCACGGTCATTCATCCATGAGCTGAACACAGCGCCGGCTGCTCCTTCGAGCTGTTCCCATGGATCTTCAGGGAAACCTTTTCCGGTGCGGTCTTTGACCAGTTTTTTAAACAAAGCAACGAGTGCCTTGTTGTCATCTGCCGTAAGATCGGAATCTACGATATCTTTTTTATAGGCCTTGTGTTTATAAGACTCGATGGCGTGTTCAAACGGCTCGTGATCTTCGTTTGGAAGTTTCTGCACACCAAGCACGACGTCGCCATACATTTGAATGAAGCGGCGATAGCAGTCCCATGCGAAACGCTCGTTTTTCGTCGCCTTGGAGAGAGCTTCAACCGTATGGTCATTGAGGCCAAGGTTGAGTACGGTGTCCATCATGCCCGGCATCGAGTCACGCGCACCGGAGCGAACGGCGAGAAGAAGAGGGAAACCTTTTGAGTCACCGAACTTGTAGCCCATGATTTTCTCCATGTTGGCAACACCTGCTTCCATCTGGGCACGGAGAACTTTCGGATAGGTTTTCTTGTGATCGTAATAGTAAGTGCAGACCTCGGTGGTGATCGTGAAGCCAGCTGGAACAGGAAGACCGATGAGGGTCATCTCGGCAAGGTTGGCACCCTTACCTCCGAGCAGTTCTTTCATTTTGCCGTGTCCATCGGCTTTACCTGCTCCCCAGGTGTAAACGTATTTGGTTTCTTTAACGGAGGAGTTCTTCGCGGCGGATTTCTTCGCGGCCGGTTTTTTGACTACGGTCTTCTTCTTAGTTGGCATCGTGGTTGTTATTGTCGGGTTGGATATCGCACCTTGGAAACATATCTGGACAGCAAGTCCTGAATGAAGTGGGCGCGGGGCGGCAGGCTATCAGCAGATGCCTTGCTGTCAATCGGCCAATTACCGATAATACGGAATTCAAAGACTCATCTGGTAAGCCTGAAAAATCAGACCCGGCACCAGGAAACAGGCACTCGTAAGAATTTTGATATCGCAGATATGAAACCGATGAAACGTGCGGTTCAAAACCTGCAACAATGCCGCTGCCGTGAGGATGCAGTAGAAAAAAGGCCTTGGCGTCTGAGATTCCGCCTGAACCGCAAACACCAAGGCAAAAGCTCCAAGTAAAGTCAGCGGCAAAGAGATCTGCCATTCATCCGGATAGCCGCTTTCTTGATTTTTTTTACTCAGAGTCCAATGCTCCACAGCGGCCGAGGCGATCGTGGAGAGCAGAGCAAAGCAAATCCATTCCCGCGATAGGAGAAGATCAAGGATCGTCAAGTTAGGCAGATAAACATGCGCCATGATGGAAATTCCAAACGCATAAGCCACCCCTGCTAAGAGGTGCTTGGGATAGGATATCTGTCCTTCCGGAGCTGGGGAGAAATTCGCAAGAGCGAAATAAGCAATAACCAAAACCGCCAAGAGCAGAAGTCGGATATAAATTGACATCGGGAACCCCCAGAGAATGAGCGCGAATGATAGAATCCCCGCACCAACGGCAGAGGGAGCCAGACGACTGCGCATTTTCTGAAGCGGATCTTTCGGATCCGCCATAAGCGCACTTTTTAGAAGTTTTAAAGCAATCCCCAGAGCCCATACCATGAGACCGAGTGCGACGTAAGCCTGCCATGGGTGATAGTTCACTCGCCATGTCTTAGCGAAAATAAACAGCCACAACACCGCGATCAGCGGGGCATCCAATCCCAGCAGATAAATCTGACGCCACCATGGCTTGCGTAGCATTTCCACGGGGGCAAGTTTCCAGTGAAAGTGATGAAACGCAAGCGCCGACTATACCCCCAGATAAATCATCTCTGTTATGCGGCTAGACGAACCATAGGAGGTATCGGTGCACCAATGGCTTCCGCCGTGGCTCGTAGCAATTCCATCTCCAAATCATCGACCTTTCCATCGTCCATCACCACCAGCGCACAAAGCCGGAGAATCTGTTGTTTCACAAGGGGTGTGGAAGCATCCATTTTAGCCAAAGCTTTCGCCACTTTTTGCAGGTCAACCTCGGTTTGATATGGCTCGCGACCCGTATGTTCACGATATTCTTGGAAAGCTTTAGCCATCACCCCTTCCCCGCCGGAAACTTTTCCGAAAGCCGATAAAAGGTTCATCATCTCGTTTTCAATCTCAGCGAGATTGCGGAATTTGATCGACGGAACCGGAACCATGCCCGTCCCGATTTCTACATGCCTTCGGATCACTTGTTGAAGCATGAATTCGAACATCTCCACCTGTCCGTCCGCTTCGATGAGCTCTTGAGTCAAGCTAATGAAATCACGCGCCTCCCGGGCATCCATTTTCCGCAACCAAGCCAATGAGAGATCGACCATGGCCAATTTTTCAATCGATCTTTTTTGTGCCATTTTTTCACTCCAGCTCATCACCTCACGGGTATTCCTTTCATCAAAACCACGCGCCTTGAGGATATTCGCGGCAAACCGTGAACCGTCCGCATTCGCCGTCACGAGCAAACCTAACAACAATGCCTTTGCTTGATCTTTGGAAAATTCCTGCCCGTCCCGACCAAATTCAAGACCGCTTCGGATCGTTTCACCGACATGACTGTCCATACGGGCATCGCTTCCGATAATCTCCGGACGAGCACTCGCGGCAATCGGTTCAACATGACCCGAGAAGCCCATCGCCCCGCTGAACTCCTCATCGCTCTCCAGAGTCAGTGCCTCTGACATTTGTCCATCCCAATGCGGATCGATCGCCTTGATGCGCATCTCCAAAGGCGGATGTGTCGCCATGACCGAATTCAAACTGCTGCCCGCAAAAAACATGTGCCGCGCCTCGGTGGCCGCGGGAGCCATGATGTGCCCGTGCTCGGAAAATCCGCCGATTTTTTTCAAAGCCCCCGCAATCCCATCCGGTAAGCGGGTGAATTGCACCGCCGAGGCGTCTGCCAAAAACTCACGTTGCCGGGAAATCGCCGCTTGAATCAGCCGCGCGAAAAGCACCCCCACCGAACCCACCAGCCAGATGACCAATCCGGCAACCAACAAAGCCATAATCAACCCCCCGCTGTTTTTGGAATCCCGAGAACCCCGGAAATGCCGGATCGATTCCATCAAAAACCGACCCACTACCGAAATCATCACCAAGCCAAAAATCCAACCCATCAAGCGGATGTTGAGCTTCATGTCTCCGTTGAGGATATGGCTGAACTCATGGGCGACGACACCTTGAAGCTCCGCTCGATTCAACCGCTCCAGCGTGCCGCGTGTCACCCCTATCACCGCATTTGCAGGATCGGTTCCTGCCGCAAATGCATTGATTCCACTCTCTCTGTCCATGATCCAGACCTCTGGGATCGGAACGCCGGAAGCGATCGCCATTTCCTCCACCACATTCAACAGACGTCGCTCATGCGGATCTCGGGTATCCGGCTCAATGGCCCGCCCACCCAAGTTTTCAGCAACCACTTTTCCACCCGCGGAGAGTTGTGTGAGTTTGATCAGACTTCCGATCAAAATCAGACCGCCGACAATCACCGTCGTCCAAAGAAATAACTCGGGATTCCACCAGACCAGATCGCTGGTCTTTGTGACGACTTGAATTCCCTCGGAACTGCTACCGATGTATTGCCAGCCGATAGTGACACACAGATAAATCACCAGAATCACGCCGATCACAGCCAGAGCGAACCACCAAACCAGCAGGCGGGTCGATTTTCTAGCACGTTCCTGTGCTTCGAAAAAGTTCATCGGCGTGGAAGGGTTGGGAGAGTTCAGAATTGAACCTTAGGAGCCACACGCTCGGCCTCAGCTTCAACCTCGAACAACGCGGCTTCTTGGAAAGAAAAAATTCCCGCGACAAGGTTGTTGGGAAACACCTCACGTTTATTGTTAAACGCAAGCACCGAATCGTTGTAGGCTTGGCGGGAGAACGCCACTTTGTTCTCCGTGGTCGTCAGCTCCTCGGTCAGTTGCATCATGTTCTGATTTGCCTTGAGATCTGGATAAGCCTCGGACACAGCGAACAGGCGCCCCATCACTCCGCCAAGTCCCGCCTCTGCATGGCTCAATTGACTCAGCGCTGCCGGATCTCCCGGATTTGCAGCGGCTGCGATACGCGCATCGGAAGCCACATTTCTTGCGGCAATGACTGCCTCAAGGGTTTGACGCTCATGACCCATGTAAGCCTTTGCTGTCTCAACCAAATTCGGAATCAAATCATACCGGCGTTTCAACTGCACATCGATCTGCGAAAATGCATTTTTGTACATATTACGCAAACGGACGAGACCGTTGTAAACGACCACGACATAAATTCCGATCAATGCAAGAATTCCGACAACAACAACTGTAAAAATCAAACCCGTATCCATGATGAAACGATTCTTAATGCATGAAGCAAAGAATGACCAATTTTAATTTCAACAAATCCGTCACTTTATCTACCCCGTCCACGTCCGCCACCTCCCCACATGGATTGGCCTTTCAAAAGACGCTCTTTCATATCGGCGGAAATCACATCCGTTGAATTGATATACTCTGTGGCTGCCGCCTTGTCCTCCTGCATCCAGCGGGCTGCAAGCACTCCCGTGGCGCGACTGCGTTCACCCTCATCCGAGATCATTGCCGCCACTTCAACGAGCTGCGCAGGAGGCGTGGAACGGTTACTCCAAATGTAGGTCTCCGCCGCACGATCCTTCACCGCTGGTGAGGTCTGTGACTGAATAAAACTCAAGGCTGCCGCCGAATCGGAAGCGGCCCATATCGGCATCACCTCCCGCATCGAATCACTTTTCGCGGTGTCATCCAGGGTGTTCAACCAATTCATCGAGCCACGCACATCCGTCTTTGCGTAATTTTTCGCAACGACTGGCACTGCATCCGCACGGGCTTCCAAATCCGTCATTTTTCCCAACTCCGTGGCTGCCTGTGCGGGATTACTCTGTGCCAAACCCTCAATGGCGGCAGACATGGCATGCGCACGATCACTTTCGGGTAAACCGGCCACCCAAGCGCTTGCCTGATTGAAATCTTTCTGTGCCCATTGCTTGGCGATGCTCTCGTATGCCCCGCCACGAGCGTCCTCGCTCATTACGCCAGCCATACTGACCGCCCTCATCGGATCGGATTTCGCAACCTCAGAAATCACCGTGCTCATGGCCGCTGCACTGTTGCTAGACAAACCTGAAGCCCAAGCCATCGCCGCAGTGGGATCCTGCTTTGCCCATTCTCCCGCAATGATTTCGGAAGGTCCTTGAGCACCCATGCCTCCACGACCCCGTCCGCCCATCAGGTTCATCATCGCAAACTGGGCTGGATTTTCCGAGTAATACTTCGCCGCATTCACCGGATCCGCACTCGCCCACCCCTGCAAGACGGTCGGTCTGACGAATGCCCCACCAAAGCCCATGGTATCCGTGTAGGCCATCGCCGCGGTCGGATCAACTTCCGCCCATTTTCCAAAAAGCAACACACCCGCGAGGATACGCTCGTTAAACGGCAATGACTCCAATTTATCCGCCTCGGCCGAAAACTGAGCCGGTCCCAATTTGGAATAAAAATCCAATAAGGACTGCACTCGGTTGCTCTGACCCGGTTGTCGGTAAATTTCATCCAGGCTCCGCGTTTTCCTATCATTCTTGGAGGCTCGTGATCCATCCAGACTACTGCGATCTGAAACGCGAGTGCGCATGTGCGATTCCACCGATGCCGTCTCCTTTTCCGGTGAGTCTCCAGATTTTCCAATCCCAAAGCCCACACCCAAACCTATTGCCAGAGCCGCACCCGGCATGAAAAAAGTTGATTTCATATGATTTCGGTCGAAACCCCACCCAGAACGAATAGTTGCGCGCGGTTTTTATCAAATAAACAAAAAAGCCGCATCGTGTGATGCGGCTTTTTGTAAAAAGAGACTGAGAAATATTAACGTTTCGAGAACTGGAAGCGGGCGCGAGCACCTGGCTGACCTGGCTTCTTGCGCTCTTTCATACGCGGGTCACGGGTAAGGAACCCTTCCGGCTTCACCAAACCACGGTTGGCTGGATCAACCTTCGTGAGAGCACGTGAAATCGCATGACGGATTGCAATCGCTTGAGCATTTTTGCCACCGCCCTTGACGACGACCTGCACATCGAACTTGTTGACCATGTTAACCACTTGGAAAGGTGCGATGACGGCATTTTGAAGATCAATCGTCGGAAAGTATTCTTCAAAAGAGAGACCGTTGATGGTCATTTCTCCGGATCCTTCGGTGATTCTTGCGTGGGCAACAGCGGTTTTGCGGCGTCCGGTGGAACTATGAGTGACAGTAGCTGGCATAATGTTTGGGAAAAGGTAAATTAGCGAACTTCGTGAGCAACGGGTTGCTGCGCTTCGTGTGGATGTGACGCACCGGCGTAAACTTTGAGTTTGCCGAATTGAGCACGACCGAGACGAGTTTTTGGAATCATTCCCCAAACTGCGCGTTCAACCAACATGGTCGGACGGCGCTCACGGAGTTTGTGAGGAGTTTCGACTTTCTTGCCGCCCACATAACCCGTGAAACGGGTGTAAATTTTTTCGGTCTCCTTGTTTCCACTCAGCACGCATTGGTCTGCATTGATCACGATGACGAAATCGCCAGTGTCAACGTGGGTGGTGAAGATCGGCTTGTTCTTGCCACGAAGTAAACGTGCGGCTTCAACGGCAACTTGGCCGAGAACTTTGCCTTTGGCGTCGATCACATACCATTTGCGTTCGACTTCGTGTGGCTTGGCGGAAAATGTTTTCATTTCGATGTAATAGAGGAAACTTCTTAAGAGCTTGAAATCGCTCCCAACTGAAGGGGCGCGAAAACTAGGCAGCTGCCTGCCACCTGTCAATCGGGAAATCTTGAGAATTTTTCGATTTTTTTCGCACTAGCTTAAAGGCACCTATTTCAAAAGAATATGGCGTTTGTGAAATTTCTCTCGCCCAAGACCGCCAAGCCACCCAATCTCCGCCCCCTATGCTCAAAGCAGGAATCGTAGGTCTACCAAACGTCGGAAAATCAACCCTTTTTAACGCAGTCACGCGCACCCGCAAGGCTGAAGCGGCGAATTATCCATTCTGCACCATCGACCCCAATGTCGGCATCGTGATGGTTCCCGACGAACGTCTGGCGGTACTTTCCAAAATCTCTGGATCACAGAAACTCGTCCCAACCGCGATCGAATTTGTCGATATCGCCGGTCTTGTCGCCGGTGCATCGGAAGGTGCCGGCCTTGGAAATAAATTTCTCGCCAACATCCGTGAGACGGATGCGATCGTTCAGGTTGTCCGTTGTTTCGTGAATGATGACATCATTCACGAGCTGGGCTCCGTCGATCCGATTCGTGATATTGAGATCATTAACGCCGAACTCATCCTCGCCGATATGTCGGCTCTCGAGAAACGCCGCCATAGCCGCGAGAAAAAGGCCAAAGGCGGCGATAAGGAATCGAAAAAAGAAGTCGAGCTTATCGATATCATTATGCCTCACCTCGATCAGGGTAAACCTGCGCTGACCCTCGATTTTTCGGAAGATGACCTCGAGATCGTCAAAGGGTTTTTCCTGCTTTCCTCAAAACGTACCATTTATGCCTGCAACGTTGCCGAGGACGAATTGGCATCCGCCGTTGAAAATCCGGACTCACATCCGGAAGTCGCGAAGGTTCGCAAATTTGCTGCCGAACACTCGGGTGCTCAAGCCGTGGTGATCTCGGCAAGGATCGAGGAAGAGCTCTCGGATTTATCACATGAGGAAGCTGCCGAATTTCTCGCCGACATGGGCGTGAAAGATTCCGGTGTTTCCAGCCTCATCCGCGGAGTTTACCACTTGCTCGGTCTGCGCACCTACCTCACCACTGGTGTTCAGGAGACCCGTGCGTGGACCATCACCCAGGGTGACAAGGCACCCGCTGCGGCAGGTGTCATTCATACCGATTTCGAGCGCGGTTTCATTGCCGCGGAAGTCGTGCACTATGACGATCTTGTTGCTGCCGGTTCCAAAGCCGTGGCGAAAACTGCAGGAAAAGTCCGCATCGAGGGCAAGGAATATGTGGTTAAAGACGGCGATGTGATCGAGTTCCGCTTCAACGTCTGATCAGGAAATCATTCAACGTGAATTGCCATCAGCCTTTTCTTGGGGCTCGGTCGGAGTCTCTTTTTTGATGTCCTCTTTGTTGACCACAGCTTTCAGCAAGCCCTCGCCGGTATCTTTTTCATGCCGCGCGTTTGCTCCATAGAAAAAAGCGCCAGCGATTGCGATGAGTGCGAACAGGATAAAGCCTGAACCTATAGTAACCGCTTTGGATTCGAAATATTCATCTCTATCCGAATTTTTTTCAGCTCTTTCGGCTCTCTCGCGTTTTCTCGCTTTATCGGCCTGATTACGTTTTTCAGCCTTCTCAAGTTTTGCGGCTTGTTTGGCCTCCTCAAGCTTTGCAGCTTTTTCGCGCTTCTCGCGTTTGATGTCCTCTTTAGAATCCTCGAAGTCCTCATCCTTCTGGTTTTTTTGATTCTCGGACTTCTCATTTATAGCCGCTGGCAATTCAGGAAGTTTGTCCAAATCATCTTCATCCTCTTCGACTTGATACTCGTCGGCCGCTGGCAAGACGAGTCTTTCCGACTCAGATGACAACACGGCAAGCTCATCTTCATTGAGGGTGAATCCGAATTCAACATCACCAAGTTTTACGACCATCCCCGTATGTAAATCAGCCTGTTGATGGCGGATGCCGTCGATCTTGATCCCGTTGGTCGACCCTACATCGATCAATTGATATCCACCCTCTACCCTGAGCATCTCTGCATGCTTGCCGGAAACCGAGCCAGAGCCGACCACAATATCGTTTTCAGGATTGCGGCCAATGGTGACGACCTCTCTTTTGAGATCGAAACGATAAGGCTGCGGAGAATTTTCAGGGACGGTAAGGGTGACGCGTGGCATGGAACTTCAGGTGATGAAGTCACTTCTAAGTTATAATTTCAGAATGTGCAGCAGTAAATTCCGCTTTGTTCACAATTCTTTCCAGTTGCCAGCCAACACGGTATCTGCTTGCTTCTCAGCACCATGTCCAACGCCACCAACGTTCTCTCCACCGGAATTGAAATCATCGGTTCCATTCGTTTTTCCAATGACATGATCATCGATGGGAAGGTCGAAGGCGAAATCACTTCAGACAAAGGCAAGGTCACCATTGGTGAGAATGCCCAAATCAAAGGCGACATCACAGCTGGCGAGGTCAAGGTTTTCGGTAAAATCGAAGGTAAAATCACCTCACATCGCTGCGAACTCAAAGACAAGTCCAAGATCACCGGGGATATCAAATCCAAGGTGTTCTCGATGGAGGAAGGCGCTCAACTCACGGGTCGTACGGAGATCGGTGGCTGATACGCCTGCCTTTCAGGTTAATTCACCGTCAAAGCAAATCTCTCGATCTCGAGGCACTTGCCGGTTGAAGGATCCGCCGCCACGATCACTCCGCAGAGTTTGACCGCACCTTTTGCGATAGGAAAACGCGTGGGCATTCCCGTCCTGAATCTCCAGACCACGGATTCCACGCAGCGCCCTAACACAGATTCCTCTGGCCCGCACATCCCCGCATCGGTCAGGTATCCCGTGCCCCCGGGAAAAATCGTTTCATCCGCCGTTTGCACATGAGTATGGGTGCCGACCACCAAGGTCGCCTTGCCATCCAGCATCCGTCCCATGGCAATTTTCTCGGAAGTTGTCTCGGCATGGAAATCCAAAACGATCACCTTCACACCTTGCTCGTTCAATCGGTCGATTTCATTTTCCACGATGATGAACGGATTATCCAGAGGCGGTTGAATGAAGCTTCTGCCTTGGGCCTGGATCACGCCGACTTTGCATTTTTCCGTCCCCAAAACCACGCTGCCATTTCCAGGAGTTCCATCCGGATAATTGATCGGCCGCAACAATCGCGGCTCGGTTGGAAAATAATTCACAATCTCTTGCTGATCCCAAACATGATCGCCAGTGGTAATCACCGCGGCACCGGCACGCAGCAGATCGATGCTAATTTTCGAGGTAATACCTTTTCCACCCGCCGAGTTCTCGCCATTCACGATCACAAAATCGATCTGATGACGCGCGCGGATATCAGCCAAATTTTCAATCACCGCCTGACGACCCGGCTCGCCCACGATATCACCCAAAAACAAGATGCGGATCGGTTCTGCGTTTTTTGTCTCACTCATTTCAAATCAGTTGTTCGTGAAACAATCTCACAAACAACTCAAAACTCTCTTGAAACCGTCACAAAGTCAATTTTTCGGGAAAGGAGCGGCCAGGAATCGCTCATGTTGGGAACGGATAGCGTCCTCGAACGGGGCGAAGCCCAAGGATTGCAGAGACCATTTGAGAGCGGTTTTGCGGTCGCCTTGAGCAAATTTCAGCTCTGCCATGGTATCCAGATACGCCGCCTGCTCGGGCGACATCTCGATGGCTTCCGCGAGATATTTTTCCGCTTCCGAAAGTTTGATTCCGGCGCGCGAAGCAAGCCAAGCGGCAGTGTTGCGGGAATTATGGGATTTCGGATATTTCTGAATCACTTCGACCATCAACTTCCAAGAGTCCGCAAACCACGCTTCCAATTCCCTGTTCAACCCAGCCTCTCTGAGAGCTGGAAAAAAATCATCCGCCAGCACCCCGTCAGTTCTGAAATCCTCATGGATGGATTTCAGAGTTTGCAGCGCCCTTTCTTTGTTTTCCTGCAACATGGACATCGCCCTGGAGAGATCCGCATACATTCTCGACTTTGCAAATTCAGTCAGAGAATTTTCACGATATGATTCACAAGCTTGGATGTGTACGACCACCTCATGGCAAGAAGCCGCCAAGATCCAGTTCCTGTCTTGCACGTGTTTTTCTGCGCATTTTTCTAGTGCGGTCAGAAAATCACCATCCGCAGGATCGGCCTCAAGCGCGGCTCGCTGAAGCCAGATGTCGGCTCGCTTTTTGTCACCTCCGTAGGCATAGTATGCGGCGATGCGCATTGAACTGGCAGCCGATCCAAGACACAACTTTTCAGCCATCTCATCATGCTTCCGCGCTTCCTCCATCATCCCGGCACGGCGCAAAGTCGCCGCCAAATGAGCATGGACTTCGGGAGATGCGTGTTTTCTTTCCCCCGTCTGCTCCAGTAATATTTGAGCGGCTTCCTTCCAGCGCCCTGCGGCAGTGAGGTAAATGTCGATCGAGCCCCATTTGGCTGATTCCTTTTGTTCCTTCTCAAGCATATCCCATGCTTTGAGCGTGTTCCGCACATCTTGTTGCTGAATGCAAAGTGTCATGATCCGCCTCGTGTATTGCGACTTCAAATCTTTGTTGTTCTCGTCCTGAACGATCTTCCAGATCCGGTTCATCCATGTTTCACGTGACTTTCCGGGACTGCCATTCATTTTGAAAATCGACAACATGACCTCTAAAGCCTCTCTATCTTTCATCTTCGGATCGATTTCACGTATCCAACCCAACCATTCCATCACGATATCCTCCTCACCCAGAGCGGATGTGAAAACCTCACCCCAGCGTTCCTGATCTTCACCTGCCCACTTCGCGAGGTGTTGAATGGTGAAATGCGGCGCTCCGATTTCACCCAAAAAGAGTCTCGATATCACTTCCCAATAAACCTCCTGATCGCTTTTTTGAAGTTCTGTCAGCGGCTCTCCAAACGCATTCTCGAGTTCCCTATCCAAACCTCTTTTTTCCATAAACGCGGCCATCAGGGCCAAATTAAGAACGACCGTATCCGAGTATTCTCCCTTTTTGATTTGAACAAATTGCTCCTGCACCCATTTTTCATAATCCGGCTCGGCCGGATCCAGTCCAAGAACTTCCAATGCCTTGCCAATCTCTTCTCGGGACAGGTAATAAAGATAGGCCATGGATGGATTTTCCTTATTACGGGACTTTTCTACCAATGAGAACTGGCCCAAGGATGCTAGGGAGCTCATCGCAAGATTTCTCTGTAATCGACTATTCGCAGTCAGGGATTTTACCAGCGGATCAAAATCACTTTTATTCACTTCCTCGCCACGCCAGCGCTTCAAAGCAATATCAATGTATGCCTGTTGGGCATGCTGCGGATTCTGATTACGATGTCCAGGCGCTTGGTTTAGCTCAAGCCAGGGAACTGGGTCTCCTTTCAGAACTTTGAGCCCGGCTAATAACTGAAGCTGATTTGTCTGCCCGGCCATTTCAATGGCTCCATCAAGATCGCCCTTCGCGCGCAGCAAATATCCTTTCCAGGTCTCGCGGCTGACTTTTCCGGGCGGGTTCAGGTTCGCGAACTCTCGGTCCAGTTGTCCCAGACTCCGATACAAACAAGCCAATGCCATGAGCTCATCGTGATTCGACGGTGCCAACCTCAATAATTCAACCGCGTCATCGACATCATTTGCGGCTATCGCCTCCCTCGCCGCAAACATTGCGACATCCTGAACCGCGGATGCCAATTCTTTCTGCTCCTCCGGTTTTTCCATCGAATAGAGCTTCAATAGCTGGAAATAGGCCCTTTCCTCCTTCAAGGAATTCAAAAGAGCCATCTTCTGCCCGGAAGACGCTTTTTTGTATGATTCGATCAACGACAAGATAACCGCCGGTGTGTCACGGGTGATTTTCAACTCGACCTTGTTGATTGCCTCTCTGGCTCTCATCGCCACTTCGGGATCATTCGAAAGCGCCGCATCACGCAGAGCCGGCAAAGCCTCCTCTCCAGATTTCCACAAATCCTGCGAAGCCTTCTCACGCACTTGGAACGTTTCCGATGCCAGATCTTTGATCCATTGTTCCACTCCGACAGTCTCGGTCTCAGCCAGTGACGAAACGGCAAAAAAACATAGGCCGGTCAAATTGACACAAAGGACTGAGAGGAAAGCTTTCATTCGACCCCAAACTTGAATCACCAAGGAAATAATTCAAGCTCCGGAGAAAAAAGAAATACCGCTGTGCCGTCCTTGGAGCGATGAGCCACGTTCCGTTTGCTCAACAAGTGGGATCGTCCGAAGGGTTGCATGTCTTCCTGAGAAGGCATGACAATGGCCAATCGGATATTGATCCCGTAATTTAATACATCGGTCCGGGCATGCTTCCAAAATAGTCGAACACAGCAGTAGGTGCGTAACGTATCCTGACCCCGGTTATGCGCAATGGAAATTTCCAGAAACTCTCATGAAAAAATTTCTCACGCAGATGACAGCTTGCAACCTTTTCCACCTTCTCCCATCTTTAGTCCGTGTCCCACAACGCCGATAAATCCTTCGAACTCATCAAATCCGCACACGAGCGTCAACGTCTCGCGCACGCATTCCTGATCACCGGATCCATCGGTAGCGGCAAAGAACAACTCGCCTCCCGCATTATCTCTCTTGTCAACGGATCGACCGATACGGGTGGCATGGACCTTTTCGGCGAACCAACCGAAGAAAAAATTCTCCCGCTCGATGAACACGAAAACGGCTGGGTTCGTATCATCCGACCCCGCTCAAAAAGCCGCCAAATCTCTATCGAAGACATCCGCGATCTCGAACATACTCTCCAACTCGCCGCACCATCCGGCGAAACGAAAGTCGGCGTCATTGTCGATGCCGATCGCATGAACGAAAAGGCCGGAAACGCTTTCCTGAAAACCTTGGAAGAGCCGCCAGACCGCACAGTCCTGATGCTTCTAACAACCAAACCCCAGCGTTTGTTGCCTACGATTCTCTCGCGTTGTGTTCAGGTCAATTTACTCGGGGGTCGAAGTCTTGATCTCGATGGCGGCGAAGAATTGGTCGCCGCGCTCAACCAAGCCGCAAAAAAAGGTTTCGGAAATCCCGTCACCGCTCTTCATCTCAAAGCCGTATTCTCGAATTTCCTCGTTACCAAGAAATCGGAAGTCGAAGCCGCAGCCAAAGCCGCAGCCAAAGAAGAATCCGCCGCATACAAAGACGCGACCGATGGCATCTGGCTCAAATCCCGCGAAGAATTCCACGATGCCGCCGCTCAAGCGGATTACCTCGATGCCCGCAGCCGCTACCTTGATGTTATCCTCGCCTGGCTTGCTGATGTCATCCGAATCAAGAACAACGCCGGCGGTCTGGATTTTCCCGACTCCGCTCCCCTCCTCAAAACCCTCGCCGATTCCGAGAGCATCCTCAAAATCAGCCAGCGCCTCGAATCACTCGAACGACTCCGCCAAACCCTCGAAACCAACGCCTCGGAACAACTCGCTCTCGAGGTCGGTTTCCTGAAAACCTTCGGCTAAACCCCACATACTTTGTGAATTTCTTCATCACTGGAACAGATACCGGCGTCGGTAAAACCTATGTCACGAAACTTTTGGTCGAATCCCTTCGTGCCGAGGGGAAATACGCAGTCGGCTTCAAACCCATCTCATGTGGCGATCGCGATGACGCAACCATCCTCGCCGCCGCTTCCGGAAATCTCCCGATCGACGAAGTGAACCCGCTCCATTTCTCATCCGGAGTCGCTCCGCATGTTGCGGCACTTTTGGAAAACAAAACCATCGACCCCGCTGGCATTCTCGCTTCTTACCAAGCTATCTCGGAGAAATACGATCCCGTCATCGTTGAAGGCGCAGGTGGATGGGAAGTGCCGATCACGGAAAGTTATTTCGTCTCAGATCTCGCCAAAGACCTCAATCTCCCCGTCATCCTCGTCGCCGCTAACCGTCTAGGCGCACTGAATCAAATTCTCCTGACCCTCGCCGCCATCCAAGCCAAGGGCTTGAAATGTGCCGGCATCATCCTCAACCAACTTGAGGACGAAATGGACACCCCGATGATCACCAACAAAGGCATCATCGAATCCCTGACAAACGTCCCACTCCTCGACCACATCATCCACGGTCAGGATTTCATCTCTCCAGAACTCATGGACCTCTTACTTGAGGTTTAGAGTTTAAAATTTAAAGTTTCATGCCCGCCAAAAACTTCCACGTCCGCCAAGCCGCTGTCTCCGCCCTCCGCGCCTGGGCCAAAGGCCATGACTATGCGGAAACCCTAGTCGATCGCCACGCCCAACGACGCATGCTTTCTTCCTCCGACCGCGGACTGCTCCAAGCCATCCTGTTCGGAGTGCTTCGTCACCGCCGCGTTCTCGATCACTGGATAGCAAAACTCCGCCAAGGTAAACTCGACGCCGACACCCGCGATATTTTACGCGTCGGCCTCTGCCAGATTCTCATCCTCAACATCCCTGACCACGCCGCTGTCAATGAAACCGTCGAGGCGGGAAAAACCAGTGTCCGGCCCTTGATCAATGCCGTTCTGCGCAAGGCGATCACTTCACGAAAGCGCTTGCTCGAAGAACTCGATGACTTGCCGCCAGCCGTCCTGCACTCGCATCCCGACTGGCTTTACAATCGCTGGCGTAAATCATTTGGAAAAGCCAAAGCCCTCTCCATCATGGAGTGGAACAACCAACCCGCCGAAACCTTTTTCCGCCTCAATCCTCTCATCCCCACCGATGCGGAAATTCCCGGAACACCTTGCGACCATGCCCCTGGCTATTTTCTGTTAGACGGCAAAATCCCCTCCAAGCTTCTCGCCGAAGGCAACCTCTACATCCAAGACCCTGCCACCCGCCATTGTGTCGACCTCCTCAAACCCAAACCCGGCGAAAAAATCCTCGATGCCTGTGCCGCCCCCGGCGGAAAAGCTTTTCTCATCGCCTCCGCCCTCGGCAGCGGCAAAGGACTGACTTGTACGGACTCGAACGAAAAACGCATTCCCCGCCTTGAAGAAAACCTAGCGCGACTCGGTATCACCGCCGACGAAGTTTCCGTCCATGATTGGTGCAAGCCGGCACCCGAAAGATTCCATGGAGCTTTCGATGCCATCCTGCTCGATGTGCCTTGTTCCAATACCGGTGTGATTCGCCGGCGTGTCGATGTCCGCTGGAGACTTCAAACCACCGATATCGATCAACTCACCGAAATCCAAACCGCCATCCTCACCAACGCTCTTCCCTGTCTCAAGCCCGGCGGAAGAATCATCTATTCCACCTGCTCGATCGAAGAGGCTGAAAACGTTGAACTCGTCACCGCGTTTGCAAAGGAGCACAACCTTCGCTTGGTGAAAAGCATCCAGATCACCCCCATCGATCACTATACCGATGGAGCATACGCCGCCCTTTTGATTAAGCCATAATTTGGCTCGCCTAACCCACCTGAATCCGATCTTTTTGAACTTATGAAAAATCTCATCATGCTTCTCTCAGCATTCACGATTTTTGTCATCGTCATCGTCGCTGCGACACAAGTCTACTTGAGCAAAACCTCGGAATACTCGCGTGCCTCGAGCAAACCTGCCGCATCTTCTCTAACGAACGGACAATGACATTGAGTTTGCACACGTAACGCTGTCACATCAACCGCCCGTAAATTCCTTTCAAGGTCGCGCGCCATTTTTCCAGAAAGATGAGATCGCGCATGATGATCCCGGGGTCGATCTGACTCTCCTCCACTTGCTGAAACTTTGCTGCACGCTGCTCGAGCTCTGAAACAACCGATTGCAAGAGCTCCTGAATCAACTCCCTCTGCTTGATAAGTTTTACCTCAACCATCGCTTTCACCAAGGCAGTCTTCGCACTCTCGTTTTCACGGATCAAATGCTCCGCCGCAGCACCGACTTCCGAGACTTTCTGAAAAAGATCCATCAAGGCGCCCTCAATCTGCCCCCTTGAATCGACCCCCAAGCCACGCGCAGCAATCCATTCCTTCAGCCTCCTCGCCGGGCTCATCAGAACATCCTGCGCCTCCTTCAAGCGCGCGAATTCGCTCTCATCCCCTCCCGAATCCGGATGCAACACCGCCGACTTGACCCGAAACGCCTCACGAATTTCCTCATCGGAAATCACCAACCCAACCCTCAGTCCCAATGTCTCAAAAGCACTCAATTTGTTAAACTTTAAACTCTAAATTATAAACCTCAATTTTCAAATCCCGTAGACACAAAATATTGAAATACGAACCACGGATGGACACAGATTCACACGGATAATTGAAGAGTATGAAGACTTAACCTCAGCCGCTTGGCGCGTGATTGGTCCTGCTTAAGTATATTAAAATCTGTTTCCATCCGCGTTCATCCGTGGTTCATTATACTTTAATTCAAAGAATCCATCCTCTGTGTTCTTTGTGATCTCTGTGGTTAATATTCTTCATATCGATCAAGCCGCGAAGCTCTCCCCACATGAACATGTCACCACCGCATTCGGATTACTCACTTTAAACCCACCCTGCTGCAAATCATCCGAGAAATCCAACTCACTGCCACTCACAAACAACGCACTCTTGGGATCGATCACCACGTTCACTCCGTTGCTCGGAACCAAAATATCCCTGTCCCGAGGCCCATCCACCAGATCCATCTTATACTGCAACCCCGAACATCCCCCACCGATCACCGAAATCCTCAACGCCCCATCCGAACGACCCTGTTTCTCCAACAAGCCGCGCAAATGGCTGGATGCGTTATCCAACACCTTCACCAGCTTCTCATTGCCAATTTTGTAATTCACTGCTGTCACACCGCCAACTTGCAACTCTTGATCCCCTCAGTCAAACCCCATCGCGCCGTGAACTTATGGCTGGCGGTCGTTTTATCAAAACGACCCTACCATGGAATAGGGAACGGTAGCAACTATATTTCGCATGGGCGGTTTTTCGCCAATGTATTGAGGCGGATCAGGAGTTTTCTCGCCACTGCGATATAAGCGACTTTTGCCGGTTTTCCGCTTTCGCGTAGCCGTTGGTAAAAGGGTTTGAAGAGCGGATTGAA
>CAMCBV010000014.1 GCA_945873125.1 Prosthecobacter debontii
GCATCAGCCATCCCCAAGTGCGGAGCAAATCGATCAACTCCTGCCAACTGCATGGCTGCAAGCAATGCACCAGAGCAAAATAGCGTAACCACCAGAGATACACTAATCTCTACCATCTCTACAAGAGCGGTTCTGTTGGGCGCTTACATCTAATCTAGATTACGCAACATTTGTTAATAAAGCTAAAGGCATAAGATTTATGTCTATGATAGGCACACAAAATGACCGATGGGGTGCTGACTGGATTGACGACGCTAAACAGGCATTAGGAATTAAGACGAAGCAGTATATAAGAGCTATCGAATTTGCGATATCAGAAAAAGATATCTCCCAAAAAATGGGCTATGATTTTGTAATTTCAGGGCACTCCCTAGGTGGTGGCCTAGCTGCGGCAGCAAGCGCTGTAACAGGCGCGCCAGCTTTAATTTATAATGCTGCAGGCGTTAATCCTCTTACTTTGCATTATGCTGGTTATGGCGATCTTATAAAAAATCTTGGAAGTAACGTTGTATCGTACAACGTTGGAGGTGAAATTCTTACGAGCGGCCAATTTGCATTATCAGCAATGATACCTACAGCCGCCTCTGCGAATCATTACACATTTTGGCCAAGAAATTTTCCATTTTCAACATGGAACCCCGCAACATTACATAGACCTGAACCCACATTTGAAGCTGTAAGATGAAAAAAATAACCGAAAAAATATTAACCTATGCATTAGTTCTACAGTTGGCTTCTTGTGGAATCAATTCGAACTACGTCTATCTTATAGATCGTAATCCTGCGCCAAATGGCCAAGCTAATCGTCTCGTGCTTAATTCTTGGAGAGGTGATTATGGCATGGTTAGTTCTGCTAAAAATCACAATCCTAATGATTTGAAATTCAAGATTGATAGAGAAAGATTCCGTAAAGAAAATGGCTCGAAAAAATGGATATTAGAAAATTGGGGGGCTCCTGATTCTAGTCACATTGAAGGCGGCGTGACCTATTATACGTATTCTCAAAAATCCAAATTAGCCCCGAACTATAATAAGCAGTTCATGTTCACGGATCGTCCTGTAAAGCTGGGTTTTAGGGGAGAAAGATTAGTTGAAATTCAGGCGTATTTCTCAGATCGTGGCTATAAAGGCCAGCAAGTCGTTGTCTTGCCATGATCAACTAAATGCTGAAAAGCAGTTACCAGTTGTCTGTTCCGATATAGTTGGATCCGTAATAGCGGCTCCCTTGCTCGGTGTAGGAGGCGAATGGAGTCCTCATACATACAGAGACGGCGGAAAATATATCCAATGGATGCCTGATTTATACTAACAACCTAAAAAACGAAAAATGAAATTAATACAGCTTGTATGCATATTGTGTGTGTCTATCAGCGTTTGCTCTTGTGTGACTTGGGTGCGTGAAGAGAAGAACGATAAGATAACGCAGGGTATGGTTGGGGCAATTATTGAGACGAAACAAGCTTCTAGGATTTGCACTAAAAGTGATATCAAAATAGATGAACTAACGCCTGGCTATGGCATCATACCTGATTACCAGAAAAATTTAGCAGAAAACACCTATGTTATAGAACGTTGTCCCGCTGGAACGCGAGGCCGAGTGATACGTTTCATCAAGGAGCGAGATGCGAGTCAGCACATTTGGAATTATGTAGAATTTGAAATGGATGATCCGAGATTGAAGCAAAAATATCGAATTATTCGTATGATGGGCTTGCGCCGTGACGGGAGAGGTACTCCATGGGAAAAAGGTGGCGACTTTAGAGTTGTTAGAAAAATGGACTTGTAAGAGCCCCCTAGAGCGTAACACATTGAAACTAGAGTTTCGGGTTTACTTGGTGGTGAGTATGGATGTAGCTCTCCAACAAAAAATGAAATTGATACAGCTTGTATGCATATTATGTGTGTCTATCAACCTTTGCTCTTGTGTCACTTGGGTGCGAGAAGAGAAGAATGGCCAGATTATTCAAGGAATGGTAGGGGCCGTTATTGAGACTAAATATCCAGCCTTTATTTGCAGAGAAACAAACGCGGTTAATGACGATATTTCTAGTGAATATTTTATTTTTGCACCATCTATCCAAGGTGCAAATATGCCCGAAAATACCTATGTTGTAGAACGCTGTCCTGCCGGAACTAGAGGACGAGTCATAAGATTCATCAAGGAGCGAGATGCGAGTCAGCACATTTGGAATTATGTAGAATTTGAAATGGATGATCCGAGATTGAAGCAAAAATATCGAATTATTCGTATGATGGGGCTGCGCGGAAATAAGCCAAATATGCCATGGGGATCAGATAGAGACTTTAGAGTTGTTAGAAAAATGGACTTGTAAGAGCCCCCTAGAGCGTAACACATTGAAACTAGAGTTTCGGGTTTGCTTGGTGGTGGGCATGGATGTGGCTCTCCAACAGCAACAAGCAGCTCTTGGCATGAAACCTCCGGTGCTTCGCAACGATTTGCAGAATGGAAACTCGTCGAGGAATGAAATGTTTTGAGTCGCCAAAGTCCAGTCGATTCAGTAGCAGCTAGGGAAGATTCTATGGATAACAGCAACCTATTTCCAGAATATCGGTTCGGACGGGGCCTGATTGAGCCCGGGCTCATCTCATTTCTCTCGACTTGTCCGCAAGTCTTGGTCGTTCACGATGGGTGCTTGGGTGAGTTGTTCATCCCGCGGCTTTCAGAATTCACTTTGACGCCGCCCATGCTCATCGACGTCAGAGAATCGGATTTGGCTGCGATGGAGGCTACCCCAGCCGAAACGGGCATTGTGTATGCCTGTATCCAGGACGACTTGGGCTTGCCATTCGTCAATGTCGCCTATGCAAAGCGGCTGCGGGTGCACCCGGTGATGTTTGCCAACCCCAGAGACTATCTGTCGCGCAACACCCCGGCCAAGCAATCCCTGCGGGCAGAGATCGAATCGCAGCGGGCCGCAGGTTTCCTCAAGCTCGATTTTGGTTATGGCGATTTCCTCAACCTCATCCAAGCCTTCGAGGCGACGCGTGACCGACCCGGATGTATTGTTGAGGTCGGATGCTTCTGTGGGTCGTCCGCCGGTGCGCTACTCTCTTATGTGCGATCGCGACAAGCCGAGCGCGGGTTCCCAGAACTGTCATTCCATTACATGGACGTCTTCGAAGGATTCAACTATCCCCACGCGATGTCCAGTAGTGACGTCTTCTGGGCGGGCACGCACCAGACTGATGGGTTCGAAGCTGTTAGAGAGCGCATTCAGGCCTATGGCCGTGGCGTTGAAGGCATGAGGATCGAAGTTTCCAAATGCAACATCATCACCGATCCCATCCCGGAAGAGATCATACGCAACGGGGTGCGATTAGCCAATATAGACGTGGACTTGTACGAAGCGACTGCCGCGGGCTTGGCGCGTATCGCTCCCTTTGTCGTGTGCGGGGGGATCATGATCTGTGAAGACAGCGGGCATACACCCCTGCTGATCGGCGCACTCAAGGCGCTGGAGGAGTTCGTTCAATCAGACATGGGCAAGAAGTTCTGTCGGCTCGACATGCCGTCTGGCCAAACTTTCCTTGTTAAGGTCGAGGCTTGATCCAAGGTTCCGATCCCATTGTCCGATCATACGGCGGAATGATATTTTCGACTTCTGGTTTGAGGTTTGGAGTTTGAAATTTAGAGTTTCCGCCATGCACACGCTTACACGCAAGCCTATCTCAGATAAGGAATTCGTTCCGTCGCATTATTTCAGGCGCTTGGAGCGGGATGAAATTTGCCGAGGTGAGCGGCCATTGGAGATGGATCTGGGTTGTGGGGATGGATCGTTTTTGATCGATCTAGCGAAGCATCATCCGGAACGGGATTTCATTGGGGTGGAGAGATTGTTGGGTCGCTGCAAAAAAGTGGCGAAGAAGATTGCCCGGGCGGATTTGGAGAACGCGAAGATTCTGCGATTGGATTCAAAATATGTGGTGGAGTGGTTGTTGCCGGAGGCATCGGTTTCACGGATTCATCTGCTCTGCCCTGACCCGTGGCCAAAGTTCAAACATCAACGTCGGCGTTTAGTGCAGGTGCCGTTTTTGGGCGCGGTCAAAAAGGCATTGGTTCCCGGGGGGGAGTTTCTCTTCATGACCGATCATGAGGAATATTTCGATTATGCCTGCGAGCAAATCCAGGCGAGTGGCTTGTTTGAAGTCCTCCCATGGAATGACGATTCCTTTTTCTATCCCAAAACCGATTTCCAAATCCAATGGGAGGCGGAGGGGAAATCGATGAACCGGATAAGGTGCAGGTGAGCGAGGAGCGAGGAGCGAGGAGCGAAGAGGGAAGAGGGAAGGGTGAAAGTATTCGGCCTCCTCTATTTCTTTTGGATGTCAGATCCTATCATTTACTTTTCACACATCCCTCCGCGTGATCATCGACCATGCCGGTGGCTTGCATGAAGGCGTAGGCGATGGTGGAGCCGACGAAGTTGAATCCGGCTTTTTTGAGAGCTTTGCTCAGGGCATCGGATTCCGGGGTTTTTGAGGCGTAGTCGGCCAGTGAGCGCGGGCGTTGTTTCTTTTTGGTGGGAGCGAAGTTCCACAGCCAGTCGACAGGATTTTCCAAAGCCAGCCAGGCGCGCGCGTTGTCACGGACCGAGAAAATTTTACCGCGATGGCGGATGATGCCCGCATCTGCCACGAGGGCTTCGAGTTCGGCATCGGTCATCTTCGCGACTTTTTCAGGGACGAAGTTTTTGAACACTTCGCGATAGCGCTCCCGCTTCTGCAAGACCGTCCACCATGACAGTCCGGCCTGCGCGCCCTCGAGGCAGATCATTTCAAAAAGGTAACGGGGATCGCGCGAGGCAACGCCCCATTCCTCATCGTGATATTTGACATAGAGCGGTTTATCGGGCGGTAGCCAAGGACAGCGAAGCATGCAGGAGGCATAAATGATGAACCGCGGATGGTGAAAGTTTTAATGAATCGCTTGTGGAGACATTCGAGCTTTTTCTCAAAGGAGCGGGGAGGCAGTGGAGGACACGGAGGTGTTTGATGGTAGGGCTGCTTTGACATAAGCAGCCGCATGAAATGAGATGTTCATCTCAAGTTATTTGCCCTAGTCTCGTGTCTCAGTTCCATCACGCTTTGATCTAGAAATCCTCGAATGATCAGTCGGTCTTCCTCGACGGTGATCGTCAAACCGCCGGTTTGTTGTCGGTCGATGATATGGAGAGAGGGGCTGCGCAAGCGTTCGACCTGTTCGAGTCGCAAACTGTCCATTTTGCTGCCAGCCAAGCGGGGGATGATGATGGCTTGCGGCGCGACGGCATCGATCAAGCTTTTCGTTAGGCTGAAATCGCTCTGATGCAGACCTGCGACAATGAGATCGGCTTTCAAATTCATTCCGCCTTCCAGCAATGCTTGTTCGCTGAGGCGTCCGGCATCGCCGAGCCAGAGAAGTTTCCAATCCTTCCAATGGATCATGAAGACAAGACATCGATCATCGGCAAGGGAGCCAAGGGCTTGATCGTGGGGGGAGAGCAAGACTTCTGCACGTATACCGTTTCCGAGCTCTAGGATCGACCCGCGGGAAGGTTTGATGAGGCGGATGTTTGGGTCGGCATTTTCCCAATCTTCTGCGACCGAGTTTTTGGCATGAGGCATGCCCATCACGACCTGGCGGATGGGAAACATTTCCCGCACGAGTTGCGAGGGTGCGGTGTGTCCGGCATCGGCATGGGTGAAGATGATCGAGTCCGGCCTCATGCCGAGCTGGTTGAGCGAGGTCCCGACGGTTCCCTGCAGGCTGAATTTCCCCCCGGCATCGATCATCACAGAGTTCCCTTTACGGGTTGTGAAACAAGCGGCCTCCGCGCCGTAATCGAGGTCGTGGATGAGGAGCGTGTCTTGGTTGGGGGAGCGGGTCGAGGCCCATGCCCCAGGAATTTTTGAAAACGTGCTAGCGGTCCACACGCAGGCATCGGCGACGATGGCGTTCTTGTGATTGAGAAACGCAGATCCGGCAGGCCACACGGGGTATGTAAGAGCCGAGATCAGCGCGATGGCAAGCAGGATGAACACTTGAAATACTAGAAACGCAGTAGCAAACACCGAGACCGGAGTGACGACTCCGAAGTGAAAGATCGCCAAGGGAGTGGAGCCAACGGATGCGGCGAGAGATACGGCAAGACTGTTGGCGAGGTATTCGCGAAATCTGAGCCATTTGGTTTGCAACCCTGACATCTCGCTGTTGGGAAGCAGTTCTTCTTTTTCGGCGATCCAATCAAAGCAGCGCCGCGCGAGGGCGGTTCCCAGACCGATTGCGGCGACCACACCATAGGACAGCTGAACGCCGGGAAGACGAATGATGCCGGGATTCCATAGCATGGCAAACAACAGCACGGCGCCGAGTGAATTGAGCAGATCGGGTCGGCGGCGCAGCATGAAAGCTCCGAGAAAAACCGCGCTCATCCATGCCGCCCGCAAGGCGGCTGGGGCGTTTCCTGTCAGCCAGACATAACCGAACATCGAGAAAACAATCACAGGAATCGCCCATCGCCTCGGGCATTTGAACAGGCTGAGCAGGACCCAAAGCATTCCGCCAACCATCGTGACGTGCAGACCGCTGACGGAAAAAGCATGCAGAGTCCCGCTCTCAAAAAATGCGCGGATAAGCCCCAATGAATCCGGAGATTTTTCACCCATCACTACCGCTCGAATCACTTTTGCCGCTGTGCTTTCCGTATCGATTCCTGCGACGATGCTTTGGCGGAAAGATGTTTTGAGCGCGGCTTTCTTTTTTGAAATCGGCCCGATCCAACGTTGCTCTCGCATTTCACTTGCATGGAAGGTGCCGATGATTCCCTCCGCGCGCATCATGGCGATCCGATCCGGGAGGCCGGGATTGCGCTCGGGTTCCATCGCTTTGAACACGCCATATGAGATGAGCTCGGTGCCGGCAGGCGGGGGATCGCCCGCGCCCAGCCATCGCACCTTGACGGAGTGCGCGCCAGGTCGGTGAATTTTCGCGGTCGCGTGCCAGCGGCCATTTTCTCCTTTCGCATCCTCCATCAGGCGGGCTTCGATCCGCTGAGGCGCTTGTCGGGTGATCCATGCCTCACCTTCCCGCTGGATGGACTCGCAATAGTGAAAATGGGTCAGGATTGCGGCTGTCAACACGAGCATCGTCGCGGCCATGCGCCAATGAATCAGCCATCCGGTTAACGCGGAGAAGCAAACCACCACGAGCCACCCGAGATCTGTGTTGATGGCGCTCGACGTCACGACGATCAGCGCGCCCACGGCAATGATGAACAACGGCCGTTTCGCCCAGAATTTGGCAATTTTTCCAGTTGGGTTCAATCAAAGAGGGGGATGAAGAAACGAAAGGAAACTCGCAATGGTGGTCATTGGCAAGTCATGCCTTCCAGCCTTTGAAAAAAACGTGTGATGCTCAGATCAGGCCAATCCCCACTGGCGTGTTTTGGTGCGTGCGTTGGCTGAGTGGCGTGTGTCTGGAAAGAGTTCGATGATTTGTGAGAGGATGGCTCCTGCCGTGTCATGATCTTGGAAATCTTCCTCGTAGATTTCAGACAGACGGAACATGAGAAATGCCATGTCATCCTCTTGCCATTCATGGTTTTCAATGGCTTGCTGCAAAGTTGCGATCGCGGCAGGCGGATTTTCCAGATTTTGGCGCTGGATTTTTGCGATCTCGATCCAAGGCATGCGGTCGTCAGGATTTTTCTGTGAGGCCAAATTGAACGCTTCGATGGCATCATCCCATTCGCCTTGCGCCATCTTCACCCGTGCGAGATGCAAGGGATCGATTTCGGCTTTTTCATCGCTGGCATAGATTGCAACGGAAACCTTGTCTGCGAGCATCGGCAGAATCAGGGTGGCGAACACAATACCGATCAGGCCCGCACTGAGAAACGTCAGCAAAATTCCCATGAAGATGCGCTCACCTTCCATGCCGATGATCTTCTTTTTGATTTCGCGCGCCTCCTGTTCGGTGTTCGGATCATATTGGAGATTCTCAACCTTTTGTTTCAATCGTGCCTCTTCCTTTTCGGATTGGACATAGGTATACCAACTTGTCGCAACGAGGAGTGCCAGTACGGCGATGCCAATGGACTTTAACATGGGTTGGGTTTGAGTGAGAAAGATTGAAAGCAGAAAAACCCTAGTCTTTCAGATGCTCAGTGCAATATTCTTTGCCATCCGCTGCCATGCGGAACTCCAAATCCGGATGACTCAGTTCGGTGCGGTCGCACACCGTGCATTGGTGAAACGCATTTCCATCCATGGATGCTTGTTTTTTAAAACTCCTCCGCCTGCCCGCGGCTTTGACCATTTGACCTCGCCCGCGTAGCGCAGGAATACCCGCCCAGAGCAGGTAGCCTGAAAAGCCCAACAGGTAATAACCGATGAGTGGCGGGCTGTGGTAGATTTCTACGACGTAATAAATGGCTCCCAGCAACGCCAGCCAACGAATTTGCACCGGAATGATGAACATCAGCAGAAACTCGACTTTCGGAAACAAGGTCGCGAAGGCGAAAAATGCGGCGCCATAGATCAACATTCCGCTGCCGATCATGGGCGCATCATAGAGAAAATTCGCAAGGATCAGCCCGATGTAGCCGGTGTAGTAAAAAAAGCTGGCGCGAAATACACCCCAAGATTCCTCCAGCGCATCGCTGATCATGAAGGCGAGCATCACCATGAAAAACAGGAAGAGCATTCCGAAAGCGTCCTGCCCACCCACGCCACTGCCTGCGAACAGGAAGGTGATGAGTCTCCAAATCTCGCCAGCAAGAATTTTGCTGCGGTTGAATTCCAAGAAGATCCCGATCTCCGGATTCACAAACTGGAGTAAATAAACCAGCACATGAAAAATCGCATAATAACGCAGAAAGCCCGGAAAGGACAGCCAGCCAAATTTTCTCTCCCATTTATCAAGAAATTGCATCGCCTTGAGACTTCACCAGCTTCGCTTGGTTGACAAGCTCCGCTCGCAACGACAAGTTTGCCGCGTGTCAGAAAACGTCCTGCATTCGCCATTGGAAGCCGCCCACCTTGAGCTTGGGGCAAAACTCATTCCTTTCGGTGGTTGGGCAATGCCGGTGCAATACACTTCCATTCTTAACGAGCACGCCGCGGTCCGCGAACGTGTCGGCGCCTTCGATATTTCCCACATGGGCCAGGTGTTTGTGACCGGAGAAAATCACAGGGCGTGGTTGGATCGCCTGCTGACGAACCGGTTTTCCAAGCTCCTTCCCGGTGAAGGTCAATACACGCTGATGCTCAATGAAAAGGGCGGGGTCATTGACGATCTGATCGCGTATCGCCTTTCCGCGGATGAAAGCTTGTTGGTGATCAATGCTTCGATGATTCCTGAAGACGTTGCTTGGATGGAAAAACATCTCGAAACGGGTGTGAACCTGCGTAACGAATCCGATGCATGGGCGGGCATCGCGATCCAAGGCCCCGATGCAGCCACGACGTTTGCGAAACTTTTTCCCAACGAAACCCTACCACCGCGCAACGGGATTTCGAAAACCGCAGGTGGCGAGATCATCTGCCGCACGGGTTACACCGGCGAGGACGGCTTCGAGTTTTTCTGTCCCGCTGCGAAGGGAATTGAGTTCTTCAACGCCTTTATTGCCGCGGGTGCCACGCCCTGCGGACTCGGCGCTCGTGACACCCTGCGCTTGGAAATGTGTTACCCTCTCAATGGCAACGATCTCTCGCCGGAACACACGCCCATTGAGGCAGGGCTCGGTATTTTCTGTGATCTTGAGAAACCGGATTTCATGGGCCGCGATGTGTTGGCCGCCCAAAAACAAAACGGCCCCGCATACAAGCTCACCGCCATCGAGGTCACGGAAAAAGGCCCGCCACCGCGTTCGCATTACGCGGTTCTGAACGCAGCGGGAGAGACCGTCGCGGAGCTTTCCAGCGGCGTGATTTCGCCATCACTCGGCATCGGTATCTGCATGGCTTACCTTCCGGCTGCTTGCGCGAAGCCCGGCACCCCCCTCAAGATCGATGTTCGGGGTCGGCAATTTGCCGCCCTCACCGTGAAAAAACCCTTTCTTAAATCCACTCAGTCATCCAAAAAAACCTCCGCATGAGCGCTTCCGAAATCCCAGCCGACCTCCTTTTTCAAAATTCCCACGAATGGGCGCGCCTTGATGGCGAAATCGCCACCGTTGGAATCTCCGATCACGCCCAAGCCGAGCTGACCGATGTGGTGTTCGTTGAGCTTCCGCCCATCGGTAAAACCGTGGATGCGGGAGATCCGACTGCCGTGGTTGAATCCGTCAAAGCAGCTTCCGATATTTACTCACCGCTCTCCGGTGAGGTGGTCGAGGTCAATCCGGCCGTTGAAGGTGATCCCTCTCTGGTCAACACCGCCCCGTATGGCGAGGGTTGGATTTTCAAAATCAGAATCAGCAAGCCCGATCAAGTCGCCGGCCTGCTTTCTCCAAGTGCTTACGGCGCGCTGATTTCCTGATCGGACCGCGTGACTCTAGTCGCGCAAGAACGAGACCGCGTTTTTTAAATGGCGACCTCGTATGTGGCATGACTGTTGCGGCCGAAACATTTTCGTCGCTATGTAAAAATGCAGCGTCTCTCTGCAGGGATAACTTTGAATCTCTCTCATCTCAATAGCACCTCATTCCATGCGGCTGCTTGCGGCGAAGCAGCCCTACCCGTCTATCCCTTCTCCGTGGCCTTCGTTTTGAAAAAACCGTAGCCTTTCATAGTTTCCTTTTTCGCGCAGCGCCCTTCCGCGACATGGTCGGGCTTGGCAATCCGTTCAGAAAGAAGCCCAAGCCATCCTTCTTTTTTCTAAAAACTAACATCATAGAAATCTTAAATATTCACCTCCTACTACTAAATGTGCCGTAGTTTTTGAATTGACGCTACCACATCGTGATTTAACCTCGTCTCTGTTGTTTCACGATTTTCCTCATGCGTTGCGTCCAATGTGGTTCCTTAAAGGACAAAGTTCTCGACTCCCGTTCGTCCAAAGACGGGACGACGATTCGGCGTCGGCGCGAGTGTTTGAAATGCGGATATCGCTACACCACATACGAGCAGATCGAGCGCACAGAACTGCGCGTGGTGAAGCGCGATGGCACTCGCGAATCGCTGAACCGCGAAAAAATCACCAGTGGCCTGATCAAGGCCTGCGAGAAGCGCCCGGTCTCAATGGAGCGGCTCGACCGCGCGGTGGAAGAAATTCTAACAGATCTTCACAAGGACCACCTCAGCGAGGTCCCCTCGGCATCGATTGGAGCGAAGGTGATGGACAAGCTTCACGAGATCGATCCCGTGGCGTATGTGCGTTACGTTTCGGTTTACCGTCAGTTCGAAAACGTGAACGAATTCATCGCCGAGATCCAATCGCTCTCCCGCCGCGCCGCGCGCGACACCTTCCAACGCCGCTTGTTCAAAGAATGATGCGTCGTTCAACTCATTTGGAAATCAACATTTCCGTATAAAACTTTTGTGATCGCTTTCCTCAACCAACGCCCCGCGATTCAGATCGGCTCCTATCAGGTGCTCGATTATGATACCGATTGGCTGGAAGACGCGATCATGCGCGCGGCAAAAGCCGCCGATCTTGAGAATTTTCCGATGGCCCAGGAAATTCGCTACGGGGTGGAGTTGTATTTGGAGAGCAAATGTTCACTGCGATTGTTGCATCTCGAGGATCTGTTTGATCGCATGCGCAAGATGTTGGTGAAAATTGGCTGCGCGCCGATCGCCGACAAGCTCCAACCACTGGCTCCTTTGGTCACGGTCTCACTTGTCAAAACGGCGACATCGGCGGGTAACGGCTTCGAGCTCGCCTTTTTCGAGACTCTGCGAGTTGAAATCGCCGAGCTTCGTCAAGCTGGTGCCGAAAAAGTTCATTTCACCGGCCTACGCGAAAGCACACGCATCCTTCGCGGAGATTCGAAATGGAACAAACATTGCGATGCGTTGTTGGAAGAAATCCGGATCTTCTTGGCGGCCTGTGATAAGGACTCGGAAGAGTTTTCGAGCAGCCTTTCGCTGAGCGTTGAGGGATGATGAATTGCTCCAAATAGGCTTCCGGCATTTTTAAAACGGAGAGAGGAGGCAAGGGATAACACGGAGGTAAGTGATGGTAGGGCTGCTTTGATACAAGCATCCGCCTGGAATGAGGGGGATTATGGAAAATGGAGCACGCTCAGGACTTTCGTGAAATTATGCTCCGTGGCCGGCTCAAGTGAAGTCCACGAAGTCTCATAATCGCCAAGTAGTTTTTCAACCACCTCCGGATGACCCGCCGCGATGTCGTTCTTTTGCCCGGGATCGGCCTTGATGTCATTGAGCTCCTTACCCTCCATCAAAAGAGAAATCTCTTATCCAGAAACTCCAATAGCTCACGGCGAGTGGGAAATCCGTGTTTCGCGGGGCTGGCAGGATGGGGGAGATGAGTCCAATCAGCGTTGAAGCTGCAGGCATGAAGTTTTCTTATGGGGATGCCGAGTGCGACGGCATCGGCGAGAAATTCATCTTCATCATCGGAATTGGCGGAGATCAAAGCATCGGCCCAATCGAGGATTGGCAGGAAAGGTTGAGGCGTGAGGTAGGTGGCGAGTGTGACACTCAGCAGGTTTTTCCGAAGCTTGGAGGTTTCTGATTCGGGTTCGTCTGGAAAAGGCTCTTCGTTTGGCAAAAACACGATGGTTGGAACGCGGAGCTCGATGCAGGTTCGTAAGAAAGTGAGCTCGGTAAGCGTGTTCGCGCCCGACAAGGCCACCATGTTTGATCCCAGCAAAATTCTCGCCGCCTCGAGTTCGGAACGGATGGTTTGAGCGAAAGCTGGGGCATCGCTCACCTCGACGCTCGCGGCGAAACCGAGTAATTTTACGGACATCTCAATCTTCCACCACGATTTTAGATGGGTCCCAATCGACCTTCGGAAGCTTCATGTTCAGTTTTTTCATGGTATCGACCATGATCCTGGCGACACATAGATTGCGATACCATTTGCGATTTGCAGGGACAACATACCATGGCGCGTGCCCCGTGGAGGTTTTGGAGAGCAGATCCTCGTAGGTTCTCATGAAATCGTTCCAAAGCACCCTGTCTTTCAGATCATCAGGATTGAATTTCCAATGCTTGTCTGGGTTTTCAAGCCTCGAGACAATCCGGCGTTTCTGCTCATCTTTGGAAATGTGCAGGTAGATTTTCACGATCGTCGTGCCTTCCTCGGCGAGCATACGCTCGAAATCCACGATATGGTTGTAACGTTGTTTCCAGACTTTTTCAGGGAACAATTTTTTCACCTTCACCGCGATGACGTCTTCGTAGTGGCTGCGATTGAAAATCACCATCTCTCCATTGCGCGGAACTTTGTTGTGCACCCGCCAAAGGAAATCACGTGCCAGTTCTTCCTCGGTGGGCTTTTTGAACGATCGGACGTGAATGCCTTGCGGGTCGATTCTTGAAAAAACGTGCTTCACACAGCCGTCTTTACCCCCGGTATCCATCGCCTGAAGAACCAATAAAATCCGATGTTTGTTCTGCGCGTAGAGCACTTTTTGAAGCTCTTGCAGTTCATCTTGAAGTTTATCAAAAGCTTTAGCGCTATCGTCTTTTCCGCCAATCTGGAAAAGCGCGCGTTCATCCGAATCGATCTTCATGAGATCAACTTTCGCACCCGGTTTTACCAAGTATCGTTCCAAAGCTCCGCTAACTGGCATGCTTGTTTATCCCTCCATGAAATCGATGTGACAAGCTTCGTCTCAATATTAGTCGAACCTGTCACACATTCGGCATTGTAAAAAAAGCCAATCGTATTTGATATCGGGCATGGCACTCGCACGGAAAAAACGTTCACTTCCTTCGGTTGACCAAGCGACGTTACTGACGGCGCTTCATATCGGAGCCAGTTCGGTTTCCATGATGATCGCTGAACGCACCGCAGACGGCACGCTGTTACCCATCGATTTTCTCGAACAACCCGCTCCTCTCGCCCACGATGTCTTCGGCGGAAATGTGGTCTCGAACGCGACCACGGAGCGCATCGTGTCCATCATCCGAGGTTATCAGAAATCACTCTCGGAGCTCGGGCTTGATCCTCACAATTTCAGCCGTGCCGTCGCAACCAACGTGTTGCATGAAGCTACCAATCACGAAGCGGTCCTGAATCGCATCCGCATCGCGTGCGGGTTGCCGGTTTCGATGATTGATGACGGAGAGATGACCCGTCTGATTTACCTCAAAACGCGGCGGCGGATTCAACACCTTCCTGCGATGAAACAGCGTACCGCACTGGTTGTGCACGTGGGTCCGGGAAATACTCGCGCTTTGCTTTTTCAAGAAGGCTTGATCACGCGTTACACGAGCTACCGGATGGGAACGCACCGAACCCGCGAGGCTGTGGAGGCATCGCTCGCCGAGGGGCCGACCTTGCTGCGGGTCATTCGCGAACATGCTTCAGGAAATCTCTCGCAGTTACGTCATGACTACTCGGATGTCACGATCGAGGGTCTTGTATTGATCGGATATGAAATCCAATCCGTCGCGAGTTTCGTCACCAAAAGCAACGAGGCCTGTTCGTTAAAAAAACTGCGATCTTTCACTAGCGAAACCGCGGCGCTTACCGATCTCGAGGCGGTGAAGCGTTTCCAGCTCGATTACCAAACCGCAGAGGCCTTGATTCCGGCGCTGGAGATCAACTTAGCGATTGCGGAAACGCTGGCTCTCAAAGAAGTCCATATCCCCGTGAGTGAATACGAACAGGGCTTGCTTCACGATCTTCTCGTTTCACGCGGGCTTACCGATACATTTGCCGCCGAGGTGCTGCGTTCCGCCAGAATTTTGGCAGACCGCTACCAATCCGATCCAGGCCACGGCGAGCACGTCGCGAAAATATGCGAGCACTTCGTCGCTGATCTCCAAGATCTCCATCAGCTCAACGAGCACGATTTATTGTTACTGAAAGTCGCTGCCATTCTACATGAGGTCGGCACTTATGTCAGTCCGCGCACCCATCACAAGCACTCGGAATACATCATCATGAATTCTGAAATTTTCGGATTGGATCGGCTGGATATCACGATCGTTGCCTTGGTCTCGCGATATCATCGCCATTCCGTTCCGCGCCTGGATCATCCCTCCTATGCTGCGCTCAGTGTGGAGGATCGAATTCGTGTTTGCAAACTTGCTGCGATTCTCCGTGTGGCGGATGCGCTAGAGCGCACGCACATTCAGCGGGTTTCCAAAATCGAGGTCACCCGCACGTCGAGTAAACTGCACATCCGCCTACCAGGTCTTGAAGATGCCGCAATTGAACGCCTTGCCATGAGCTCGAAGGCCGATCTCTTCGAGCAAGTTTTCGGTCTCACCGTTATCATTGATGAGGATAACTGACCGGGGCCGACGATGTTCTTCTTTAGAATTTAAAATTTCTCTCTCATGACCGAATACCACAACCGCGAACTTTCCTGGCTAGAATTCAACCAGCGTGTCCTTGATCAAGCATTCAAAGAGTCGATGCCACTTTTGGAGCGTGTGAAATTTCTCGCCATCACCGCATCGAACCTCGATGAGTTTTTTCAAGTCCGAGTTGGATCTTTGATGCTTCAAAAACGCAGCGGCCGGAAAACCCGCGACAATTCGGGCTATACTCCGCTTCGGAATCTTAGCGCCATTCGCGAACGGGTGCTCAAAATGAATGCGGATCAGTATCAGCTCCTCACTCAAACCCTGCTTCCAAGGCTGGCGGAAAAGGGAATCGTCATGCTTTCCGCCGAGCAACTCAGCGCTGCGCAACGTGCTCAAACAGCTGCGATTTTTGAAGACAACATCTCTCCGCTGCTCACGCCTCTGGCGGTCGATCCCAACTCGCCGCCGCCCAATGTTCCAGCGCTTCATCTTGTGCTGGCCTGCCGTTTGAACGATCCCGCAGACGGATCCTCGCGTCACGTGTTGATTCCGATTCATGAAAATTTACCTCGCCGCATTTCGGTTCAGACAGAGGACGGAAATCACGCGTTCATTCTCATTGAGGATCTTGTGGCCTCGCATGCGTATCAATTGTTTCCGGGAGAAACCGTTGCCGCCAGCACGGCATTTCGTGTGACCCGAAATGGCGATATCGCTGTAGATGAGGAAGATGCCACGGATCTCGCCGATGAAATGGAAGACGTTCTCACCGCGCGTCGTTTCGCCGATACCGTCCGCCTTGAAATGCGGGCCGACGCGCCGCGTGATCTTACATTGATGATTCGCTCGGTGACTTCATCGACCCAGCATGAAATCTACCGTCATGATGGTCCGCTGGGTTTGGCCTCGTTCATGGAACTGGCGTTCCTCCCAGATTTCGATCACCTCCGTGATGAAGAATGGTCAGCTCAGAACAGCCCGTCAATCACGCCGGGAGTTTCCATGTTTGAAACGATTGCCGCGAATGATCTTCTTCTTTTCCATCCATATGAATCCTTCGATCCGGTGATCCATCTCATTGAAGAGGCGGCTGTGGATCCGGATGTGATCGCCATCAAGCAGATCCTTTATCGCACGGCCCGCCAATCGCGTATCATGGACGCGCTCATCAAAGCTGCGGAGAACGGCAAACATGTGACCGCCTTGGTTGAACTGAAAGCCCGCTTCGACGAAGCTCGGAATCTCACCCGCGCGGATGAACTGCAACGCGCCGGAGCCCAAATTGTTTACGGGGTTAAAAATCTCAAAACTCACGCGAAAATTTGCCTCATTGTCCGCCGCGAATCCGGGCGTCTGCGCCGTTATGTGCATCTCGGTACGGGAAATTATAACGAAACGACTTCTCGGCTTTACACGGATCTTTCCTATTTCACCTGCAAATCCGAATACGGAAACGACGCCTCATTGCTGTTCAATGCGGTGACGGGTCGTTCAAAACTGCTTCGCTTCCAACGCCTCGTTCCCGCACCATCCGCGATGAAGCCGAGGTTGCTTGATTTTATTGCCGGAGAAACCGAACGCGCGAAACAAGGACTGCCTGCAAAAATCATGGCGAAAACCAATTCGCTTCAAGATTCAGACATCATTGCCGCGCTCTACGCCGCTTCACAAGCCGGCGTAGAAGTTCAACTCAATGTCCGGGGCATTTGCTGCCTCATTCCTGGTAAGAAATTCTCCAAGAACATCGAGGTCGTGTCCGTGATCGATCGCTTCCTCGAACATGCGCGCGTGTTTTATTTCCACCAAGGAGGCGAACCCGAAGTGTTCATCGCCTCGGCGGATTGGATGACTCGTAACCTTGAAAAACGCGTGGAACTGATGATCCCGATTGAGGACAAAACCATCAAGCGTCGGCTTATTAAAATTCTCGAAACCTATTTCAAAGATAATCAAAACGCCTACCGCATCCAACCCGATGGCACTTCAAAACCCATCATCGCAAAGAAAGGCGAAAAGCCGTTCCGCGCCCAAGAGTATTTTCACTCCCAAGCCAAGCGCGCAGCCAAAGCAAGGGAACACGAGCGCTCCATGACCTTCGAGCCCCACGTGCCGCAAGATTAATATGGCGGCGGCGATCTTCGGTCGCCGTTTTAATGTATCCGGTAAATGACTCGCGCCCGCTGATAAGTCTAACATATTACATGCTTCTGATATCTCCTCATCATGATCCGAATTTTATCTTTTTTATCTGTTGTTCTTCTCTTTGTGATTTCGGTGGCAAGCGCCTCTGAGAAGCTGTTAGAAGGTAAAAAAACCATCCTCATTCTTGGGGACAGCATCACTCAGGCGGGGGATTATGTGATGAATTTCGATGCTTGGCTGGTGAAGAAATATCCCGCGCGCCGCTTTGTCGTCATCAATGCGGGAGTCGGCAGCGAAACAGTTTCAGGGCTCAGCGAGGAAAATCACGCTGGCGGCCGTTTTCCAAGACCTGACTTGCATGAGAGATTGGACCGGGTTCTCGCAAAAACGAAACCGGATCTTATCATCGCCTGTTACGGGATGAACTGCGGGATTTATAAGGAGCTGGACGAAGAGAGAAGCGCACGCTTCCGCGACGGCCTTATCCGCCTGCGTGCCGCCGCCAAAACATGCAACGCGGAGATCGTGCATGTGACGCCACCGATTTTCGATAACCATGGCAAGCCGGGCTTCGATTATGACAGCGTGTTAAGTGCTTATTCCGAATGGATGGTGAAACAGCGCGACAAGGGTTGGCATGTTGTCGATCTTCACTCCGAGATGCGCGCAAAAATCGAGCAAGCGAAAGCAAGCGATCCGAAATTCACCGTGCAAAAGGATGGGGTCCACCCGGACGGCGCGGGTCATTGGATGATGGCGCAATCATTGATCTCTTTTTTTGGGGATCCGACATCGGCTCGTCTGGCTTCTGCGAATGAATGGCTCGACAGCGCGAGACTCGCTGCGATCAAACAAAGAATGCAACTCTACCAGAAGGCCATTCACGCGGAAACCAAACCGCTACGCCCCGGGATTCCACAGGGAGGAACTCTCGAGCTTGCGGCAACGGAAGCAAAGAAGCTCGAAGATCTCATTCATATAGGCGAGCAGAAGAACCCATAACCGCGTCTGAGCAACGGCTTTTCACACGCACTTTTATAAGAAAAGAAAGAGCGATCCGCTTTAGGATTTTTTGCTTCATGCCTGCCATGGGATGCATTAACCTATCTCTTTCCGGCTGAGAGTGGTATCTATCCAACTCTTTTTCCTCTTCTTATGGCCTTCCCATTCAAAACCCTTGTCTTATTTGCCATCTTTTGTGTTGAGGTCTTTGCGGCAGAGACCGTGATGAAAGACATGCAAGGCATGGACTGCCATGTTTACACGCCGGATCCGATGGATCCCGCCAAGACCTATCAACTGGTTGTTGGTGTGCATGGTGCCGGCGGTAAGGGCAATGGCGCTGCCGGCATGAAAGGCTGGGCGAATCGTGGTGATGTGATTGTCATCGGCCCGTCATTTGAAACAAAAGGCGAACGTCCTTATCAAAACGGCGATGGCATCCATGCGGAAAAACTCATCGCGTTATTTGAGGCGCTCAAAAAAACCTACAAGTTGCGTGATCAGATGTTCCTATACGGCTTTTCCGGTGGCAGTCAGTTCACGCATCGCTTCACCATGTTGAATCCAAAATATGTCTGCGGGGTCTCCGCGCATTCCGGGGGTTCATGGGCGACGGACCAATACGGTGAAATGACTGCTGCCGCGAAGAAAATTCCCTTCGCCATTTCATGCGGAGAGAATGATACGGCGAAATCTTTCCCCGAAGCTCCGTTTAACCGGCTTGAGTGGTATGGCCGCTTCCGTGATGAAATGGATAAAAAGAATTTTTGTTATATCGGCGGAACATGGCCAGGCGTCGGGCATTCCGCGTCAGCTGGCGTTTGGGATTTTACCAAACAATGCTTCCAGCTCGCAACCGGCTTACCGGGTGAATCTGCGACTCAGGAAGTCGAGATCAGCCCCAATTGGAAGAACCTGGATAAGATCAAAAAAGTAGTCACAACGGCTTCAGTGAAACCCACGCCAATCAAACCTCCTGTCAACGGGGCGGAGCTCGATAAAATGGCGCAAGCTGCTTTCGCCAGAGCGGACAGAGAGCAAGTTCCGGATGATTTGCTGGTGGGATTCATGAAAAAATATCCACCAATTCTCTGGAAAGATAAGCCAGGTTCGACAAAATTGTTAGAACAATGCAGGGCCGCCGCAACTGCTTGGCAGTCCGCTGCAAAAGAGAAAAATATGTGGAACGATGTGCTCAAACTGCAGTTTTCCGAATTCACCGCAGGTCTGAACATGAAGGTGGAGTGAAATTTACAACGCCTTTACACAAAGCCGGCCTTTCATGGTGCTAATCTCGCAGTCTCATGAAAACATCCATCCATGCAACCCTGCTTTGTGTCCTATCCATCGGTCTAAGCTCAGCCTTCGCCGATGCGCCAAAAAATCCCCACGTCGACATCCAGGCTTTCCTCAAAGATGCCCGTGCCGTCGAAATCCAACGCGTCAATCGTGTGATCGATCAAGAGGCATTTCTCAAAATGGCCGCAGAAAAAGGTACGATGATTCTGGATGCCCGTAGTGCCGATAAATTTGCCATGCTCCACGTCAAAGACGCAGTCAGCCTGCCGTTCACCGATTTCACCGAAGAATCCCTAGCAAAAGTTTTTCCCGATAAAAACACACGCATTCTTATCTACTGCAACAACAACTTCAGTCATGCACCTCGCGCCATGGCGCTAAAATCAGCCGGAGCTTCACTCAATATTTCAACGCTGATTGCCCTCCAAACTTACGGCTACAAAAACGTCTATGAACTCGGTGGCTACATCGATGTTAAAAAGTCGAAGCTACCATTTTCCGGCAGCGACGTGAAAACCCTAGATCTGCCCCAATCTTGAATCGCCCATTTTCTCCAGCTCACAATGATTGTCATGGCCACGACAATCATTGTGAGAGCAAGGAGACTTGGAGAAGATTTCTCGGCATGCGTTGTTGGAGGCGTTTTGGCACTCTACCGCGATGAGCGTCGTTTGGCTGCCAGCATGCTTTGAAATTTGACGATGAGTCGTCTCGTAGCTATTTGTTCTTAGAACATAGCCCGATTCAGATTTTCTCATGCCACTCCCAAACCGCTCCGTTTTGATTTTTTCCTCGCTCGGCCTCGCCGCCATGGTCGGCGGAGGCATGTGGCTCGCAAATAAAAAATCTTTTCCCTCTGTCGCACTTAATCAATCGCCCACGCATCATTCAGTGAGCATCCCGGAAACGGTTAGCTTCAATGCGCATATTCGGCCCATCCTCTCTGATAAATGCTTCTCTTGCCATGGGTTCGATTCGACCACACGCAAGGAGAATCTCAGGCTTGATACTGCGGAGGGAGCTTATGCGGCATTGGAAAGCGATCAGAAAAAGCGTGCGATTATTCCTGAAAACACCAAAGACAGCGTCGTTTGGCAGCGAATCATGACGGCCGACGAGGACGATGTCATGCCGCCTCCGGATTTTCACAAGCCTCTTACGGATGTTGAGAAAAAGCTGATCACTCGCTGGATTGAGCAAGGCGCGAAATACCAGGAGCACTGGGCTTTTGCACAGATTATCAAGCCCGTCGTTCCTGACAAAAGCACCCAAAATCCCATTGATGCTTTTGTTCGCAGCAACTTGAAGGAACTGGGCCTGAAGCCGGCACCTCGTGCCGATAAAGCGACTCTGCTGCGCCGACTCTCGCTTGATCTCACCGGTCTCCCTCCAACGCCAGATGAGCTTCAGGCCTTTTTATCGGATGCGTCCGCAGATGCCTATAAAAAGCAAGTGGAGCGCCTGCTTGCCTCGCCGCGTTATGGTGAGCGCATGGCGGTCTCCTGGCTCGATGCGGTTCGTTACGCGGATACGGTCGGCTATCACGGCGATCAGAATGCGCGCATTTTTCCTTTTCGGGATTACGTGATCAACGCCTTCAATGCGAACAAACCGTTTGATCAGTTCACACGTGAGCAACTTGCCGGTGATCTGATGGCGAATCCAACTGACGAGCAGAAAATCGCCACCGGATTTCTGCGGCTCAATCTCATGACTCGGGAAGGCGGTGCTCAGGAAAAGGAGTATCTTGCAAAGTATGCCGGCGATCGAGTGCGCGCGATCGGCGGAGCATGGCTCGGCCTGACAACGGGTTGTGCGGAGTGCCACGATCATAAGTTCGACCCGTTCACGACGCGGGATTTCTATTCCCTTGCGGCATTCTTCAACGATATCCGTCAATGGGGGATTTATGCCAATTACAATAACACGCCGAACCCCGATCTTCCCGGTTTTAACAACGAGTCACCCTTTCCTCCCGAATTGTTTGCCAAAAACCCAGCCGTTCAAAAGCGCTTGCAAAAGGCACATGATGCGGCGGTGGACTCCGTAAAAGGTATGGCATGCAAGCCGGAAGAGCTTCAGGCATGGCGCAAGACCGCGGCAGCTTTCATTACGGCGAATCAAGACGGTTGGCTTCCATTGAAAGCTATTTCCATCACCCGCAGTGGTGCGCCAAATGACAAACTCACACAAGCGGACGACAAGACCATTCGGGTCTCAGGCCAACCGGTCCCCAAAGATGTGATCACCGTTACCTACACCATTCCTGCGGCCACCCCGATCAAGACCCTGCGTTTGGAAGTGTTGCCAGATGCGGCTAACGGCAATCGCGTTGGGCGTCGACCTGATGGAAAGTTCATCATTCTCCCGACTTTTTCCATCGATGGCCAAAAAGCTGCCATCTCGTATCAACAAGCGGATCGGCGCACTCCGGCAAAATATTCCCACGGCAATCAGTCGCCATTGCTTGAAGAAACATGGCAGTCCGCACCCGCAGTTTTTGAGGAGCCGTCGGATGCCGCAAGCCTGCCGCATCACGCGCATTATCATTTGAAGCAGTCGATTTCATCGCACGGCAACAGCACGCTGACGCTTACCCTCGCCTCATCCGATATCGGAAAATTTCGCTTAAGCGTAAGCCCGTTCGCCGATCCGATCCCGGGCGAACCAACGGCCTACCGGCCGGCGCTTGCGTCAGCATTGCGAGACGATTCTTCCAGTCCATCTGAAATGGCAGCTGCATTCGTTCTCTCCACGGTAGCGAGTGACAAACTTCCTCCCGAATACATGAAGGCACGCACCGAGATGCTCGCTGCCCATGCCGGGTATGCTCACTCAATGATTGCGCAGCCACTGCCGCCCGAAAAAATTCCCCAAGGGCATATCCTGCCGCGGGGCGATTGGATGAATCCCGGGGAAAAAGTGGAGCCAGCCTTCCCTACCTTCCTCGACAAAGGAACGACCAAGACGGGTAAGCGTCTCAGCCGCATGGATCTCGCGAACTGGTTGCTAGCTCCGGAAAATCCTCTGACTTCTCGCCATTTTTGCAATCGCCTGTGGAAGCAGTTCTTTGGAAAGGGCTTCTCCAACATTCTCGACGACTTGGGAAATCAGGGCCAGTGGCCATCTCATCCGCTGCTCATCGATTGGCTGGCGTCCGAATTCCAAACCTCCGGCTGGGATGTGAAGCACATGGTGCGTCTCTTGGTGACTTCTGAAACGTATTGCCAAGTTTCTGCAAAGAATCCGGAACTTGCCGAACTCGATCCCGATAACCGCCTGCTCTCGGAACAATCGGCACGTCGTCTGGATGCGGAATTTGTTCGCGACAACGCTCTCGCGATCGCTGGCTTGCTCCGCACGGACGAAACGGGCGGCCCTTCGATCCTGCCCTATCAGGCCGAGGATTATTGGGAGAATCTCAATTTCCCTGAGCGAAAATACCTTTCATCCACCGGATCGGATCAATATCGCCGCGGGGTTTATGTTCACTGGCAACGCACCTTCATCCATCCCATGATGGCCGCCTTTGACGCTCCCTCTCGCGAGGAATGTGCCGCTGATCGCTTCCAATCGAACTCCCCCCAACAAGCTCTCGCGCTTCTCAATGATCCGACATTCGTCGAGTCGGCGAAAGCCCTTGCCAAACGCCTCGATAGAGAAGTCAACCAAGGAACCGATGCGGATAAAATCGAACGTGCCTATTTGTTGGCAATTTCAAGAAAGCCAAGCGCTCAAGAAAAATCCAACCTGATCGCCTTCTTGGAAAAACTTCGCAAAGAAGATCCGAAAACCGATGCGATGGAACAACTCTGCCGGGTCATTCTTAACCTTCACGAAACCATTACTCGATTCTAAAGAGGGTGAGGGAGAAATAGAGAGACTGGGAGAAATGATTATGAGAATCAACCGTCATACTGAACTTGAAGTCTTCAAGAAAGGCTGTCCAGTAGCTATGGAGATTTTTTATGAAATTCGTGGGGTTCCCTCGGAGGAGCGCTATTCACTTCCAGCGAAAAAATCATCTCCCCATCACCCCATCACTTCCTCAACCCCTTTTCCCCGATCATCATGAACGCCCACGAACTACAAAACGCCCTCCAAACCGACTGGTCGCGCAGGACTTTTCTGAAAAGAAGTTTCGCCGGACTCGGCGGGATCGCGCTTTCTCAGTTTGCGGAGGGGATGTCCATGCCCCGAATTTTTGAACAGGGAGGACTGCATTTTCCTGCGAAAGCCAAGCGCGTTATTCATCTCTGCATGGCGGGTGGTCCGTCGCATTTGGAATCGTTCGATCCCAAACCCGAGCTCAATCGCCTCAACGGCAATCCTTTTCCGGAATCCTTTACGAAAGGTCAGCAACTCGCCCAGCTACAAGGTCACAAACTCATCGCTCGTGGTTCGTTCACGGGCTTCAAGAAATACGGGAAAGCAGGTATCGAAATTTCCGATCTGTTTCCGCATATCGGATCCATGGCGGATGATATCTGTGTGATTCGCTCCATGGTCACGGAACAGATCAACCACGATCCCGCTCATGCTTTCATGAACTCTGGTTCGATCTTGAAAGGTCGTCCCAGCATGGGGTCATGGTTGCTTTACGGTCTTGGAACAGAAACGCAAAATCTACCCGGATATGTGGTCATGGTCTCCAAGGGAGATTTTGCGGACCAACCCATTTCCTCACGTCAGTGGTCGGCAGGATTCTTGCCATCACGTTTCCAAGGCGTGCAGTTTCAGTCAAAAGGCGATGCCGTCCACTACGTCGGGAGTCCGGAAGGCGTTTGTCAGTCGACCCAGCGCCAGGTGATTGAGGAAGTCCAACGTCTCAACGGCATGTTACGCGATCATCACTATGATCCGGAAATCGAAACCCGTATTGCCCAATATGAAATGGCGTTCCGCATGCAGTCATCTGTGCCAGACCTTACCGATATGAAAGGTGAGCCTCAGCATATCCTTGACATGTATGGGGTTAAGGAAGCGGGGGATGGTTCATTCGCCTCCAACTGCCTGCTTGCACGTCGCATGCTGGAGCGCGGGGTGCGTTTCGTTCAGCTCTATCATCGGGGTTGGGATCAACACAGCAACATCGATAAACAAATGCCGAAATCCGCGTTGTTGACCGATCAGGCTTCCGCGGCCCTTATTAAGGATCTAAAGCAGCGCGGTATGTTGGAAGATACGCTTGTTATCTGGGGCGGCGAGTTTGGGCGCACCCCGATGGGACAAGGCTCAGGCCGAGATCACCACATCCGGGCATTCTCGATCTGGATGGCCGGAGCAGGAATCAAAGGCGGCCATGTCCATGGCGCCACAGACGAGCTCGGCTACAACTCTGTCGATCAGGTTGTTCACGTCCGTGATCTTCACGCCACTTTGTTAGAGCGCTTCGGCATCGATCACACGAGGTTCACCAAAAAATTCCAAGGACTCGATTACAAACTCACAGGAGTTGAGCCAGCGAAGGTGGTTAAAGGGATTATCGCGTAAAAGGGAGGCGCGCGCGCAACTCCTAATTTTCGAGTAGGCTTACAAGTTCGCGAACAGGGGAATACACGAAGGCTTTGCCATCCTTACCACGCGCCAAAAGCTTTTTGGCAAATAGGCTATCCAAATCATTTTTTGCAGTTTGATAAGAAACGCCATGAGAATTCTGGTGGCTAGTCACCGTGTATCTGCCAAATGGATGCTTCAGCGCATGCTTCAAGAGCGCGAGTTGCCTATGATTGAAATCACCTTTCGGACCAAGATGCGCGCGTATCGAGTCAATTTCCGATTGTTTTTTGCGAATATACTTTCGTAACGAAGAAATGGACTGGCAAATGATAACCAATTGGTGATTGATGAAATAATTCAGATCGTTTCCATCTGTTTCCGTGTGCAGAAATGAACGGTAATATTGCTTTGGCGCTTTGAGAATCTCGTGAGAAATCGAGAAAAATTCTGCAAGCCAGAAACCATGTTTGAGCATCGACCAGTAAAAAAGTGCCCTAGCTGTCCTTCCGTTGCCATCAACAAATGGGTGATCATATGCGATCCAAAAATGCACAATGATAGAGCGAATGACTGGATGTAAAAAACCGTTCATTCCAGTTTCATTCGCGAACGCACAAAGCTGGTTCATCCTCTCAGGCAATCGATCCGCAACCGGAGGAATATGGAAAATCTCACCACTTTCTTCATCTTCAACGCGCACATTCTCATGCGGCAGACGTAACCGACCTTCCTGACCTGGATCATCCAAAGTTCCTGAAGTCACTCTTTTATGAATTTGAAGAATGAGTTCAGGAGTCAGGGGCTCGCTTTTCAGTTCAGACAAAAACCGCATGGTTTGATAGTTGTTTAGAACCATCTTTTCGTGGTTGGTGGTTGGAGGGCGCTTACACCGTATCATATCCCGTGCTTCTGATCGGGTAACGACTGCGCCTTCAAGCTGACTGGAAGTGAGAGCCTCTTCGATCAACGAATCCACATAGTAACGATCTCTTGTTTGAGGATGAATCACTCCATCATCAGTCACTCCTAAACCTCCGCCACAATAAAGATCGATTTCATGGAGGTTTTCAAAAGCCTTTTGAGTTAGGAAAAAAGTGAAAGGATTGGCCTTTTCATCGACTAAAGCCGTGTTCTGAGAGCGAGTGTTTCGGTTCATCCGCAAAGCTGCCCACTTTTCTTCTACCGAAAGAGCTTCAGGCTCTGTTGTTACTCGATGACGGAAATCGTCCCAATGAAGATAACGATCCGTTCGCAGACTTTCCTGCCTGCCGAATTCAAAAAATTCACTCAGTAAGTTCTTTTGAATGACTTCGTTGAGCGCGTTCTGCCATGGGGGAGGGTTTTGTGGAAGTCTCATACTTTCTCCTAGTTTTCTCAAAATTAGGAGAAACTTGATCGCTTTGCAAGTCCCAACTCCCAATTTATGAGAAATTAGGAGTTAATTAGGAGTTAATTAGGAGTTGGAATGTAATTTATTCTAAATCAATGGCTTAGAGATTTAACAATTTTTGAAATCAGCGCGCAGAAGCTCTTTTCAACCGATCCATAATCGCAACACCGAGTCCGACCTCGCTGACAGGCTCGGCGATGATTTCATCGAGACCCATTTCATCCATTTCACGCATGACGTAAAACAAGCGCACCGCGGCCTCGGCGAGCTTGCCGCTGCCGGGACTGAGCGCGACTACATTTTCCCAACGGTGCATTCTTACAAATTCACCGCCTTCTTCACCGGTATAGCTCAACAAACCGTAACGCTTGCCAAGCTCCGGAGTGAAATCGCTGGGCTTCTCGATCAAGCGAAACGGAGTGAGCGGCGCGTAATGGCTTTCCAGCTGTCCGGGTGATTGCAATGTGTCACCGGGTTTCACCGCTTGGACTTTCCCGAATTTTTGCAACTGCTCCTTGCTGATCGGACCGGCGCGATGGAGATGAAAAATCGGCTTCTTGCCCTCGCGCGGTTCGATCCGGATGATCGTGCTTTCCACGCCTTCGCTGCACGCTCCGGCATCGACGATCAAGGGAATGCGCCCACCGAGTTCTTTCATCACCGCCGAGGCGGAAGTCGGAGAAATGCGCCCGAACCGATTCGCGCTCGGCGCGGCGATGGGATTTCCGAGGGCTTTGTTGATCGCACGGAAAATCGGATGACCACTCTGGCGCACGCCGACAGTCGACAAGCCGCTGGTGACGAGATCCGGAACCTCCGGAGTTTTAGGTAAAATTACGGTCAGCGGCCCAGGCCAGAATTCGGTGGTGAGTTGATTCAAGGTATGACGAATGTCCTCCGGCACGATTGCCACTCTTTCCAAATCACGAACTGTGGCGATGTGGACAATCAACGGATCAAAATCCGGACGCTCTTTGGCGGCGAAAATTTTCGCAACCGCCGTCGGGTTGAACGCATCCGCCGCTAATCCATAAACCGTCTCGGTCGGCAACGCCACGACCTCGCCCTGTTGAAGCAGCTCGACCGCCGCATTCTGCGCTTCCTTCATCCCATCATCAGTCGCTTCTATGATCTTGGTCTCAAACACGAAGCGATCTTTAAACGGCGATCAGATTATTGCAAGCCGCGGGGAACAAGGGCTTTTTCTACAAGGAGGGAGGAGGTTCATGGAGAAGAGGAGGATTTAATCCCGATAGGATCAGGTTTCACTCTTCATGATTTACTCCTCTCCTCTGTAATCTCCTCTCTCCATGTAAATATTGCCGGAAACATCATTCACGCACTTGGCAATGCAGTGCTTCCGTCTCAAAGTCTTTAACACATGAGCCTGAAACTGATCTCCGCCGAGCAAGTCCATGCCTCGCTGCATTATCCGGAATTCATCGAGACGCTGAGACAAACCTTCGCCGCTCCACACACCATGCCGCCTCGTCAGGTGATGTTGCTGGATCCCGCATCTGGCTCACACGATGCGTTTGCGATGCTGGCGAGCTGGAACGATGAAGTGATCGCGCAAAAAGCATTCACCTACTTTCCTGATAACCAAGCCCCTGCTCAAACACTTTACTCGCAGATCATGTTGTTCGATCGCAAGCAAGGCGCACCGCTCGCGTTGATCGATGGCGTGAGTGTCACCTGCTGGAGAACCGCCGGAGTGTCCGCTCTCGCATCGCGGCTGCTCTCACGCGAAAATTCGGAAACGCTGCTTTTGTTAGGAACTGGTAAACTCGCGCCGTTTCTCACTCGCGCCCATATCAGCGTGCGTCCATTGAAGCGGATTTTGCTATGGGGTCGCTCACTTGGGAAGGCGGCTGCGTTACAGGAAAAAATGTCGGCGGAATTTCCTGACATCCATTTTGAGACCACCAATGATCTCCCAGCCGCCTGCGGCCAGGCTGATATTGTCGTATCCGCGACAGGCAGCACGGAAATTCTTGTGAGAGGAGCTTGGATCAAGCCCGGCACACACACCGATTTCATGGGTAACCATCACAAGGACAAGCGCGAGTGCGATACCGAGCTTGTGGTGAAATCCAGCGTGTATGTCGATAGTAAGGAAAACTGTTTTCGCGAAGCCGGAGAAATTCTAATTCCCGTTTCCGAAGGAAATTTTTCGTTAGATCAAGTCAAAGGCCAGCTCGCTGATCTCTGTCGTAGCACCCATCCCGCGCGCGAGAACTCAGAGGAAATCACCCTCTTCAAATCCGTCGGCTGCGCGCTGGGAGATTTGTGCGGGGCTATGACGGCTTGGAAGCACAACGGATTAAATTTCTAGTAAAATCAAATCCAACCACTACTTAGTATTTAAGTATGACCTACACACTGGAAAATCCAGATGGACAACGTTATTCTGCGACTTCTTTAGACGAAGTGGCGAATGCGGTTCGTTCAGGAACTATAAACAGCAAGGCTTGGGCTTGGCATGAGGGTTTAACCGAGTGGATTCCAGTGATGTCTCTATTTCCCAACCATTCTAGTAAACCCAGCTTTGAGAATAGTGTTAAAAACGCCGTCGGAACCGCTTCAGGCGTATTAGCTAAAGCCGGGTTGGTCATGGCAGGCTTCGCTGCAAAAAATTATCGTAAGGCTACCCTCAAAAACAGATTTTCTAAGGCATTGGCTGCGATGATCGCTGATGGTCAATTAGACCATCAAGAGGTAGCCGCTCTGGAGCAAATGGTTCTAGAAGCAGGAGCCGATTGGGAAGAGGTGATTAAGGAATGTCAGCCACTCGCAGAGCAGTTTATTCGACATCTCCTCGCCGACGTCTGTGAGGATGATCACATTGATGATTTTGAAGAAGCTAAAATTCTGAAGCATCTCGAATTTTTTAGAATGGGAGATGAGATCAAACGCGAGGTAAAATACACCATTCGCCGCGTTCGGTTACTCCATGATTTAGGTAACAATAAATTACCTCCCATTATGTCGCTCAACCCGGCATGGCTACAGAGTGGGGAAGCTGTTTATCTTTGTCAGGATACGAGGTTATATCGAGATGACACTTTGGTTTCTGAAGGTAAGTTATGGATAACGAATATACGTGTTGAATACGTTTCCAATAAAGCAGGATTTAGTATTTCGCTTGGACGTATTCGTGAAATGCACGGCTTCAGGACGCAATTAATCATCACCTCTGTTAAAGGTGAAATTGAATTAGAAATTGTTGATGGCAAAGTTCCTGCCGCATTAGTCCTCTGTTTGCTGAGGCTTAATAATCGAACTGTTTCTGCTGTTACTGATGATACCACAGAAATTCGCCGTAAGATTTCCAAGCAAGTACGTAACGCAGTTTGGATAAGAGATGGCGGGACTTGTGTAGAATGTGGTGCAAAGGACTACCTTGAGTATGATCACATTATTCCTGTGTCCAAAGGAGGCAGTAATACCGTCCAAAACGTTCAGCTCCTGTGTCGCAGATGCAATGGTAAGAAAAGCAATAAAATTTGAGTGATCTTACTCAGTTCTTGTTCGTGCGCGAGTCCCGACTTATCGGGAGATGCTGGACTCTGGTGGTCCGTCATTCCAAGCCCCAATTTCCCACAATCGGGGGTTGATACCCCATCGGGCTCTGGTAGCGTCTTCATACATTATGAAACGACGTTCCCTATTTACCATGATTCCTGCCGCGTCCGTGTTGCTGGCGCTCCGCTCCAAAGGCGCTCCGATTCCGCAGGAAGCGGTAACGGCGGCAGGATTTGGAATCACCGTGCAATGCTGGTCATTGAAAGAATTTAGTTTGTTCGAAGCGATCCAGATGGCGGCGGCTGCGGGAGTAGGCGGAGTCGAATTGTTTTCGGGCCATAAACTCGGCGGTGATCACGGCGATGTGAAGTTTGAGCCAGGCATGCCTGAAGACAAGCTTCAGGCGCTCATCGAACATATCAAGGCGAACCACATCGTGGCTCAAAGCTTGGGAGTGATTCCGATTCCCAACGATGAAGCCAAAGCTCGTGCGATTTTTGATTTAGGTAAAAAACTCGGATTATACAGCATCAACACAGAAAGTATCGAATCGATCGATCTCATCGAAAAACTCGCTGCGGAATACGATATCAAGGTCGGTTTCCACAACCATCCGAAGAAGCCGAACTACAAGATGTGGGATCCAGACTTCGTTTTCAATTCCGTGAAGGATCGCCATGCGAACGTTGGCATCTGCGCGGACGTCGGTCACTGGGCGACAAGCGGACTCAACCCGTTGGAAGTGATCAAAAAAATCGCGCCACGCGTGCGTTCGTTCCACATGAAAGACCGTGAATCCATCGAGAAATGGTCACATGACCGCCCATTCGGAACCGGTATTATCGACAACGTCGCCATTCTTGATGAAGTTCGCAAACAAGGATTCAAAGGTAATGTTTCGATCGAATACGAACATAACTGGAAGTCCAACTTACCTGAGATCGCCCAGTGCGTTGGCTACTTGCGTGCCTATTCGAAAATGCGTTCTTGATTTCGATTTTTTAGAACTAGCCCGTGTTGGAAACGGTCGGGTCATTTCGATGAAATGACCGATCGGTTGGGATGGTTTCTGGCGTAAATGGCGGTCGTTTTATCAAAACGAACCTACCAAGCCTGTTTCTAGTAAGCGAAAATCTCGCTGTCTTTGAAGAAGCGTTTGATCTCGGCGGCAGCGGCTTCCTGGGAATCCGAGGCGTGGCAGACGTTGCGCATTTTTGAGTCACCGGATTTGTCGCCAAAGTCACCGCGAATGGTGCCGGCGGCGGCGGTGGTGGAATCGGTGGGTCCGAGCAGGTCGCGAATCCGGGAAATGACGTTATCTCCTTCAAGAGCAAGGGCAATCACCGGTGTTTCCTGCATGAAACCCCGCACGGAAGGGAAAAACGGCATGGCGGCGATGTGTGCGTAGTGCTCGGCGAGGATTTCGTCACTCAGGGTCATCATTTTGATCCCGCGGATCACAAACCCTTCTTTCGCAAAGCGGGCCAGAACCTCGCCCGTAAGGTTTTTGGTAATCGCGTCAGGTTTGAAGAGAATCAACGTAGTTTCGTTAGCCATGCGCTTGAGGTAGGTCGCGAAATGCCGCTGCGCAAGTCTTTTCAGCCCGTTTTAGCCTGCCATTTGGGGTAGATATCCAATTTTGGCTCCTGTTTTGAGATAGATCATTGAACCGCGGATGGTCGCAGATCGCCGTTCATGGAATTGTTATTTTTACGGTATCGCCTCCACCAAGACATCGACTTCCATCTGACAATGGGCGGATCCGCGGTAGGTTCCGCGGATGGGGGCGACGTCCTCGTAGTCTCTTCCGACGGCCACTTTTACATAACGTGCATCGGCAAGGGTGTTGTTGGTGGGATCGAAGCCGATCCAGCCGACCACAGGAAGAAAGACCTCCGCCCATGCATGGGAGGCTTGGGCGCCAATGAGGTGATCCCGCGGGCCGTTATAGAGGTAGCCGGATGCGTAGCGCGCCGGAATCCCAGCCGCACGGCAAAGTCCCAGCATCACGTGGGTGAAATCCTGACAAACGCCACGTTTCTGCGCGAAACATTGATCGAGATGCGTGGTGACATCGGTGCTGCCGGGTTCGTAACTGAACTCCGAGTGAATCCAATTCATGATCCGGGTCGCCTTATCGAAATATGCATCGTGGCCGAAGGTGATGTCTATGGCCTGGCGCCAGATTTCTGGGCGGAAAATGACACGCGCGCTCTCGTTCAGATAAGGCCAGCTGCGATCGCGCACCGTGGTGGTTCGGTAAATTTCTTTGGTTGCGGCGCGCGCTTCGTCCGGTATTTCGAGCGGCAGGTTGTGGACGCGTATCCTGCTTTCGATTTCGAGATGTTGGTGGGGTCTTTGAATTTCGAAGTGATGGGTCGTGTTTTGAAAGAGATCTTGGAATTTGCTCATGCGCGTGGCTGGCAGCACGCGAATCAAAGAGGAGAGCGTTTTTTGAAAGGGAAAGGTGCGCGGCTCAAGGTGTAGCTCGTTCACGCTGTCAGTGACAGCTCCCCCGTAATGGAAGATGGTGCGATGTACGACGGAAAGCTTCATGCGGCGGATTGGATCATGGATGATCTGGTCAATCGGGCAACCCTCATCATCTATTGCTGTTGCTGTTGTTCCTGCCAAGCCGTCAGGGCATCGTGTCCGCGTTGCTGCATGCTGCGTTGGGACTCGAACATCTCCGGCATGAGAACAAATGTCTCGAAGATGAGTTCGCCAATACGGTTGAAGCGTTCCTGCAATCCATCGAGATAGGGGTGGAGGCCAAGCGCCATCGCATCTTGCGCATTGCCGTAGTTGAGGTCGGCGAGAAGCCTGCCGCTGACGCGCTCCGCCTCGTTGAGGAAACCACCGCGTGGGCTACCGGAAATCAGATGAATGCATTCGTCCACCCGATCTGCGCAATAACGAACCGAGCGTGGAAAATTTCTGGAGAACACCAGAAAGCTGAGCGCGCCCTCGACATCAAAGCGATGATGGGCGGCGCGAAATGCCCCGAGTGCTCCGCAAGAACCGAGGATCGCAGTCCAGTGGAGCATGCCGGGCGCGCCGATGCCGCCTTGACCGTCGTCTGGAAGATAGGACGTGGTGTCCAGGAAGCGGGTAGTTTTATCGGCGCGTTCGAGGTGGCGCCCAAGTTGCATGAACTCCCAGCCTTCATCACGGGTATGGCTGGTGGCGGAGATTCCCAGAAACGTCGCAACGGAACGGCGAATACGTTCATAGTAACGCGGTGGAGCTTCTTTGAGGAGATAAGCCGCCTCATCCGAGCGGACGAAAAGATGCAGGGCATTGATCTCCTCCCACATCTCATCCGAGATTTGGTCCCGCACCGTGCGCGCGCTCTCACGCGCTTGGGCAATGCAGGAAGCGATGCTGCTCACGTTCCTCGGATCATCTGTTAGAAAGCGGATAACGTCCTCGCCATGGGTTTCCGGATAAATGGATTGGAACAGTTCCTCGTCGCCGGTGCAGAGAATGATGGGTCGCCAGAAATCCGCGATCCGGTCACTGCCGAGTGTCTCGTTGTCCAACAAAAGGTGGCGATTGACATCAATGAGACGAGCGAGGTTATCGGCCCGTTCAACATAGCGGGCCATCCAGTAAAGAGTATTGGCTACACGGGAGAGCATGGTTTTTTGAAAGGATGTTGGTTTGTTTTATTGGCGCAGAACCCAGGTGTCTTTGCTACCACCGCCTTGGGAGGAGTTGACGACTAGTGAGCCTTTTTTGAGCGCAACGCGGGTCAGGCCACCCGGAACGATGCGCGGGGTTTCGCCATAAATGATATAGGGCCTCAGATCGACGTGACGGCCTTCCATGCCCTCATCGCACCATGTCGGGCAGCGTGAGAGTGAGACCACGGGTTGCGCGATGTAGTTGGTGGGATCCGCGATGATGCGTTCGCGGAACTCGGCGATTTCCGTTTTGCACGCCGCAGGTCCCATGAGCATGCCGTAGCCGCCGGATTCGTTGGTGGCTTTCACGACGAGTTCAGGCAAGTGATCGAGAATGTAGCGGAGATCATCATCTTTGGCCGCGAGATAAGTAGGCACACTTTGTAAAATTGGTTCTTGTGCGAGGTAGTAGCGGATAATGTCGGGAACAAAGGCATAGATGGCTTTGTCATCCGCCACACCGGTGCCCACCGCATTGGCAAGCGCAACATTTCCTGCGCGGTAGGCATTCATGATGCCCGGAACCCCGAGCACCGAATCTTTGCGGAAAACCACGGGATCGATGAAATCATCATCGATTCGGCGGTAAATGACATCAACGCGTTCCAAGCCGCGGGTCGTGCGCATGTAAACCACGTTGTCGCGCACGACAAGATCGCGGCCCTCGACGATTTCGATGCCCATTTCACGAGCGAGGTAACAATGTTCGAAATAGGCGCTGTTGTGGCAGCCCGGAGTGAGTAGTACGCAGACGGGATTACCGGATTTGCGAGGCGCGATGTGGCGCAGCATTTCCAATACTTCGAGTGGGTAGGAATCGACTGATCGGACCGATGAGGTATCGAACAGATCCGGGAAAACCCGTTTCAGCGCCTTGCGGTTTTCCAGCAAGTAAGATGCGCCGGAGGGGCAACGGCCGTTGTCCTCAAGTACCAACCATTCGCCCTTCTCATCGCGAATTAGATCGCTGCCGCAAATGTGAATATAGATGTCGGCGGGGACATCGATACCGCGAAACTCGGGTCGGTAATGGCGTGCTTGTTCAATGAACGACCGCGGAATGATGCCGTCCTTGAGGATTTGTTGATCGTGATAAATATCGTGCAGGAAAAGATTGAGCGCCGTAATCCGTTGGGTCAGGCCGGATTCGAGGTGCTCCCACTCATTTGCAGGAATGACGCGTGGGACGGGATCGAAGGGGAAAATACGCTCGCTGCCTTGAGAGTCGTGATAAACATTGAATGTGACACCTTGGGTCAGGAAATAGAGCTCGCAGGTTGCCTTGCGTGCCATGAAATCATTCTGATCCAAGCCTGAAATACGTTCCAAGAGAGGTGCGCAATGGGGCCGAACCGTTCCGTCCGGCAGGAACATTTCGTCAAAAAAAGCGTCTGGCAGGTATCCTTCAAGCATGGGTTTCACGTGATACCCCGATTTAGCAGTTTGCGAGCCAAGCTGGTGGGAAGAGGAGGAGGTGATGGAGGGAGCGGGGGATGGTAGGGCGGCTTGTGTCAAAGCCGCCCTACCTTTTAGGAATCACAAATGTTGACGTGAGCGGGTGGTGCAGGCAATCTCGCTGCTTATGAGTGTTGGCATTATCATGGGAAGCACGTCGGATTGGCCGACGATGGAACATGCGGCGCAAGTTCTTAAAGACTTTGGCGTGGAATATCGCGCTGAGGTGGTCAGTGCGCACCGTACGCCGGACAAATTGGTCGAGTATGCGAAGCAGGCGAAAAGCAAAGGTTTGAAATGCATCATCGCCGGAGCAGGTGGTGCGGCGCATTTGCCAGGCATGGTTGCAGCGATGACCGAACTGCCGGTCCTCGGAGTTCCGGTGGAATCGAAAGCTCTCAAAGGTGTGGATTCCCTGCTCTCCATCGTGCAGATGCCGGCAGGTGTTCCAACCGCGACTTTTGCGATCGGGCATGCCGGCGCGACCAACGCCGGCTTATTTGCGGTGGCGATGCTGGCTCTTGAAAATGCGGAATTGGCGGTCAAGCTCACGGAGTTCCGTCGCAAACAAACCGCGAAAGTGGCCGAGTCCGTGTTGCCTGAGATGGATTGATTTTTTTGTTACCATGTCAGCTTCGGTTTTTTTCCCTTTGGACAAGCAACAAGTCGTCGGCGTGATCGGCGGAGGTCAACTCGGGCGCATGCTCGCCCTCTCTGCACGGCGGATGGGAGTGCGTTCGGTGGTCTGGACAGGTGGGCTTGAAGCTCCGGCGGTCGAGGTTGCGGACGAGGTCATTGATCTTCCCTTTGATTCCGCAGAGGCACTTGAGCAATTTTGCAAACAAGCGACCGTGGCGACCGTTGAGTTTGAAAACATCCCTCTGGCGACGCTCGAGGGAGTTGCAAGTCGTATCGGTATTTTCCCTTCACCACAAGCGGTCGGAATTTGCCAGAACCGCGAGCGGGAAAAGAATTTCCTCAAAGAGCATGGGATTCCCTGCACGTGGTTTCGGGTGATTGAAACCCTGAACGATCTCCAAGTTGCCATGGCCGAGCTCAAGGGCCCGGGTGTATTGAAAACCGCGGCATTTGGATACGATGGCAAAGGCCAGCTGAAAATCCAAGGCAACGAAGATCCGGCGATGGTCTGGAAAAACTTCGGCGGTGAACGCGCGATCCTGGAAGCCTGGGTTCCCTTCGAGAAAGAAATTTCCGTGATGGTTGTGCGCTCGGCAGATGGTGAGGTGAGAACATACGATCCTGCGGAAAACCGTCACCGTCATCACGTGCTCGATGTCTCCATCGTCCCTGCAAGGATTTCCGAAACAACCGCCAAACAAGCGCGTGAGCTTGCGGAAAAAGTTGCTGTCGCACTCGATTATCAAGGTATCATTGGCGTCGAGTTTTTCGTGAATCATGATGGCTCACTTGTTGTCAACGAAATGGCACCGCGCCCGCACAACTCCGGCCATCACACGCTTGATGCCTGTGCGACCTCGCAGTTTGAACAACAACTCCGCGTCGCCCTCCGGCTTCCGCTTGGTTCCACGAAACTTATCTCTCCCTGCGTCATGCTGAACCTGTTGGCCGATTTCTGGCAGGACGAAACCACTCCGCCTGATTGGACGCCCTTGTTGGAAACCGATGGTGCGGTTTTACATCTCTACGGAAAACGCCGCGCCCCTGGGATGCGCAAAATGGGACACGCAACTTTGTTGGGTGATGATACGAATGAGATTTTGAAGCAAGTTGAGAAACTTGCTGCGGGTTGGTTGAAGTGAAAAGTCTTTCGATCATTGATATGGCTCGCTCATTTTCTTGAAATCATTTCGCAACCTATGATGCGGAAACGCGTTTCATCTATCGTAACCCGATAGAAAATTATGAATCGGTCCATTTTCACATTATTAGCGGCTTTCGCTATTATTGCGCTTCATCCTGGCTGCGTTTATGCAAAGTCGCCACTGGGTGACCGACTGCGTGAGCGCCTTGCGGAGCGGAAAGAAAACCCCGATAATGCAAAGGGCGCAAAAGAGTTGGCGTATGGAAAAGATCCGCTGCAAAAATTGGATTACTGGCGACCTGAGAAAGCGGGATCGCCATTGGTTGTTTTCGTGCATGGCGGGGGATGGAAGCGTGGAGATAAGAAGGCGACGGAATTAAAGCCCAGCCATTATTTGGCTGAGGGATATGCTTTTGCCTCGCTGAACTACCGACTGGTTCCGGCTAACACCGTGGAAGAACAAGCGCAGGATGTGGCCACGGCACTGGCATTTCTGATGAAGCAAGCCGGTGCTTTGGGTTTCGATAAGAAGAAGGTGGTGTTGATGGGACACAGTGCCGGTGCGCATCTCTCGGCTTTGGTTGGGACGGATATGACGTATTTGAAAAAGGCCGGGCTGAATTCAAAGTCGTTGCGAGGCATCATTCCACTCGATGGCGCGTGTTACGATATCCCCAAGCAGGTTGCTGATGGTGGGGTTATGATGGATGACACATACCTCCAAGCATTTGGCAACGAGCAGGAACGGCAGTTATCTCTCTCGCCCATATATCATGCCAAGGCACCAAATTCTCCCTCATTCCTTATTCTCCATGTAAAGAGAATCGATGGAACCAAGCAGTCCCTCGCGCTTTGCGATGCTTTGAAAAAGGCCGGTGCCAGCGCGGAAATACAGGGATTTGACGGTTTTGGACTCAAAGGTCATATGGAAATCAACCGCAGTCTCGGAGACCCCGATTACCCGGCTACTCCAGTCGTCGATCAATGGTTGAAGAGCGTTTTCGCGAAATGACTCGATGCTCCGGATTGTCGTTCAAATATAAAACATCGGGTCGGATGTGGGGCTGGCAAGGGATTCCAGAGTGATTTCCTCGAGGTTTTTGGTGAGTTGGGAGGAAACATTTTCCCAAGCTCGGCGGACCGAGGCGCCGGATTCGCCTTGATCTACGGCGGTATTTTGAAGTTGGGAGGGTTCTATGGCCTCGACAATCTGGAGCAGGGTGATCTGTGCTGCTGGGCGGGAGAGCAAATATCCACCGGAAGCCCCGCGGCGGGAATCGATCATTCCCCCGCGCCGGAGATCATTTAGAATTTGCACTAAAAAGTTCGCGGAGACAGCTTCGCGTTGCGCCAGGTCGTCAAGACGGGTAAGAGTCTTGCCGTCATAAGCTTTCGCGAGTTGTGCGAGGGCTCGGCAGGCGTATTCTAATTTTTGGGAAATCTTCATGAGCGAGAAAGATCAAACAGCGATGCAGGAGAATGGAACGAAGTTGTGCGGTGGGGAAGCCGCGAATTTGGAAAACCTCTGGGCAAAGCTCCGCGTCGAGGCTGCGCGTGTGCATCGGGAAGAAGAGGGATTGCGGGCATTGGTTGACGATGTCGTGCTTTCGCGCGGGAGTTTTGCCGAAGCGCTCTCCGTGCGTTTGAGCCGCAGGCTGGCGCGTGAGGACATGCCGCGAGAGGCGATCGAGCCATTGATTGTAGATATTTTCACCAAACATGAATCGATTGCCCGTGCTTGCAGTCGGGATTTGTTGGCGATGTTTGAGCGGGATCCCGCATGCTTTTCCCCTCTGGAGCCGTTATTGTTTTTCAAAGGCTTCATGGCACTGAGCACCTATCGGGTGAGTCATCAACTCTGGAAAGATGGCCGCCGCTGGTTGGCTTTATATTTGCAGAGCATTTCCTCGGAGGTGTTTTCCACGGACATCCACCCGGCTGCGACGATTGGCTGCGGGATTCTACTCGATCACGCAACCTCCTTTGTGGTCGGCGAAACGGCGATCATTGAGGACGACGTATCGATTCTCCACGAAGTCACACTTGGCGGAACGGGTAAGGACACGGGTGCGCGTCATCCGATTATTCGCTCGGGTGTGCTGATCGGTGCCGGCGCGAAAATTTTGGGTCGGGTCGAGATCGGCACCCATGCGAAAGTCGGGGCAGGCAGTGTGGTGTTGAATGATGTTCCTCCCCATACGACCGTGGCGGGCGTTCCGGCGGTTATCGTAGGAGAGGCTCGCGAGCTTAATCCGGCTTTGGAAATGAACCAGAAGCTCGATTGCAGGGGTGCGGATATTTAAAGATTTTCATCTATGCAAAACGACATCCCAGACATTGAACCGAGCAAGCGGCATTGGCTCGGTTATTGGAGCATGATCGTTCAGCAGACGCAGAATGCTTTCAATGACAAGGCCGCGCAGTTTATTCTTATCTCTTTGGGTGGTGCGGTAGCGATGGATGTCGAGTCGTTAGCGGGTCTTATGATTGCCCTACCGTTTGTTTTGTTCGCGCCTCTGGCGGGTTGGATGAGCGACCGTTTTACGAAACGCAATGTTATCGTTGGTGCCGCGGTCGCGCAGGTTCTGATTCTTGGACTGATCAGCTTCGCGGTATGGATCAAACAAATGCATCTCGCGCTGTTTGGTTTTTTCCTGCTCGCGGCACAGTCGGCGTTTTTTGGTCCGGCAAAGATGGGAATCAATAAGGAATTGGTTGGCTCACGGCATCTGGGATTCGCTTCAGGAGTCCAGCAAATGACGGCCATGCTGGCGATTTTGGTTGGTCAGATCGTCGCGGGCTGGTGGTTTGATCATCGCTATAAAGCCATGCACTCGATGCCGGCAAACGCATGGCAAGCTGCGTTTTTACCGTTGCTTATTCTGACCTGTCTTTCCATTCCCGCGGTTGGAATGGCGCTCTCGATACCCAATGGTGCGGCGCATGGTAGAGAGAGGATTTCCGGGAAATTGCTCATCAGTCATTTCCGGGATCTAGGGGAATTATGGAAAGATTGTGCAATTCGGAGAGCTTCTTTCGGGGTCGCGTTTTTCTGGGGCTTTGCGGCATTCATCAATTTGTGGTCGGTGAAAATCGCCAAAGCCATGACAAATGGCGGCGAGGGATTCGGAAGCTTGCAATCGATTTTCATGGCTGCGGCTTCGCTTGGAATGGCGGTTGGATTTGGTTTCGCTTCTTGGCTGCTGCGGAAAAAAATTGAACTTGGTTGGGTGCCGCTTGCCGGCATCATGATGACGGCCAGTGCGTTGGCGCTTGCAGCATTTCCGATGGGAAGTGCGCAGGCCTATCTGGCGCTGTTAGATTCGGGGCTGGGTCGGTTTATTGACGAATCTCCGCATGAGGCATTGTTCTTGCTTGCGCTCGGCGTGCTCGCCTTTTCATCGGCCATTTTTCTGGCGCCGCTCAATGCCTGGCTGCAGGATCGCTATCCTGCTGATAAACGCGGTGAGTTGCAATCTGCCGTGAATCTGCAGGATTGCTTCGCGGGGATCATTGCGGTGGTCTCGATTGAACTGATGTTTCTGATCTCGAACGCCCTGCACATGGGCGAGCTCGCAGGATTTCGCATGCAGCTCATCGTGGTTGGGTCGGCTTGCGGAATCATGACTTTTTACGTCATGCGGATTTTGCCCGCGGACTTCATCCGGCTCTTTATCCGCTCTTTGGTGAAATTCATCTATCGCATCAAAACGACAGGCGTGGAAAACATCCCCAAAAGCGGTGGTGCCTTGTTGCTGCCGAACCATGTGACGTTCGCTGATGCCTTTTTTCTCTCGGTGATTTCCGAGCGGCCCATGCGTTTCGTGATGGACGAGAGCTTCATGGCGAATCCAATCATTCGCCTTTCCGCTAAATTGTTCGGCACCTTGACGATACGCCGCTCGCAACCTTTGGAAGCCATTCGGAAAACGATTGAAGCTCTCAACAACGGAGATCTCGTGGTGCTCTTTCCAGAAGGCCAACTGACGCGGACGGGTCAGTTGTGCCAACTTGAGAGAGGATTCGAGCTCATCGCAAAAAATATCCAAGTGCCGATTCTCCCCGTCTGGGTGGATGGTTCGTGGGGTTCGATTTTCTCTTTTGAGCGTGGCAGTTATTTCAGAAAAATCCCATATGGCCTGCCTTACGGTTTGTCCGTTGCGGTCGGTGAGTCGATCGATGTGCCTAGGCCGGAACGGCAGATCGTGCAGGCGGCATTGTTGAAAGCCTCTGCCAGTGCCATGGCGATATGCCTTTCCGACGGTGTGACAGCGCAGAGGCGCAATGTTCATCAGCTCAAGCATTTTAATGCACTGCCGCGACGGGCAACTCTCTACATGTTGGAGCGCGATCCAGAGATCGATGCGATCCGCCCCGTGCTGGAAGCTTTCGCCAGATCAACTGGCGGAAGAATCATGATTGAGAAGGATTTCACAGCGCGCGATGGAGCGTTGTGGCTCGGAGCTGCCGGATTGAGAGAGCAAATTGAACAAGCGCCGCCGTTCAATGGCGAGTGCCGGTTTTTTGATTTCAGCAAGAATGCCAATGAGTTGTTAGAAGCTGCCGGAATCGCGCACTTGCCCTGCCTCGCATGGAATGGGCAAGTGCTTTCCATGTCCATGCCGCACCCGGCATTGCCCACGGCGGATAGCTTTTTCCAAGCCGGCCACAAATCGGGGTCGTTTGGAAAACTTCTGCCTGGATGGTATGTCGAAAACTGCCAGCTGATGCCGCTTGGGATCCCTTGGCCGGAAAATTTAGAAATCGATGCCGAGTGTTTTGTTGTTCCTGTGTGAAAGGCAGGGGGCTATCGCCGATGGCACCCTACCAAAATCAGGACTTCAGCTTCAGTTTTTTTAGCTTCGGCTCGACGACGTATTGGCAGTAGCTGTTCCGCGTCTTGTTCAGGAAATAGTAATTCTGATGATAATTTTCCGCAGGGAAAAATGTCATCGCCGGTACGATTTCGGTGACGATGGGCTGATCAAAATTTTCCTGAGCCGCAGACTGGGATCGCTCCGCTGTCATTTTTTGCTCTTCATTTTCATAAAAAATTACCGAGCGGTATTGCGTGCCGACATCGTTACCTTGGCGGTTGAGTTGCGTGGGGTCATGCAGATCCCAAAACCATGCGAGGATGGTTTCGTAATCGATTTTCGCAGGATCAAACACCACCTGCACCACTTCCGCATGCCCGGTTTTCCCTTCGCAAATCTGTTCATAAGTCGGGTTTGAGGATTCGCCTCCCATGTAACCCGAAATTGCGGAGTATACGCCATCGATCTGATTGTAAGCGGCTTCCACGCACCAGAAACATCCCGCGCCCAAAGTGGCAACCTTTGCTCCGTCAGGGATTTCAGGCAAACTTGCCATCGTTGGTGTTTCAGAATCACTCATGATGCTGGCAGCTTAATTCTGATTTTCTGACAAACAAGCCGCATAGTTACGGATTGCAGTGAAGTGGATTCCGTTGTTGATTGAATAATGCAGAAAACCCGTACAGAACGCGATTCCTTGGGCGAATTGAATGTTCCCGCCGATGCGCTCTACGGGGCTTCCACTCAGCGCGCGGTGGAGAATTTCACGATCTCTGGTCAGGCAATGCATCCCGCGCTGATCCATGCCTATGGGTTGATCAAAGAGGTCGCGGCTCTCGCCAATGAAAGGATCGGCGTTCTCGATCCAGTGCTCGCAAGTGCCATTGCTATAGCGGCCCGTGAAGTCGCTGAGGGGAAACACGATACGCATTTTCCTGTCGATGTGTTTCAGACTGGGTCCGGCACTTCGACCAACATGAATGCGAATGAGGTGATCGTCACCCTCTGCCGCCAGCGCGGGGTGAACGTCCACCCGAACAACCACGTCAATCTCGGACAATCTTCTAACGACACGTTTCCGACAGCGATTCACATTGCGATGTGTTTGCAACTTCGGGATGTTCTGATCCCGGCGCTTGAGTATTTGGAAAAATCGATTTCGCAAAAATCATCCGAGTTTCATGATGTCTTGAAAATCGGCCGCACGCATTTGATGGATGCCGTTCCCATGCGGCTTGGTCACGAATTTTCGGGATATGCAAAGCAGGCGGAGCGCGGGATTGACCGATGTCACAAAGCGATCACGGCGCTATTGGAAATTCCGCTTGGCGGCACTGCGATTGGTACCGGCTTGAACGCTCATCCGGATTTTACCAAGAATGCGATCGCCTTGCTCAATGAGCGCACGGGATTCATTTTCCGCCGGGCGGAAAACCCTTTTGAGGCCCAAGCCGCGCGCGACGCAATGGTCGAGGCGCACGGTCAGCTTAACGTCATCGCGACCTCACTTTTTAAAATCGCCAACGACATCCGATTGTTGGCTTCCGGTCCGCGTTGTGCTTTGGGTGAAATCCATCTTTCCGCCATCCAACCTGGATCATCCATCATGCCGGGAAAAGTGAACCCGGTTCTGTGTGAAGCGTTGACCATGGTCGCGGCGCGCGTATTTGGAAATCAAACCACCATGACGTTTTGCGGAGCGAACGGTCATCTGGAACTCAACACCTTCATGCCTCTCATGGGCCAAACGATCTTGGAGTCGGTTGGGCTCCTCGCCAATGGCGCCAAAACCTTTGCAGAAAAATGTGTCTCCGGCATCACGGCGAATCGCGCGCGTTGCGAGGAACTCGTCGGGCTATCCTTTTCCATGGTTACTTCCCTGGTTCCCTTGATTGGCTACGACCAAGCAGCAGCCATTGCCAAAGAGGCGGAAACGACAGGGAAAACCATCCACGGCCTCTGCACGGAGAAGCTCGCCTCACTCGGTATCACGGCAGAGCAGCTCAGTGCCGCTCTCGATCCAATCTCGATGGCTGACAACGCAGGATAAGAAAGATTGTGAATTGCTCAGGGAATCTGTAATAAACCCGCGAGATGAAATATCCAACCCGATTTCAACAGCGAACCGTATGGAGCGCGTTAACTGGCCTGGCGATGCTCGTGCTCGGCTCTCTTCTCGTTGGCCTCGTGTGGCTGATTGGACAAATCTTCGGGTTTCTCCAGCCTGTGCTGATTCCTCTGATTGTTGCGGGTATCATCGCTTATTTGTTGGATCCTGTCGTTAGGCTGATTGAGAAACGCGGAATCAACCGGCTCTGGTCGGTGATCAGCGTTTTTATCGCTTCCCTCGTTGCCATCACCTTGTTGGTCGCGGCAGTGCTTCCGGCCATCCAAGGGGGAAAAAGATTGTTTCGCGATATCATCAGCACCTCGGCGCCGGCCCGTGACGGAGAGAAACATCATTCGCAATCTCTGGAAAACTCCTCCGCGCCTAAGGCGGATCCCAATCTTGTGCCCGCTCTCGCCCGCTCTCTGCACAATCTTCGCCGTCAGCATCAGGACGGCGTGATTGGTTGGGCGCTCACCGAAACGAATGCAGCTGGGAAGGAAATTCCATTTGCTGCGGATGCCGATAGCCCTGAATCCCTCGACTTCTTTTGGCAAACCCGTGGCGGTAAAACGCTATACGTCTACAAGGATGAGCTCATTGAAATGGGCACCCGCTGGCTTTCGGTCGGGTCCTCGAAAATTATCGGTTTTATCGGCCTGTTCCTCGGAATGATCATGGTTCCTGTGTATCTGTTTTTCTTCCTGAAAGACTCGGTTTCGATCCACGATCACTGGCACGAATATATGCCGCTGCGTGATTCACGATTTAAGACGGAGCTCGTCTCAACGCTTCAGGAAATCAATGGTTATCTTGTCTCTTTCTTCCGCGGACAGGTCCTTGTCGGCATGATTGATGGCATTCTCGTGGGGATCGCCCTGTTTTTCTTTGACCTCCCGTATGCGCTGCTCATCGGCTTGTTAATGATGATTCTGGGCATCATTCCTTACATCGGAAATATCCTTTGTCTCATCCCCGCCTGTGTCATCGCCTATTTGCATGCCCAAACCGCAAGCGTTCCGTTTGATCTCGAGCCATGGGCTTATGTTGGCTTCATGATTCTGATTTTCGCTGGTGTTCAGCAAATCAACTCGCTGGTGACTGCTCCCAAAATTGTCGGGGATTCGGTCGGGTTGCATCCGCTTACGGTGATTTTCTCGATGTTGTTTTGGTCCGTGGTGCTTGGCGGCTTTGTCGGAGCCCTGCTTGCCGTGCCGCTCTCTGCCGCGGTAAAAGTCATTTTCCGCAGGTATTTCTGGGGTAAAAACCTCAGTGAGTCCGAAGGCGGATTGGAGTCGCCCTCAGCGTAAAATTTAGTTTTTTTCAGGAAAGACAAGCCCCCCAAGAGATGATAAATTTCAACCCAATGTCCGATGAGAACAAGCATGATCCTTCAAAAGAGGATGAAGTGATCCAACAGGCCTATGCAAAAACCCGCAAAAGCCTGATCGCCAGACTCGATAATTGGGAGGACCAGCGCACTTGGGATGAATTTTATCAAACTTACTGGAGGCTGATTTATGCCGTCGCCATCAAAGCCGGACTCCGTTCTGAGGAGGCTTTCGATTGTGTTCAGGAAACCATCCTGTCGATTGCCAAGCAGAGTAAGAAAAAACTCTACGATCCCGAGCAAGGTTCGTTTAAAACATGGTTGATGAACATGACGCGTTGGCGGATCAACGATCAATTCCGCAAACGCAAAAAGGACACGGCGATGATCGAAGGCGAATGGGCGGACGACCGTAAAACCGCCGTGATTGATCGGGTGGAAGATCCCAATGGAGATGTTTTGGAGCGTCTTTGGGATGTTGAATGGAAAAAAGGCATCGCCGATGCCGCTTTATCCCGTGTGAAGGCACAGGTTTCTCCAAAGCAGTATCAGATTTTTGACTATTACGTGATTCGTCAATGGGATGCGGAAAAGGTTCAGGAAAAGCTCAATGTAAGCATGGCACAGGTTTATCTGGCAAAACACCGCGTGGGTGCGGTTCTCAAGAAAGAGCTGGCAAAACTTGAAGAGGAAACGGAGTGAGTCATGCCAGCGCCGATACGCAGTAATCCGAGCATACCCGATCACGATGTCCTGAGAAAAATCGGTGGTGGTGCTTACGGCGAAGTATGGATGGCTCGCGGTGTGACGGGCGCGCTGCGCGCCGTGAAAGTGGTCTGGCGTGAGGATTTCGATGACGAGAGAACCTTCGAGCGTGAATTCGAAGGCATCCTGAAATACGAACCGATTTCCCGGGATCACCCTGCCCTTGTCAATATCCTGCACGTCGGACGCAGTCCTGATTGCGGTTCATTTTATTATTATGTCATGGAGCTGGGTGATGACGTCCATGCCGGGCAGGACATCAACCCCATCGAGTATGAGGCGCGCACCCTGCGACCAGATGGGAAACACAGCGTTCGTTGGGAAACTTCGGTTTGTATCGATGTCGGGCTACGCCTCGCAGAAGCGCTGAATTACCTCCATCAGAACGGATTGGCGCACCGCGATGTGAAGCCCTCGAATGTTATTTTCGTCAATGGTAAGGCCAAGCTTGCGGACATCGGTCTTGTTGCCGCGCGAGATCAAAGGACTTTTGTCGGCACCGAGGGATTTGTGCCTCCCGAAGGTCCGGGCTCTGCGCAGGCCGACATCTATTCGTTGGGTAAGGTGCTTTACGAAATCGCTACCGGTAAAGACCGCTTGGATTTCCCCGAGCTTCCGGATGAGCTACCCACTGGGTTGGAGCGTAAACGCTGGCTCGAGCTGAACAAAATCATCTGCGATGTCTGTGATCCGAGAATCAGCAAACGCAACATTTCCACTGCGGGTGAACTTGCCGAAGCTCTTCATTGTCTTCAGCGTGGAACGCGCAGGCGCAGCCCAAATCTTTCCATTTGGGCAACTACTCTCATTCTTTTTGCCTTCGCTGGCTGGACCACATGGCATGTATTCAAAGACAGCGGTTGGTTGCCATGGAATGAGGTGAATTCGCAGAACCGCGCCACAGCTGAGAGAAAGATTCGCATCGTAACCACTCCGGAGGGTGCGGAGGTCTACACCGCGGATGGTGATTGGATCGGAAGCACGCCGACCTCAACCGGAACCCTGCGTGCAAAGGTAGGCAGTCAGGTTGATTACGTCATTCGGAAGACTGGATATAAGAACGCCGTGATCTCTGAAACGGTCACACCAGATTCGGCTTCGGAGCCGATGCTGATCTATCGTGAACTGCAGAATTTCTCGCCACCTAAAATTGGTGAAAAGTGGCAGGACCATCACGGCCTTACTTACCTGCCGGTTGGCGACAAGCATGTGACCTCACGCTATGTTCCAAGGGAGGTATGGAACGACTTCCTGCGTTCTTCCAAGCGGCCGAGAAATTCCGTCGAGTTCATACTAGCTTCTGAAAACGGCGAAAATGCGACCGTGGTGCTCGCCGGGCAGCCCGACATCATCGCCTTCATGGATTGGGTGCGTGTGAATGGTATCCAACAAGGGTTCTTTACTCAGGATAACCAAATTACCGCCGAGGTGGATCAAAGTTTCGCCAATCCGAATCTGAGTGATCGCGCCAAGCGTGAGAATCTCAAGCCCTTCCGGTTGGTGGTTGGAGAATACAAATACGGAGCTGTGGAATTGACGACGGATCCCCCCGGTGCGGAGGTTTACATGAACGGTATGCATTATGGATCCACCGCAAGCACGTTGCACATTCCGAGAGTGAAGCCCGGATCTGTCGAGTTACTCATTATTTTAGAAGGATACAAACCGCGCACGCTCAATGCCCGGGTGAAAGAAGGACAAAGCCTCTCGCTTACCGCTACGCTGCAACCGAGTCAGGGAGTTGTTTTTGGAAAAACATGGCACAATGGAATTGATATGCGTTTCGAGCCCGTTGAAGCGGATCTCATGGCATCCGCCTACGAAACAAGGGTCATCGATTACGAGGCATTCATACAGGGCGCGCGCCATGAGCGGCCGAGCAAACCGGAATTTGAACAGGGAAAGGATCATCCTGTCGTTTATGTGTCCCGTGATGACGCAAAAGCATTTTGCAAATGGCTGACAGAAAAAGAACGTGAGGAAGAGCTCATCGGGCAAACCCACCAATACCGGCTGCCAACCGATCTTGAATGGAACATGATCGCAGACTTGAAAAGGGAGGTCGGTGACGGCCCTAGTCAGCGCGATGCGAACAAATCGATGCTCTATGCGTGGGGCGCGTATTGGCCGCCGCCGGACGCGTATGGAAATTATGCGGACTCCATGGCTGCAGATCATGAAGGCCTCACGTCATCGCGAATTATCCCGGGCTATGCGGACGGTTTTCCTAGAACCTCTCCCGTAGGTGAATTTCATGCCAACAAATTCGGAATCTACGACCTGAGCGGAAACGTGCATGAGTGGGTTGAGGATGATATCTTTCTTGATGCCGAAAACTCGCTCGGCGTGCTTCGGGGCGGGGGCTGGAACACGTATCGGCAAGAAGATCTTGTGCTGGGATGGCGTAATCCCGTCCCGGCGACCGCTCGCACGGGCTATTATGGCTTCCGTATTGTTCTGGCAAAAACCGATCCATCCAAAGACTTTACCACCAACAACGAATAACCCCAATCATGGTCACCATCCAACTGAATTACCAAGGCGGACTCCGCTGCTCCGCGACCCACGTTGCGTCCGGCAACACAATCTGCACCGACGCGCCTCTCGATAACAACGGCAGAGGCGAATCTTTTTCTCCGACCGATCTTCTCGCTACGGGTCTTGGAGCCTGCATGGCAACTGTGATGGGCATCGTCGCCGAGCGGAAACAAATTTCCCTGGACGGGTTGAAAGTCGAAGTCCGAAAGCACATGTCAACCGACACCCCGCGCCGCATCGCAAAACTTGAAGTGGACATCGACATGCCGCTTGCGGCGGATCATCCGGAGAGGATGCTGTTTGAAAGCGCTGCGCGCGGTTGCCCCGCCCATCATTCGCTGCATCCGGATATTGAGACCGTCTTCAACTGGACTTGGAAGTAATCGTGCCGCAACTGCCATTGCCCTGCTTCAAATCATTCACCGCCTCCACATGCAACGATTCCTGATACCCATCACCATCCTCATGGCAGCACATGCTCTGGCATCGCCGACGGAGGCGGAGCGGATCCAGCGAAGCTACGGGCTTTCCCAGGAAAGCTTTGCGCTCAAAATGAAGATCGCGACCACCCCGGAGGAAAAACAAGCGATCTGGGAAAAGCGCCCGTCTCCCGAAGTGACCGCTTCACAGCTTTGGAAGAACATCACCGGATCCCTCCATCAAGATTGGACGATCCCTTACTCTGCTTTTTATCTTAACCTCACCCATCAACTACCGGCATCCAATGCGGAGGTTTCTCGGCATCGTAAGGAAATCATGGATGGCTTTGAGGCGCACCATCTTGATAAGTCGAACATCCGTGTGTTTTGCGTGGCGCTCACACAAAGCGGTTCGCCACGCGCGCTGCCGCTTTTGGAAAAAATCATCAAAAAAAACCCTGATAAAAAAACCCAAGGAATCGCGGCTCTCGGTGCGGCGCTCTTGTTGAAAAACCTGGGTGATAGCCCGGAAATTCTTGAGAAACGAATCACTCATTTGCGAATGGCGATTATCCAAGCCGTGGATGAAAAAATAGGTGACATGAGCGTCGCAACTCTCGCTGCTGATGAGATTTTTATTATTCGCCATCTCATTAAAGGCCGCACTCCTCCCGAGTTCACAGGCACGGATGTTGCGGGTCGCATCATCAAATCTGGTGATTTCAAAGGCAAAATCACGGTCCTGTTATTCTGGGATTCCAAATCCGCTGAGATCGATAAGGTGATCCAACTCAGTAACCAGTTGGTCGACAAATATGCCAAAAAACCCATTTCAATCATCGGCATCACCCCCGAGCCTATTGCAGACATCCGTGCTCTGCAGGCCAACGACTCCATTAAATGGAACAACATCATCGATGCTAAAGACGAAATCGCCGCTTTATACCGCATTAGAAGCCGGCCTGCTATCTTCGTTGTCGATTCCGATGGAAAACTCGAATACTCAGGCGTGCCTGGTTCCTTTGTTGAGCTTACCATCGACGCCCTTTTGGATGGAAAAGTGAAAAGTAATAAGTGAATCCCAAGGTTTTTTAGCCTCTACGATTCACGTTCTACGATTTGTATTATAACGGCGTAAAAAAGGGCGATCTCGAAAGATCGCCCTTTTTTGGAACCTAAACTATGAAAACAACGGCTCGGGAAATTATTTAACGCCTTTTTTGGAGAGACGGGTTCCTTTGGTCGCGCCTTGACGGGCTTTGAACTTCGGATTGGTCTTGCAGATCACGTAGTTCGTGCCTTTGCGGCTGACGACCTGGCAATCAGCGTGACGGCGCTTTGCGGAGGCAAGGGAAGATAATACTCTCATGACAGAAATTGGTTAAATTGGGCTGCCAACTTGGCGGCGGGGCGCGGAAATTAGAAAATCCGGTGAATTTGTAAAGCGATTTCTTTATTTAGGCTCACTTTGGCATTCCGCACCATGAGGATGCTTGATTTGTCAGATCATTAGCCATGCCTCTCCGAAAGCCGTTCAAGCTATGCCATGTTGAATTTAGGCCGGTTTGCCGCGAATGGGTTGTCGATTTTCGTATAAACCTCGTCGAGGAATTTCAGTTGATATTCCAATATCCGAGGAATGCTTGCCGTCGGATCATGGATATTATAGTGACTGCTTTTTCCGTGCTTCTCGAAGGCTTCGCAAAATGCGCAAAGACCGTTTGCCAACGGCTTCGGTTTGGTCAATGATCCGCGCCCGATGAACGACCAAGAACGCCCCTTTTCCAGTTTGATGCTTGATGGCCCCGATCGCGCACCCAGTCGCGCGATGCTTTATGCGGTGGGCTTCGAAAAAGCGGATTTCGCCAAACCGCAGATCGGTATCGCATCGACATGGAGCCAAGTCACTCCCTGTAACGTTCATATCGACAAACTTGCCATCGAATCCCAGAAAGGCGTCGACGCTGCCGGTGGAAAAGGAATTATTTTCAACACGATCACCATTTCCGACGGTATTTCCATGGGAACCGAGGGTATGAAATACTCACTCGTCTCCCGTGAGGTGATCGCCGATTCGATCGAAACCGTGGTCGGCTGTGAGGGCATGGACGGCTTCGTCGCCATCGGCGGTTGCGATAAAAACATGCCTGCCTGTGTGATGACCATGGGCCGCATGAACCGCCCTGCCGTGTTCGTTTATGGCGGCACCATCCTTCCGGGATGTGGCAAAATCAAAGGGGAGGAAAAGGATCTCGATATCGTTTCCGTTTTCGAAGCGGTGGGCAAACATGCCAACGGCGAGTTCACCGATGAGGAGTTGGAACACGTGGAATCATGCGCCATCCCGGGCCCGGGTTCCTGCGGCGGGATGTATACCGCCAACACCATGGCAAGTGCGATCGAAGCGCTCGGCATGTCGCTTCCCAACAGCTCGGCCCAAGCGGCAATTTCCGATGACAAAATGCGCGATTGTTTTGATGCCGGTGCCGCCGTGCTCAACCTCATCAAGCTCGGCATCAAGCCACGCGACATCATGACGAAAAAGGCTTTCGAAAACGCAATCACTGTTTTGATTGCTCTCGGTGGTTCAACCAATGCCTGTCTCCACATTCCCGCGATGGCACATTCCGCAGGAGTCGACATCACCCTCGATGACTTTGAACGCATCGGTAAAAAGACGCCGGTTCTTGCCGATCTCAAACCGTCTGGCAAATACGCGATGGCGGATCTCGTTCGTATTGGCGGTACGGTTCCGTTGATGAAAATGCTTCTCGAGGCAGGGCTGCTGCATGGCGATTGCATGACGGTGACGGGTCGCACCATGAGGGAGAATTTGGAGAAATCCCCGATTCATTACCCAGCCGATCAACAGATCATCCGGCCGGTGAACAACCCGCTCAAAAAAGACAGCCACCTTCGTGTTCTTTATGGGAACCTTGCGGAAGGTGGCGCAGTTGCCAAAATTTCCGGCAAAGAAGGAGAGGTATTCAAGGGTAAAGCGCGCGTTTACAACTCTGAGGATTGTGCGATGAAGGACATTCTCGCCAAGCAAATCAACAAGGGGGATGTGATCGTCATCCGCATGGAGGGCCCAAAAGGCGGCCCAGGGATGCGCGAAATGCTTGGCCCAACTTCCGCTGTCATGGGCATGGGTCTTGGTAAAGACGTCGCGCTCATCACGGATGGTCGTTTCTCAGGCGGCAGCCACGGCTTCGTGGTCGGCCACATCACACCGGAAGCTTTCGAAGGTGGCACCATCGGCATCCTTGAAGAAGGTGACGAAATCGAAATCAATGCCGTTGAAAACCGTATCAGCGTCAATCTTTCCGACGCGGAAATCGCAGCACGCAAAGCCAAATGGATTCGCCCAGAGCCTCGTTACAAATACGGAGTTCTCGCCAAATACGCAAAACTTGTTACCAGTGCCAGCGAGGGCGCGGTGACTGACAAGTATCTCTAAAGCCATGGTAAAATCTGCGATCCAACTTTTCGGCGTGATCCTTGGCGCGTCTCTCCTTTCCGCATTGCTGGGAGGTCTTTTTGCTATGCTGATTGCTTCCGTTTCGCCGGAGTTCATCAAGAACCTCTTTGGCGTTACCCAAGGAGCCAGCGCAGTGCGTTACGCCTTTTCGGTCGGGATGATCTGGGGGCTTTTCCTCGGGGCCGGCGTCAGCGGATTCGCCTGTGGACTTTCGGTCTTAATGAAGATTCTCAATCTTTGGATCAAAGTGGACAAGGCCTAGTTCCTCGCTCAAACGCCCTCCTCAACAACAGGATGGACAGAGATTCCGGCGAGTTCTAAGTTTTACCAAGCCCATGCACGATTCCGAGAAAATCATATGTAAGCCCACTCCGTGGTTTTTGCTCCGTGCGGGTGTGGTTTTGCTGATGTTCAGTGTTTTCAGTGTGCTGTTTTACATTGATGGCACAACGGGTTACCGGAAAAAGAATTTTGAATTCTATGTCAACGCGACTTTTAAAGAAGCGACCTCTGTCTTTTCAAAGATGGACGCGGAGACTCCGCTGACAGAAGAGGCTTGGCGGGAGTTTGCCTCAAAGCAAACAGTTCGGTTTCCTGATGATCCTGAAGTCCTTCCGGCTGACCTGAAGCTGCCTATGCCCTGGCCGGACATTCTCTGCGATTATCAACGCGTCAAAACCCTGCAGCACAACGCGCTCTGGCGGGATTATTCCGAGAAAAACCAACTCAACGAAAAGCCTGCGGAAGAGCCCTTCAAGGCAACGAAAATCAAAGAGCAAATGCATGTTTTCTCTGTCTGCATCTCATTGTCAGTCGTCACTCTGTTTTTTCTGATCCGCACCAGCCGCCGCTCCTTGTCCGCGGATGCCGAAGCGCTCACAACTGCCGAGGGGAAAACGATCCCATACGACAGCATGCGCGTTCTCGATCTGCGCAAATGGGAGGGCAAAGGCATCGCCTTCATCGAATACGAAAGCGCTTCTGGCACGAAAAGAGCCAGAATCGATGGTTTAACCTATGGCGGATTCAGCCAAGAGAAGAACCAACCAGCCGAAGCGCTTATGCGCCAGATTCGCAGCCATTTTACGGGTGAAATGATCGATTACGGGTTGGAAGAGGAAGTGAAGAGTGAAGAGTGAATGGCGAGGGGTGAAAGCCAGTCTGCGTTTTCAATCTCTGCGTATCTCCCGTTTTCTACGTATTTCCGGAGCCTCTGTTTATAAAGTCCAAATCGCCTCAATGCCCCAAGCTCTTCATTTTTTCCTATCTCTTTGACGCTTTTCACGTTTTCATGATTGCCAACCAAGGCGCTGACGCGCTAACCGTTTCCCACACCAACACACAACCACTCAACACATGTCAGACAAATCGATCGAAGAACGCGTTAAGGAAATCATTGTAGACCAACTCGGAGTCAGTGCCGACCAAGTAACTCTCGAAGCCAAATTTGTTGAGGACCTCGGTGCCGACTCTCTGGATACCGTTGAGCTCGTTATGGCTCTTGAAGAGGAATTCGACGTCGAGGTTCCAGACGATGAAGCCGAGAAGCTTCAGGCTGTCAAAGACGTCGTCAATTTCATCACCAGCAAGAAAGGCTGATCCGCTAGAATTTAAGTTTTCAAAAAGGGTGGTTGTCGCAAGGCATCCACCCTTTTATTTGGTGATCTAATCCGAAATAACTTGGGCGACAGAGGGGTGGGGGTAGCGAATCGCGATCCTCAATTTTTCAAATGTAGTTGCTCTGGGAAAAATCCGGTGGAGACTCACGTAAGTAACTTTTCAGTTTTCCAGCTTCTAGCCGCCATGCCCAGCCGAGACGACATTCAATATGCTATGGAGACCACTCGGGTTCTTCATGAACCGGATCACCGCATCCAAACGTTTGGAGAAACGCGTTTTGAGTTTCAGCTTTTGAGTGAGCCCATGGATCAGGTGGGAAAAGTCCGGATTCGTACCGGTGAAGTGGAGGCGATCAAACCCCGAATTTTACGCCCCGAGTCCTATCGCGAAATCGAGCTCGAAGGGTTTGATGATCATGCTCGGGCTCGTTTCGATCAACTGGTGGAGAAACTCAGGGAGCAGGGCCGGGATCTTGCGTTTCTTCAATATGGCTTTCGCTTCAAACGCGGTGCGGTTAACGAGGAAGTCATCCATGACTCCATCGAAGCCGTCCGCGAACGCGTTCTCGAGGACATCCGCCGAACCGGTAATCCATCTCGCGCCATTATTGAAGGCGTGGACGACACCTGGGAGGTCTCGATCCTGAAATTTTCTTTTGAGATGATTCTTCGCTCGCATGAAATCAATGCTTTCGACTTACGCAGGAAAGGCCTGATCTAGTGAAATACCCTGCCATTGCCGCCATATGAAAATCTGGCTCATCATCAAAATCGTCGCAGGCATCGTCGTCGCCGGAATTGCGACGTTTTCAGGCATGATGGCCTACCATGTCGCGGTCAAACCTCTGGGCGGAGTGTTTGCAAAAATCATTCCTGATGCCGGAGCCGTCTTGCGCGAAACCAAAGAGGAAGACTTCAGCAAAATGCTTGAATTGGCGGAGATTCCCGACTTTGAGCCTGGAGACCGCGCATTCCAAAAAGCCCATGAACTCATCGCTCTTGGCAAAATCCGCGAAGGGCGCGAGAAGCTTATGGCCATCATCAATGTTTTTTCCTCCTCGCCTGCCACGCCACAGGCCCGCCGCATCGTCAGTATGATGAATCTTGATGAAGTCTTGTCCTCCGATTTCCGCACCGGAAAATCTTCCTACAAAGTGAAATCAGGCGATTCCTATTTTGCCATCGCAGATCGCAACGAGACATCACTCGACATGATCATGCACCTCAACAACATGATGGAGTTGAAGAATTTGAAAGTCGGCGACCAATTGAGCCTGATGCCTCTGAACTATCGCATGGTGATCGAGCCTTCACGTAACTCGGTCTCTCTGTGGGAAGATGCGAAATTCATCTGCGACTATCCGATTCTGAGTATCCAAGGAGGGAGTCCCGGTCCCGGCAAAACGGTGATCGCAACGCGGCGCGCGGATCTTGCCGGAAAGGTCATCCAACCCACGGCCACCGGATATCGATCCACTTCAAAAAGCATTACGCTCAAAAACCCCGCCCTTCAGATTCTCCCCCATGGTAAGGATCATGAAGCCTCAAAACGCGGCATATTCCTCAAAGAAACCGATCTCGAGGAGCTTTTCCTGCTCACCCGAACCGGAAATGCCGTGGAAATCCGGTCGGCGAAGAAATAGTCGGTAACCCCATGCGGGATGCAGCATACTTTTTGATTTCATCCGTGTCTTGATCAGGTGGATATGGAATATGTACATGTGTCCCGCTCTTGATTAAAACCTGTTAACGTCGTTGTATAAATCAATTCATGAAACCTTCATTGCTGATATCGAGTTTCCATCTTGTTTTTTCCTTGCTGGTTTGCCCGCTTGCATTTGCTGGCGAAAAATCCGGCGTATCTCTTTTCGACGGAAAAACCCTCACGGGCTGGAAAACGGTAAAAGAGGAAAATGCGAAATTCTGGTCCGTGGTTGATGGGGTGATCGTCGGCAGCAATGGAGAGCAGAAGGTCCCTACCAATACCTATCTGGTTTATGAAAAGGAATACGGGGATTTTGAATTTCGCTGCAAGTTTCGCATCAGCGGTGACCACAAGACGGGCCTCATCAACAGCGGCATTCAATACCGTTCCGTCATTGAAAAAGGAAAGATTGCCGGATATCAGGCGGATATCGGAAAAGGCTACTGGGGAGATATCTACGATGAACATCGTAGAGGAAAACTGGTCCAGGGAAACACCGCTGTATTATTGCAAACCCTCGTCGAAGACGGATGGAATGATTACCTGATTCGCTGCAAGGGGAACCATCATGAGCTTTTCATCAACGGAATCAAAACCGCGGATTACACGGAAGAAAAAGACTTTCCGAGCAAAGGCTTCCTGGCCATTCAGTTGCATAGCGGAGGAGTGGCTAAGGTTGAATTCAAAGATCTAACAGTGAAAGAGCTATAAGCGAATGCCCTTAATCCGAACGATGAAACTCCTGCTCCTGCCATTACTGGGAATCTGCATACTTGCGCAAGAGTTGCGTGCGAAGCCTACACAGTCATTAAGAACCGCGGCGTTTAGCCCGGAAGAACAACTTAGCGGATTTAAAGTGCCGGAAGGTTTTGTGGTGGAGCTTGTCGCGAGTGAGGTTGATGGTGTGGTAAACCCGATTGATCTCGCCTTTGATGATGCCGGGCGCCTATGGACGCAAACCGCGCGGATGTATCCCTTGGATCCGTCCAAAGATATCAAATGGAACGACCTGTTGAAATTAATGGACGATCCGGAGGCTCAGAAGCGCAATCCGGAATTTAAACGTGTTCTTGATCTCTATCAGGGCAATACCAAAGGAGATGATCAAGTATTAGTGCTTTCAGGTATTTGCGGAAAAGGAAAACCGAAAGTCTCGGTCTTTGCGGATGGCTTGGCGATTCCACAAAGCATCCTGCCTTATGGAAAGGGTGCTTATGTCGCTCAAGGTTCCGAGCTTTTCTATCTGGAAGACACCGACCAAGACGGCAAGGCCGACAAGCGCACACCCATACTCACGGGCTTCGGGTTTACCGATACCCACACCATGACCCACACGCTTGTCCGTGCGCCGGGCGACTGGATTCATTTCAGCCAAGGAGCCCTGAACAAAGGTGAGGCAACTGCTATGAAAAGCGGCATGAAGGCACGCTTTGATTATTCTAAAATCGGACGATTCTCCACCGATGGTAACAAGATCGAAGTTATTTCCAGCGGACTGAACAATATCTGGGGTTTCTGGATGCGCGCCAACGGCCAGTGGTGGGGATCTGAAGCGAATGATATGGGATGGTCTATCGCACCTATGGAACCTGGCACGGGTTTCGAAGGAATTGGTAACGACGCGATCCGGCCCTATCAGCCAAAGTTTCCTCGGCTTCATACGTTTCGTGTCGGTGGCACGGGTATTTCCGGACTCGCCTATGCGGATGACGAAGCGGGTAGCTTCCCGGCCGAATGGAAAGACGTGGCATTTCTCGCAAATACCATCACCAACAAAATCAATGCGGTTCAGGTCAAACGCAATGAAGATGGCACGGTTGAGGCAAAACATTTGCCGGATTTTCTAACAAGCACGGACGATTGGTTTCGTCCGGTGAACATCGAGTTCGGGCCCGACGGATGCCTGTATATCGCGGATTGGTATGACAAAATCATTTCCCATAATGAAGTTTCGACGAGTCATCCTGACCGTGACAAAGCTCGTGGGAGAATTTGGAGAGTCCGGTATAAAGGAAATGCGGCCAGAGATATTCCGGACTTGTATCAGGCGAAATCCGAAGATCTTGTCACGCACTTGTCCGCCCCCTCCATCTGGCAAAAGCGCTCGGCTTTGCATCAGATCACGGAACGAAAGCTCAAGCAACTTGCTCCCGCACTTGTTGAATTAGCGCGCGACGAGGCGGCTACTGAAGTCACCAGAATTCATGCGCTATGGGCATTGGAAGGACTTGGTCATTACGACGCGGCATTGATGAACAGCCTGTTGGACGGTAAATTTTCAGATCTCCGTCGTGAGGCAGTGCGATCACTTGCCAATCTCGCTCCCAATTTGGATGCCTTTAACAAGGCGCTTGCCTTGCGTATCGAAGACCCCAATCCAATGGTGCGTTCCCAGGTCCTAAGGATCATAGCCGAGCGTGGAGAAGCAAACGCGGATACCATTCATATTTTGGTCACCGCATGTAAACCTGAAATCAAGGGTGACACATTGGGAGGTCCTTACGAGAGGAAATTCGAACGCTTTCTTGCGCGCATGGCGTTGGAGAAATTTCCCACACAGCTGAGTGATTATCTGCAGAGTCCACTTGTAAAAAAACAGAGTGGCGCAAACATGCTCTGGGCAAGTCAGGCCCTTCCAATGGAGCAGCGCAACGAGGCGTTTCTCGGCATATGGGCGGGGCGGGATCATAAGGCGCAACTCGATGAATCGACTTTTGTGATGTTCGCAGGTATGCTGGATTATCCGGACATCGCCAAAGAAGTCGGACCCGTTCTTCAGGATGCCGAACACGGCCCGACGTATGTTGCGTTTGCCCTGAAAAATCAGGCTCAGACCCAATCCGCCGAACTCTCTGTAATTTTCGTCCCAGTGATTGAAAGGATGCTGGCAGATCCAAAATTCCGAATGATGGCTTTGGATGCGGTGGCGAGGATGAATGTTCCTGTGAAATCGGATGCGGTGACGCGCTTGTTGGAAGAAAAGGTGTCGTCCGAATGGGTCAGCGCCGTCCTAAAAGCCCTTCAGTCGGATTCTAAACGAAATCGCGAGGCGATTCTTGGATTGGCATCTGACGAGTCGCTTGCCTTTCCTACGCGACTCAGCGCGCTTCACAGCTTAACACAAATCGCACCGCAAGAGGGCAGCCGAATACTTCAACCATGGCTCAAAAAAATGGGCGATGAGCAGAGGCGTGAGTTTGTGCGCGAGTTTTCAGCTTCGAAACAAGGTTCTGCCATTTTGATTCAAGAATACGCAAGCGGGCGGATGCTCATCGATTCATTCGACATATCGAGTGCCGAGCGGATGAATCAATTGCTTAAGAAAAACACGGATGCCACCGATATTCTGAACAAGGTCAGAGCTGCCGATGCGGAGAAGAAAAAAGAACTGGCGAATCGGTTCAGTCATCTGGTGAAAGTTTCGGAGCAATTCAAAGGAGATCCTGCCAAAGGAAAGATCCTGTTCGGCACGTGCCTTTTGTGTCACCGGGTTGGGGATCAGGGATTTGACATCGCTCCCGCACTGGATGGATCAGCGAAACGCGAGAGGGAGGCCCTGCTTACCGCGATTCTTTATCCTGATGCCGCCGTCGAGGGGGGTTATCAGGCTTACCGTATCACCAAAAAGGACGACACTACCTTGGAAGGCTATTTAAAGAAAGACGATGAAGCAGGCGTGACTTTGGCATTCATGGGTGGAGCCACGGTATTCATTCCGACTGCGGAAATTGCTTCGAAAGGTTTTGTCGGCGGCCGCTCTTTCATGCCGAAAGGGCTGATCGACGCATACACCGACCAACAAGTTGCGGATCTGCTCGCCTTCATTCAGACCTTGAAATAAAAAACCGTTTCTTGATTTCAGTTCATTGAACAACATCGGAGATCGCCTTGTCCAAGGCCTCCATTCCGAATGTCATTTCCTCATGGTTCACGGAGAGCGGGGGCATGAATACAACCGTGCCAAGGATGTTTCTTGTGAGCAGGCCGTAATTTCTGGCGGCAGTGGCAATCTTCAATCCTGATTCTTTGTCGAATTCAATTCCAGCAATGAGCCCGCACTGACGGAACTCGCGAATCGACGGATGTCGCGCTTTCAAATCTTCAAGGGACCGGTTCAGGAAAAGAATTTTTCCAGGGAGATTTTCGAAGACGCGATCGCTCTTGAAAAGTTCAAGTGAAGCCAGCGCTGCTGCACAGCCAATGGGGTTGGCTGTATAACTATGTCCGTAGTAGAACGCGTTTTCCGAAGGGCCGAGAAACGATGAATAGATTTGATCGGTAGTCAGCGTCGCTGCAAGCGGAAGAGAGCCGCCGGTGAGGCCTTTGGCCAAGCACAGAAAATCCGGTATCACATTTTCCTGTTGGCACGCGAACATTGTGCCGGTTCGGCCAAAGCCTGTCATCACCTCATCAAGGATCAGGTGAATTCCATTTTCTAATGTCCAGTCACGCAACTTCTTGAGCATTCCTTTGGGCCAAGGGCGCATTTCATTGACTCCTTGAATCAAGGGTTCGATGACTACTGCGGATATAGTAGATGTAAGCACATGATCCAGATGATCGATGGACGAAATAAATTCCGCCTCAAAGCCCGAGGACCGGAAACGGGAGAAGAAACGATTCACTCCACCAAGCGATGCTGCGCCCAAGGTATCGCCATGGTAAGCGTTATCAAACGCGAGGAAACGGGTGCGCTTTTCCTGACCTGTCTGCATGCGGGATTGCAGGGACATTTTCAAAGCAACCTCAACAGCCGTGGAGCCGTTATCGGAAAAGAAGACGCGTTCGAGCGTCTTTTCAGGGAAAAACGATACCAGCTTTTCTGCGAGCTCCGAAGCAAGTGGATGGCCGAGGCCGAGGTAAGACGAATGATCGAGCGTGGCAGCTTGTTTGGCGATTGCCTGGGCAATTTTAGGTCGGCAGTGGCCATGGATGTTTGTCCAGATCGATGAATTGCCATCGAGGTATTTCTTATCATTCGCATCGTATAGCCAAACGCCTTCGCCTCGAACGATCATGACAGGATCGTGCGCAGGGTCGCACCAATCATCCTGAGGGGTGAATGGGTGCCAACAATGGGCTTTGTCTGCGGTGATGGAATCGGCCACGAAGAAAGATTAAACTGCGAATGAACGCGAATGAACGCGAATTTTTCGATAAATTGATCTGCTTTCGGCAGTTGATCCGGATGAATGGAAAGATTACGGATGAATCAAAGAAGACGGAATGTTTGCCAACGTGCCTTTTATTAAGCTGTATCGAATCTTTGTCATTTGAAGGAGCCTCCTGATGCCGATGCGGGAATGGCGTGAGAAGGGTGATGTGGATTCCGAGGTTGCATAAACCCGATTACATTTCGGATTGGTATGCACTGGAGATGCAGGGCTTAGGCAAGATCGAAGAGAAGTGCCTCGGAATCTTCTTTGGCGGTGAAAGTGAATATTCCCGGGGATTCCGAACTGGCGGCGTCGCCGGGAAAAAGTGTGACCTCGCCGGCAGTGAGCTCGCCTTTGATGAGTTGTAACCACAGGCCGCGGCCGTTTACGAGATCATGGGTAATCGTTTCACCGGCATGAATTTTCAATCGATAAATATCCGCGCTCTGGTGAATCTGCGCCGAGTCTTCCCTGCCATCAGATGAGATCACGAGGACTTTCGGCTCGTTTTCAGAATGGGCGGATGGATGCCATTCGGTGTAGGAGGGTTGCAGGTGACTTGTGTTTGGAAGGATCCAGATTTGTAGGATGTGGAGAGGCTCGGTGGGAGATGGATTGAATTCCGAATGAGTGACCCCTGTCCCGGCGCTCATGAGCTGGATCTGCCCGGGTTTCAGTTCGCGGCCATTTCCCATGCTGTCTTTGTGAGCGATCGTACCGGAAACGATGTAGCTGAAAATTTCCATTTCCCGATGTGGGTGGGCCGGAAAGCCCGCGCCGGGTGCGATGATGTCCTGATTGACCACACGCAGGCTGCGGAAACCCATGTGGGCTGGATCGTGGTAACCGGCGAAGCTGAAGGAGTGATAGCTATCCAACCAACCGTGATTGGCGTGACCGCGTTCGGAGGATCTGCGTATGGTGATTTCGTTAGTGCTTGTTTTCATGACGAGTCAGGAATTTCAGGCGTCACTTCCCATCCCATTCACTATCTTGAATCGCCATGAGTCGTTTGACTTCAACGGGTCGCTCTTTTGCCAAGTTGGTACTTTCAAGAGGATCGGCCTTGAGATCGTAGAGTTCGATTTCGGTAGGGATGGTGTGGAACGGACGGGTGGGTTTGGCTGGACCCGGGATGATGAGTTTCGAAAAACCATCAATCACCACGCGCGCATACAAACTCTTGCCGGGATCTTTGAGGTCGGCGATGTCGTGACAGTAAGACTCCACGAAAATGGATTTGCGTTTCGTCATGGCATCGCGATCTAACAAGTCCAGCCCAGGAATGTCGCTTGGAGCTTTGACCTTTGCGATTTTAAGAATGGTCGCTGGAAAATCGGTTATGTGGGCAAGAGTTTCATCATCGCGAAGTGGAATTACTTTTCCCGGCCAGCGGATGAACATGGGAGTTCGGATTCCTGTTTCATAGGGAGTCATTTTCGCGCGCCCACCGTTGTAACCTTTTTCAGCATTCCAGCCGTTATCGGCAAGGTAGAGGATGACCGTATTTTTCTTCAGGTCGTTTTTGGTCAGGTAGTCATCGAGCTCGCCGCAGGTTTTGTCGAACCACTCGACCATTGCATAGTATTTTTCAGCTGCGGGTGTCGGTCCTTTGCCTATGTATTTCTCAAGAATTTCCTGCGGTGGCGTGTGCGGATCATGTGGCATGAGTGGTGCGTGCCAGATGAAGAAAGGTTTTTTTTCTTTGTTAGATTTTTCGATAAAATCATAGATCGGCTTCATGCCCTTGCGGCCGATGGTCAAGCCATCGCCACCATGACGACCCTGTTTGTCTGTCATGCCATGGGTGAACCCGACGTCTCTGAAAGTAGTGTTCCAGAGTTTGCCGGTTTGAAAAGTGAGATAGCCTGACTCGGTGAGTGCTTTGGGAAGCATAAGGGAGTTACCCAGTAACTGATCCATGAGCGGTTTGCGGTTCAGTTTTCCGCCTGAAAACTGCGGAGCATCCGGTGCCAAATCATTCCCGGTGATGCCGTGGTTGCGCGGCATCTTTCCTGTTAGCAAACACGCAAGTGAGGGGGAACAAACCGGCATCACATAACCCCGAGTGTACACGAGACCCTCGGAAGCGATCCGGTCGAGATGCGGCGTTTTAGCGATCTTACTGCCCATGAACGTGTAATCGTTGAATGCTTGGTCATCTGAAATGATCAGGATGATGTTCGGGCGGTCCGCGGCGGGTTCGGAAAACCCAAGGGTGCAGGTCAAAATGAGCGTCAGGATTGGGTAGAGAAATTTCATCTTTTGGCTTCTACGTGGATGGAGTTGCGAAACTTACGGGTCGATGCATATCAGCTCTCCACTAATTCCGCGCCTTTGATGAGGCGGCAGAATTCTTTTTTTGTCACATCATGCAGAGTGCCTTCGACGGCTTCTGGGTCCGAGGTTTCCTTGTAACGGATCGCGAGCCGCTCCCAGATGACGATCCGAAAATACTTGTCTCCTGATTTCCAGAGTTGGTTTTGTGCGAGTTGGATCATGTTGTTAGAATTTCACCTGACAGAGGGCTTCCAAGTCCGCAGGTGTTGTGATTTTGGGGTTGGGTGAAGTGGAGGCTATCAACTGGGTTTTGACCGAGATGGTTTCAAGCGCCGAGGTTTCATCGGTTACGGACAAGCCTTCTTCAAGAATATGCCGGTAGGCGGACTGAACAAGATCGGCTTTGAAAACCTGGGGGGTTTCGACCAACCAGAGGTTTTCACGCGAGACCGGAGATTCGGTCAGTCCTTCGCTGTCCGTGCGTTTCAAGGTTTCGGTGACTCGGCGTGCAAGGCTGGCGGCTCCGTGGGTTCTTGCGGCGGAAAGTGTTGCAAGAATGTCAGCCTGCGACACGAGTGGGCGTGCAGCGTCATGGATGAGAATAAATTCCGCATGGCCCGAGATGGCGGCCAGACCGTTGGCAACCGATAAGTGCCGCTCCGCTCCACCATCCACGCGGCGCACGGGCTTGATAAATGTGGATGGATCTAACAACTCAAAACGTTCTGGAGAGCAGATAACCAGAATTTCTGTGATCGCCTCACAAGTGAGGAAGGCTTTCAGCGTGTGAGCCAGCACGGGTTTGCCGTCGAGTTGAGCGGCGAGCTTGTCAAAGCCCATGCGCTGGCTGCTACCGGCGGCAACGAGGATGGCGGAGATTTCAGGTTTCACGATAAATGCTTTTTAACCACTGAGGTGCCGAGATCGCTGAGAAAGCCAGGGAAACAGGAAATGACGTGAAGAAGTGAACGTGGACTTTGATCGGATTCGGGCGGCTTGCGGATTGAAAGAAAAGGCCCCGCCCATGAAATAGGGAGGGGCTTGTTGTTCAAGTTGATAAAAATGGGTCTAAGCCAGTGCGAGAAGCTTGGCTTTGAGTTGTTCTTTGGTAACGTTGGCACCGACGATTTGATCTTTCACTTCACCGTTTTTGAAAAACAGGAGCAGAGGGATGGATTTTACGCTGTATTTCACAGCAAGGCTGCGGGCTTCATCTACATTGACCTTGGTGACTTTTGCCTGACCTTCGACCTCGGTGGAGAGTTGCTCGAGGACGGGACCGATCATTTTGC
>CAMCBV010000015.1 GCA_945873125.1 Prosthecobacter debontii
AGATGGCAATGCTAGTGTCGCCGCTGTTCCAAGTGCCTAAAACTCCCGTATCGGAGACCGTGCGCCAAAAGTTATCGGTTGCGTTCCAAGTGCCTGTGCCGCCCGTGCCAGCAGTCGCACCGTTCTGATCCCAGTAGTAAGTCGCCGCAGATATCTGCGAGAAAAACGACAGCAATGCACTAACTGTTAGGCATGGAATTGCTTTAATTATCAAGGAATGTATTTTCATCATTTTCGGGGGGGATATGTTGTTGTTAGATGTTCTCGGGGGGGAGTTACGCGAAACATTTGCGCTGACACGGGGATGAGTAGCAGATCATTTCTCTACCGAGCGAGAATTTTTTTCTTTTCTGCTTACCTGTTTTTTATGTAGGTTTTTCCCATGCAAGCTTGGGACCGATTGAATACCGCCGAACAGATCGCCAACCATCTGCGCGAGGAATTGATGCGTGGGCGTTGGACTGGAATGATGCCGGGGCAGTTTCGTTTAGCTAAAGAGTTGGGGGCCTCGCGCAATGCCGTGGAGGCGGCGCTGCGACTGCTTGAGCATGAGGGGGTGCTAGTGAGTCAGGGACTGGGGCGCAAGCGCCTGATTGCCAGCCCTGACCCTAAAAAAGCACGACCGATGCGGATCGCGATCCTCGATTATGAACCCGTACCGGTGGCGGAAGGGTACACGGTTGAATTGCAATACATGTTGATGGAGGCGGGACATGTCGCTTTCTTCGCCCCGAAAACCCTAATTGAGCTTGATATGAATGTTTCGCGCATTCGGCGCATGGTGGAAAAAACCGAGGCGAATGCCTGGATCGTGTGCTCTGCTCCCCGGGAGGTGCTGACATGGTTTGCCGCGCAACCCTTGCCCGCTTTCGCCCTATTCGGTCGACGCCGCGGGTTACCGATCGCGGCCGCAGGTCCGGACAAAATTCCGGCGACTGTTGCCGCCACGCGGGCATTGGCCGAGCTGGGACACCAGCGCATTGTGATGTTGACACGGCGTGCGACGCGTTTGCCGAAACCGGGGGTCGTGGTGCGGGCTTTTCTTGACGAATTAAAAGCCCAAGGGATCACGCCCGGACCATACAACCTGCCGGATTGGGAAGAGAACCCCAAGGCTTTGCACAAACGTCTTGAGTTACTTTTTCGGATCACCCCGCCGACTGCGCTGATTGCCGACGAGGCACCGTTTTATGTCGCCGCACTTCAATTCTGCACAAGCCGGGGCCTGCGCGTGCCGCAAGATGTATCGCTCATTTGTGCCGATCCCAGTCCGGCCTTCGAGTGGTCCTATCCGACGGTGGCGCATATCCTTTGGGAAACCCGTCCCTTGGTGAGGCGAATTGTGCGCTGGGCAGCAAACGTCAGTCAGAAGAAACCGGACTTACGTCAGACGCTGACCCAAGCCGAATTCATCACGGGCGGAACCATCGGGCCGGTTGCAAGAGCAGGCCGAAACTTTAAGCGATGAAACGCCATGGGACGGCTGTCTCCCGATGGACCGGGTGAGTCCACTCGCGCTCATATCAACTGCGCGAGTGGACTCGCGCGGTCCATTTGCCGACTTTGTCGGGGCATGCTGGAGTCGCGCGGTCCCTATTTGGGACTAAGCCAGCAGTTGTTTGATCGGGCCGGTTTGGATGCCTTTGAGGCCAGGATCGAGATCGCCGTAGTGTTTGATCGGGTTTCCGTAGGAATTGAGGATGGAAGTATAGAAATTTCCGAGGGTCTTGTGACCTTCCGTGCCCCAGTAGGGCAGACGGATGTAACGGCGGCCGAGGTTCATTGGGGTATTGTCGCCAGCCATGATCAGGAACGGGAATTCGAAGCCGTGGGCGTGATGAGTTTCACCAGATGAGGGGAAATAGCAGATCATCGTGTTATCAAACATCGTGCCATTGCCTTCCGGGACACTTTTGAGGCGGGTGACGATGCGGTTCACAAGTTCCATGTGATGGAGCTCGGTGCGTCTGCGTACCTCTTCGGCGGAGACGTCTTTGACAGGCTTGCCGTGACCGATGTCATGCATGTTGACCTTTTCTTTTTCGATGCCGGTGATGCCGGTGTAGTCGTGCCCGAGCTCATCAACCGTGAAGGCGACCACGTTGGTGAGTCCGGAAATCAGAGAAGAGAGCAAGACTTCGGTATGGCCGACTTGGCGGGTGAACGTGTCCATCTCGTTACTGAGATACTTACTTTCCAATTTCGGGACGTGCTGGCGGACGATATCCGTCATCATGTCAATCTTGCGGTTACGCTCGCGGATGCCTTCGATCGAGTCCGCGTAATTGCTGACTTTTTGCCTCTCGATTCCGCTGATATGGCGGGCGAGTTCGGTTTGGTTACCGGCGGCGAATTCCAACACTTTGCGTTGGAGTTGGTAGCGGATTTGTTCGTTTTTATCGGTAGAAACCGATTTGAAAATCTCATCAACCGCGATGCCCGGGCCACCGAAGGCGTAGTTCGGTTGTTGTGCGCCGCGAGCGGAAAAGCCTTTGGCGATTCCGTTGAGGCCACCGCGAGGATTGCCGCCACCTGTCGGGAAACAGGCGAGCTCGATGTGCTCGAGCGGAGAAGGGAAAAGCTTGGCCAACTCGAAATCGACCGTTGCCCATTTGATCGAGCTATTGCGCTCATTTGCTTTGAAAACCCCGAGAGCGGAGCACCAGGAATGATGGCCGACCGTGCACATTTTGCCGGAGAGGCCTTGGAGGATGGTGAGGTTTTCCTTGTGAGCTGCGATCGGACTCATCCACTCGGGCAGCGAATGGGAGTCGAGATCCACTTCGTAGGGGAGTTTCTTTTCCTCCATCGCTTTCTGCTCCGCAGAGAAAGACGGCGGAACCATGACCTTGGGGAAAAGTCCGTTGCCGCGAGTCATGAAAATGAAGCGCATCGGTGGCTTACCCGAGAGACCGGAACTGAGAGAAGATGCAGAGAGCCGTGGAAGCATGCCGGGCATGGAGAGTCCTCCCATGGCAAGGAAAGCATTTCTGATGAATTCGCGTCTTTTGTTCATGATGTGTTTTTGCCGTAGTAGCTCTGGGTTGTTAGTGAAAAATGGGAAATCAGCTATTTCCGATAGATGAAAGAATCTGAGGTGAGTAAAGAAAGAATGACCGCTTTGAAACTCCCGCCGCTGGATACGTAGGCGTTATCCGCATCTATCAAAGTTTGGGAATCCGAAAGCATCTCGTTACGCCCCATGTAGAAGCGGAAGGCGTGCCGAATGATGGATTGGCGAACCCTTGTGGATTTTGCCAGGCGATCGATGAGGTCAAGCGCGCCTTTGACTTCGCCGTCCAGCGCGGGATCGCCTGTGCTGTCGAGCGCACCGCGTGGATCCACAGGCAGACTTTTGTATTTATTTCCGCGAGCGTCCTTACCGATGATATTTTCAGGATGGATAAGGACTTCATCCGTGCGGAAACGCCCGAAGTCGTCATACATCTCGAAAGGCAAGCCCAGAGGGTTCATGTATTCATGGCATTTCCAGCATTCTTGTTTGAGCGTGATCGCCTCAAGACGGGTGCGTAAGGTTTTATGATGATCTTCCGGGACGACCGCATCGACCGTGATCGGGATATCTGGCACTCGACCGGCTAACAATTTTTCCCGTATCCAACGACCACGGCGCACGGGATCTGTCTCGGTATTGAGCGAATGTGCGACCAACCAAGCTGGGTGGGTGAGGATGCCTTTGCGATGCTCGATTTTGAAGGGTTGGACGATAGGATAATCGAGTGGTGGGTCGTTATACTTTCCGTCTTTGCCAGAAGGTGATGGCAAATTGTAAATCGGGGTATGCCAGTAGGTGTTGCCGTGTTGCCAGGGCAGATTCACGAAGGGCGTGGCACCTTTACCGAACGTGGCTTCGAAATGTAGCATGCAACGCTTGAGGGTGTTTGCGTGTCTCAGGGGTTTCGACTCGTTACCCGGAACGATTTGCAAGGTCGCTTTGAGGTATTCCTCATTTGCGAGGATCACTTTTTCCGGGTCGGTCCGCCACTCGGAATCTTTCAATTTTTCCCAAACTCCGCGCCATTTTTCGATGATCGTCGCAGTTGTCTTGTTATCGGTGTTGTGGAAAACAAAATACTGATCGGTGGTCAGCAGGTTCTCAAAAACTTTTTGATCTTTCTCCACACACAAAGCGACGACCTTGTCCGCTTCGTCAACGAGGAATCCAGCCGTGCCGAGCGTGCCGCGGTCGGCATTTTGATAGATGCCTTGGCTGCGCTCCGCGTCTTTGAAAACTTTCGGCGCATTCGGGTAACCGAAAAATTCCCGGAAGAAGCGGATGATGCGCGGATGGCTTACGGCATAGGAAACGACTTTGCTGGTGTTACCGCTTGGATCGATGCTGCCATGATAGTATGTCTTGTCATCAAGCAAGCGGGTGACTTCGCGTTTGAAATCGTCCCGGTTTTCGAGCTGACCCTGTGAGGCGGCTTCGAGTAACTTTGCATCGGGATCCTTGTCCCCCATTGCGTAGGATATCGCATACGCCGCCTCGCGTGCCGAGAGTATTTTCCGACCCTGTTTGTCTGGCGCACCCGCACCAAACTCGAGGCGATAGAGAAATTCAGATTCTAACAAAACCGTCTTAAGCATTTGTCGCAGTCCTTCACTATTGCCCGCGGCTGTGATCGCCTCCCGGGTGATTGCGAAATACTTCGCCATCTCCGCCTCTGTGGGAGGACGACGGAGCACGAGGTTGAATTGTTTGGTGATTGCGGCACGCACTTGATCATCGCCAGGCGCCGATTTGCTGAGGATCATGTTTTCAAATTCAATGGGAGTGGCGCTTGGAGACCAGCGATCTTTCGGATCAGAAAATTCATCGGCTTTGATTTCACCGGCCTTCACACGAGCAGGACGGATCTGTTTTTCAGAGATCCATTCCACATTGGTCAGCATCACCAACAAACTTCCGCCATCGAGCTGGCCGATGTCATAATCGCGCACGCCGGATGCGTCCGGCAGGACGAAAGGATTCGTGATGCCAGTGAGTGGCGTGTTGCGTTCTTTGCCTTCGAGTAAAAAAACATTGCGCACCCTTTCGTCAAAAATCTGCGGACTGACCAACCAGCGCCGCGCAGGAGTGAAGGCGGCTTGTTTGTTTTTTCCGCTGAACAGCTCGTGATGATCCACATAATTTCCGTAGGAGGGATAACGGAGTTTATCCTCCAGCTTGGAGGCATTGTGCGCATTGAGGACGTCCCAAAACCAAGAGCCGAGTTGTTCGCGCTCTTCCTGGGTTGGCTGGTCCTTTTTCTTCGGCGGCATCTGCTTGAGATACACCTGCTCCAAGGCGCGGTTCATGAGATCAAGGCGCGCCTGCAAGGGCAGCTCTTCGAGATTATCCAAACGGATATCGCCTTTCTCCGTGCCATCCTCGTGGCAGTCCGTACAGTAATTTCCAAGAATCTCCTTCGCGTTGGACGGGACTTTGAAATCTTTTTCCCCATGGGCCAATCCATACAAACAGAACGAGCCTGCCAGAGCGGCGGAATAAATGAAACGCGTGGACAGCATAAGGTAGGAAAGAATACTAGAAAATCAGAGAGTTTTTGAAACGCATTGAAACGGAGAAGGCGATCACCGCAACCGCGACTTGCTTACATACCGTCCAACATTGCTGAGCTTATCGCCAAATTTCCAAAGGTCTAAGTATATTTGAGGAGCTACTTGCCCCATTTGGAGTCAGGTATTAAACCCCCGCCGAAGCCGTTATTTGCCAGCCTCTTCAATCATCCGCCTTGCGAGCTCCTGCAACTCTTCAACCGGAATAGCAAATGTCTCGCAACGGTTCGCCCGAGCGATGTTCATCCCCACGACCCGGCCTTTCATATCCAGCACCGGACCGCCCATGGTCCCGCTGTTTGCCAAAATATCATGTTGGATGACACGCGGAAATCCACTTCTACGCCTTGAGAAATCCCCGCTCATCTGGTCATTGCGATCCGGCTCGTGGGCCATCTCGCCTCTCGGTGCCAACCTGACCGCTAAATCCAATTTTTTTTCCGCGCGCTTCACGGTCAATATCACTTCGTCTCCAACTTTCTTATCCTTCAAAGCCTCGGCAATCTCCTCGAACTTGACGACTTTTCTCCCGTCCAGCGCGACGATCATATCCCCAACCCGCACCCCCGCCACCTTAGCTCCACTCTCTTCAGACACTTCCTTGACCTGGAGCTTGCCTTTCATGTTCTCCAAAACAAGTCCCAGCCCCGCTCCGCCAGCCGTTGGAATTTCACGAGCTTTCGCACTGATAATTCCGGCAAGCACTCGTCTTTTCGTGCGACTCGTCGCGCCATTGACCACCACCCAAGTCCCCTGCTCCAATTTGCTATCCGGAGCGAACTCTGGCGGAGTCAGATCCTGTGCCTCCACTTTGAGCAACGCGACATCCCAAAGCGGATCCACCGCGATCACTTTCACCTCATCGAAGGATTGCTTATCCACCCGCACGGATAGCTTGATCGAAGGTGCGGTATCTTCATCCGGCACGACCGATTTCAGGTTTTTAACCTCCGGTATGGGAGGTTCTTTCCCAGCGTCCTGCGTTTTTTTATGATCTATCTCACTGGCCTTGGTCAGAATGTATCCGTCTTTGGAAAGAACGATTCCGTAAGCGATTTCAGCATTCTTGTCATAAATCACGGCGCTGCATGCCTGAATCACCTGCCGCTGTGGCTCAAACAAATCCGTGATGAATGAGCCTGTCAGACGATAGGGAGTCTCCAGCGATTGCTGGGCAACGAGCATTTCCGCGCTGAAAAACCCTACTAACAGGACGATCCACTTAACGCTCAGTAAGTTCAGCGGTGATTTTTTGTTCTTTTCCATCTCTTGAAATTTCCAACTCCAACTCATCCCCCGCCGACTTATCCTTGATCACCGCTTGAAGTTCTTCACGCGTCTTCACTTCCTTACCGTCCATTTTACGGATCACATCGCCAACCTTGAGCTCCGCTTTTTCCGCCGCTGAATTTTTTCCAATCTTAGTAATTTCCAAACCAGCTTCAACCGACTTCGTCGCCACTCCGAGCATGCCATTGCCCTTGACGGGGCGCTGCGCAAAAGGCCCTTCACCGATGAATTCGGATTTCATCAAGGGCTCCCAGTGATCCAAAAACACCTGCACCGGCACATGCATGTTGACAGGAAGTTGTGGACCCACCCGCGAATGAATCCCGATGAGCCGGCCTTCGATATCAAACAAAGGCCCTCCCGAATCTCCACCGATCAGAGTTCCGTCCGTTTGATAAGTGGTGTTTTTAATCCCCACCAAACGCGCCAGACGAGCCACAGCTCCACGGTCTTTGTTGAAGCCGCCCGAATGTCCGAGGGAGAAAACCCAATCGCCCAATTTGATTTGGCCCGTACGATTCAACTCCACAAACGGATACTCGCCGGGCTCCGTAATTTGTATCATGGCGGCATCCGTCTCAGACATCAGACCCAAAGTCTTCGCTTTGAGTCGTTTGCCATCCGGCATGATGATTGTGACTTTTTTTTCAACACCACCCGAGACGTGCGCAGCCGTCATGACCAAACCCTCTTTGGAAACGATCACCCCGCTGCCAAAGCCGTTTCCGATATCAATCGAAACCGTCGCTTCTCTCGCCTTTGGCAAAGCAGCAAGCAGTGCTTCTTGAATTAGCATCAGATCCGCCTGGTTTTCAGGGGCCTTCTTTTCATTCAACGAAAAAGCGGCGGCCTCTGTCTGGGAAAAATTAAACAACCCCATCCCCCACAGGATCGATAACCATGGAACCCGTCTTTTCATTTCACAATTCCAGTATCTCAACCTCATAGCCGTCCGGATCCGTCACAAACGCCATCTTGCGTTCGCCCTTGGTAAATTTTTCACGCCAACCCGTCGGCCAAATTTCAATCCCGCCCTTTTCCAATCCATCGCAGTATTCAATAATATCGGCAACCCCCAGTGCGGTATGCATCAAATCCTCAGGGCAGCGATGCTCGTATTCTGCCGACCACGTCAGTTCTAAAAAAACATCATTCCCCTCAAGCTCCATAAATGCCAAACGATTCCCCTGTGGCGAATCTTTTTGCTGAGCGAGGCGGTAACCTAATTTCTCATAAAATGAAATCGACTCCTCCAAACTTTTGACCCTGATGCGAGTATGTAAAAACTTAATCTTCACCCGCCAAACCTAACCAACTCCCTCCATCCCGCAAGTCCTGTCTTCCTCAACCTCCTTATTGCAACTTGTATTTTGAAATTTGAAATTTCTCAAATCGACCGTGAGGATTTCCGCAATCTTTTGATGGAAATCCACCGCACCCACATGCCTTTCGGGATGTTTGGGAAAGAAAAATACCCGCCCCATGGCGTCCCTATCTTCGATTTACCTGAGGAATACCTGCTCTGGTTCAAACAACGCACCTTCCCCAAAGGCCGACTCGGTGAGCTCATGGCGCATGTCTGCGAAATCAAAGAGTGCGGCATGGACTCGATTTTCGAGCCAATGCGCAAGGCGAACGGCGGTAGGACAAAATTATCATAGGCAGGGACGTTTATCCTAAACGTCCATATCTAACGCGTCTACATATGCCTTCGGTTGCTTTCCGTTATTTAAATCCGCGAGATGTGGACGCTTGGGACAAGCGTCCCTGCCTCATATGGCGCCATAACATCCCCACCCATTATCTTCTTTATCTCTAGATCACGTCGAAGTTCGAGTTCGTTTTTGAAAATCCCCATCGACAACATCGCAATCCTCAACGCCACGCGATTTCTAACAGTCATGGGCAGCCATTCTTTCATCGCTGCAATCCAATCCCTCTCTTCCTTGAAGTTTAGAGTTTAAAATTTAAAATTTTCAAACCAACCCATCCTTCCGCGCCTGCTTCCAATATGCGTATTCGGAGCGATTGAAATCGACATACTCCGGCGAGAGATCGCTGGAATACATCGTGTAGGTTGCCTGTCCTTGGTTGAGATCGATATCGATTTCAAACTCAGGTTGGGAAACCGCCTCGCGAAGATCATCCATGGGGGTTTCTGCCTGAAGCCCACCGAGGCAGGCCGCCTTACCGCCGATGTAAATATCGATCAACTCTTCACGAATTCGCGCCCTTGAGTAGCCCACCGCATGGATGATGCGGCCCCAGTTCGGATCGCCACCATTCCATGACGCTTTCACCAAGGCGCTTTTACAGACCGCTTCCGCGACTTTTTTTGCATCAATATGGGTGCGTGCACCTTTGACATTCACCGTCACGAATTTCGTCACGCGCTCGCCGTCACGCACGACCGCCTTCGCAAGCTCGAGCATGACCCATCGGAGCGCGTTACGAAATTGATGGCAGGCACTGCCGCCTCTTCTAGCTACAGGCATGCCGGACGCGCCGTTGGCCAAAACGATCACAGAATCATTGGTGCTCATGTCGCCATCGATTGTGATGCGGTTGAAGCTCTCCTCCACAGATTCCTGGACGGCGCCTTGCAGACAGTCTTGGGACAAATTCGCATCCGTCGTGATAAAGCAAAGCATCGTCGCCATGCTCGGGGAAATCATTCCCGCCCCTTTGACACAACCACCAATCCTTACCCGGTGATCACCCATATCAAATGAGATTGCGATTTCCTTTTCGTGAGTATCACTGGTGATGATCGCCCTTGCCACATGATTGCCCTGCTTTACCGCAAGTCTGCCAACCAAATCCTCAATCTTCGGTGTCAAACGCATCATCGGCATCGGCAAGCCAATCACACCCGTCGAGCAAACCCCGATCTGAGATTTTTTCAGGCCCAACTCACCTGCCACGCTTTCACACATCGCCGTTGCATCGTGAAGGCCCTGCATGCCTGTACACGCATTCGCATTTCCCGAGTTCACCACCACCGCTCGCAATGATCCTTTTCTCAAATGGCTCTGTGTCACTTTGACCGGAGCAGCTTTGACTTTGTTGGTCGTGAATGTTCCAGCAGAACGACAAGGCTTCTCCGAATAGATCAAGGCGAGATCCAAGCGATCACTGTCGGGATTTTTAATCCCACAGCTCACCGCACTTGTTAGAAAACCCTTGGCGGCACTAACGCCACCCTTGATTCGTGTAATTGGAAAATCCATCGTGAAAAAACTCGACCGCCACGCTAGCGACTTAAAATCCCACTCCGCAAGCAAACTTTAGCCCCGGACCGCGTGAGTCCACTCGCGCTCTTTTGTTTCACTCTTCATCATTCACCATTCACCCTTCTAGAGCACCCTTCCCCAAATCGCCTTCAAATACCGCGATTCCGGATAATTCGAGAGTGTCGGGTGATCGCCGCCTGCTCCGGTCCGGTCGAATACCTGAAGGCGCTTGTCCTGCCGGTGAATGACACCCGTTACGATATTTTCAAACGCCTCAACCCCGAGCTGACCCGAACACGAACACGTCACCATGACCCCGTCTTTCTCGACCAACTGAGAGGCGAGCTTGTTCAGATCATGATACTTCGCGTAGCCGATCTCATCCTCTTTTCCGAACATGAACTTGGGAGGATCCACCATTACCACATCCCACTTCCGGCCATTTTCCAGCATCGTTCTTACCCATGTGAACGCATCCGCATGCGTGAGCTTGACCTTCGCGCTGTTCAAATTCGCATTGCGCTTCGCCATCGCGATCGCCGCTTCATCGAGGTCCACCGCAGTCACTTCACTCGCACCACCCAACGCTGCCGACACGGAAAATCCTCCCGAGTAACAACATAGATCTAACACGGTTTTCCCCTCCACGATCCCACGAAATTTTTTCCGGTTGTCTCTTTGATCACAGAAAAATCCTGTTTTGTGGCCCTGCGAAAAATCGATCTCATACCTCACATCGTTTTCGACAACTTTGACCAATCGCACTGCATCACTCTGCACCCCACCCGATCTGGGAATGCCCTCAATCTTCGCCAAATCACTGTCGATCTGCACAACCACCCGCTTGGTTCCAAATGCTTGATGCATCAGCGGCAGCCATTTTTCCAAACGCATCCACGCCGCGAACGCCGTGATTTCCACCGAAAGCACATCGCCGAATTTATCCGCGACCATCCCCGGCAAGAAATCCGCATCACCATGCACACACCGGTAACAATCCGTCTCGGCATCCAGTTTCAAAACCTCACGCCGCAGTGTTCCCGCACGAGTAATGGCGTTTTCAAAAAACGTTTCATCCAAATCCTCCATCGAGTGACTCACGATCCGCAGCGGCATCCGCGCCTTTGGATTCCACAAGCCCCAGCCGAACCGTGTCCCCTGTTTGCCAAAAACCTCCACCAAATCTCCGGCCTTTGCATCCCGGGAAACCTCACCCACCATCTTCGGCCAGATCGAAGGATGAAACGTCTGATATTTTAAATGAACCTTAGCCACGCCGCATCCTCAGCAGAAAACTCTAAACCTTAAACTTTAAATCTCAAAAATATCTCTTTCTTAACACCGCTTCCCTCTCTCAACTCTCCCAAAACAACTCCTCCCCTTGAGGTTTAGAGTTTAAAATTTAAAATTTCATGAAACTTCACCGCCACCTCTGCGCCTCCACTCTCGAAATCGCCAAATCCGTCTTGGTTCACCATCGCGTCCTCGATCACGAACTTGCCGCCGCGTTCGATCAAAACCCGAAATGGGGCAAGCGCGATCGCTCTTTTGTCGCCGAATCTTTATTTGAAACCACCCGCTGGCGCCGCGCACTTGCGTTTCTCGTCGATTCCGAGGAAACCAACTCCCTCCTCACCGCCCAATGGCTCCTGATGGGTTACGAACTTCCCGAGTGGCACACCTACAACGGCCGCCCCGCCGATGAGATTCTCGCCCACCAACCCCTCCTCACCGATCAACCCCGCGCCGTCCGCCAATCCATCCCCGATTGGCTCGACCAAGTCGGACAAGCCGAACTCGGCGATCTCTGGGAACCGCAGCTCATCGCCCTCAATCAAAAGCCCTCGGTATTTCTCCGCGTTAACACCCTTATCACCACCCGCGAAAAAGCCCAGACATGGCTCGCGGAAAACAACGTCGAAACCACCACCCTCCCCAATCACCCCGACGCCCTCGCCCTGCCTCCCGGGAAAATGTTACCCAAATCTCTGCGCCTCGACGGTCGGATCGAAATCCAGGATCCGTCCTCCCAATTCATCTCGCCGCTTTTAGACCCCAAACCCGGTCAACGCATCATCGATGCCTGCTCTGGCGCCGGCGGCAAAGCACTTCACCTCTGCGCACTCTCCAACAACGAAGCCAGAATCTTCGCCATGGATGTCGATCCTAAAAAACTCGCTTCTCTACAAACCCGTGCAAAGCACGCCCGAGCTTCCGAGATCTCTCCCAAAGTCATCAACGAAACCACACCCACCGATTTCGAAAACATCGCGGATTCGCTATTGATCGATTCCCCTTGCTCCGGCCTCGGCACGTTAAAACGCCAGCCCGATCTCAAATGGCGACTCAAACCCGCCGCCCTCGATCGCGTCCGCTCTATTCAAGCCGAACTCCTCGCCACCTACCCACGCATGCTCAAACCCGGCGGAAAACTTCTCTACGCAACCTGCTCCATCCTTCCCTCGGAAAACCAAGACCAAGTCGCCAAGTTCCTAAAAAACCGCCCCGACCAATACCGCCTCATCTCTCAACACAACCTCCTCCCCTCCGAAACCGGCTTCGACGGCTTTCATGCTTCCTTGTTAGAAAAACTGTGACGTGGCTGGGACTTGCAGTCCCAGTATGTGGCTGGAACATTTTGTTCCAGTGGTCTAGGGGATTTGCAGTCGCCTCATCCCTATCCAAAAAAATTCAGCCCCTCCATCAAAAGGATATACACTAAAGCTCATTTAACACAAATTACTTGCATTAGTATTTAACGCAAGTAATTTGCATTAAATGAATAGCACCGCGACTCAAACGAAGAATCCAAATTCCGCAACGGCCAACATTCGCGATCTCAATGCTGCATTTAATCAGCAAATGTTCTTCTGGGGCATGGACGCTGCCATTTCATCGGGAAACCTATTCCAGAAAAGTGGATTCACCAAAAAACCCTCTCCTGGACTCAAAGGCACCAGTTGCTACTCCTATCCGTGGCAGAACGGCGAAATTTTTCTCCACGGCGCCTGCGTCGGGTATATTCCAAAAAACCGCGATCCCGGTTTCATTTATATCCGACCAGCCAACAAATGCTTTCTATGGCATGATACACAACCGCCAATCCCAGGCGAATGGGATAAAGAAAAGTTATCTAATGCCAAGCTAGTAGAGGATTTCTCTTTCATGAGTCCATTTCTTGATTGGTGGCTTCATCACGAGGCCTGCGTCGCCGCAGAAATGGGAAGCGCCTATCGCGCCAACTGCTACCGAAACTACAAATCCCTCTCCAAGTCAAAACCTTGGCTCCCTCCCACCGATGCAATCGCTTGGCTATCCATGCTCATTGAAAACTCCTGCAACACCCCACGTCCAAAACACTTCTTACGTCCCCCTTCCCGCTGATTCAAGATGACCAACACTTGCCTCACTATCAAAAATAACGATTCCCAGAAAATCGATCCCGACCTTATCGGCGTGATCGCTTCCGTGCTGTGTGCCGTTCACTGTCTGCTCACACCTTTACTCATCGTATTAACTCCCTCATTCAGTCGCATGTGGGCTCATCCCGCTTCTCACTGGATCGTTGCACTCATCGTCATTCCCATAGCTGCATACATGCTTTTCAAAGGCTATCGAATCCATCAGCGGAAATGGATCCTCGCATGCGGCGTGTCAGGCATCATGCTCATCCTGATCGGAGCCGTCATCCCCTACAGCAATCTAACGAATCAAGGCATACAAATCGAACACTACACATCTTGGGAAACTCTATGGTCCGGCTCAGGAAATACTGCGACATTCTCACAAAACAACGAATGCGCCGATAGCTGCTGCCCATCTTTGGTTGCAGGCACAGACTCCAACAAAATCGGATTGCATATCCCGCTCGCAAGCATCGTCACCACCCTTGGGGGCATCGCTCTCATAGCTACCCACCTCGGAAATATTTGCTATTTCCGCCGCTGCAAAACCTGCGAACCAAAAGCTTAAATGACCCACCCCATTTTACCTCCTAACATTCCTGCTTTCTTTGATAAAGATTCTCTTGAACCGATCATTTCGGAGAAAGAGCAGGAATTCGAAGATCGCAAAGGTGAAGCGAAACGTATCGTCAAACGCCTCGCAGCCATCGTTGAGGAACACCGCCTTTCAGCCATCCCCCTCGGCATCGAATTCAACGGCGAAGACCTCCGCTCTGTCATTTCCGCTCTGCGAGATCACGCAAAAGGCGGCACAGGCATACCTATGCCCAACACTCGTGACGAAATTCACGCCCATGTCCTGACCCGCCTCTTTGAAGAACTCGTCGAAGAACCAAGCAACATCCTTTTCACCACCATCACCGGCCCGGAAACAACCCGTTACGATGCCATGAATCCCTCATTCTGGAACGAATGCCTCAACCTCATGGAGAAAACCTATTGTCCTTCAACCCATCCAAAAATTCAGCATCTTCTAAACGATCCAAAACCATGCACTCCACCCGCAAACTACCCGTCACCGTCCTCTCCGGTTTCCTCGGCTCAGGCAAAACCACCCTCCTCAATCACATTCTCCGCAATCGTGAAGGCAAACGCGTTGCCGTCATTGTAAACGATATGTCGGAAGTCAACATTGATGCCGATCTTGTTAGAAATGGCGACGCCGCACTTTCCCACACCGAGGAAAAAATGGTTGAAATGACCAACGGCTGCATCTGTTGCACCTTGCGTGAAGATCTGTTAGAAGAAGTCGGCAAGCTCGCCCGCGAAGGCCGCTTCGATCACCTCCTCATCGAGTCCACCGGAGTTTCCGAACCCATGCCAGTAGCGGAAACTTTCACCTTCCAGGACGAGTCCGGAAAATCGCTAGGCGACATCGCAGAGATCGACACCATGGTCACCGTGGTCGACGCCCTGAATTTCCTTAGCGATTTCAGTGCCATCGATAAACTCAAGGATCGTGGTGAATCCATGGGCGAACAGGACGAACGCACCATCGTCGATCTGCTCAGCGATCAAATCGATTTCGCAAATGTCATCCTCCTGAACAAAACCGATCTCGTCAGTGAAGAGCAACTTCACACCATCCACGGCATGATCCGTGCCCTCAATCCCCAAGCGAAAATCTACGATACGCTCCATTCGCAAGTGCCACTAAGCGCTGTCATGGACACCGGCCTCTACGATCAAAAACTCGCTGAACAACACGAGGGTTGGCTTGACTCTCTCGTTGAACACACCCCGGAAACCGAAGAATACGGGATTTCCAACTTTGTCTACCATAGCCGCATTCCCTTTCACCCCCAGCGTATCTTCGATGTGTTTAATCAAGAATGGCCGGGAGTCATTCGCTCCAAGGGAATCTTCTGGCTAGCAACACGCCTCAAATACGCCGGCTTCTGGTCTCAAGCCGGCGCCATCGGCAAACACCAATGCGCCGGCCATTTCTGGGCCGCCGTCCCAAAAACACAATGGCCGGATGATGCCCGAAGCATCGATGCCGTTTGGCAAGAACCCAACGGAGATTGCCGTCAGGAAATTGTCCTCATCGGCACCAACATGGATCGCAATCATCTAACCCAGATGTTCGACGCTGCCCTGCTCACCCCCGAGGAATACAACTCTTCACCCACCGATTGGGAAAGGAAATTCCCAGACCCTTTCCCAAAATGGGAGATGGGGCTCATGGCTTAAATTCAACTCCCTCTCTCACAACAAATTCGCTAACGCATATTTTTCGCATTTTTATCTTGAAACGCGATTTTGTTGCGTTAGAAAGCCCCAGTTATGAAAAATATCACCTCATCCCTCATCGTATCCGCAGCCCTCTCATCGGGTGCCTTCGCCACTGAATTCCTGGCTCCCTTTACTCACATTCACGCCAGCAAGAACGGCACACCCTATGTCCATTCCTTCGGCATCGAGCCAGCTTTCTCAGGTCGTGATCTGTTCATCGATCACACCTTCATCGATGGTGATGGCTTCACCGAGCACGAGACCGAAATCGAACTCGAATGGGCCTTCACCAAGCGCCTCGGCATGATCGTCGAAGTTCCATACGCTTGGGAAGACGAAGAGGGCGTTTCGACCAAATCAGGCTTCGGAGACCTCACCATCGTCCCACGTGCCCTCCTGATCGAGAGCGATCGCTTTCTACTCACCGCTCAAGCCGAAATCGCCCTCCCCACAGGCAGTAGAAATTTTGGTGGCGATACCGCCATCGCACCTGGCATCGCCATGTGGAATGATCTCGGAAACCATTTCACTCTGAACTCCATCGTCGCCGTCGAACATGGTTTCGATGCTAACGAAACCGAACTCGTCTACGGTCTCGGGCTGGTGAAATCCCTCGGTGAAAACCACGCAGGTCACGACCATTCAGGCGGCAAATGCAATACAGCTGGCATGCTTCACCTTCACCTTGAAGTCACTGGACACACCCCAATCAACGGTGCAGACGATGGCGATATCAATCTCGAAGGACTCGTCGGCGTCACCTACGGTCTTGCCCAAAACTGCGATATCCGCGCGGGTTACTTCTTCCCCATCACCCATCCCAATGACTTCGGTTACGGCCTCACGACCGGTCTGATCTACCACTTCTAATTCCCCCATCCGGTTTAATAGTAGTATAGCAAAATCCCATCATCACCTCCGCGTGATGATGGGATTTTTTTGTTCATGCGGTTCCTCTCCTAATCTCTAATCTTGTGTCTCGCATCTCCAAGTCTAGCGTCTTCGCATGATCAGCATCTACACCCTCAAAACCTGCGACTCCTGCCGCAAAGCCACCAAATGGCTTACCGAAAACCAAATCCCTTTCCATGAAATCCCCATCCGCGAAACCCCACCCAGCCTCGCCGATCTCAAACGCGCCCTCGCCAGCCTAAATGGAGACACCCGCAAGCTTTTCAACACATCTGGCCAAGATTACCGCTCCTTAAACCTAAAGGAAAAAATCTCCACTCTCTCGAACGCGCAAGCTCTCGATCTTCTCGCAAATAACAGCAACCTGATCAAACGCCCCTTTCTCATTTCAAAATCCAAAACTCTCGTTGGCTTCCAACCAGAAACTTGGGCGAAGTCCCTGACTTGAGGTTCCATCCCGAATCCCGACGTAGCCGCGATCTTTGAGGTCATGCCATACTTGAGATCATCCCACAAAATATCCCAATCTAGCCTTTTCGCTTAATACGCCATTACAATCTTTGTCGTGGCCGTGACAAAGATTGTAAATTCAATGAGGTCATTCAAGGGGTTGGCGGGCCGCATTGAAGTTTGCGAAGTGTCATTCCTTCCGCTCGACATTCCGATGGAACTAAACTCTATTTCCGGCATGCCTATTTCCGATTCTGCCAACTCCTTCGTTTGTGACCTAGTTGCCTACGAACCCGGAAAACCTATCGAGGAAACCGCCCGTGAACTCGGTCTCGATCCGGCATCCATCATCAAGCTTGCCTCCAACGAAAACCCTCTCGGCCCCTCCCCGCTCGCCCAACAGGCCATGCGCGATGCGATTTCCCAAGCCCACATTTATCCGGACGGCGGCGGATTCAAGCTCCGCTCCGCCATTGCGGAAAAACTTGGCTTCGATATTTCCAACATCATCCTCGGCAACGGCTCTAACGAAATCATCGAGCTTCTCTGTCACACCTTCCTGAATCGCGATGCCGAGCTCATCGCCGCCAAACACGCCTTCGTTGTTTATAAGTTAATGGCCACGCTTTTCGGCGCGAAATATGTCGAGGTCGATGATCCGAAATTCATCCACGATCTCGATGCGATGGCCGCGGCGATCACGGACCAGACTCGTCTCGTGTTTGTTGCTAACCCCAACAATCCCACGGGCACGGTCGTCACTCAGGAGGCCATTGATCGCTTCGTTGAAAAACTCCCCGCTCACGTGATCGCCGTGTTCGATGAAGCTTACTTCGAGTTTCTGGACACCCCACCGGATGTTCTCAAACATGTTCGTGCAGGAAAAAATGTCATTGTGTTGCGGACTTGCTCAAAAATTCATGGCCTCGCCGCTTTGCGCATCGGTTATGGCATCGCGCCAAAACCCATCGCCGATCTACTCCAGAAGGCCCGCCAACCTTTCAATACCAACGCGCTTGCTCAGGCCGCAGCGCTCGCTGCGCTGGACGATGAGGATCACATCCGGAAAACCCGCGAGATCAACCGTCAAGGCCTCGACTTTTACGAAAAAGCTTTCAAGGAACGCGGACTTGAATACGTCCCATCTGTCGCAAACTTCATCCTCGTGCGGGTTCAAAACGGCGATCAAGTCTTCAAGAACATGCTTCATAAAGGAGTGATCATCCGCGCCATGTCGGGTTACAAACTCCCGGATTGGGTTAGAATTTCCATCGGCACCCCCGCCGAAAACCAACGAGCCCTCGAAGTCTTGGACGAAGTTTTAAACTCTAAACTTTAAACTCTAAATCCTAATAAAGAGGCGCCCACCCTCCCAAATCTCTTATCTTTCCGTAAGAGAATCCAACATCGGCTTTTCCAGCCGCAATATTCCATGATTTTTATCCATGTTGGCCCGTTCATCCGCGGTTCTTTTTTTCTTAGCCAAGATTCCGGTATGAACACGGTTTACTTTCGATCATTTTTCCTCATCCTCTCCCTGTCATGAATTTCTCCGGCATACATACCGCCCTCATCACCCCTTTCCGTAACGGAAAAATCGACACCGAGGCATATCGCACACTCATCGAAAGACAGATCGCAGGAGGAATCACGGGAATTGTCCCTTGTGGCACCACTGGCGAGTCTCCAACTCTCGGAACCGTGGAGCATATCGAAGTCATTAAACTCGCCGTGGAGTTTGCCGCAGGTCGCTGCTTGGTTATCGCTGGCACTGGCGCCAACGCCACCACTGAAGCCATCGAACTCACCCAAGCAGCTGAACAAGCCGGCGCAAACGGCTCGCTGCAAGTTTGCCCCTACTACAACAAGCCTTCCCAAGAAGGACTTTATCTCCATTTCAAAGCCATCGCAGATGCCACATCGCTTCCCATCATGCTTTACAGCGTGCCGGGTCGTTCGGGTATCGAGATCGCAGCGGAAACTGCCGCCCGCCTCGCTGCGGATTGTAAAAACATCACCTCCATTAAAGAAGCCGGCGGCTCGGTCGATCGAGTCAACCAGCTCGTCCAGGCTCTCCCTGATGGCTTCGGCATCCTCTCCGGTGATGATCCGCTTACGCTTCCTTTCATTGCCGCCGGTGCAAACGGACTGGTTTCCGTTGCCTCCAACCTCATCCCAGAAATCATGACGCAACTCGTCAATCACTGCCTTGCTGGTGAATTTGCCGCAGCCCTCACCCTGCAAAAACATTACTATCCGCTGATGCGCGGTTTGATGTCGCTGGATGTGAACCCAGTTCCCATCAAAACAGCCGTCGCCTTACAAGGGCACTGCAGCCCAGAACTCCGTCTGCCACTCGCACCCTTGTCAGCATCCAACGAAAACTCCCTCCGCGCGCTGCTTCGTTCATATAGCTTGATCTGAAATTCCAATTTTCACTCTTCACTCTTCACTCATCCATGTCTTCCCCAAAACTTTTCAGCCCAGGTCCCGTCGATGTCTCACCGGAAACCTTCGCCGCCATGTCCCACACCATGATCGGACACCGCGGTAAGGATTTCGAGGACCTTTACGCTTCCCTCCAACCCGGTCTCAAGGAAATCTTCGGAACCACCCGACCCGTTTTTCTCTCAACCTCATCCGCCTGGGGCGTGATGGAAGGCGCCCTTCGCAACCTCGGCAGAAAAAAAGTTCTCTGCCTCTGCTGCGGAGCGTTTTCCGATAAATGGTTGGATGTCGCAAAAAAATGCGGATTGGAAGCTGAAGCCGTCCAAGTCGAGTGGGGTCAGGCCATTAGCCCTGATGCAGTCCGCGCGAAACTTGCAGAAGGTGGATTCGATACCGTTACATTCATCCACTCGGAAACTTCCACCGGAGTCCTCAACGACCTCGCGGGAATCGCCGCTGCGGTGAAATCATTTCCCGACACGATGCTCATCGTCGATACGGTCTCCTCTCTCTCGACCGTCGATATCGACATGGACAAACACGGTATTGATGTCTGCCTCGCTGGGGTTCAAAAAGCCCTCGCACTTCCACCCGGTCTCGCGGTTTTCGCGGTTTCTGAAGCCGCGATGGAACGTGCAAAAACTATTCCTAACCGCGGGTATTATTTTGATTTCCTAGAGTTTGCCAAAAACGACGCCGCGAACAATACCCCTACCACTCCCGCGATCTCACTTCTTTTCGGTCTTCAATACATTCTCGAAAAAATCGCTGAAGAAGGCTTTGCCGCGCGTAAGACACGCCACGCAAAAACCAACGCGATGATCCGCGAATGGGGTACAAAACATGGTTTCAAGCTTTTCGCTCCGGAAGGCCATCGCTCTTTTGCGCTCACATGCTTCGCCACTCCGGAAACCTTGGATCTCAGCGGTTTCATCAAGGCTCTCAAAACCAAATACAATTTCCTGATCAACGGCGGTTATGGCAAAGTCAAAGGCACAACCTTCCGTATCTCCAACATGGGCAACGAAACCGAGACCACCATGCAGGAACTCATCGACGCCATGGACGATATCTTGAAAGATCTCTAGTTCAGCTTAGCAACTCTTGGATCATCGTCGCATCGATTTTTCTCACCACATCCGCGTCCGCCAACAAGCCTTCTGCAAGCTTGGCTTTATCAAGTTGCAAACGATGGATGCGCTCCTCGACAGTTTCCTGGCAGAGTAGCTTATGAACAAACACCGGCTTATCTTGTCCAATTCGATACGCGCGATCTGTCGCCTGTGCCTCTGCTGCCGGATTCCACCAGGGATCGTAATGAATGACCGTATCCGCTGCCGTTAGGTTCAAGCCGGTGCCACCCGCCTTGAGGGAAATGAGAAACACGGGGAATTTACCGGACTGAAATTGTTCCACCAACTTACCCCGGTCTTTCGATCCACCCGTCAATTTGAGATACGGAACTTTTGTTTTTATCAAATATTCCTCAATCAATCCAAGCATGGTCGTGAACTGGGAAAACACGAGAATACTGCGTCCCTCCTCGACCAGCGTATCTAACATCTCTTTCAAATAATCCAATTTCGCGGAGCTATGAATTCCGGCGGCAAAATCCTCGGGTAATAAACGGGGATCACAACAGATCTGCCGAAGTTTCAGCAACGCATCCAAAAACACGATTTGTGATTGTTCGATTCCGCGTGCGGCAATCGCCGCTCTCACCCGCTTATCCATGGTCGCACGCACAGTTTCATAGAGATCTTTCTGATCACTCGATAGCTCGATCAAATGCACCATCTCAGTTTTTGGAGGCAGCTCCTTGGCGACTTGATCCTTGGTTCTCCTCAGCACCAATGGCGCGATCCGTTTTTTCAATATCGCGTTTTTCTCAACATCACCCTCGTCTTCGATGGGCTTGCGGAAATTTCGATTGAACGCATCTTCCGTCCCCAGAAATCCGGGAATCAAAAAATGCATGAGACTCCACAGCTCGCCGAGATGGTTTTCAATCGGAGTTCCGGACAAACACAGGCGATGCCTCGCTATGACCTGACATGCCGCCTGAGCGACCTTCGCTCGTGGATTCTTGATATACTGAGCCTCATCCAAAACCAAGATGTGATACTCGTAGGCAAGCAGTTTTGCGATATCCCGCTGCAGCAGAGCGAAGGACGTGATCACCAAATCGGCATGCGGAATGGAACGGTAATATTTTTTTCTATCCGCTCCATTCAATACCAGAACCCGCAAACCCGGCGCGAACTTGACCGCCTCTGCACGCCAGTTCGGAACCACTGAGGTTGGCGCGATGACCAGCGAGGGTCGACCGCCACTGCGTCCGCTCTTTTTTTCCGCCATCAAATGCGCCAGGGTCTGCAAGGTTTTCCCCAAGCCCATATCATCCGCCAAAATTCCATGCAGCCCATGACTCGCCAGAAATTGCATCCATTGAAATCCTGATTTCTGATAATCCCTTAAAGTCGCTTTAATCTCCTCCGGTGTTTCCACTTCATCGACTTTTGAGAAATGTTCCAAGCGCTCTTTGAGCCTGGCCAGACCTTTCGGGGCCTCGATTCCCAAGCCCTCCAGACCAGCTAACGCTGCCGCATCCAACGCGTGCACCCGCGCTTTTCCGAAAAATTTGGGATCCACCAAGGCCGATAAATGCCGGAGCAAACGACGCACTCTTCCAATCGGCAACTTTAACGCATCACCATTGGGCAACGGCGCATAAACAAATCCCTGATTCGGCCGATCCAAGGTTTCTTCCAAAAAATCCTGTTTCAACAAACCGGCCAGGATCGGCATCAAATCGTAACGCTCGCCATCAACATCGAATCCAACTGACAAACTGAACCATCCACCGTCCGAAAAATCTCCGACATAGGGCTCGTCATCCTGTTCACCCGTCAGACGAGTTTGCCATTTCTCCGGATCCGCATCGTGCACCTGATGGCCGACACCCTCTTCAAATTTCACCTTCCACCCGCTGGCTTCCAGCGTTTCCCTGAATTCGCCACGAAACTGGTGCCAGAACGTATCCACTGGGATCCGACCCGGATCAGGAAACCATTTGTCATTTTCACCCGCCGCCTCGACGGAGCGCGATATCATGCTCAGTAAAAAACGCCACGCCGGATTGGTTTGCATGGATGACAGCCCGATATCGCGTAGCTCGCGCATCGCTCGTTGCTCTCTCGGCGTCCTACCATCCTCGCGAGCCGATGCCAAAGGTTTCCGCTGATCGCCACAGCTTACAAAGGCTTCCGCAAAAATCCATTCCTTGGGCTCTTCTTGCCCCATCGATTTCAACAACATCAGCGTCGCCTTATCCACGGCGTCCTTACGCACCACCAATTCAAAGGTCACATCTCCTCCTCCCTCCATCTTCGCATCTCCCGATTCCTTGATCTCTGTATCCCCCGCTCCTCTCCCCAGCTCCATGGCCACCGCTTCGGCAGGAGTCCGCCCCAAACTTTTCTCCAAATGCTTCGATTTTGCCATTTTTCCAAGCAAGGCAAAACCGTGCTCACAAAACGCACCGGCCTCGCAGCTGCAATCCGTTTCAAACGATACCTGCCCACCTTGCTGCCAAAACGCAGCCTCCGTTTTCTCACCCAAAACGCGTGCCTGCGCTTGAATCTCCTCATCCCCGTCCAATTTCAATGCCTGAACTTTTGAGACCAGACGCCCGCCAAGCATCCGCGCCTCATCGCCAAACCGCTCAACCCAGCCCGCCTCCGCCAAGAAATGTTCCAGTGCCTTTATCATCAATCAAAGAAAGCGTATTTTCCGCCCTGCCCAGCGTCGATCTTGTTTTCAAAATCTGAATTTGATATTTAGACACGACCAGACTTTATAAATGAAAAACATTAAAAAACATCCCTCCCCATGGCTAAACTGATGCCCTACGTCCAAACACAACCCGCTCGTAAAGGCGGATTTCTCTCAAGAAAAATCTGGGAAAGCGACGATTGCTGGACACCGGATCCGGAATTCACCGAAACCATAACAAGAACCTCCATCGATCCATCTCCAACTGATTCCAAAGTTGCAGAACCTGGCTCCAATGACTGACATCGAATCATTGACCTTCGCCACTCGCGACGCGTTTGGAGCAAAACACCAGATAAGTCTGTTAGAAATTTAATTTTACCCTCTCTGCCTTTCCAGCATCACCAGCATGAAGAAGGAGAGAATTAGGTTCAGTTCCTCGCGAGGGCTCATGTTGTCAATTTTTTCGATGAGGAATTTTCCTTCAAAAAACGCAGCCAGCTTCGTTAAGCGTATCACAGGCCTTCCGTCAGCGCTCACCGCTAAATACTTAGGATGAAAAAAATATCCGGAAAACATTCCCAAAATTGGAACTCCACCTATCAAACCATCCATGAACTTCGTCCAAGGATTTTCTTCACTGATCACAAAATCCGGGTTGTTGTTTTCAGGATTGAAAACCTCATAGTGAGCCTTCCAAATCGATCTCCAGCCCTTTCTTCCCACAGAACCAATCGCCTGACCAGACACATCGGTCGAATTGTATCTCGCTGACCAATCAATCACTTTATTGGCTTTAATTTCAGCCAGCTTCACGGCTCTCGTTCGATCAGCAAAGACAGCGACTTCTTCTTTCAATTTGAAAAACTTCTGATTGGTATGCACCACAACGCGTCCAGCTGCATCCGTGACCGTGACTTGAGTCGTCAGGGCAATCAGCTTGAAACTAAGTTGCAGCGGATAAACCACGCCCTGCATATGTCTCGATATATCATCTGTGACAGGTAAAGTTGCTGGAATGATAGGCGGCTGAACCATTGGAGTGGTATAGGGAGTTTCTGACATCCGCTTACTCCACAATTCCAATTCCAAAATCCAAGCACAGAATCAAAAACTTTTCGCCTCATTCAGCCAACAGATTCAGCATCTCACCCGCGGCGACGACCCCAAAAGTAGCCGTGACATGAGTGGCGGTGCCATAGCCGGTCTCGCAGTTCAAACGCATATCCGCACCATCGGGTTTCTCGCAGGAAACCTCTCCATCGCTTCCCGGATAAATCGGCGGCTCATCTGAAAACACGGCTCTTATCCCCATCTCCCCGGGCTTCGATCCCATCGGCACGGCATCAAAACCATGATGCTTCCGCAAGTTTTTCCTTAACTGATGCAACAGGGCGTCTTTTCCGGAGAAGGCGAGATCCCGCACGCTGATACGGGTTGCATCGCGTCGACCGCCAGCACCACCGCACGTCACTACCGGTAAGCAACGTTTCCGACACTCGGCAAGCAACAGGGCTTTGTGCCGCATCGAGTCGATAGCATCGATGACACCGTCTACTTCACCACCCAAGACTTCCTCGATCGAGCGTTCGGTGAAAAAGCCTTCGATGACTTCGATCTCACATTCTGGGTGAATCGCGCGAACCCGTTCCGCCATGGCCGCGGTTTTCTGTCTGCCGATCTGGCCATCCATCGCATGTAGCTGGCGGTTTACATTGGTAATGCAAATTTCATCGAGATCCACCATACGGATTTTACCAATACCTGATCTCGCCAGCGACTCGACCGTCCAAGAGCCCACCCCGCCTATCCCAACCACCACCACGCGCGCCTGGGAAAACTTTACCAAAGCCCGCCTTCCATAGAGACGCGCGATTCCTCCGAAACGATTTTTTGACTCTTCACTCAACATCCTGCCCAACCTTCCAACTTGCAGACGCGCCTTTCAACGTCCATCTCTAGTTCGTGCCCGAAATTCTCATCACCCTTGGCGACCCCGCCGGCATCGGTCCGGAAGTGATCGATGCCGCGCTTACCTCCGGCAAACTCCCTGCCGGCTTCGATTTCCGCGTTATCGGGGATCGGAATGCCGGATCTCCCGGAAAACCCACCCGCCAATCCGCTCAAGCCGCGCTCAACGCACTAAACGAAGCCGCCCGTCTTCTCCGCGAAAGTTCTGCCGCTGCTGTCGTCACCGGACCCGTTTCCAAAGAAGGTCTGCAATCGGTCGGTTTTCCTTTCCCCGGTCAGACCGAATTTTTCACCCATGCTTTCGGGCTCACCCAATCCGGCATGCTTCTGACCGGACCCAATCTCACCGTTGGACTCGCCACGATTCATATCGCGCTCGCCGACGTCCCGCAGTCACTCACCCGGGAGAGCATCGTCTCCATCGGAAAACTTACGGCGGATTTCTTACTCAAAAAAGGCATTTCGTCTCCGCAAATCGCCGTTTGCGGCCTTAACCCTCATGCTGGAGAAAACGGGGCATTTGGCACTGAGGAACAAAACGTTATCGCTCCGGCCATACTTGCACTCAATCAAAGCGGTATCGCCGCCTTCACCGGACCTCATGTCCCAGACGCAATTTTTCGCGATGCCGCTCAGGGCAAATATCATGCGGTCCTAGCGATGTATCATGACCAGGGACTCATTCCGCTGAAGCTGTTAGATTTTGACGAGGCGGTAAATGTGACGCTCGGCCTGCCCAAGCCGCGCACCAGCCCCGATCACGGAACCGCGTTCGCGATCGCCGGAAAAGGGATCGCCAGTCCCTCCTCCATGATCGCCGCCATCAAGCTTGCTTGTGAGCTGATTTAGAACCGACCCTATGGCGTCACGCTGAAAGGCGGAAGTTTCTGTTCCTCAACCCACACACTTAAAGGCCCAATCGCAGGGATAAAGTAATCCGATTTCCAATCGTTCATCGGGTAGTTAGCCAAGCCAATGGTCACCTTACCACCTTTGAAATCTTCAAGGAATTCCTGCCATACATGACTGCCACGCAGTCCCTGTTTACGCCATGCCACCACCCCATTGTTGATTCCGGCAACATGTTTGCCGTTGACATATAAGGCGTAACCTTCACCCGAATTATCATGAACACTTCCGTCCACACGGATCCGATAGCGATGACCTTTCTTTGCGGCCGGAAGCTCGAAGGTTTGACGCATTAGCAACACATCATTGTCACAAACGGTGGTCGGCATGGTGCGCTTGGTTGGATACAAAACATATTTGGAAATCCATGACTGATTTTCCGGAACCATAGGCTCCATCCGCATACCGAACGGTGCCTTGCCGCTTTTCCATCCGGCTTTCTTCACATCAAATTCGGTAGCGAACCAATTCTCCATTCCGGTTGGCGGTTTCATCTCAAACAATGCCGGAGCTTTTGCGGCCTTTTCAACTTTTGCCGATTTTGCGGCAGACGCCTCGCCATTGTCAGCGCCTCCGGCATCCTCATTCAATGGTGCCGCTGCTGGGCTGTTCTTGTATGGGCTATTAGGCAAATCGTAAGCGAAATATTCCCATGTCGAATGCTTCATATCCGCGACCACCGGTTTCCAATCGTAATCCTGAATACCCGCCGCCTGCAAGTAGGCGACGGCATCGTCAATCGCATCATCCAAATACTCCGGCGTCTTACTTGGCTTCGGTTGGGCTCCCTTGAGCAGATTCTGCAAAGCCTTTTGGTTGCGAGGATCAGCAACAAATCCAGCAAGCATTCCATCTAACAACATCGGCTTGATTGCCGCAAGTGATGCCGCGATCTGCGCTTCAGTCGGGGCGACTTTTGCCGCTTCGGCCACAAGTTCGGCGGCAACCTTGGCTTCACGATCCGATTTGGGAATCTCTGCCGCTTCACCACCCTCCAAACGAACCATCGCGCGTCCCATCGCCTCACCCACCAGCAGATATGTCTCCGGGTTGCGATGGTAATGGTAATCTTGGCTGCGCGGGGACTCCTCAATCTCCCGCCAGAAATCACGCGTATCCACAGAGGCAACCGATCCGGCAAACTCCGGATGCTGTTTGGGATCTCCAACCGCCATCTGCGCCTCCCACACGCCCTGCCAAGGACCCTTTGATAAGCGATAACCATGAAATCCGACCGTCGCGACAACCGCTTTCATTTTCGGAGCCTTGAATTCCTTACGCAAGTCACCAATCAAATTGACCAAGCATTTTTCGTAATCCTCCTTAGTGGAACCGCTGTCCTTGTGACCTTGGAACCATCCAAAACCCGCAATCTCATAGCCCTGGCCTTTGTAGCCGGGAACCACCTTGTCAATGTTGGCAAGTGTCTCGTGCACGCCCTTGACCATGGCACGGTATTCAAACCCCTCAAATTCGCTATCGCTGGTTTTTCCACTCGATGGCGGGCGGAAATCATATTGAAGAGACCGATTGCCTTGGGCGGTTTTTATCAGTAGCACCTGCTCATCATGGAATGTGCCCATCACAAATCCAAATCCGACTTCAGGCCCGATGGAATTACACTTCGGTAAACATTTTTTGTTAGAATCCGCACTCAACAGACAGCCCTTGCCGCCCTCGGTCAATCGCGCCTCTTGGAAATAAACATCGTTTCGGACGGTCCAGTTACCCGCATCATCGATCAGATAGGGAAACTTTTTGTCATTCTTGGTTAAAGTCATGAGATCACCCTTGCCCACCAAATCAATTCGCTCCAACCAGAGAGCGGCGGAACCACCTTTGAAATAGGTAATTTGAATGGGATGACGTTTGCCTGCTTCAAGGGTGATTTTCGTCAGCACGGGCTTTCCTCCGATATCCTTGCGATAGACTTCCTTGCCATCGATGAGCGCAAGCGCATGAGTGCTGTCCTCAAAGCCGACGTGAACCAGGTAGTTGCCAGTCTCCGGAACATCGATAAAAGCATTCGCGACAGATACGCAGGGACCATCCATCTCAGGTATCGTTGCCGCGACCATACCGAGAGCGACCTTAACGGTTTTTGACGGAGTGCGTGTCGAATAGTCCGCTTTGGGATCATAAGTTCCTTTATGAATAGCAACGCGCCCACCGGCATCGGCCTTGGCATCGGTTGCTTGATAGACACCATGGGCCTTCAGTGCCGGCACACCTTTCCATACCCATTTGCAAGCGGATTTCGAGCGACTCGTGCCAACGGGTATTTCACCCGGAATCACGGCTGGATCAGCAGACAGATAGACGCATGGGTAAGGCGGACTAGCACCTGAAATATCACCCATCCCAACCATGTTCGATTGTCCCGCTAAGATATAAACTTTAACCGGTTTACTTGTATCTCCAGGCTGACCATCGGGACGAGCCAACTGAAGTGGCACGGGAGCCGCATTCAGTTGAAACACTAAGGCGGTAATCGCTATTGCGATACAGGTTTTTATTTTCATCGGGAACAAGCTTTCATGTCGATCCGCCCACTGCAAGCAAGAGATCGAAAATCCATGCAACAAGCTGACAAAAAAAGGCGGGCGGACCGCGTCAAACGCCTTTAAAACTCAAGTCATTGCCAATCATTCGGTGACCTTTGTGCCTTTGTAGAGCAGGCCAAGCGCAGCCCAGCAAACGGCAATCATTCCAGCCAGCACCCACCAGAAATTTTCCCATCCGTATCCATCCGCATCGACACAGAGGTCATGGAGTTTGGAGCAAAAATAAGCGCCAACCATTGGACCAATTCCTGATGACATAAGCCCAAGCAAACCTTGGGCTTGGCCTTTCATCGCCGGTTCGACTCTCCGATCCAAATAAACCTGCGCGGTGACAAAATAAAGGGTGTAGCAAACTCCATGCAATGCCACGCCGGCAAAATGCCAAGCAATGATTCCACTGAATCCCGCGTAACCACTCATCGCATAACGAACGGCTGACAAACCCAACCCCCACATCAGCAAGGTTTTGAGCCGGAATTTCAGCATCATGGCTCCTAACAGAAACATCGCAGCCACTTCACTCCACTGAGCCACGCTGACTGATGCGGTAGGCGCTTTGTTTCCCAGCACTTTGAAAAGCTCTGCCGAATACATGTAGAAGGCGATCAATGGCACGGAAAACAATCCGGTGACCGAAAACAAAACCGCGTAATCCCGATTCTTGAATAGTTTGAATCCACCTAGCCCAAGCGCGTTTTTCCAGGACGTACCTAATCCAAGCGGAGGTGTGTGGGGAAGAAAAAACGCCAACACTCCCGCCGCCACTCGCGCGACACCCGCAGCGTATCCGGAGGTAAACGAGAGATCGGAATGCAATACGTAACTGATCATGAAACCCGCGGCCATCCAGCCAAAGGTAGCCCCAACCCGAACCATGGGATAATGCCTTTCTCCATGTGTGAGATGCTTGAGACTGATGGTCGCCATCAAGCCCCATGTTGGACCGGAAACCAGAGAATAGACCAATATTCCAATCAAAAACCAAATGGGATGCAGTCCATAATCCAGCGCCCCGAAAGAAAAAACAATCATCACGGCACCCAGCAAAGAGCTCCATGCCATGATTTTCTGCGCAGCCATGCGCTCATCCGCCAAAGCACCACCTATAACAGGAGAAATCAATGATGCGATCGGCGGCATCGCAAACGCCCAATAGATCCAATTTCCAAGCCCATGCGCGTTGAGCACATTCGTGAGGGACGGCACCCAGAATCCCGGCGCCATTCCATGAAAGAAGAACACTAACCATAATAGTGGAAACGTTCCTTTCTTATACTCCTTTTCCTCCACAAAAATTAGTTATCTAGGAATACCGCAAGTTGTCAAAATCTCCACCGCGCATCGATCCGCCTCAGCCAGCGTCTTATGCTCACAGGCTCCATTTCCAGCCAAATATCCTTCTTCTTTCAGCTTTTCCAGACCTCGAATCACCCTCGCATTCGGCTTGAGCCTTGGCATTTTCAGGACCCCAACTTTCGCTCCGCCGGTGAGCGCCTCATAAACCATGGATACCGAATCCTCCGTCACCCACACTTCAGCCGCGCCCGATAGTTTTCCTGCCAACCAACCAGACCCCGTGTCTTGGTGCGGAAAAAGGGAAAGATTCGGGATTTGATGTCCGAGCTTCCCAAGGAAATCACCCGGTGTCCGTCTCGAATCGGTAACCTGCCAGTTGCCATCGCAAGCAAGATCACGGATTTGCGAGATCAGCCGATCTTCATCAAAGCCATGAATCTTGGAGGGGCCACCAATCAAAAACCATTTCTCCGATCCATTCCCTTTCGCGGGTATAACCCGATTCAACGCACCTTTACTTAAAATCACGCGAGGCTTGTCGGGATTTATTTTAAAATCGTGCTCCGGTGCCACGCACCAATCGAACCAACCCATCGGCAATCCAGGCTTCATCAAGACGATGCTGCGCGCACCGGATGACTTGGCGATCGCCAGTAACGATAAATGCGTTCGGTGACCCGCTCCGATGACAAAATCGACAGTTGGAAGTTTCCGACTCGCCGCCAGTGCTTTCATGATCCGTGTGATCGGATTGCTATCCATCTCCAATCGCACTAGATGAATCTCCATGGCGACACGACGAGCCATCGCCTCAGCGAGCCCGAGAGACTGGTTCTCGTGACCCGCCTTACCGTCGCTGATAATAAGAATGTGAAGTGGCGCGCTCAATCCGCTCCGAGGGTGCGGGGTTTTGAGCCACTTTGCAAAAACGAAATGACATCTGGATCATATGCGCTCGGTTACATTTGATCATCCATTCCAGCAAAGGTGCATGACGACGCGCCGCCGGCATCCGGTATCCAACTCGTGGCAATGTTTCACGCAATAAGAACGCCAATGCCTACTGAAATCGGCAGCTTTTTAGCCGGAAACTTACTTTTCTCATCACCGAATTTCTGCCGACACCATCGCCTGATAGATCGGATCGGTATTTTGGAGCTCCTCATGAGTGCCATCACCAACAATCCGCCCGTCCCTGAAGACAAGGATGCGATCCGCAATGCGGATCGTACTAAAACGGTGTGCGATGATAAGAGTTGTCCGGCCTTTTACCAACTCAGCCAAAGCCTGCTGGACCATTGCCTCACTCTCGGTATCGAGAGCGCTGGTCGCCTCATCCAGAATCAGAATCGGCGCATCCTTCAAAAACGCCCGTGCTATCGCGATGCGTTGACGCTGTCCGCCGGAAAGCAGATCACCACGCTCGCCCACTGGGGTTTGATAACCCTGCTGGAAACCCATGATGAAATCGTGAGCAAACGCTTTTTTTGCCGCAATTTCGATCTCTTCACGCGTTGCATCCAATTTGCCCACACGGATATTTTCCTCGAGTGTGCCCATGAAGAGCGCGGGAGTCTGCGGCACGACCGCAATACAAGCACGAAGATCATGTTTAAGAAAATCCTTAACGGAAACTCCATTCAAACGAACCTCACCCTGCTGTGGATCGTAGAATCTTGGCACCAAATGTGCGAACGTTGTCTTACCCGCACCACTCGGTCCGACCAACGCGACAACCTGTCCGGCCGCAATGGTCAAATTGACATCGTGCAAGACAGGTTCCTCATGATACGCAAAAGTCAGATGATCGAATTCAATTCCAACAACTGACTCAGGGCATGGCTTGGGTGACTCGGGATTCGAAATCGTATCATCGGAATGTAAAATATAATTCAACCGATCCACCGAGGCTTTGCCTTGTTGGAAAAGTGAATGCATGTTGCCGAGTTTCTTTATCGGTTCATATGACATGTAAAGCGCCATGCCGAGAGCTAGGAATCCATCTCGGGTCATTCCGGCCCGCACACCGAGAAACAGCGCCGCGGCAAAACCCGTAGCCGCAACCACTTCGATCGAAGGGGAAATGATTTGTCGATACTTCACCACTTTCATTGCCAACTTCAAAATTTCCGCGATCCGCATTTTGAATCGATCGATTTGCGATTGCTGGAGATTGTATCCACGAATCTCCAATGCGGATTGCAGGTTTTCTGACAATGAGGCCGAAAGATCACCCCCGCGGGATTGAAGGGCGGCGGCTCTTTTTGTGAGTTTTTTACCAGCAAACCGAATCGCAAAAATACAAAGCGGCACAGAAACCAGAGCAATAAGAGCGATGAACAAACTCTTATCCCGGTAAGACATCCATCCCACCATTGCCAAAGCGAACAGCATGGTGGCAGGTTGTTTGATCAGATCACTCGATGCCTGCGCGATCACCTGTTGGAGCAACTGTGCGTCATTCATGACGCGCGCCAGCAAATCACCCGATGTGTTTTTTCTGAAGAAAGCGAGTGGCAGGCTTTGTAGCTTGATGAAAAGATCGGTTCGAATCGACTCCACCACCCGCATTCCTGTGTATTGGATGAAATACGCATTCGTATAGCCGGCAACGGCCCTTATCAAAAACACGCCTGGAATCCACAAGCAGGTGTAAATCAGAAGATCATTTCTTGAGATTTCACCCAGTTTTGATACGAGCCATATGACATAAGGATTGGTCTGATCCACCTTCTCACTGAACAAGATTGGGAAAACGATTTTTATCATCAAGGGCATGCCCGCTCCCGATGCGGCAGCGTAAACCAGACCTGCGGCAACACCGATCAAAAAGCAACCCTTCACCTTCATGAGGTGGCCGTAGTATGGAAGGAAATTCTTCAAATCTGTTAGTCAGGGTTTTTGCCCAATGAACATCAGCGTGGTGTCTGTCGAATGAGGCCGTGAAGCTCACACTTCAAGCATCAGGCGATGAGGTGCCTCGAGGTAATCCTTGATACGGATCAGGAAGGTCACCGCTTCTTTGCCATCCACAAGGCGGTGATCGTAACTCAACGCGAGATACATCATCGGACGAATGACAACCTGACCATTCAGCGCAACCGGACGCTGCTGGATGGTATGCATGCCGAGAATACCGCTCTGTGGAGGATTAAGGATAGGCGTGCTGAGCAAGGAACCGTAAACACCACCGTTTGAGATCGTAAACACGCCGCCTTGAAGATCTTCGATGGCGAGTTTTCCGGATTTCCCTTTCGCTGCATAATCCAAAATATCCTGTTCGATTTTTGCGAATGATTTCAGATCGCAATCCCTCAGCACTGGAACAATCAGACCCTTCTCTGTACCGATGGCGACACCGATATCATAGAAATGGTTTTCGATGACGTCGTTACCATCAATGCGACCATTGATCGAGGGAACATCTTTCAGCGCCTGAGCCACGGCTTTGACAAAAAACGACATGAACCCGAGTTTCACACCATGCTTTTTGAGAAAATCATCCTGCACACTTTTACGCAACTCCATCACGGCGGTCATATCGACCTCGTTGAAAGTTGTTAGAATTGCTGCGGTTTGTTGAGCGTTGACCAAGTGTGTTGCGATTTTACGCCGCAGCATCGACATCTTACGACGGGTGGTCCTTCCATCTTCGGTCACAGCGGCGGGTGCGGCTGCGGGTTTCGGAGCCGACAGCACGGAAAGATCGGGTTTCGGGCGCGATTCGCTAACAACTGCCGCCGCTACGGGTATTGCGACTGGAGCGGAAACCGGTTTCGGAGCCGGTGCTGCAGCAGCGGATGCATGGCTAGGAGCGATCATGCCGATGACTTTTCCAATCGAAACTTCTCCTTCGTGGACAAGGATTTGCAGGGTTCCGGAAACGGGTGCTTCGAGTTCGTTGGAAACTTTATCCGTTTCCAAGGTCACAAGGATTTCCCCTTTTTCACAGTAATCGCCATCTTTTTTACGCCATGCTGCAACGTTGGCTGAGGTGATGGATTCACCGGCGGCAGGGACGACGATTTCGACCGCTGCGCCAGACGGAGCAGATGCGGCTTGAACCGTTGCGGGCGCTGGAACTGGGGCGGCAGCGACTTGTGGTGCGGCAGCAACTGGTGCGGAACTTTCAGCAGCAGGTGCGATTTGTCCAATGACGGTTCCTATCGAAACCTCTTCGCCCTCGCCAACAGAAACCGTGAGAATTCCGTCAGCCTCGGCTTCAAGTTCATTGGAGACCTTATCGGTTTCCAAGCTCACGAGAGCCTCGCCTTTTTTGACGAAGTCACCGCTGTTTTTATACCATTTCGCGATGTTCGCCGAGGTGATGGATTCGCCGGCTGCCGGCACTTTGATATCGATGGCCATGATAGAGGTAGTTTGAATAAAAAATCAGATTTCGAATGCTTTGGAGAGAAAGGCTTTCAGTTCGCGGTAGTGCATGGCTTTCGAACCAGCGGCGGGACTCGAACCGGGTTTGCGACCCACATAGGTCGGCCAAACGCCAAGAGTGGCCTCAAGTTGAGGTGCGACATAGGTCCATGCTCCCATGTTTTTGGGTTCTTCCTGGCACCAAATGATGTGATCCACTTTGGTAAACTGCGCCATGATCGCTTTGAGCATTTCACCGTGGAAAGGATAGAGCTGCTCAATACGGATGATCGCCGTATCAGAAATGCTGTGATCGTTACGATAGGCGACAAGATCGTAGTAAACTTTTCCGGAGCAGAGAATGACGCGTTTCACCTGATCCGGATTTTCAAATACCATCTGATCAGGAAGGATTTCCTGGAAACAGGTCCCCTCAAGGAAATCCTCTTCACTGGAAACCGCCTCCGGCCTGCTGAGCAAGCTTTTCGGAGTCATAAGTACCAGCGGTTTACGGAAATCTCTGCGCTTCTGACGACGTAGGGCATGAAAATACTGTGCGGGAGTGGTGAAGTTTCCGACGATGAGGTTTTCCTCGGCACAAAGCTGGAGGAAACGCTCAAGGCGTGCGCTCGAATGCTCCGGGCCCATGCCTTCGTAGCCGTGGGGAAGCAGCATCACCAAGTCACTTGGGGTTTGCCATTTTGATTCCGCAGATGAAATGAACTGATCGATAATCACTTGTGCACCGTTGGAGAAATCTCCGAACTGCGCTTCCCACATCAACAACATGCTTGGATAAGAAAGTGAGTAGCCGTAATCAAATCCAAGCACGGCGAACTCGGAGAGCAAGGAGTTGTAAACGCAGAATTTTGCCTGATCCTCAGAGAGATTTTGCAAGGGAATGTAGCGCGCACGGGTTTCATAGTCATAGAAAACCGCATGGCGATGGGAGAACGTGCCGCGGCGGCAATCCTGACCAGAAAGCCTGATCGGCGAACCTTCCAACAACAACGAACCGAAAGCGAGAGACTCGGCAAACGCCCAGTCATACGGACCGCCACTCGCCAGCGCTTCCACTCGTCTTGGAATAAACCGTTTTTCCAGAGTCGGATTCAGGCTGAAATTTTCCGGAACCGTGGTGAGAACTTTTCCGATCTTCTGCAGCATGTCGCGATGGATTCCTGTGGCAACCGGCGCATGGGAATAGCTTTGCTGGATAATCGCGGTCGATCCACTGAAGACCGTGCGATCGCCAGCCTCGGAGAGCTCAACCATGGTTTTGTATCCATCTTCGAGCCTCTCCCAGATGGATTTTTCCAAATCATCGGCTTCCTTCTGGGTCAGCACGGCATCGGTGACGAGTTGGCGTTTGTAAACTTGTCCGAAAGTCTCACGCGCCGCAATTTGCTTGGCAACCAACGGCTGGGTAAAGGCTGCTTGGTCCGCCTCGTTGTGTCCCTGACGACGGTAACAATACATGTCAATGACGATGTCGCGGCCGAATTTCTGGCGGAACTCCAGAGCGAAATGCGCGGCCCAGTAGAGTTCCATGGGCTCCTCCCCGTTGACGTGCAAAATCGGCGCTTCGATCATTTTTGCCACATCGGTCGCATAGGCGGATGAACGCGCATCGGCGGGCATCGTGGTGAAGCCGATCTGGTTATTGATGATCAAGTGAATGGTTCCGCCCGTGCGGTAGCCCGGAAGCTGCGAAAGGTTCAGAACCTCAGCCACCGAACCCTGGCCGGCGAAGGCCGCATCACCGTGAATCAAAATCGGCAGCACACGCTTGCGATCAGTGGAGACTCCATCATCGCCCAGAACGCGCTGGCGCGCGCGCGCCTTACCTTCCACCACTGCGTTTACGGCCTCCAGGTGACTGGGGTTTGCAGCGAGACTCACGCGAACATTTCCATCCGGAAACTCACGGACACTCTCGTAGCCCAAATGGTATTTCACATCCCCATCACCGGCCACCAAACCCGGCTCATAATCCGGAGTGAATTCGTAAAGCAAAGTTGTCAGCGATTTTCTAACAAAATTTGCCAAAACATTCAAACGACCGCGGTGTGCCATCCCCATCTCGATTTCAAGAACTCCTTGGCTTGGACAATTTTCCAAAAGCGCGTTGAGCACAACCATCGCACCTTCACCGCCCTCCATGGAGAAGCGCTTTTCACCCAGGAATCTTTTGGCTAGGAAATTTTCAAATGTCTCGGCTTCCAATAACCAGCGAAGGGACTTCGTCTGCAATTCATTGGATTTTTGAGCTCCGTGCAAACCATGGCGCTCGATCCTTTCCCGCACCCAATGACGAACTGTCGTATTATGGATGTGCATGAACTCGAAACCAATCTTGCCGGAATAGGTTTTTTTCAAAGCGGCGACCATTTGCGAGAGTGGCATTCTTGCTCCGTTGAGGAAAAAGGGATTCGATGCCTCACGCGCCATTTCCTGATCCGTGAACTTGTATTCGCTGAGCGACAAGCGCGGGTTGACTTCCGCTCCTTCATCCAAGGGATTGATCTGTGCTTGGGTGTGTCCCAGTGTCCGGTAATTGTAGACAAGGCTGACGACTTTTCCGTTGAACTCTACGTCAGACGCAGAAAGCGATGCGACACCAGCCGAGCTGCCCCCCGCGGCTTCTTTTTGCTTGAGTTGGGCAACCCCTAATTCAAATCCCTCGAAAAAAGCAGCCCAAGTCTGATCCACAGATTGCGGATTTTCACACCATTGTGCGTATTTTTCGTCTAGTAAGTCCGCATTGAGTCGCGCCGAAACCGTTGAGTTCATGTGTTTAAAAATAAATGCGTGCCGGGTTTTGTTTTCAGGCTTGCCCTCGACGCGCAGGCATTAGTTAAAGGTCTCGCAGGCTTGCGTCAACCATTGCAGACTGAAAATATAGCCGCCGCCACAAATCGCATGATCGAAGTCTCCAACCTCTCAAAACGCTACGGACACCATCTCGCTGTCCGTGATATCTCATTTTCCGTTTCAAAAGGAGAAATCGTCGGCTTTCTGGGCCCCAATGGCGCCGGAAAAACCACTACTCTGAGGATGTTGACCGGCTTCCTGCCCCCGTCCGGCGGCACCGCCACCATCGCCGGCTTTGATATCTTCAGAGACTCCATCGAAGCCCGCAAACGTATAGGTTATATGCCGGAAAACGTCCCTCTATATGAGGATATGCGAGTCCGGGAATATCTTTCTTTCCGCGCGCAACTCAAGGGACTCAAGGGCAGCGAAGCCCGCCGCCAGGTCGCGCATGTCATCGATACCTGCGGGCTCGAAAGCGTACGAAGAAAAATGATTAAAGCCCTATCCAAAGGCTACCGCCAAAGGGTCGGTCTGGCAGATGCTCTCGTCCACCAACCCGAGCTTTTGATCCTCGACGAGCCCACCAACGGGCTCGATCCCATCCAAATCCGCCAGATCCGCGAGCTTATCAAGCGCCTATCCCTAAACCATACCGTGCTCATTTCCACCCATATCCTCTCTGAAGTGGAAATGATCGCAGATCGCGTCATCATCATAGATAACGGCCAGATCAAAGCGGCGGACACCCCGCAAAACCTCATTAACGAGATGCGTACTGCGGGCCGCGTGCATACCGAAATCCAAGCGCCCATTGACGCTGCGACATCTGATCTCGCTGCGATAAGCAGTGTCAAAAAAGTCATCACGGAAATTCTCGAAGACGGATGGATCCATTTCACCCTCTGGTCAGACTCCGGCACAGACACCCGCCAATGCATCCACAAACTCTGCATCGAGCGAAAATGGCCGCTACGCTCCCTCGTCAGGCATGAATCGAAACTCGAAGACGTTTTCGTGGAACTTACCCGAAGAGACTGATTCACGTCCGGATTCTTTACTAGCGCAATGCAACTTTAGTGACTAAAGCTGTCCACAGCCATGAATATCCAAATCCTCGCGCTTGCCGCTCTCGCTGTTTTCACCCCGACCACTTGGGCGGAATCCACTCCCACCCCGCTGAAAAAAGACGATCGCATCGTTTTCCTTGGCGACTCCATCACCGCTGCAGCGGTGAAGCCCGGTGGTTACATCACCCTGATCAACAACGCGATCAGCACAAGCCATCCGGATCTGGGAATCGAAACTTTTGGCGCCGGAGTCAGCGGGAATAAGGTTCCCAACCTTCAGGCGAGACTTGAAAAGGACGTGCTATCCAAAAAACCGACCATCGTTTTCATCTATATCGGCATCAATGACGTCTGGCACTGGAAGAAAAACAAAGAAGGCGTGATGGCCGGAGGGACGACCCCCGAGGCTTTCGAATCCGGCCTCAAAGACATCATCGCCAAAATCCATGCCACTGGTGCGCGGGTCATTCTCTGCACCGCCACGGTCATCGGTGAAAAAAACGATGGCACAAACGAGCGTGATGCAATGCTGGAAGAATATTGCGCCATCAGCCGCAAGGTAGCAACCGACACCAAAAGCCAAATGGTCGATCTCCGCAAAGCCTTCATCGATCACCTCAAAGCCAACAACCCTGAAAACGTTGCAAAAGGAATCCTCACAGGAGATTCCGTCCATCTCAACCCCGCAGGCAATCTACTTGTCGCCACCGAAATGAGCAAGGCACTCGGACTGAAAATCGAAGCACCAGCGCCGAAATAAAATCATTAAAACGTATGAGGTAGAGTGCTCTCGGCGCCTGGCACCCTGCCTTTCATGCTCGAGACTGTTTGCCAACGTTCGCTCTAGGTGAGAGTATTCCGGCATGCGCACATCCGCTTTTCTTGTTTCAGCTCTTCGGCTTTTTAGCTTTTCAGCTTTTACCCAAGCCGAATCCTTTCCCGCCGCCAACGGCCTTGAACGCATCCTCGTTGCAAAAGAACCTCTGCTGAAAAACGCCGTTTCGGTCTCCGTCGATGTGGACGGAGCCATCTACGTCACGGAATCCGCCCGCCGCAAAGTGGGCGATCTCGATATCCGCGAATTCACCAGCTACGGCTGGGTGCCACACGATGTGTCTTTCACCTCCATCGATGATAAACTCGCGTTTTTCCGGAAACAACTCGATGGAAAAAACAAGTTTCCCAAATCCTCTCTCAAAGATTTCAACAACGATGGGAAAATTGATAGCAAAGACCTGACGGTTGCTACCGAAAAAATCATTCGCCTAACAGATAACGACGGCGACGGTGTGGCTGAAAAATCAACGGTTTTTGCGGAAAACTTCAATACCGAAGTCACCGGCATCGCCGCGGGTGTCTTCGCGTGGCGCGGAGATGTTTACGCAACCATTGCACCCGATCTCTGGAAACTCCGCGACACCAATGGCGATGGTGTTGCGGACAAGCGCGAGTCACTCGCTCATGGCTTCGGCCTCCACATCGCCTATGCCGGCCATGACATGCACGGCCTCACCCTTGGTCCTGACGGTCGCATTTATTGGACAATCGGCGACAAGGGCACCAACGTCACTTCGAAAGAAGGAAAAAAATTCTTTGCACCACACGAAGGCTCCTTGCTTCGCTGCTATCCGGATGGGTCGGGATTTGAAATCTTCGCGCGCGGTTTGAGAAACCCTCAGGAAATCGCTTTTGACAAATACGGAAATATTTTCTCTGTCGATAACGATTCCGATCAGCAGGGCGAGCGCGAGCGCTTCCTTCATATCACCGAGGGCTCCGATACCGGCTGGCGCTGCTACTACCAATACCGTGGCTCTAACTACAATCCATGGATGGCGGAAAGCATATGGGAGCCCGAAGGCGAATTCCAGCCCGCCTACATCACGCCCACCAACATGAATTATTCCGATGGCCCGGCAGGCTTTGCCTACAATCCCGGAACCGCCCTGAACTCAAAATACGATGACTCCTTCTTCGTAACCGAATTTCCAAAAGGAAACGTCCGCTCTTTCAAAGTGAAACCGAAAGGCGCGACTTTCGAAATGACTAATGAACACGTCGTTTCCTCCGGCGCGATGAATGTCGGCATCAACTTCGGACCGGATGGCGCGCTTTACTCTGCCGACTGGGCAGGCGGCTACCCCATGAACGACAAGGGAGCTGTCTGGAAAATCGATGATCCGACCATCGCAGGTACTGCAATCCGCCAAGAGGTCGCTCAATTTCTCAAAGCCGGTCCAACGAAGGTTTCCACCGCGGAACTCATAACCCGACTCTCCCACAAGGACATGCGGATTCGCCTGGACGCGCAGTGGGAACTCGCGAATCGAAAAGCTATCGCCGAACTGCAACAAGTCATCGCCTCATCAACCTCCGGCCAGCTCGCAAAAATCCATGCGGTGTGGGCGCTCTCCCAACAGCGCCGCTTTTTTGAAAAGGACTTTCAAACACTTGCCGCATCCAAAGACCCGATTCTCCGTGCCCAAGCCGCCAAACACGCAGGCGAGACATTGAAGGGATCCAACTCCATTCTTACGGACCTACTGAGGGATCATGACCCACAAGTTCGGTTTCATGCCGCCACGGCGATTTGGAAAACAGGTGACGCCTCCGCCACGGATGAGGTCATCGACATGCTTGCCGAAAATGACAACAAGGATCCCTACCTGCGCCATGCGGGAGTTCTCGCCCTCACCGCATCGCCTGCCGATGAAATCGCCGCGAAAACCCTCAATCACAAATCTCCCTCCGTCCGTCTCGCCGCCGCCGTAGCTTTCCGCCGTCTGAATTCTCCACTCGCCGCAAAATTGCTCGCCGATGAAAACCCACAAGTCGTCGCTGAAGCCGCGCACGCGATTTACGATGACCCTGCAATCGTAGCTGCTTATCCCGCACTTGCTGCTTTGCTCGATGACAAACCTGAATCAACTCCTCCCGCCATACGCCGCGCGATTGCCGCGAATCGTTTTCTCGGAGATGAAAAAGCCGCAATCAGGCTTACGAAATTCGCCGCCAACGAATCGATCCCATCCAAGCTTCGTGTCGCGGCACTCGAAGCCCTGGAATCATGGACCCAGGCCACGAATTCAAATCCAGTCGACGGTCGCCATGATCCTCTTAAACCTGCGGACATACAAATCGCGAAAGCGGCTTTTCTATCCTCTTCCGAGGCTCTTCAACACAGTCCTGACAAGGCCTTATCCGCCGCAGCCGCATCGGTTTGTAAATCTCTCGGTATCGTGGCCAGCTCTGCGGATCTCGAAAAAGAAGTTCTCAATCAAAAAGCCGATCCCGCAGCCAGAATCAACGCACTTGATGCCCTCAAAGCCTCTAAACCGAATGAGTTTGAAAAAATTCTCCCAAGCCTGCTTGCAGACAGATCTTCTTACCAACTCCGCATTCGCGCCGCCACTTTGCTTGCTGTAACGGATCCACAAAAAGTCGTCGACTATGCGGCGGCGGCGATCATGAAATCCGAGCAGATCGAAGAACAACAAGAGGCCATCCTGTTGCTTGCGAAAATGAATGAACCCGCAGCAAGGGAACTCCTCAAGAATTACGCCGAAAAATTTGGCAACGGCAGCGAAAAGCGTGGATACCTGCTTCTAGAATTTAGTGAAGCGCTTCCTGGCTTCGGAAAAAATCTTCCTCCCTATTCCGTATCACTTGAAGGCGGCAATGAAGCCGCCGGGAAAAAAGTATTCAATGAGCACCTTGCCGCCCAATGCATCGCCTGCCACCGAGTGGGAAATCATGGTAGCGAAGTCGGCCCGCCCCTCACTCACATCGGCAAAAAAGGACGCGATTATATTTTTGAATCTCTCGTCGCGCCTCAGGCAAATATCACTGCCGGATACGGTTTGATCTCGGTCAATACAAAATCCGGTTCTTCGCTCTCAGGCGCTCTCAAGGAGGAAACCTCGAATTCCCTGACACTCATCCTTCCTGACAAAACCGAAACGACTGTCAAAAAAGCCGACATCACAACACGCACTCAACCCATTTCCGTCATGCCTCCCATGGGCGATATTCTCTCCCCCAAGGAGCTTCGCGACATCATCGCATATCTCGCGGAGTTGAAATGAAGATGATACGGTATCGACCATGGATTCGCCTCGCCCATTGTCGTTCCATCTTTTAGTTGATTCCTAACATGAGATCCTTACTCCTTTGTTCCTTGTTTCTCTGGGATACGACAACTCCTTGCTTCAGTTGTGCTGCAGTGACCGTTGTGCGCGGGAGTGTCGTGAATGCCGATCAATCGGTGATCATGATCTGGGACAAGGAGAAGAAAACCCAGCACTTCATCCGTCAGGCGAATTTTAAAACGGATGCCAAAGATGTGGGCTTCATCGTACCCTCCCCATCACGACCGGAATTGGAAGAATCAGGTAACGAGGCTTTCACCACGCTCAAAGAAATCACCGCACCTTATGTGATGAGTGGTAGCGGCTCTTTTTCCATCGGCTGTTCGGCACCTGCTGCTGCCATTCGCCAATCCAATGTCCATATCGTGGAAGAAAAACGCGTGGCGGGATACGATGCCACCGTGCTAACCGCTCGCTCCGGAAAGGATCTGGTCTCATGGCTGGAACAGAACGGATATCCTTACTCACCCGAACTGGCGGATTGGGCTGAGCCCTATCTCGGCGGCGATTGGCATTTCACCGTTCTCAAACTCGCGAAAGATGATACGGCAACGCAGGATATCAAAGCATCCGCCCTACGCATCACGTTCCGCACCGAGCGCCCGCTGTTCCCATATCGCGAGCCCGAGTCCACAAAGGCAAAAAACAATCTCGATGTCTCATCGAGATTGTTACGCATCTATTTCATCGCGGAGGCACGCTATCGCGGACAGATAGACAATGGCGACAAATGGAGTGGCAAGGCAATTTGGTCAAATGACATCACGCGTCACAAAGCCAGCCTCTTGAAATCTCTCAAACTTCCAGATCCCGTCAACTCGGACGCTTGGTGGCTCACAGAATTCGAAGATCAGTGGCGTTATGAAAAAGCTGCGGGAGATGTCTCTTTCTTACCCGATCCTGATCAAAAGGTTTTGGATATCCGGAGTTACGGCATGCCGCCAGCTTACGATGCCGGTTTTCTGGGTGCCCTGTTGTTTATTGGAATGAAATTCATCTTTCGGTGCCGCCAAACAAAAATAGTTTGATGATCGATGAATCTTACCATCGAAAACAAATCGTCGCGAGCTTGCATGTACACCTGATAAGCGTTTTGCTGAAGACATGGAGTCACACGAGTGGAATGAGCGGACTGAGGAAGGAAAACGTTTTTACCGTGGCAATTTTCACGGCAATGAATGGAAAATTCTTACTACTTTGAAAACCGATCCCGATTGGCAATTACTTGAGCAACCTTCCGAGGAAGTTTGGAGAGCCTTGCGTGACATCGTTTGGAAAAAATATCAGCGCAAGCGTTGTCCATGGGAGCGAGTGACTTCTATCGACAAGATTCTTGGTGATGACATTCCTCAGTGAATTCTGAGAAACGGCTGCATTCTTCTGGGATTTTAAAACCAACCATACTCCTCACACCCACGAATCCAGCTCGCTCCATGGATTCTCGCTACTCATCCCCAAACACAAACCGCCTTTCTGCTGCAAATGATCCAAAAAACAATCTTGGCAAAGCGGCGCATAAACCTAATATACCAGTTTAATATCATCAAATTGGTTTTATTTTGATCCGCATACTAGCAAATCATATTATCAACAATCATCCCCTCCATGTCCACTTTTTCAAATCGAGCCACAATGCGAGCTAGCTACTTGATGATTGGAGCGGCATTCCAAATGTTTGTCGCACTAGCTGTTTCTAGCGCTCAAACCGCATCCCCCGTTCAAGTCACCACATTTCAGGCGAACCAAGGAGAAATCATCATCCGGAATCGAACTGTGAATCTGACGATTGCCGCAACCAGCAGCAAGGGCACCATCAAATCCATGCAGTTGGCGGATAGCGCACGCGGCAAGTTCAGCGCGCCACAAGCCTACAAAAAAGCGATTTCCTACAGCTTTCCTGAAAACGCTTCAGGTCGCCATTTGATTGCTGCTATCTTTCAAGACAGCATGGGTAATCAGTCAGATCAGGCGTTCATTACACTAGATATCATTCCAGATCTGCCGAACCAACCAGCGCTTCTAGCCGATTCCATTCCCGAACTCTTCATTCGGCGCGGTAACTACAGCCAAATCCAGTTGGCAGACTTAGTGAATGACCCGGGAGACCCGATCGTTCAATTCTCCACCTCTTTGGGCGAAATTCTCATCCAACTCGCTCCTCGTAAAGCCCCGCTGACGGTCGCGAATTTTCTGAGTTATGTAGACAACAATCACTATCAGAATTCGTTTTTTCACCGCTCGGTTCCCGGATTCATCATTCAGGGCGGGGGATCTTTTATCGATACGGCAAACAACTACAACGTAACACCCATTCAAAGCCTTGGCACAGTCCAAAACGAGCCCGGCGATTCCAATCTCCGCGGGACGATGGCCATGGCCAAGGTTGACGGGAATCCGGACAGTGCCACCAGCGAGTGGTTCTTCAATCTAGCCGACAATTCCGCAAATCTTGATCAGCAGAATGGCGGATTCACCGTCTTTGGAAAAGTTCTAGAACCATCCATGGCGGTGGTTGACGATATCGCCGAGCTTGAAGTGAGTGATCAGAGTGCGACCATTGGCTTCAATGAGTTGCCATTGATTCAAGTCCCAGCGGCAGGTGATGCCCTTAAGTTACAAGATTTGGTTTTGATCGCCAACGCCTCCCGTCTTCGTTTCAGTGTGAGAAAACAAGTCGCCGGTGTAAAAGCCACCATCCAAAACCATTTTCTTAAGTTGGAGCCATCCGGAAAGCCTACCAGCGCGAAAGCTTCAATCCTGATACGCGGGGTAGCTCCTGACGGAAGATATCTCGATTTTTCCATCCCTCTGAATATTGCAACCAACCATCCGATGATCGCAAAAGGAGTGGGAACCACTTCGGTTAAAATCAAAGAGGACACGCCGATCAATATTTCGGTTCCCGTCATCAATCCCGACAATTCACCTCTGGATTGGGATTTCTCTGTACTTCCAACGAAGGGTGATTGCCAGCTTCTGCCAGAGACGAAGCCAGGGGTTCGGGTTATACGCTACATTCCCCATGCCGATATTTCAGGCTCTGACAGCTTCACCCTGCGGGTCATTGATGATGACGTGAATCCACAGAAGCGGGGGCAAGACCAACTCAAGGTGAATGTCACGATCACCCCAGTTAACGATTAGCCAGCTATTCAAGCTCCGCCTAATTTCAGATTTCAGGCGAAACAAGTTCCGGTTTTGATCCTGCGGTAGAGGATAAGACAACCTTGCTTAATGACCTTGCAGTGACTTGTTCAGCAAGAAAACAACGAGAACCACGGTTTCCGTGAATTTTTTTCCTTGAGAGCACCCACTCACTTCCACCGTTAATCCATGAAAAAGCCTGGCCTTCAGATCACTTCATCTGCCCGCAAACCGAATGAGGGATGAGACAAAATTCTTGCCCTAATCGCCCAATCACGCAACTTTCTGTAGTTACTAATTCAATGGATAGGGGCAATTCCAAATGGATCAAAGGCATATTCTTCGGACTTTGCCTTTGTTTCAATCCTTCTCTCGCACCAGCACAGCAAGAGCCGGAGATCATACGCCTTGAATTAGACGAAACCAATGAGGTCGTCGGCTTCGACTTCGTCAATGCCGTCACGGGATGGAATGCCTATTTCAATTCGGGCTTTCGAGGCGGCACCTCATCCATCGGCATTCTTGAAGCCGGCCAAGCTTGGTTCGGCCACGAAGTCTTCACTCGCCCCCCCGGCGCTCCCGCGGCCTTTACCACTTGGACCAACCCAGCAGAGGGCGCCGTCAACGAAATCGACTACCATGCAACAACTGTCGCTCACGTTCTGGCAGGAAGCGGCTATATTCCCGACAATGGGGGCTCTTACACTTATGCAGGCTTGGGCATGGCACCTGAAGCGCGTTTGGTATCGGGAGGAATCGCTACGACATTCTCAACTGATGTCGACAGTCTAGGCTCCTTCGACATCAGCACAGAATCCATGATTGCAGGCTACCAAGAATTTTTCCGTGGTACAAATGTTGGCAAGCTCGACGTCATCAACAGCAGTTGGGGCGGCAGTGGGGCCGCAAATTCCCTCCAGTCTCTGAGTATTGACGGACTTGCCTTCCAAAATTCAAGCGTCGCTCACGTCGTCTCCGCCGGTAATGGTGGAGTTGCAGAAGTATCCTCACCCGCAAACGGCTTCAATAATATTTCCGTGGGCTCCTTAGGTGGTAATAATTTTACCGAACCATCCGAATTCTCGTCGAGGGGTCTTACCGACTTTTACAACCCTGAAACCGGTCAGACGATTGCAAACGCACGCGTTGCCGTTGATATTGCAGCACCGGGAGAGAATCTCTTTCTGGCTGCCTACCTCGGTAATAGCGGGTCGATTGGTGCAGTACAACCGAATCTCCCACCCGGCAGTGGCCTGATCGCGCAGGAACCGCCGCCCACCGATCGCTATTTTACCGCACTGAGTGGTACCAGCTATTCAGCCCCGATCGTTGCGGGCGGTATTGCCCTGCTCAAAGATGCCGCTCGCGGAATTCTTGGCGTAACCCCCGAAACAAGTCCCGCTACGTTTGACACGCGCACCATCAAGTCGGTGATCATGGCTAGCTCGGATGCCACGGCGGGATGGAATAATGGCCAGAACTCATTCAATGTGACCACTCAAGCCCTTGACACCATCACCGGCGCAGGCGCCCTCAATTTACTTACTGCAGCCGATGTCTATCTCGGTCAAACACGCGGCAGCAATGGCGGCACGGTCGGCCAGAATGGTTGGGCGCTCACGTCGGTGAATCTGGGACAAGCCGTTGAATTTATCATCGATCGCACCTTCAACGACCAGACATCCATCACAGTCGCACTCAACTGGTTTGCGGTCCGCGACTTTAACGATGTCACCCTCGGAGAAGACATCGCCTTTAACAACCTTGATCTTGAAGTCTGGAAACTCGATTCTAACAATCATTTCATCGAGAAAGTCGGATCATCCCAAACCACGTATAACAATACAGAATTTCTCCGCCTAACCACCCTGTCATCTGGGCAATACGCCATGCGTGTTCTGTTCACAGGCCAAGTTTACGATACCACCGACTCAATCAATAGTGAAACCTTCGCACTCGCATGGACCTCCATACCCGAACCCAATGGATTTATCCTCATCGCGTTCGGATCGGTTTTTATGTTATGCTACCGCAGGCGGTAGTGTCTGGTGAAATGATCCGCTTTTTGACAGCGATCCATTCTTCACTGCGAGCATCAATCACGCATGCACACGGACTTCCGTCAAAGGATGCGATGGCGGAGTAAAAGCATTTTACCGCGCTCGGTTTTCCATGCAGGCACCTGAGTGAGAAAATTTGGAAGTTCGGGATTCAAGGCGTAATGGCGATGAAATACCGGCGTGGTGGAGCCTGACATCGGTGGGACAATCCAACTCCAATCCGCATTCACCTGCCTGCCAGCCGTTTCCTCATTCTTGCAAAACCGGATGAATTCATTTGATGCTTGGTGGTGGTCAACTAACTGAACCCCATCTGATATAAACGAATGAATTACAGCCTCATTCAGAACCAGCAACGCATGATCACGCCACAGACTACCACGAGGCTGTGTTTCCAAGCCGAGCTTTTCCGCAATCACCGGCAGTTGATTGTAACGGTTTGTATCTGACAGATCCCGCGCGCCAATTTCAGTTCCCATATACCATCCGTTGAACGGGGCGCAGGGATAAACCTCGTTTCCTGTTGCGAAAATTTGATCGGAAAGTGCGGGGACGGCATACCAGCGCAGACCCAGCGCCTCGAACCATGGGTATGCCGGGTGCCTGAGTTTAACCTCCAAAACCGCGCTCTGCGGGAGTTCATACATTGCGATCTTGTCACCGGATTGAATGATGAGTGGCAATAAATCAAACCGTCCAGGCGTATTTGGCGCCTTCCAACCAAGTGCAAGCGCGACTCTTGTCAGCGCTAGATTCATTGGATCCCCAAGGATCGTACCATCACTTTTCTCATGGGCAGCATAGCGGATCAATTGGTGATTCCAAATGCGAATCTCAGATTCAGGTGATTTCCATGCGGAGAAAACTGTCATGGTGGGTATGATGCGCCCACCGTTTGTTGCAGTTTCCAAGTGCTTCACAAGAGCATCAAAAATCTGACCTGTGTCTTCGAGGGAACGCTCATCCCGGACCTGCAAGGATTTCCAATGCAAGCGCCCGATACAGCGGACCGAATTTTTCCAAGCCAATCGTGCCTGATCTTGCAAGGATCCCAGATTATCCAAAGGTCTGCGTAACAAATTAGCCTCCACAGCAAGATCCCAAGCGGCCGCATAGTCTCCAGGAATCGCCACTGCCCCACCTTGATGCGGACATTTCAAACTGGGCTCTTCGCGACCAGTTTCCATCTCTGACTTTGCCTCAATACCCGAAGAAATCATTCTAATGCCAGCCTGCATGTGCCTAGTTCGGCACGCAAGGGAAAGATGCTGGATGAAGGCTTGGAATTTGTATTTTCAATTGATTGAACCCAGTGCCAAACGAATCAGAAAAATCATGTTCAAGATTAACCTGAATCCGAATCGTTAAGCGAACTCAAAAAAGACAGAGTGAACTAGGGTGTTGATCATTGACCCAATCGTTCCACACCGTATTCACCGAGCGGCACCAACAAATCTCCGCCCACCGCCATTTCCACCGTATCCGCACGGACATTCCAAGTGGGAAATTGCCAGGATCTGATTTGATCGGAACCGGGCTTGATTGCAAAGATTGCACGACTACCCGATCCGATAACGGTTCCATGGATCGCTTTCAGGGAATAAGGAGTCCAGCCAATATCCAGATTTTCGTCACTCAGGAATAAACCTTCGTCACTTAACGAGTGACGCTGCAAGGTATTGCCAGAAACCACATAAACCCGCCTGCCATCCACCACACAAGGAGCGTATGCTGGAACCGTAAGCGTGCTGACAAGGAAGGCATCATAGCCATCCGAAGCGCTGACTTGAAGTTCACCCATATCCTGACGAGCACTGAAAGCAAGGAAGCCATTGGTATCGAGTTCCGAGACCGCAATCAACTCACCCGGCAGATCCATGAGTGAGCGGATCACTGGATCACCCGAAACTGGCACATCAATCACTTGGGCACTCTGGTAAGCGCGACTGTTTTGATGCCATTCCTTGGAGCTCGGATTGTAGGCATGGGAAACACCAGTCACCAACCTACCATTGGCAGCAGCGGAATCTCCGGTGAGTCTCGAACTCTCAGGGCCAAAATCAATGAACGCGCCGGCACTTGGTGCAACTGGATCACTCACATCAAGAACCAGCAACTGGGGCCTGGCATTGGAAATCCAGTAAGGTTTGATGCTTACCATAGACAAGGAGACAGGGACTGGGGCCGCATCAAGATTGACTGCAACAGGCTCGAATGGCCGAGAAAAAACAGGCATACGATACCATTGAGAAAAACCGGGCTGCATAAGAATTGCAGGGCGATTCTCTCGCGGCCATAAGAAATGCTCCGAATAGAGGCTACTTTCGGAATGACCCGTCGGCATGGTCACCGACCCAAGGAGAGTCATGGTGGGAAGATTCGATACATCGTAGATATCCAGAACAAGGTTATTTGAGCCGACCGGTGACGCGTAGGCAAAGCGATACCATAACCGATTGCCGGACATATCTCGGAGCACAAAAAGGTGCTTATCACGTCGCTCAGCAATCTTGACCTGCCCCTCACCCAAATCTATTTCAGCGTAAATCGCCTCAGTATTGTCATTTGGAGAAATGCGCGCGGTGGCACGATCACCAGAAAAACCATCTCCATTCTCGATCTGAATCAAGTGTTTACCAACTTCGAGACAACGGTCCACAGGCCAAGCCAGAGAAACCTCGGAAAGGATCGATGGAGAATCGCGGTCTGTGATGTCCGCCGAAATCAATTCTCTTTGCGAAATGGAAACAAGGGCATCCCCCACCATCTCGGATCGCCTCGCTTCAAACTCATGGGAAATCAATCCTCGGGTTGAGAGAGCCCCATTGATCGAATCTAAATCCAAAAGTTGAATAGCCGATTTCCATTTACCATCGGCGGGGTCAATCGACGAGACAGGGATCATGACTAGACCTGCATCAGGAAGGACTTTGACAGCTTTTTCATCCCAAACCGCCTCGCTATATGAATACGAATTCCCGAGATTGAGCCTTTTGACAAGACCTGGATTGGCGGGGTCGGAGACATCGAACAGCGAGGCTGCAACCATTCCTGACTCAAGACCAACCGAGAAAAGATAATTTCCAACCGGCTGAAGGAATGTGGAAAAACCCGGAACTTCCAGATGTCCGGAAACCGCAGGGTTTGCCGGATCCTTCAAATCCACCACCCACAAGGGATCCGTCTGCAGGAAGGTCACAACATAAACCCTATCACCTGCGAATCGGGTGGCGTAAAGGTTTTCACCTTTTGCCAACTCAAGCATACCAAGCCTTTCCTCCTCGATGATTGCCGGCCGAATCACATCAGGATCCCAAGCTCTGAAATTTTCCAATACGGATGACGAGTCGCGGGTCCAACGACCCTTGTGGGAAACCGTGGTGAGAACATTGTTGCTCCAGGAAATGGCAAATTTACTGGAGATCACGCCCTCGGTGATGAAAGGTTTACCCATCGGCTTGAGTCCTGTAGGCTTGATAGCGAACAAACTCACCTCTGATTTGTTCCACTCACCTTGCGGATGTGCGGATACGGCAAGCCAGTCCGCTCCCGCCGCAATCAAAGGATTGGCACCGACAACGACCGTCTCGCCAGAGGCGGAGGGAGCTTCATCAGATTTCAAAGTCCACTCACTGATACGGATTTCAGAGGTCCATTCGCCTGCTGACAACCTAGGTGTCGCCTTCCATTCGGAGGTAACCAAAATCAGCCTATCCCCCACCAAACGACTATCTGAGAGCCCGCCCGGAATTTCCTGCTCATGGGTCAACTCCAGATCCGCTCCGTTTGATTTTACCAATGAAATCCGTGTCCACTGTCCACCATCAGGCGACCAGCCCTGTGTCAACAGGACCAGCCTGCGACTGCCATCGGTTTCTTGAATCACATATAAATCCTGGCCAATCGCAGGAATTCTGAGACTCGCTGTGAGACGGGGATCCGAAGGATTTGATAAATCGAGCACCTGTAACCCACGGAGCTGATTGAAAAAATAAACTGTATTGCCATCGATTTTCCAGATGTCTGCTTCCTCGGGCAATTGACCCGCATCCGCTGAAGGCGTGCCGACCTCTGCCGTGACGGCCTTCGACATGACCACCATATCACCATCGATCATGCGACCATTATCACCCGATGCGTCATTAATCACACCGAAGGTATGGTTACCTTGGTAAAATTTGGCAGGAAATTTACTGCGGGATCCCAATGGCTTATCCGCCAGCCACTTACGGCCTATCACACGCCAGCGATCTTTCTTGGAAGATGACGGCAACTTGAATGACATAACACCGGCTTTCGCATCCGCAGTTAAAATACTTTTCCATCCCGAATCCCCCTGCAGCATCTCCACACTGACGTTCGAATAACCCTTCGGAACCGTGACTGTAATCAGTTGATTTTTAACCGACAGCCTGGATCTCAACTGAACCTTCGGACCCAATGCCGCCTGCAGAGGCATACTGCATGCGATCAAAATCAGCACCGCATGGATCAACTTCTTGAGAAACGACACACGCCTACCAGAGGCCCTGATCAGGAATCGCATGGAGGATGGTTTGATAAGATTACCAGAGAGTAGAGTCATCATGAGGTTTGTGAATCGCTTGAACAAATTAGACTGGGATGATTTTCCCATCCGTTTTGCGGATGGATGGGACACGGCTACATATTGAAAATTTGCTTCGGCACCGAGTGAGGAGGATATTGGGGAGGAACCTTCTTTGGAAGCAAAAAAAGGGGTGCAGGGACCGGTCAAATCTGCTGCAGGATCCATTTCCACCCATGGATTAACTTGAGCTTCGACCGGCACCAACTCTTCGTGAAGCTTTGAAAAACCGCGAAAGCCTGTGACCCCTCTGGCCATGCGGATAAACGTCGTAAATTTAGATTGGATTTGCATCGGCTTGGCTTGTGTGGATTAACACACAACATGTATCCGCCAATATCCGGAAATTGGATCCTTTGAATATGAGGAATTGGCTTTTTTATGCGGCGCGATGGAACCTCAATGGGAGTCATCCGCAAGCAACGGATTGTCGAACGATATGAAAAGTATCAGTCGAATGGAAATCCGTCCAAGAAGGGCCTGGTTCCGTTTCACATCGAATCGCATTTCAACGCCCTTGCACCCCTGCCGGTGGGGTTTTATGAAGGCAGGGAAATCTGGCTTACCAAGACGACGGATGGATCGCTGACCTTATTGCCTGTCGCCCTTTCATTCCAAATGCAGCCGCAATCTTGATCAATGCGTCATCGGGTTATCCCCGGATGCATCTCCGAGGTGTGAGGTATTGGCGGGCAAGAATTTCTTAAAGCGGGTTTTATCGATTGCCTTCATATAAGCTTCCTCAGGGGAGATCATCCCCTCGCGCAGCTTCGACCAGATCGACTCATCCATGAACTGCATGCCTTCGTTTTTACCGCCGGTAATGACATCATAGAGCTTCTGGGTCGCGCCCTCACGGATGATCGCCGAGACGGCAGGAGTCGCGAACATGATCTCATGAACCGCCACACGACCGGGCTTGTCCACCCGCTTGCACAAGAGCTGCGCCACCACTCCGCGCAACGATGCTGCAAGCATGGTGCGGACTTGTGCTTGTTGGTTAGCGGGAAAAACATCGATGATGCGGTCAATGGTTTTGCGAGCGTTGTTGGTATGAAGCGTTCCGAAAACCAGCAGACCCGTTTCCGCCGCCGTGAGCGCGAGAGAAATGGTTTCCAGATCCCGCATCTCTCCGACCAGAACGATATCCGAATCCTCGCGTAACGCGGCCCGCAGACCATCGGCGAAAGAAGGGGTTTGGATCGGCACTTCGCGTTGGGTTAAAATCGAATTCTTATTTCTGTGCACAAACTCAATTGGCTCTTCAACCGTGATGATGTGACGGGAAAAATTCGTATTGATATAGTCAAGCAGTGCGGCGAGCGTGGTCGATTTCCCGGAGCCGGTTGGACCTGTCACTAGAACCAAACCTGAACGCATACGTCCGAATTCTTTGACGATTTCAGGGACACCCAGCGATTCCAGAGACATGATCTCTGTCGGAATCAAACGAAACACCGCCGCGAGGCCATATTGTTGCTGGAGATAATTGCAACGAAACCGAGAGTCCTCATCCATTTCGTAAGCGAAATCGAGATCGCCGTTTTCCAAATAACGCTCAAAAGCCTTGGGGTCACAAATTTCCGCCAACATTTGTTTGAAGGATTCACCTTGCAGAACTTCCTCACCTTCGATCGGAACCACTGCGCCGTGGACTCTTATCTTGGGTGGCTGGCCTTCGGAAAGGTGCAAATCAGAGCCTTTGCTCGCAATCAGCTGTTTGAAGTAGGCATCGATTCTGGCCATGTCGAGATTTTGGATTTGTTAAAAAATGAGGGTGAAGACGAAGCATCACGATTGTAGGAATATTTTCATCTGGGCCTTGTCCTCAGAACGGAAGAGTAAATCTTCAGCGCTGATGATTCCCCTGATGTATAGATGCCTCAGGGATTCGTCCATGGTGATCATTCCCACGTGCTTACCCGTTTGCATGATACCAGGCAGCATATAGGTTCTTCCCTCGCGGATACAGTTCGCGACGGCGGGAGTATTGACCAGCAATTCAGTCGCCAGCGCCCTCGAGGCACCATCAAGGGTCGGCACGAGTTGCTGAGAGAGAATCCCACGCAGGGATTCGGAAACCATGATTCGGATCTGATCGCGTTGATCAATGGGGAAAACGTCCAAGACCCGGTCCAGCGTCCGCGGCGCATTTCCCGTGTGCAAGGTGCCAAGCACCAAGTGCCCCGTCTCTGCGGCGGTGAGCGCGAGCTGGATCGTCTCCAAATCCCGCATTTCACCAACCATGATCACATCCGGATCCTCACGTAGTGCGCCACGCAAGGCTCTCGCAAACGATTCGGTATGTTTGTGTACTTCCCGCTGGTTCACATGACAGCCCTTTGATTCGAAAACATATTCAATCGGGTCTTCTAGGGTAAGAATATGGTCTTCCCGGTCCTTGTTGATGAAGTCGATGATGGAGGCGAGCGTCGTCGACTTTCCTGAACCGACAGAGCCGGTAATTAGAATCAGGCCGTTTTGATAACGTGTCAGTGGAATGATATGCTCAATGGGCAGTCCGATCTCTTCCATCGTGCGCATCTGCGTATTGATGACGCGAAACACCATATCGTAACCCAAGCGTTGTTTGACAACGGAGGCCCGATAGCGGCCGTCCGATCCTTGATAGGCAAAGTCAATGTCACCACGCTCTTGCAGACGGTCCCATTCGTCTTTTCCTAAAAAAGAACGCACCAAGCCCTCAGTTTCCTCGGGCAATAACGGAGGATGATCCGGCCAAATAGGTGCTAAGGCGCCGAAGCGCCGCCATGCCGGTGGATAGGCCGTTGCGAGATGCACATCCGAGCAATTGTATTCCCGTCCGAGCTTCAAATACTCATCGACATGGTCCAGGACTTTGTATTCCGACATTGAATGAAATTAGGGTTTGGATATTAAAAGGGGACGCGGTGAAGTCGGACTGAAAGCATGAATTTCTCATCAGCAGATCCTGCAAGAGATGGTAAACCAGAATCGAAATACGGTGTCAATATGGGTTAGGTTCATGATTCTTGAACCGGCCGCTTGACCGACCTCTTAGTTGATCCTGCAAATAATCTTTGAGGAATTTGGTTGCATAAATTTTAAGCGTCGGTTTGGCCAAAGTAAACAGCAGCAGGAGTAACCCAGTGAACCATCCTCGATGTTTTTTTTCACTTTCTTGCTTGGGTTGGCGACGCTTTGAGCGGAAAATTAGGCTGCCTAAAAAACCAACTCCCAGCGATCCGCCCAGCCATTTCAGTGGACTGGACTTGAGCGAATCCCTGATTCGCAGCGGAATATCCAGTTTCCGTCTGAGCTCCAGATGTGCCAAGCCTAACTCTAATCGGGCAGCTTCAGCTTGCCGAATCAGTTGTGCGAGCTTGAGCGATTTTTGAGTTGGTTTAGCCATTCGCGGTCTTTTTCAAATTCTTCGCGGGTGATCGGAAAGGATTCAATGTTTTTTGATCTTTTGACGACGAGTCGCATAAAGCATGCGATGAGAAGATGCACTCCACCGAGTAAAAAGGCTGCAAAATACCATGCGATATGAAAATACACGGATATCAGCCCAATCAAGCCCGCCGTCAAAAGCATCCATGCCGCAATCAGACAAAATGCCAATACGCCCGAAAACATCAGTTTCCTGACAGTCACATCGAGCGCATCCTTCGCCTCGATCTGCAAAATCCCCATGCGTGAGGCAAGCAAGGCAGGAATCGCCTCTTTCCAATTTTTGGGAAGGCCACCTTCATCCGAAACAGGAGCGTCCCCTGACCCGGGGCTTTGTGTTCCTGAAGAATTTTGACTCATCATTAAATGGGGGAAAATGCCAGAGTGACGGCCAGATCAGTTGAGGTCAAAGGAGATTAACGTCGCACGATGAGTCCGATCAAAAATCCAACGCCCAGTGCTCCGAGCACGGCTTTGGTTGGATTTTGGCGGATGTAGTCCTCAGCCGTAACATGAATCTCCCTAGCTCTGACACGGGTTTCATCCCATTGTTGTTGGGCCACTTCTTTCACATGAGTGGCTTTTTCTGTGGCGACAACTTTCAATTGTTCGGCTTTGTGGACCGCCGATGCTTTCAGCGCATTTGCGGTTTCAACCGCGCGATCCTTCACATTAGCCGCTTGCTCGCTGGTGGTTTTGGCGAAGTCATTTGCCGCCGCACGAAGATCGTTTGCGGCTGATGCGACTGCGGTGTCACCCGCATTTGAAAATGGATTTTGATTCATGAGGTTCAGGGGTTCGTTGTTACACGCGCTTAGAGCGTCTTATCATGCCGAAAGATGACACAAGGTATGAATCTACGCAAGAAGACATTGGGAAAGCTACCTAGCGTCTGAGCTGACTCTCGATACGTTCGATTCGCTCCTTCAAGCCCGGCTGCTTATGGAGTTCACCAGCTACTTTTTTACATGCATGAATCACGGTTCCGTGATCCCGACCGCCAAATGACTCTCCGATTTCCATCAATGAGCTATGTGTCAATGAACGACTCAGATACATCGCCACCTGTCTTGGGAAAGCGATACTTGCCGGTCTGCGACGCGATATCATGTCCGCCATACGGACATCGAACATTTCCGCAACCGCCCGCTGAATCCCATCGATACTGACTTGGCGGCTCGCCTCTTCCTGGATGAAATCCCGAAGCAAATACTCGACTTTCTCCACCGAGACACTCTCGCCAGCCAGCGACGCAAAAGTCGCAACTCTGACCAGTGCACCCTCCAAACGTCTCACGTTTGAACGGATTTTTTCCGCCAGGAAGATCAGCACGTTTTCATCCACTGAAACTTTCCATTCCAATGACTTTTTCTTCAAAATTGCCATACGGGTCTCAATCTGAGGTGGCTGCAACTCGACAGCTAGACCACATTCGAAACGAGAAATCAAACGTGGCTCGATACTTTTGATTTCACATGCCGGCCGATCACTCGTCAGAACGACTTGATTGCGACCATCGAGCAAGGTGTTGAAGGTATGGAAAAACTCTTCCTGAGACCGCTCCTTGCCAGCCAAAAACTGCACGTCATCGATGAGCAAAACATCGGAACTGCGATAACGACGGCGGAATTTTTCGATATCACCCTTGCGGATTGCCTCAATGAACTCGTTGGTGAAACGCTCGCAGGTCAGATAAATGACCCGCGCGTCCGGGCGACGGCGCAAAATTTCCTGACCTATCGCGTGCATCAAGTGGGTTTTTCCCAAACCCGATCCACCGTGAATAAAAAGCGGATTGTAACCTACGCAAGTTTTCGACGCGACGGCTTCACAGGCCGCATGCGCGAACTGGCTATTGCTTCCCACCACGAATTTAGCGAAGGTGTAGTCGGGATTCAGGCCGGCGGCTTTCGCGCGCTTCTCAAGCATCTCTTCGGGTAACGCGACGCGGATATCAGGAAGGGCTTTATCTGATGAAAGATCCCCAACCGGGCAAGGCTCAACACTCTCCGCCACCATGATTTTCACATGATGCATCCCGACATGCACTTCCCCCGCCGCCAGCATCAACTCGGGCAGGTAATTGGTCTCGATCCAGACCTGATGAATCTCACCGGGAACCGTAACAACGCCCTCACCGCTCGGCGTGCTCTGCCAACCCGCCGCTCCAAACCAACGCTGGAACGCATCACCGCCTATCGACTTTCTAAGGGAGCTTGAAATACGCTGCCACTCCCCCGCCCCATGATCACCCGATTCCATATCGATGTGTTCGGTTTGCTCCGTTGGAGTTTGCGGCATTTTTTTATCTGAGCTGATTGGGTTCATGGCTGTCATTCGCCGCGTTTCCTAAAGCCCATCTGGGCTCGTCAAACGAGACGGTCGGCAGGGACAATGGACAAGGATTTCCCGGGAGAAAAATTTTTTAGAAGGGACTCTAACAGATGGCACTGATTCCCTGTATTCCACAAGGGTTCCACGAGATGAAATTTTAAAAACTTGACTCGAATTTTCTTTAGCTTTTGTGAAACAATCCATCCATCTATCAGATCAAATCGCCGCAAATCCATGATCTACATAGAAAAAAAACTGACAAAGCTGTCACAAAATTTTTATTCATTGTGGCAAATTTGAATCCGTATTCATTTTGCGTTTATCACTGAAGCACAATGCCACTGCCAAGGTCGCCAAAGTACCGGCCATGATGCGCCAAGGGAACTCGATCATGGGTAGCCAAGCAGGATTTCGATACAGCATTCCGCCGCCAAACATTTTCCAAAGATCGTTGGGCAGATTGCTCAGAAATGCCACGAAAACGATACCCGTGATCATGGCGATCAAGTTACCTGTTTCACTACCACGATTTTTCGTGAAGAGCGCGACCATGAAAATTCCGAGCAATGATCCATAGGTGTATCCGAAACTACCGAGAATAATCCCGATGATGCTGAGCGATGGATTGTGCGCCTTGACGAATGCTGTCGCCAGACCGACGAAAATGAGAATAAGAGCAAAACCAACGGTGCTAAGCTTGATGATACGGACGCGCGCGTCATCATTTTCCGGTGTTTTGAACCATCGGAAATGAAAATCTCGGGAGTAACTCGTAGCCAGTGAGTTCATGGCGGTTCCAAGAGATCCCATGGTAGTCGCGAGCACACCCGCCACGACGAGCCCACGAAGACCGCCTGGCATCACATCGATTACGAAATAAGGAAAAATTCGGGTGCTATCGGGCTTGCCGCCAGCCATGGGGAGCGAGGGATCATTGACGATGTGACCATAGTAAACGGATAGCAGAATGCCGATGGTAAGCACCGCAAAAGTCACGGGAATGTCCGCAAGCCCGGATAGGATCGTGGCGACCGCACTCTGCCGTTTATTCTTCGCCGTTAACATTCTCTGAACCATGTCCTGATCGGTCCCGTGTGTTGCAAGTGTAACAAACAAGGAGCCGAATAACGCGGCCCAAACGGTGAATTCACTTTCGAGAACACTCTTGATCGCACCCCAAGTTGTGGTCGATGGAGCGTCGCCTTTCCACTCCCAAAGTTTGAGATCTTGTGGTCCGGTCAGGAAGGATTTTGCCCCTTCCCATCCATTCGGAATATGGCCCAGCAAATACCAAACGGAAAAACCCAGGGCTCCAAAAAGCACCGCAATCTGCAACACATCTGTCCAGATCACCGCCTTGATGCCACCGATCGCCGTATAAGCCGCTGTCAGGAGCGAAATCACCACCAAGGCTCCACCGGTAAACCAGAACTGTTCCCAATTTGAAAGCGGATCCTCAGGATTAAGTTGGTTCCAAATCACAATCAGCAATAGGGTCGGGACCCAAAGCCTCGAGCCACTGGCCAATGATCGAGTCAGCAAAAATATCGCGCTGGCCACACGCCGCGTTTTAGGCCCGAAACGCAACTCTAGGAACTCGTAAATGCTCACGACGTTGTGTTTGTAAAATGCCGGAATGAAAACCGCGCTTACCACAAGGCGCGCAAGGAGATAGCCGATCATCAACTGCGCATAGGTATAATTCTGTAGGCGAAAGCCCTCGCCAGGAGTTCCGAAAAAAGTGCCGGCACTGATTTCGGAGGCCAGAATCGAGGCCAACACCGCCCACCAAGGAATGGATCGCCCGCCAAGCGCAAATTCCGAAACGTCTTTGTTCCTCCGACTGAAATACACTCCAATCGCCATGATGATCGCGAAATACAGTCCAATGATCACGAAATCCTTTACCAGCGGAGACATGCTCGGAACTTAAAGACCGAGTCAAACGAACCAAGCTTAAAGTTTCATCATGATAAGGCTATTGCCCATACATTTCGCTTTTCGATACATGTCCAAAGTGACAACTTTCCTTCGATGACGGATACCCCAAAACTCGTTCAGGACGATCCGTGGCTGGAGCCTCAGACTCAAGCGATTCGACGTCGCACCGCTCGCTTCGAGAACACCCTCAAGGAAATCCGGCAACAACACGGCTCTCTCGCCAGCTACAGTCATGCGCACAGGTTTTTCGGAATTCATTTGGATCCCGCACAAAACCATTGGACCGTCCGCGAATGGTTGCCGGAGGCAAAATCGGTTTCATTGATCGGCGATTTCAACCAATGGAACCGGGATACCCATCGGTTGTCAAAATCCGCCAGCGGTGTTTGGGAACTGACCGTTTCCGCCAACACTCTGAAACATGGTGATCAAATCAAGCTCCACATTCATGGTGCGGATGACTCCAGTCTTGACCGATTGCCCGCCACCATCACCCATGCCTTCCAGGATCCCGACACTCACGATTTCACCGCACAGGTCTGGTCGCCACCACAGCCATATGTGTGGAAAAACACGTTCGATCCCGGACAAATCACCTCACCTTACATATATGAAACCCATGTCGGCATGTCAGGAGAGGAACCGCGGGTGCATACCTATCTCGAATTTGCCGAGCAGATTTTACCCAGGATCGCCAGAGCGGGCTACAACACGATCCAACTCATGGCGGTTCAGGAACATCCCTATTACGGATCGTTTGGGTATCACGTCTCGTCTTTCTTCGCGGCTTGTTCGCGTTTTGGAACTCCTGAGGATCTGAAATATCTTATCGATACAGCACACGGCATGGGCATCGCAGTATTACTCGATATTGTACATTCCCATGCAGTGAAAAACATTTCCGAAGGCCTCAACAAACTCGATGGCTCGGATCATCACTATTTCCACTCTGGAGGGAAAGGCGAACATCCGCAATGGGACTCGAAATGCTTCGATTATGGAAAACCCGAGGTGCGCCGGTTTCTACTCTCGAATGTTTGCTACTGGCTTGAGGAATTCCAATTCGATGGCTTCCGCTTCGATGGCATCACCTCCATGCTTTACCACTCCCACGGCAACCGAGCCTTCGGTTCCTATGATGACTACTTCGGCGATGACGCGGATGAAGAAGCCATCCTTTACCTGAAACTCGCCAATCAACTCATCTCGGAAATTAAGCCGGGCGCAATCGTTGTCGCCGAGGATATGTCCGGTATGCCCGGCCTGTGCCGACCCAACTCCGAGGGGGGGATCGGGTTCACCCATCGTCTCGCCATGGGGATTCCCGATCACTGGATCAAACTGCTCAAAGACCAACGTGACGAGGATTGGAACTTGGATGAACTCTGGGGCGTCCTCAACAATCGACGCCATGGCGAGGCCACCATCGCCTATGCCGAATCCCACGACCAGGCCCTTGTCGGAGATAAGACGATCGCGTTTCGCCTGATGGATCAGGAAATGTATTGGCACATGGCCCAGAACGACACCCATCCGGTGGTCGAGCGTGGGATCGCCCTCCATAAAATCATTCGGCTCATGACTCTCGCCTTCGGTGGCGAGGGTTGGCTCAATTTCATGGGTAATGAATTCGGGCATCCGGAGTGGCTAGACTTTCCACGCGAGGGAAATGATTGGTCTTATCATTACTGCCGCAGGCAATGGTCGCTGCTGGATCATCCCGAACTCAAATATAAGTGGCTTGCCGAATGGGACCGGGATCTGATTGCACTGGCCAAAAAGCGCAAACTTCTTCAGGCGCCTCCTGCCAACCTGCTCCAAATTGATCATTCGAACAAAATCATCATCGCGGAGCGCGCCAATCTGATTTTTGTGATCAATCTCTCACCCGACAAATCCATTTTCGGTTACGGCATCAGTCCTCATAACAAAAAAACTCATCAACTCCTGCTCGATTCCGATGCAAAACCCTACGGAGGTCACGCCCGCATCGATCCAAGCGTCAACTATCCCATCCACCCAGACGGGCAAATCAAATTCTACAGCACTTCTCGCAGCGCGATGATTTTGGGCTGAGCAGATAAAATCGAACCATGAAACTCCTTAACACAACCCTAACCCCCGCAACATGATCCATCGAATCGTAAATCTTTTTTGGCTCTGGACGATTCTGGGAGTCATTTGGGCATGGTTCTTCCCCATGCATTTCACTTGGTTTCTCGGAAATGTTCCCGGCACAAAAATCACCCTCATTTCAGCAGGCCTCAGCATCATCATGCTCGGTATGGGTATGACCTTGAGCTTCCAAGACTTTCGCGATTGTTTGAAAATGCCGCGTTGGATCGGGCTTGGGGTCGCGGGGCAATTTGTGATCATGCCTTTTCTCGGCTGGGCCGTCGCCACGGTCTCGGGTTTACCTGACGCTTTCAAACTCGGCATCATTCTTGTCAGTTGCTGTCCCGGCGGCACCGCATCGAACGTCGTAACCTTTCTGGCCAGGGGAAACGTCGCGCTCAGTGTGATCATGACAGCGTGTTCAACCCTCCTCGCCGTTTGGCTAACTCCACTTTTAACAAAAGCCTATGCCTCCGCCCTGCTTGAGATCAATGCCGCAGAAATGATGCTTTCCATGCTTGGCATCGTATTATTACCGATCCTTGGCGGTCTGCTGCTCAACCGCTACCTCGGCCCTAGTGCGCTGCGCCCTGTAAAAGAATTTTCACCCCTAATCTCCGTAATCCTGATCGTGCTTATCGTCTCAGCCGTTGTGGGCGCGACCAAGACCTCGATCATCACGTATTGGAAAACTCTCATTCCCGCTGTATTCGCCGTGCATGCACTGGGCTTCGGGCTGGGCTATTACTGGGCCCGGATTTTCCGAATGCCAGAAAAGGAAAGCCGTACCGTCTCCATCGAAGTCGGCATGCAGAATTCCGGACTTGGCTCCAGTTTGGCAAAAACTCATTTCACCATGCTAGCCGCCGCACCCTGCGCAATCTCCGCGTTCTTCCACTGTATCATCGGCAGTCTGCTCGCGAGCTACTGGAGCAGGAAAGATTCTAAATTTTAAACTCACAGCCGTCCCACAGGACGACTGAATTTTGAGGGTAGTAGGCTGGTGTTTTATTATAAAACCTGCCACTCGGCAGGGGTAAATGAACAACAAAACACCAACCCGCGCCAACGTAACCGTCCTCAAGCAGATTCTCAATCTCATTCCT
>CAMCBV010000016.1 GCA_945873125.1 Prosthecobacter debontii
TAGTTACGCATGGGTAGCCATGCTTTTTCATAGAGCTCATCCACCATGATTTTTAGATCAAGATCGCCAAACCTTCCGTAGCCTAATAGTTGTCGAACGTGAGTGAAATTCTTCTGCTCAACGTGTGCTTGATCGTTCTTTTTATACGCTCGAGAACGAGTCCACTCGATGCTTCGTTTTCTTTTCAGTAAATAACTTTCAAGGACTTCATTCAAAAATTCACTACCGTTATCACAGTCAAATCCCTGCATGGGAAATGGCATGCGTTTTTCAATGCGCTCAAGGCCTACTCGCACTTCTCCTCCGCTATTGCCCCACAGCGCAGCTAGTTCTGTCCAACCACTGTGGAAATCTGTGAGTGTAAGACTCCAAAGAAATGCTCCGCTGCTGCTTCCTCCTCCGTGAGATACAGTGTCGGCTTCCATCCAGCCAGGTTCATCAAACTCTTGGGGACCGCAGCGGATCGGCACGAATTTCTTGATGCGGTTGCTGGCTCGTCCGGTTTTGCGACCTTTCCATCTTGCCTCGCTCGTAGCTCGATAGGGTTGAGTGATCCGCTCGAGGGTGCGCGGGCTGTAATCAAGAAGGCGTGTGCGCATTGCTGCGTCTATTTCACCTTGCCGTCGCTCGTAGCTCTTTAGCCACAATGGCAGCGTTTCTTTGAGACGAACTCCACATGGCTGCTCGCTATGCTTCCATAGATACACGATGACCGCTCTCTCTTCCTCACCATGTGTGGACTTAGAGCCTCGCTTTCTTGCCTTGTTTCCGTGCGTGACTTTGCCGTTTAGTGCCTTGATCGCATGCTTACGATCCCAGCCAAACGTGTCGATAACCTCGTCGATCATCGCGCTACGTCCCATGCGATTACGGCTGAGATAGCGCTGCCGACAGCTCTCTAAATATTCTTTCTTACTAACGTGACTCATGATTCCAGATAATGTTTTCATCCGGTGTCATTCTTTCTGGCGCAACGACCTCTTAAAGCCTCATTTTAAGGCTCTCCCCGGTGTCATTCTACTTGGCGCAATGCGGCCTAAGTTCACAAGGAAGAATCATCATTGATTTTACGCTCACCATCACTATGAAACCCCGATTCATCCTTATCTCGTCCTTCGTGACGGTTTTCTTGAGCGCTTGTGCGTACAAGGATAACCCTCCGCCAACGGTCCGGAAAATCATTCCCGCACGTTATGCTGGTGATTGGCACGAGATCGCCCGTTTACCCAATACCTTTGAAAGAGGCCTAGTCGCCGCGAGAGCCACCTACTCGGTCAACCCCGATGGCAGCCTCAAAGTCGTCAACGAGGGACTCAAGGCAAATGGCAAAATCACCAGCATCGAAGGCAGCGCAAGATTCACTAACCCGCAAGAGCCAGGAAGACTTAAAGTCCGATTTAACCGCTTTCCCGCGAGTCTATTTGAAGGTGACTACTGGATTCTGGATCTAAACCCACAACACACTCGTGCTATGATCGGCTCTCCAAACCGTAAGATGCTCTGGCTGCTATCCAAAAATCCTGAAGATCAAAAAGAGGACTTTAAAGATTTTATCAATCATGCCGAAGACCTCAAATTTCCAAGCCAGTCACTCTACTTCAATCCCAAGCGGATAAAATGATCCACCAAATTCAATATCTAATACATGGCAGTAGAAGCATTTCAACGCTCACTAGCCAAGAGAATGAACAAGGAGCTGGTTAACGGGAAACGCTCGCCACTGCCTGAGACTTCTTGTGTGCTTCCAGAGCCGTTTCCGACTGGGATTTCGCCCATTCATCGTAATCCTTTTGAGGAACCACTTCCAATGTCCCGACCATGTTGGCATGACCTTCACCGCAAAGCTGAGCGCAAACCACCGAGGTCTCCATTGTCTCTACAGGAGTAAACCACATAGTGTTTTCCTGGCCCGGAATCGCGTCCATTTGTACACGCATTGGCACAATCGCATAATTGTGAATCACATCCTTGGATCCGACGTTGAGAACCGCAGGCCGTTGCTCAGGAAGTTTAAGACCAGAAGCAATGAAATCGTCATGAGCATTGGGATCAGTGTAATCAATTCCAACAACGTTGGTGCCATCAATCAAAGCCGCATCGACACGTCCGAATTTTCCATCAAGACCGGGGTAGTGGTAAGTCCAACCGAACTGCCAACCAACGACTCGAATCCGAACAGGGTTCATGTCTTTTACCGTCTTCCAGTTGTCCACCTGTTCGTTCCAGAGCGGGAATGCAAAACCCAAAAGCAAGACCGCTTCGATGATAATAACGGCGATCTCCATATGACTGGAAAGATGACTTTGAACCCCATGATAAGACGCCTTTGGACTGCGCTTCCGCCAAAACTTGAAGAGGCAATAGAAAAAGAAAGCGGTCCAGCCAACAAATAGCGCCAGCATGAACCAATGCACGACCATGATCAAATGGTCGACGTTACCACCGTGGGATGAGTAATTTTTGGATAGTCCAATAAGTTCTGAAAAGGTCATTTTGGTAAAATCTGAAATTTAGGATACTGATATATGTTAGTGACTGATGTAATCGTCGCGAAGCTCAGGATCAAGGTTGGCGTTCTCGCGACGCGCCAGACGCACCATGAAGAAAATAATACCTGCCAACACGGCCGTGATAACCACAAGAAGGAAGAGGATTGAGTAGCCGATGGAGTCACCGGCTGCCTCAAAAGAAACACTGCAGGTTGTGCAAGCTAGGGAATTGAATGGATTCACGGCTGGATCAGAGTTGAAGTTTGTTTGCTTTTTTACAGAAGCAGATGGCGTAGGCCGGCATGAGAATGATTCCAATGATACCGGCAATACCCGAGCCCGTAGCCATCGCCGATGGCTCCGGAGCAAGCACAAAAGCCCACATCACCAGAAAGACACAGAACAGAGTGCAAACAGTGATAAAGACGATATGGAAGCTACGGAGTGACATACTGCTTATTTGTAAAAAAGGTAGTCAAAGATAGGACTGCCTTTCGCAAGTGCAAGCAGTCCGGCAAGACAGGCGAAAAAAAAGATCGCTCCAAAGAAAACCCAATAAATGAGTTTTTTCTCATGATTCAAGTGCATGAATATCACAGCAACGAGAGACGCCTTGGTACCAGCAATCAGCATACCGACAATCGCATCCCATTTATCAAAACCGTGCTCCCCAACATCAAGCCAGTATAACCAGCCTGGCGCTTCCGCAACCAATACGGTGAGAACGGTACCGACAAGCAGTGCACCGAACACCGCAAGGTAGGTCTTCTTGGATTTTTGGATTTCTTCGATTGAATCAGCCATTTCGGGAATAAGTTAAGATTTGTGAAAAAAGATTTACATGAGGTAGAAGATCGGGAACGCGAAGATCCAGATCAAGTCAACAAAGTGCCAGAACAAGCCACCGACTTCCACGCGGTTTGCAAGCCACTCTGGGTTTGAAAGATACATCTTGCGACCGAACAGAAGATAATAAAGAAGAACGAGGGCCCCGCCGATCACATGAAGCCCGTGAAGACCTGTGATCGTGAAGTAGATCGCATAATAGTTATTCCAACTTGGAGTGAATTTTGAAGCATAACGAATCTGATCACGTGGCACAGAAAGTTCTTCAAAGGTCTCATTACCCCTCGCATCGTAATTCGGTCCCATGAACTCTTCTTTGAGTTTGTCAAAACCGGAGATTTTCACACCCTTGGTATCAACCCCTTTTTCAGCAAGGTCTTTCCAACCCATGCGGTATAGCTCTTTTTCAGTGAGGACACGAACCGGTGTTCCATCCTTTTTGAACCCATAACGATCGTTAAGCGCTTTTTGCTTTTTGGCGGTTTGTTTCAAATGCCATTCCCATGCTTCACGAACAAAATCATGGTTCTTCATGAGCCAGGAATTCTCGATGGCCGTCTCAGCCGCAATTCCTTTCTTTTCCGCCTTCATGACCAACCACTGGAAATCGATAGCATCGACATAGTGGAAAACCATGGGACTATCCTCCATCTTGCCGGTGATGACGGTATCGTCCCGAAGAGTGGAAGAAGACGGACCCTCTTTAATGTCACGTGGCTTGAAAAGCAACTCAACCGGACTGGCTACTACAAACGTTACAGAGGGAATTTCACCCAACATACTTGGTTTAAGCGCTTCCATATCAATGCCAACACCTTCAGATAGCTCCCGATCCTTCTTGCCAGGATTTGCCTCATGGGCCGTCTTCCAAGCCTCTCTGAGCGCCACAGTCCTCAGTTGGGAATTGTGTGCAAGTGCAGCAATATGAACATCTTTGATTTTATTCAAAAGTTCGAGAGACAGTGGAGCACCCGCTTTTGCGATTTCGATCGCAGGTTTACCTTCCTCAACGACCAATGTGATATCTGCTTCAAGGTTAATTTCGGCTTGATGATGACTAGCCTCCGCCAACATCTCTTCAACCCAGGCGGCATGATAACGTTTCGTGGAGAAAGAAATTTTCTCCGCCTTGATACGGATCATGTTTTCTTCAATGGGGTGACCCTTGCGATCCAGAACCAACTTTCCATCTTCCTTCTCGTATCCGAGGTGACCCTCGACAATCGAATAGTCATGCAGACGAACCGCTTGGTGATGAAATTTAAGATAGTATTCAATGCCTTTGAGCACCATGAACAATGCCGCACATGCGACCGTGATTGCCATGTAGACTTGGAATTGTCTCCACTTGCGCATTTTCAGTGCAGCCCATGCAAAAACCACAGTGACCGATGACGCGATGAGCACGAAGGTGTTGATCAAACCGGGAAGCACAGGAAGGCTTCGTTCTGGCCATGGATAATCCGCACCCAAGCGAAGATATACATAAGCGGAGAAAAAGCCACCGAAGAGCATGACCTCTGAGGCGAGGAAAAGCCAGATGGCAATCTTGGAGTTGACCAGGCCCGTGTCTTTACGGGGAGTGAAGATGTATGGGATTTCCATTTCTAAAATTTGGCTAGGGCTAATTTTTCAGCGAGTAATAAAACTTAATGAGTGTCTTTTGAGGCGGCGACTTCAGACTCTCCTTCGGATACCCGGGCGTTCTTGTCAGGGACCTGCCATTGCGGCAAGTAGTCCTTGTCACAATCAGGCCGTGAGTATTCATAAGGACCACGGTAAATCGCCACATCGAATGTGAAATTTCCGTGACCCGGAGGTGTCGGGGTGGCCCACTCGAGTGTGGTTGCGTCCCATGGGTTATCGTTTTCAACCTTGCGTCCCATTTTCCAAGCGAGCAGGAAGTTGATGATAAAAGGAATTTGAGCAACTGCCAATGCCCACGCGCCGTATGACATCACGATGTTCAGGTCAATGTGCTCACGAACAATGTTACCAAAAACGTTGGCGCTATCCGCCGCTTTTTCCAGATAAGCATCACCCCCGTTGTACCAACGGCGATGGAAGCCAGCCATTCCTTGCACCAGCATGGGAAAGAAAAGCACGTTCATACAGACCAAGCTTGGCCAAAAATGGAGATGATTCAGGAAACTGTTCGTGTAGCGTCCCGTGATTTTTGGATACCAATGATGAACACCTGCAAAAAGTCCGAACAAGATTCCCGGTGCGACCACATAATGGAAGTGACCGATCACATAATAAGTATCGTGAAGGTGTAGGCCGACGAGGTTGAATGCCAGAGGCAATCCGGTGAGACCTCCAATGCCGAACATGGGTATAAAGGCGCAGGCCCAGAGCATGGGTGGAGTGAAGCGGATTGATCCGCCCCACAGTGAGATCAACAACGCGGTAATGATGACCACGGACGGAATCGAAATCAATACCGTAGTGGTCTGGAAAAACGTCGAAACAGAGGATCCCATGCCCGTCATATACATGTGGTGAGCCCAAACGATGAAGGATAGGAACCCGAGGATAAGGACAGAATAAACCATCGATTTATAACCCCAGAGCGGCTTGCGTGTATTGACTGGAATGATTTCTGCGACACAAGCGATAGCAGGCAACAGAAGGACATAAACTTCAGGGTGACCAAGGAACCAGAAAAGGTGTTGGAAGAGCAGTGGCGAACCACCTCCGGCAAGATCAGCAAGACCATCGGCCTTGGTAAAGAGACCGGAGGGCATGAAGAATGATGAGTGCGCTACCCTGTCCATGAGCTGCATGATACCGGCTGCCTCAAGCGGAGGGAAAGCAAGCAACAAAAGGAAACCTGTAACCAGCATCGCCCAGACAAAGAACGGCAAACGCATCCAAGTCATGCCGCGTGCTCGTAGGTTGATAATCGTTGTGATGAAATTGACCGAACCGAGAAGCGAGGACGTGATCAACAACACCAGACCGATTAGCCATTGGGTTTGCCCCGCAAGCCATTGGTTGACGATTTGACCGTCTGCGAAACCGGCGAGCGGCGAGTAGTTTGTCCAACCGGATTTGGCGGCGCCGGATTCCATGAAAAACGAAGCGCACATGACCAGACCACCCGCAAGGTAAGTCCAGTATGAAACCATATTCAACTTGGGGAACGCCATATCAACTGCACCGATTTGCAGCGGCGTAACATAGTTACCGAAAGCACCAAAACCGAGTGGCACAATCCCGAGGAAAACCATGATCGTACCATGCATGGCTCCGAACATGTTATAGGTTTCACCCGTGACTTTACCATCCTGAAGCCAGCGGGATTTCCAAGTATCACTGAATATCCAACCCATCCAATCTGGCAGAGGTTGGTGCGGATAAGCGATACTCCACCGCATCACCATCATCAGATAAAAACCGAAAGCTAAGAACAGCAACGCCGTGATGCCATACTGAATACCGATCGTTTTATGATCCGTAGAAAAGACGTATTTTGCAAGCCAGCCTGGATTGTGATGGTGATCAGCATGGTCGTCATGGTGATCGTGGCTGTCGTGAGATGCTGCTTTGGCGCTCATAATTGATTTAGGCGAGGAGGTGATGGATAAGTTAAGAAAAACCGGCTGTTGCTGTTGTTGTTTGAAATCAGGGAGCGGGTGTGAGATTGGACGGGTTGACCATTGTAGCAGGTTCCAAAACCTCACCGGGAAGCATCGTCATGTGTTTGGCTGCGATTTCCTCAGCCGTAACGGATTGTCCCGCTTTTTCACGCGCTGCAGAAATCTCGAAAGCTTTGGTTGCCATATCAATGGAGACCACATCACCGGTTTCGTTACCGAAGCTGTTACGAACAAAGGTCATCAAGGAGGCAAGTTCCACAGCTGTCATACCCGCACCCTGTGCCGGCATCACTCCGGCACCATAGACTTTTCCGCTACTGGTCGGACCTTGGATGCCATTGAGAACAATCATCGCAAATTTTTGAGTGTCACCGATGACAAACTTGGAACCGACGAGCGAAGGGTAATTTGTTCCGTCACCTTTGGCATCCGCACCATGGCAGCCATTGCACTTTGATGCGTAGATATTTTTACCTCGGCTGCTAAATGCGGCAAGAGCTGGCTTGGAAGCCGGACCTTTCGCTGCGCCACCCGGGATCTCGTCACGCACATAGTTCGGACGGGTGAGATCGCCATAGGAGAAAAAATTACCGGCCCGGCCAAGAACAGCTCCGGCGACAAGCAAGACAATGCCACAAGCAACAATGACCCAGAGGGCAACTGGCTCGTGGCCATTCTCAGCGATGCGGCTTTCACGCAATGTTGCTGCGGTTTCAAGCTCAACACGGCCATGGGCCTTGGTGACATTGATCGACTCGTCAAGATCGGGTTGTGGGTTCGATTGCGGACTGGGCGAGGACATGGTGGGAAGTTTGCGATGGAGAGTGAGAAAATCGTTGGAAAATTAAGGCGCGGTTGTGGATGACGCAGCGGGCTTGGCAAAGTTGAGCGAAGGTGGAACAGGTTGGTCTTTTTTCAAGGACAACAAATAGGACACCAGTGCACGAGCATCGGCACTGGGGACGATTTCAATGTCGCTTGTGTCATCAAGTTCAAGTGCTCCTCCGCTTGCAATTCCATTGATTTTCTTTTCATCAAAGAGAAAGCGGAATGAAGGGCAAGCGGAATGGCTGTATGCAGCACTGGAGCGAGGATTGTAAAGATGGCGGTAAAGCCATGCCTCTGGAGAAATATCCTTGGCGTAGCTATTGACCACACGGACACCGAGATTTGATAGATCCGGACCCAAACGGGTTTCTCCGATCTGAGCAAATTTTTCACCAGCATAGTCGTAAACATTGGTTTCACGACGGCTGTCACCACGCTGATCCTCGTAAACCATGCCGCCGAGATCCGAACGAAAAATGTCATTTCCCGCGTAAGTCGGACGAACCAACTGGGAGTGACACAGGTAGCATCCGTTTTCAGCATATACCTTGGAACCATCCGCGATGCGCCCGGCTCGCTTGGGAATGAAAACAGCATTGGTTCCGGTGGCATCATCTCCCATTGAGATGGGCTCAATCGAGCGCATCTTAAAGTAAGGAACGACAACAACGGCCAACCATGCAACTCCGAAGCTGGCAGAGAGACTGAGGAAGAATGTGCGAAAACTCATGTGAAGATTCTGGGTAAAACTGTTTAGTGGGCTGGTGTGACTGTGCCTGGGCCACAATTGTCAATATCGCCATCCTCTCCGTGCGGACTAGCTCCGTGGTCGGATATCAGGAGCGTCGGGTGGATACTGCGACGGCCGAGGCGCAACCACATGACCAGCAAATGGAGGAAGAAGAAAATGTTTGAGATCAGGATAAAGCACCAGGCAATGGTAGTCGCCCAGGCGTATGGATAGGCGCGGAACGCAATCGCAATCCATGGTTGGTTGAACTCCTCCTGACCCATGCCTTGTTGCAAGCCGCCGAAAACAGCGACAAGGGCAATAAGAACAATTCCGTAAATGGAGATGAAGAAATGCATCTTGATCAGGCGTCTTGAAAGCCACTCGCGCCGAGTGATACGGGGAACAATAAAATAGATCGCGCCAAACATAACAAAGCTGAAGAACGCGTAGATAGCCAGAATTTCAAAACCGTAACCTGACATGGAGAACTGGCTCAGTTTGAGAGTCGAACCAGGAATATTGATAAATGCAGCGCATAAAGCCATCACGATCAAACCCAACAATCCAGCCATGGTGAAGCGCAGCGTAGGACTGTGCATGACAACGTCCTTTGATGACGAAGCCGTTTGCAGAAGATTCACAGCAGCACTCAAAGCCGGAATGAAAAAGAGGATGGTCGCGGCAGCACCCACATAAGGAAGAAAATACGGAATAGGCGCACCCATAAGTTTCTGCATGCCGGCCCATGGCATGATAACGGCAAGAGACCAAAAGCCCATTTTCGCCATCGAATAACTCTGAACGGGTCTTCCAGTCACTTTAGGAACCAGATAGAATGCCGTGCCCAAGGCAACGGGCGTGAAGAACAGGAAGACCATCGCGGATTTGTACCAAGCGGCTATGCCAGCCGCCATAACTGGATTTCCAGGAACAATGTGGATGAGAATGTTTGCGGTGGCAAATACCCATGGAAACCAGAGCATCGCTGCCATCAAATACCACTGGGATATATAGACCGAGCCCTCAGGACGGACTTTGAATTGAACGAATGACCAGACCAAGATTGCTAGATAGCTGAGAAGCAATACCGGCCAAGTGAAAGCTGGAAATTCCATCCAAGGAATACCGGTGCCGTAACCAAACAGAATTCCAAAGACACCCAAAGAAACACCCAAGTTCCATACGTGCCCAGCGGTGAGAACCAAACCGGCAGCCTTACAGGTTTGGCGGGACAAACGGGACATCAACCAAATGATGACTCCGAATGCGACTTGAAAACCCCAACCATAGACAAGCAGATTGAGGTGAGCTGCCTGAGTGCGTCCGTAAGTCAGAAACGAGCAGCAATCCAGGAAAGTCGGTGAATGGACTTTTGCAGAGGAAATGATTCCGAGGATTAGGGAAACGGCAAGCCATGCCGCGCCGCTAGTAAGGAAAAACATCACAGGATGGCGAAGCGAGCGGTCGATTCCGGCTCTCAACTGAGCGTCCTGAAGATTGGCGTTTGAAATTTCTGTAGACATCTGGTCTGGTTAAATCGTTAGAGCTTCTGACTTACGGCTTGATGAGTTCTTGGGCGGTGACTTGGGGTTGGCCGACCTCACTACGAAGTGCTTTCACCTCTTCAGGTTTCACCGCCGAGGCTTTATTTCCGAAGCTGTTCCGGATGTATGTCAAGGCACCGGCGATTTGCTCATCGGTCTGATACGCCATTGGCTGCATTCCCGCAGGGAAATCGTATACTTTGCCGGCCACTTCAATGGGTCCTTTTAAGCCTCGAAGCTGGATGAGAATCAGATTGGAAATAGGTCCGGTAACCCACTCTGAACCGGCAAGCGGCGGACCAGCCGGTGTCCCTTCCCCATTTTGACCGTGACACGCACCACAGACAAGAAACTGGGCTTTACCAATTTCCATCTGAGCAGGATCAATCGGCACTTCTGATGCGAGTTTCTTGGCAGTCTCGGATCCGGGAACCACTTGTGTCGGGATTTCGACAGCGATGGGATTCGAATGGGTCAGTAATTTTGCGACATTCGGAGTCACGGAATCGATGGCGTCTTTGGACAGGAACTTCGCTTGCTCGGCCACAACTCCTGTTTTGACATTTTGACGGATTTTAGCTGCAGCCTCTTCAGGCTCAGCACCTTTTTTCAACCAGCCAAATGCAGCTGCAGCGCCAAAAACAACGAGCAACAATACGGCAAAAAGTGTGAAAATTCCTAGGCCGTCGATGAAGGCTTTGAAACGGATCAGTAGATTATCGCGAGTGGGGTCCATGCGGTTAGATGAAAAAAAAATCAGTTGGAAAGATTAGCGGATTCGAGAATACGCGGGTCACGGTTCGGATAAAGTGAGTGTTGACCCAACGCACGAAGGAGAATGAAAATAAATGCCGCACCAAGGGTCACGAAGGCAAGTATGTCACCCCAGAAGGCACCGGGGATGGCGGGCACAATATCACCAAAAACCTTGTGATTCATTCGACCAAGCGAAATACCGCGTTCCGGAATAGTGATAAGATAGTGATCAAGCGCGTGCATGCAGAGTGTGTAGATTGCGACGATCGAGAGGTATTTGGGATTCTTTTTAAGCCAGGCCTGAAGAAGCACGACAAATGGAACCACAAAGTGCAAAAATACGAGACAGATCATGCCGATGTTCCAGTTACCCGTGTTACGGATGAGGAAATAAGAAGTTTCTTCGGTGATGTTCGCATACCAGATCAGGAAATACTGAGAGAACGCGATGTATGCCCAGAAAGTGGTGAAGGCGAACATCAATTTACCCATGATATGGAAATGTTCAGGACCCGTGACATGCTTGAGGTGTCCTTTGCTTTTAAGCCATGCCGTAACCAGAACGATCACCGCCATGGAGTTAAGCGCAGAACCCGCGAAGAGATACACACCCCACATGGTTGAGAACCATTTGTAATCCTGACCCATGAGGAAATCGAAGCCCGTGAAGGTGATCGTCAGGGCAAAAACAATCAAAGTGTAAGTTGAATGGAATCTGGCACGGAACAAACGTTGGACGCCGGGATTCGGATCGGTGTCCTGAGTGGTGGAAAGTTTACGGAGAAAATAAATCACCGCAGAAAGACCGATCCCGTAAAACGCAAAACGTCCAAGCCAGAACGGAATATTCATAAACCAGTGCTTATTGTAGAGCAGATGATCGGAATGATGTAGATGTTCTTTAACAGAACCACTACCAGCTTCACGGTGGATATTCATCCACTCGAAGAGGTATTGGTTGACCTGCGGGAAAAGCAAGGGAATGCCGAACAGGAATATCCAAGGGAAAGTGGAACCAAGGTTCTCAAACGTGCGGCGCACAGAAGTCCCCCAACCTGAGTTGGAAACGTTGTGAAGCAATGTCCAGAACACCCCGCCGATGGAAAGCGTGAGGAAGAAATAGTAAGCGAACACCCATGAGTAGGCATACGTTCCTTGAAAGAACTCACCGAACACACCGAAAAGCGCGAGCAGGCTCACGATAGTGCCGCAAGCGGCAACGATGAATGATAGGGTTTTGACCCTGGAGATCTTCGATTTGTCGAGGTGATCGCCGTTGATGGCTATATCTGCGGATGTGACGTGGTGGGACATCGGAAAAATTATTTGGCTGCGGTTGCGGCTTGTTTGGCGGCTTGGAGAGTGCGGACGTAGGAAATGATCGCCCAGCGGTCACGGACAGGAATGTTGGCTCCGTATCCGCTCATCATGCCCTTGCCATGGGTGATGACATCAAACATGCGACCGTCGGGATATGATGCAGAATTGAATGGATCGAGGTGCAGGTTGGCGATACCCGGGACTCCATAATGGGATGTGATTCCAAGTCCGTTTCCGGTTTCGCCATGACAGGCCGAGCAGTAAATTCCATAGCGCTCTTTACCACGCTTGATGAGTTGGGTGGCAGTTGCTTCGGAATCGAGTCCAAGTTCATCAGGCATTCCGGTACCGAAGTAATCACCTACATGACCCGTGTAATAGTAACCCGTTTGACCCCCGAATTCGTATTCGGGAATTCCACCGATTTCTTTTTTACCTGCCTCATTAAAGCCAAGTGGCTGGGTGCCTGCGACAGGTTGACGTGATCCTTGGCGATCCGCGAAGAAATGACTCGGAGATTGGGCCTTAAGTTTATCTTGATTGTCCATGTCAGGAAAAACCTGGATGGGCGGTTTAGAGAAATGCTGACCACGGAAGCCCAGCATCCCGACAACGAGAACTGCGACAATGGCGTATGCTAAGAAAAAGTAGCGCATGGCTGATGATGGATTGTGCGGGTAAAAACGGGTTAATTCTGTTCTTCTTCGACGAGTTCGATGTTCTCGCCGCCGATATTCGCGAGTAGATCACGAGTGCCTTGCGGGCTGAATTTTTCGTCACGTGCCTCAATGGCGATGAAGAATCCGTCATCTGTCGCGCGGTGAAATTGCTTGCTAGCGAAGAGAGGATGGTTGAGGCGAGGCAACTGAATGAGACCAAGCAAACCGAAGAGCACGGTGAAACCCGAGAACAAGATGGTCAACTCGAACATCACCGGAAAGAACGCAGGTATGGTAAAAATGTTGGTAGGTTTCGCTTGGACGACCGTCGGGTAGATGACAACCTGAGTCACATAGGCGAGAGTGAAAGCCGTGGCAGTACCAGTGATACCACCGAAGAAAACGAACCATGGAAGAATGGACCGTTTCAAACCCATCGCCGCATCAAGTCCGTGAACCGGATATGGGGTGTAGCAATCCCATTTACTGAAGCCCGCATCGCGGACTTTTTCAGCAGCCTTGTAAAGCGCTGAGGCGCTTTTGAACTCGGCGAGATAGCCATAAACTCGTTTTCGGGTAGTGCTCACGTGTTGAAAAATTGAGATTTGAAATTTGGAATTTAAAATTTATTTGCTCGATAGCTCATTTTGGTAGGCGGGAATGACTTCCGCGCCGGCATCCGGATGGGATTCGTTATCCTCAAAATGCGGATCACTTTCAAGTTTCGTCCATTTCACCTCTGCAATGTTGATGCATGGAAGAAAGCGAAGGAACAAGAGAAACAAAGTCAGGAACATGCCTATGGTTCCGATAAACAGAAGTTGATCCTGGGGCGATGGTGAGAAAGTTTTCCAATCGCCTGGCAGCCACATGCGTGCGAGCGTGGTGACGATGATGACGAAGCGCTCATACCACATACCTACGTTGACGCACATCGCCACAATCATCACGACCCAAAGATTTTCACGACAAGCCTTGAACCAGAAGACCTGAGGTGAAAGCACGTTGCAGGACATCATCGCCGCATAGGCCCACCAGTAAGGGCCGGCGATACGGAATTTGAAGGCATCCATTTCGTAAATCGCGCCGGAGTAGAAAGCGACGAACAACTCCATCAAATAGGCGTAACCCACAATCGTGCCGGTGAGCAGGATGATCTTGGCCATGTTGTCGATGTGCTTCATGGTGATCAAATCCTGCAAGCCATAGATGAAGCGAGCCGGGATCATGATCGTAAGTACCATGGCAAAGCCACCGAAGATGGCACCTGCGACGAAGTAAGGAGGGAAAATCGTGGTGTGCCAACCGGGAACGACTGAGGTTGCGAAGTCGAACGAAACAACCGAGTGAACCGAGAGAACCAGAGGCGTTGAGAGTGCTGCGAGGAGGAGGTATGCCATCTCGTAGTGGCTCCATTGGCGGTTACCACCTCTCCAACCGAGAGAGAAAATCCCATAGAGGATTTTACGAATGCCTGGCTTGCAACGATCGCGAATCGTGGCGAGATCGGGAACCATGCCAAGGAACCAGAAAATCAGGGAAATGGTGAAATAGGTTGATACCGCGAATACGTCCCAGAGAAGAGGTGACTTGAAGTTTTGCCAAATCGCGTTGGCGTTCGGAACGGGTGCAAGAAACCAAGCAAACCAGACACGACCCACGTGAAAGGCTGGGAATATGCCTGCGCACATCACTGCGAAAATCGTCATCGCCTCCGCCGCGCGGTTAATCGAAGTCCGCCAGTTTTGGCGAGTCAGGAAAAGAATCGCCGAAATCAGGGTTCCGGCGTGACCGATGCCGATCCAGAAAACGAAGTTCACGATTGGCCAACCCCACATGATGCGGTTGGTGTTTCCCCAAACACCGACACCCGTGGATACGAGGTGGAAAAGTCCCCCGCCCACGCCGATCAAAGCAATCAACGATGATGGAATAAACAAAAGCCACCAGAGCAACGGTTGGCGATTTTCAATAATGCCGCAAATACGGTCGGTAATCCAATGGTAGGAGCGGTCGTTGAGAATCAACTTTTCACGCTTGAGAACAGGAAGTTTGATTCCTGAATCAGCGTGTGATGCGTGGTCGGTATTAGAGGCCATTTAAGTTGGTTATGAAGTCGTTAAGGAAGTGGGAGAAAGACAGAAGACGGCAAGACAGAAGACATAAGACTGGAGGGCTTATGTGAGTGCATTTTCATCTGATCTTGTGTCTTGTGTCTTGTGTCTCATAGTCTTGTGTCTTTTTTAGACCATGTGGATGGTGGCTTGACCGATGAACGGAGCGTCCGGCATGTCAGGGTTCGGGTTTTTCACACGAGCCAGATAACTGGTGCGAGGACGGGTTCCGATGTAATTGAGCAGGTCGTAACTGCGCTCCAATTCTTTGGCGCGTCCCATTGCGGAGGATTTTCCATCGAGAAGGTTACCGAAGGTGATCGCTTCTGCCGGGCAAGCGTCTTGACAGGCAGTTTTGACGGAGTCGACCGGGATGCGGAGGGTTTCAGTGGAAACTTGGTATTCCGGTGAGGTTTTGCCGGATTCAAGAACTTCCTGTTTCTGGCCACGCTTCTGACGAATGATCGCACCTTTGATGCGCTGCACACAGTAAGTGCACTTCTCCATCACGCCGCGCATACGCACGGTGACGTTCGGGTTCTTCTGAAGGTGATTGGCTTCACCGTCGTGACGTATGCCGACAGGGCCTTTGTTAAGGTTGTTTTTAATGAGAGGATTACGCTTGTTGTAATCGAAGAAGTTGAAACGACGTGCTTTATAAGGGCAGTTATTCGCGCAGTAGCGGGTGCCGATGCAGCGATTATAAGCCATGGCATTCAAGCCGTCTTCGGTATGGACCGTCGCATTGACTGGGCAAACGGTTTCACATGGCGCAGACTCACATTGCATGCAAGCCACGGGTTGTGGAACCATCTCAACATTGCCTGAATCGAATGTGTTCTCCTTGTGCGTTGCAAAATAACGATCCATGCGGATCCAGTGCATTTCACGGCCTTTGGCAACCTGCTCTTTGCCAACAATCGGGATGTTGTTTTCCGATTGGCAAGCAACGAGGCAGGCGTTGCAACCCATGCAGGAAGAAAGGTCAATCGTCATCCCCCATTGATGGAGCTTATCACTCAGCAAGGTGTTACCCTGGCGATCTTCCTGTTTGTAGAGTGAAATATTTTCAGGTGCGTGAGAGTCGTTACCTTGCTTCTTAACACCCGCAAGTTGTTTACTGAAATCGCCTTTGTGCTTGACCGTATCAGTGGAAATCTCACGGGCGAGAGCACGGCCATACATGGCATTGTGTTCCTGCGTGAGAGCAACTGAGTAACGTTCATCGGTCTTTTTGATCGTCGCGCCAGTGGCGAAATAGGAAGTCTCGGAAGTGCGAAGTGGATAAGCATCGAAACCACGGTTCATGCCGACGAGTCCGACAAACTTGCTGGCTTTCGAATTACCACGACCCAGTTCGTCTTCTTCGTTGAAGCCTTGGCCGTAGCCGAGCGGAATAATCAGCGTGTTTTCGGCTTGGCCGAAGGAAACGAGAACCGGGAGAGTTAGCGATTTGCCATTCACCGTCACTGTGATCATGGGTGACTTGCGGTTTTGACCTTCGCCATCTGGAGAAACCGATGCGAATGCTGTTTCAAGCGCGATGATCTGATCGTAAATGCCGAGATCTCTTGCAGTCTGCGGGGCAATGAAAACGGCGTTGTCCCAAGTGAGCTTGGAAATCGGATCGGGAGCTTCCTGGAGCCAGCCGTTGTCAATCCAACGTCCGTCGTAAACGGAAGAATCGGTCGCAAAAATCACATCGAGTTCCTTGACATTCGGAGCACTTATTTTCGCTTTAGAGATCGCATCTGCCGCGCTCGCAGAGAGAGCAACCGAGGTGGATGGGTGTGTTGTCGAAGCACGGAAGCCATTTTTAAGGACTTCATTCCACTGAGTCTCCGTGCCATTGAACGTGGTTTTGACAGCAACCATGGCAGGTGCTGGAGCGCCTTTGTCCCCTTCCCCGATCACAAGTTTTCCGTCAGCCAAGAACGCGAGCAGAAGCTCGATCTCTGATACGCAATCAGGATAAAGCGGAAGAATCATCGGCTGAACCACGGAGTAAACACCGCAGACGCTTTTTGCATCGCTCCAGGATTCCAAGTAATGCGCGGATGGAACATGCCAAGTGCAAGCATACGCTGTGGCGTTGGTGCGGTCACCCAAATGAATGCTGGTTTTCGCCTTGGCGAGAGCCTTAGAGAAATTCAAGTCAGCAGGTGCATCGTAAACTGGGTTTGCCGGAGTCAGAAAAACCACGGTATCGACTGCAACGGAATCGAGATCGGCAACAAGCGCGGCGATGTCGCCAAAACCTTTGTTTTCAGTCTGATAAGCCCGCAGGCCTTTTCCTTCGCCGATGTTGCCGAGGGCAATATTGATCGCCAGTGCGAGATGCTTCACAGCTTTCGACTGACGCGATCCAGCGACAACGGCTGTCTTTGATCCGCTCGCTTTGAGATCTTTAACAAGCTCTGCGATCCATTTCAGTTCATTTGCATCAGTGAGCGGAGCGATATCACCAGCTGGTGCACCTACTTCACGTGCGATTTGCGCTGCAATCGCAGCGATGCGACTAGGAGCGATCCGCAAACGGTGATCCGCCATTCCTCCAGTCAAACTGAAGGCTGATTCCACCGAGTAAAGGCGGTTCATGGATTCGGAATTCGGTTTCGATTCGTATCCCGCACCTTCCGGTTTACGACGATTGAAAAAGGCGATGTTGGAACCTAGTGGATCCGTCCCAGCGAAGTCGCAATCAAGCGAGAGAATGCGATCCGCATTTGCGAAATCCGGAACTAGCTTGACTCCTTCGCCGAATACGTCCTTGTCATCAACTGTTAGGGCCTCGTATTGATAAAACTTGGCATGGGTAAATGTTTTGGCGAGTTCGCTGACCAAGCGCAAACGAGTCGGGCTTTCATCGGCGCCGAATACGAATCCCATTTTAGCACTCTTGTCTTTGACGATCTCACTGAGAGCCGCTTGGAAATCCGCCAGATTAGCCTTTTTACCACCCTTGAGGATATGACGTGACCGCGAAGAAGAGTAAAGATCGAGAATCGATGCTTGAGCGAATGCATCAGTGCCTTCATAATCCGGATGCAGGCGGTTTGGCCCTACTTTGGTTGGGCGACCCTCATAAGTGGTAACCACCAATGGCACCGCACCTGTCGCACGTGGCATCGAAGACGCGTAGTAGGTGGCTTTACCAGGAATCACCCATTCCGGCGCCTTGGTATAGGGAACAAGATACGCTTCCGGGCGGCGGCAAGCGACCATGCCGAAACCGGCCAATGCGGTCGATGAACCCATGAGTTTGAGGAACGAACGCCGGCTGGTTTCCAGCGCCTCCTGATTTTCCATTTCAGCCGCACCCTGCGGAAATTCACGATCCATCCAATTTCGGAATTCTTGGGTGTCCTCAAGTTGGCCTGTACTGCGCCACGAGACGGTGGTCTCGTCTTTGGGGACTGCGGGGTGTTGCAAAATGCGTTTACTCATATCAGGGCTGCTGAAAGATGTTTTTGGAAAGATGAGAGATCAGTGGTGGCAGGTAGCGCAAGTGGTCTTGGGACGAACCGAAAATTGCTCTTTTAACTTCTTGCCGAGATCCAGAGTGGTTGTGACACCTTTGTCCTTGCTGTATTTAGAGACATCAGCATCGCCGTAGTGGAAATTGAAGACTTCTTCAAGTGGGCGGAGGTGCTTCTCGGGAGAACGGTGGCAATCCAAGCACCAGCCCATTGAATGTGGCTCGGCCTGATAAACCACTTCCATCTGATTCACATCGCCATGGCAGCTCTGGCACGAAATCCCGCGGTTTACGTGCGCGGAGTGATCGAAATAAACATAGTCGGGAGCCTTGTGAATACGCACCCATTCGATCGGCTTGCCGTCGTAGCCGGGATAATTCACATTCATTGAGCGGTGCAGCGGAGCAAGCTTTGGACTGTCCTTTTGAACGTGCTGGTGGCAGTTCCAACAAGTATTGCCGCTTGGCACGTTGGAATGACCGGATACATCCACGAAAGAATGACAGTAACGGCAATCAAGGCCGAGCTGTTCAACGTGGATTTTATGAGAAAAAGGAATCGGTTGCGAAGGTTGATATCCCACAACCTGAGCCTTTGGTGTTGCGTAATAACCTACCGCAAGAACCACTCCAACACCAATGGTGCCAAGGCAAAATGCGATTTTAAAGGGAAGCAGGTTGGACCAACGTGGAAAAATATTCGCCATGAGAGCTAAGTGAGTAAGGTGGTGAGCCGCGCGAAGACTGGGAGATTGTGAAAAAATTCACAAGCGTTTTTCTTTCATAAATGTAAAATTAAAATCGCAGCCTTATTGAGAATGATTATCAATAAAAACAGACACAAAACCTAAAAACTAAATGATTTGGAGAAACCATAATGTGGTAGGCAGAAATAGCTGACACAAATGAGATAAAATGACTGGTGATGGTGGTAACAGGGACGAAATAACGATGAAAAACGTAACTGTTAGATTAAACACAAAAGAAGTTTCCCACTAAGAAACCGCGTGACAAACATTTCCGAGGATATCGAGTAAACCGAACTTGAATTAAGCACTCACCCCATTCTCCGAATAGCGAGAGGATTAGCCTCCTGCAATTCAAGCGGCAATGCGGTATCTGGGAAGCCCTGCCAGGCGATGGCGCGGCAGAAGCGGAATATCGCCATCGTACCAACGGAAGTACTACGACCATCGGAGGTGGCAGGAAACGGTCCGCCGTGAACCATACTGGAACAGACTTCGACTCCGGTTGGAAAACTGTTAAAAATGAGCCGACCTGCGCGTTGTTGGAGAGCATTGACTAGGCTAGTGTGTAGCGAGAGCTCCTCAACAGTCCCGTGTATTGTGGCAGTGAGTTGCCCTTCCAGTTTAGCGATCGCCGCTTCGATCTGCGCCACGCTGCCACGAACGACAAGCGAGCCAGGACCGAACATCTCAGCTTGGAGATGCTCGTTTTTCAGGAAATCTTCAACGGCCACAGCGAAGACCGCGGGTGCGCATTGGCCATGTGCTTTTTCAGCGGCGCTGATTGCCAGAACCTTGACACCGGCAATCTTGGAAAGCGATTCGGTCGCATCGGCAAATGCTTTGCAGATTGCAGCGTTGAGCATGGTGCTCGGTTGTCCCACTTCAACAAGACTCTTGAGTTTCGCAAGGAATTCATCTCCCTGCCCTGTTGGTAAAAAGACCAAACCCGGGTTCGTACAAAACTGTCCGGCACCCAGCGTGAGAGATCCGTAATAAGCCTCTGCGAGAGCGGCCTCACCTTTCGCGAGTGCACCGGGGAGAAACACGATTGGATTGATCGAACTCATTTCCGCATAAACCGGAATCGGCTGGGTACGCTTAGCTGCGGTTTCCATGAGCGCCATACCGGCGGTACGCGAGCCGGTAAACCCAACGGCTTGGATGACCGGATGCTTGACGACGGATTGGCCGACCGTGCGCCCCCCACCGTAAAGAACTGAGAAAACACCCTCTGGCATACCGCATTCCTTGGCTGCCGCAATGACTGCATTAGCAACAATTTCCGCGCAACCTGGATGTGATGAATGTGCGATCACAACCACCGGGCAACCCGCTGCGAGAGCCGATGCGCTGTCGCCACCTGCCACAGAGAATGCGAGAGGAAAATTACTCGCGCAAAAAACCGCAACCGGACCAAGCGGACGAAGCATTGAACGCAAGTCCGGTTTCGGAACCGGCTGGCGATCCGGTTGGGCACGCTCGATGCGCGCATCCACCCATGAACCTTCCTCTAACAGAGCAGCAAACAAACGGAGCTGTCCAGTGGTGCGACCGGTCTCACCACGCATTCTTGCTTCGGGAAGTGCGGTTTCCTGAGGACCACGAATCACAATATCCTCGACCACGGCCTCAATGTTCTCGGCAATTTTGCGAAGGAATGCCGCGCGTGTTTTTCCCGGCAAATTTGAGTAAACGGGAAACGCTGCAGCGGCCAAAGCCATAGCTTGTTCGACTTCTTCTGGGGTGGCGGAAAGGTAAACCGGAGCAAGAGCTTCACCCGTTGCGGGGTTGACCGCTTGTCCACACGGCCGAGTGCCAGTGGAACGTGAATAGCCGATGAATGAGGTGCCGGAGAGCTTGGTGATCATGGAATTAGATAATTTGAAAAGTAAAAAAACAGGAGCCTTGGCCATCGCATGCTTGGTAAGAGCAACCCCCTCGGTAAGTTCTGCATTGGCAAGAAGCAGGCGAGGCAGTGGACGCAAAACACAACACAAGTTAATATGGGCTTTTGGTCAAGACTTGAGCTGATTTATCGGAATTTCTCTGGAAAAGTTCCCCAAGCCAATCCCGCAGGATCCGTAAACTTTAATCCATTCGTCCGTCACTTTATGGAACACCTGAGTCGCGACTCGGAAATATGTTCTCAGCATGTTCGCCTCATCATTATGGAACACACATGAAGGCAATACAGATGAATTCGCTAAACTTTTACAAACGGCAAACTTACCGTTCATGGTGATGGCGCGGCTTTTATTTCAATCCGTCCAAAGCTTTGATGAGCGCTTGTTGGACTCTCGGATCTCCAATGTTCCCAAGATGTCCGCCGTCAGGAAAAACCGTCAGATGGGATTTTGAAAAAGTCGATCTCAGCCAAGAGACATCTTCCGATCGCAGCAGAAAATCATTTTCATTGATGATCACTCGAACTTTAGACTGTGAGCGAAGCTTGCTGCCTTGTATTTTCAAATTCACTTCTTTCGCAAGCTGATCCTTGCGGATGCCTTTTTTTTCATAATAAGGCACAGCGAATCTCTCGAAATAATCACCCAGAGAATATTTGAGAATCTCGTCATAAACCGGCTGCCTGCGCCAAGTGGAAACAGGTGTCTGGAGCACTCCGAGATCATTTCTTGATTGGCTCTCGTAGATGATGTCGCGCAGACCCAAACGGAACGCCAAGCCGATGAGGTATTTTGACTCGTCACCGTCGAATATGACCGGCTGCTCCAGTTTGTTTTTACGCAACACGGCATAGCTTACCTTGTGCATCGTGTTGTTCACCCGCTGCTGGCGGTCTGCTTCAGGCCATTTCAGGGGTGCATCCACATAGCTGTCCAACTGCTTGAAACCGTGCATGATGTCCACTGGCATGTCCATGGCAACGTATCGATCAAAAGTCATGAGTTCGGTTTTCAACTGCGACTCCCTGGCAGCGATCTGCAATGCCATGAATCCACCCATCGATAACCCAATCATCGCGCGCTTGGTAAAGCGATTGGGATATTTTTCGGTCAGCGCGCGATCCGTCTCGGTCATGGCTGTCAGGAGATCATGACTATCAACTGGCGGATAAACAGGCAGCGCGGCGGTAGATGCCGTGCTCATGAATTCCGGATGAAACACACTGGTTGTACTGACGACCGAATAGCCATTCACATAGAGGCGCTCTGCCAGACCAACCGACATTGAGGAAAGCCGATGGGAGATAAGCCCCGGTGAAATGTAAACCAATGGCGCGGGCTTAGGTTGCACCCAGCATGTGGTTTTCAGTTTACGACCCGTTGAAGGAATTTTCACCGAGATTTCACGACCTTGAGTCAAGAACTCGGAATGCTGGGGGCCGAATTTTACGGCACCGAATGTCTCCAACGTTGGCAGGTCGATCGGACCTCTCATCTGCAAGTCGGGCACTCCGCCCTTCGCGCTGTAGGTCCAAACAATTCTTGAGGTAGCATAAGAATCCGCATTCGTTTGGAGTGAGCGTCTCGCATTTTCGCTATGATCAGACAGATAGTTATAAGTTACAACGGGCGAAATCATGCCGTATGGCGGATAATAGTTGAGAGGCTCGGAAAGTTTATCACCCACCAGACCCACCGCACTGCGCTCATCACTTGGCCCGAAAAATGGCAGAACCACATAATGATCCGGTTTCCAACCCCATTTTCCGAAAGTTTGAACAAAGTTCGCATCGGATTTTGGCATATCCCACTTGGTCGCGGGATCGAAAAATCCAGCCACACCCACCGTGGAGTTGGTCAGGAAACGTGCGGTTTCATCCCCCGCTCCTTCCCAACGGCCCTGCAACATATGATTCACCACCCGACCCGGATAAGTGATGTTGCGTCCAAAATCCCTGATCGATTCACGAGCCCGTGGCGGCACGAAAGTCCTGTAAACCCGTGATGTCGGATGGATCACACCCAACAAAAGCCCTTCGTTAACCACCCAGACCCCCCGATTCAACGGCTCACCGGCATCGTTCAACAAATCCGGAAACGGCGTCACCGAACCGGCGGTCGGCTTCGAATTCACCGCCATTTGGCTTTGAAAATGGGACGAAGAACAACTGCTCAAACAGCAGATTCCTACCAACAGAACGAGGTTGAACAGATAAAGAAATGATTTTTTGAACGAGGATAAAATTGGCATCGAAAGGTAAGAACTGGACGGCAGACTACTTAAAATTCACTCCACGTAAAGCCTAGTGACATCATTTCCTATCGATTCGGCTCATACAAACAGCCTTTGAATAGAAACCGCAGCTATTTAAGACTGTTGAAATAGGAAAATAAATCACTGACCTGCTGATCCGTAAAACCATCGATTAACCCTTCTGGCATAAGGGATCGTTTGGAAATATCGTGCGCAGAAATGTCCTTTTTTGGGATCACCAGCTCATCCGCGCCAATCCGACGGATCTTGAGAGAATCGGCCGTTTCACCTGCAAGAAACCCACTCACCACCGTATCATTTGCGAGCCGGACATCGTGGCGGTAATACCCGCTTTCGAGCTGTTCGTTCGGTGTGAGGATGTTTCTCAACAGGGATTCGACCCCCATCGCCCCGGCCCCACTCAGATCCGGACCGATTGCCAGACCTTTGCCGTTCACCTGATGGCAGATCAGGCAGCTTGCTTCCATCAAAGCACGTCCTTTTTCCGCATCCCCTGCCTTTATCGCCAGTGCCTCAAAGCGGCGGAACTTTGCCTCATTTACATCGCGCTGCGCCGTGGTCAGCAAAGCTGGAAAATCCGAAACCGGTAGTGCCCCAGCTTTTCCCTCGGCTTTCAGTTTGGAGACATCTTTCCCTGTGACTCTCAAAACCAGATGTTTGGGAAGCTCAACCCCTGAATAATCCGTCCGGAAATCCATGCGGATCTGCTCTGCAGTGCGTGCCACATTCCATATCCGGTATTCATCATACATTGCGGCCGATCCCTGATTATCAGTGGTCTCGCCCAAATTCAGGCCTGTGAATGTCTCCGTGCTGGATTTTGATTCTGAAGTATCCAAATCACCATCGAGATAAATCGCAAAGCGGCCATCCGCATCACGTGTGATCGCGCAGTGAATCCACTCATTCGCTTTAATGGTCCTCTTGGAAACAACCAAATCCCCCAGCCCCGGGCCGCCGAAGACTCGTAATTTTTCTCCGTAGAAATTAAAATCGGCCCCGCCTTTCCGACCTAACAAACCACCCGCTTGGCTCACGCCATTACTCAACTTGATCCACGTCTCCACCGTGAATGCACCGCTCAATGTGACATCCGTAAGTAACCTGTCTCTTCCCCCACCAGTCAACCGAATCACCGATTTCAACAAGCCTTCCTGTGATTTGAGCAATGCCATAACCGTCGGGTGCTCATGACCCAATACCGCCGAAACTTTCTCCACCGACGAAATATCGACCTGTCCGAATTTACCCTCGCTCAATGCTTTCGTGAAAGCTTCCGCCTGCGCTTTATTGGACGTCATGCCGTCCCTCGCAATCGACTTCAACGCTCCGGGCAGATTAGCCCAAAGCTTGGAGATAACATCGATTACTTCCTGACCCGGCATCGATGCGAATCCGGTTACCGCTTCGAGCCTCACTTTATCATCCGCATGATCTAATAGATTTTTACAATCTTCCGCTTTCAGGATTTTGATCTCACGTAACGCTGCCAGACCGACAGCGAGTTCCTCCGGTTTTCTGGATGAGGAAAAAGACCAAGTCCGAACCTCATCGCCGAGTTTTGAAATACGGAACCGACGCGCCACATCAACGACCAGTCGTTCGTTCTCGGAAGTTCTTGCTTCTTGAAGCAAGGACACACAGGCATCACCTACCGCCGCAACAAAATCCGGAAGGTTTGCAACGGAAGCATCAACCTGGAGCAACGAACTCAAGATTACTTGGCGCTGATCCTTGGAAGCCAATAGTTTTTTGAATCCATCCTGAACAACTGGGTGTTTGATGTGTTTTGCCAAGATACCCAACTCCTGCGACGTCGGAGCGCGTTTCATCTTATCCAAATTCTTCACCAACATCACCGCTGCCGCCTCGCCATCCAGAGAACGAGCCGCGAGCGCAGCTGCCTCATCAGACAACTTCATCTCAGCCATCATTATCTGCGTCTGTTCCGGATGAGCCGACATCGCCCAGCGAATCAAATATCGCTCGAATTCTCTATCATACGCATCACGCCCGCCAGCCGGCAGCGGCGCTTTCGCATAAGCAGCAGCAACTTCAATCATCGCTGCTGTCACTTGACGATTCAAACGCACCGAGTTGATCACCATTGCACGCACCCGGAAATGGGGATCGTCGCGCAACGCCTCCATCACCTGTAGGAAATCTTTTTCTGGAAGCGACGCCTCTCCCGCAATACGCGCAGCTTCGTGACGGAAAGTGGCAAGTGGAGATTTTGACAAAATCACTAACAGATTTGTATCGACCGCTTTGAGACCTTCAAGCGCCCACAGTGCGCCCAAGCGTTTAGCATCGCTCAATTTCGCATCATTCAATATATTTTTCAAATCAGGCACCAACTTCGTTTCCTTCCGATCCACAATCTCATTCCACGCCATCGAAGACATGCGCGCATTCGCTCCGCCTAACAAACCTAACAATCCTTTACCATCGAGCTTCGCCAAATCCACACGTGGCGCAACCGCTTGATCCTTGTGACGTATTCTCCATATTCTGCCGCTAGTTTTATCACGATCCGGATGCGCTCTCGCAACCTCGTTGTGAGAAATGATTTTATTATACCAATCCACCACATACAAACAGCCATCGGGACCGAAGTGCGCGGCGATCGGCCGGAAATTCTTGTCATCCGTGAGCATGAAATCCGGTCCCTTTTCGTAGATCGGATGACCTTTCGTATCGCGCGTCATGGTTACGATTTGAATTTTCGAGGTGATGGGGTTCGGAATGTAAAACACCTGTTTTTCGGGGAAATCTTTCGAGAACGGCGAACCTTCATCCTCTGCCAACGCGAGTCCGCTCAAGCCTGTTCCACCCATCTGACTACCCTTCAAGGAAGCTGGCTGAATCGGCGCGTCTTCCCTCAAACGCGGACCGAACGGAGTCGGGTAATTTGATCCAGTTACAAACTCCATCACCGGATTACCTCCATCATTCGCCTCTTGGATATAAGTCTCGCCGGTTCGTGAAATCACCAAACCCCAAATATTGTTAGGACCCGCTGTTTGAGCTTGGAAAAGCGAGCCATCTGGCTTGAACCGACCCAGCTTGCAGTTGTTAAACGTCACACTTCCCACGCCGTCATCGAATTTCAAACCACCCGGCCGACGCACTTCGGAAGAGTTGAAAGCTCCCTGCGCCAGATGAATCCATCCACCTGGCGTGCGTTCGAACTGATGCACAAACAGATGCGAATCTTGAATACCAAACCCCTCCAACACCACTTCATGGCGATCCGCTTTGCCGTCTTTGTTATCATCGATGTATCGCCGAATCTGAGTACCATACTGCGCTAGCACGCCATCCATCATGGGCAAAATACCCAGCGGAATCGCCAAGCCCTCAGCGAACACGCGCGGAGTTTGCACCTCTGCCGCATTCGGCTCGTCAAAAACCAAAATACGGTCTTTTCCACCTACCGCATAAAGTGCTTCAGCAGCCTCCTTATTTTCATTCGCATCAAGCGGATACTCAGTGGCGGTCATCGACCACATTTTCCCATGCCTGTCCCACGCCACAGTAATTGGCTTCTCTGTCCCCTGCTTTTCAGATGAAACCAACTCCACCGAAAACCCATCGGGAAGTTGAAATGTTTTCATCTGCGCCTCTGGTGTTAGACTAGCTGCGGGTGCTTGGATCTTTGCAGGAGCGGGCTTAGCCGGTGCGGGCTTTACTTTCTCTTTCACATCTGCCCACTTCGCCGAGTTGGGCGTCGGCGGCAGTTCTTTCATCATCACATCCTTGATCTGCACCAGAAATTTTCCACCGCTGTGCGCCTGTAAACCTAACATTCCGTCGGCTGGAATCGTGCTGTCCTTTTCAGTGAAATCCGTGACCTGCACGCCGTTGATCCAAACCTTAATCCGCGTTCCTTCACATAACACGCGATACTCATTCCAATCCCAATCCTTGACCACCGCTTTCAACGCAGACGGATCTTTAGGCCCTGAAAGTTTTGCCCTGCGATGCTCATCATACAAATCCCCCCAATAGCCAATCCCACCATCTACCTGATACCCTTTCATCGACCGCTCTTTTTCCCGCGCACTGCGGATCTGCATTCCGGAGTTCTGGAAACCTTCACCTTTCACCAAACGCAGCTTATACGTCAGATCAAAGTTTTCATACGACTTCGTTGATACCAGGAACAGATTGCGCGGAACCTTTTCATCAAGCGATCCGCCCGTGATCGCTCCGTCCTGAACTTTCCAGAATTTCTCTTCGTCCTTGGGAAACTCCCAACCTGTTAGAGTTATCCCATCAAACAACGAAACTGGCTCGGCGCGCAACACACCCAGTCCCAAGAGAGCAATCAGTAAATATTTCATGGCAAATTAAAATCAAAGACCACGACCCGCTCCAAACACGGCACCACGATATCTTTAACTGCTTCGTGGATTGGATGCGGCAAATAGGCATCGCGGCTCTCCGGGCTGTCAAACGTCATGATGAATCCATGCGTGAACCCTTCGTTCAAGCCCTCGGCACTCTCGTAAGGACCATGCTCAAATCCCACAATCCCGGGAATCCGCCCCATCATGCCCTGAAGCGCATCGAAACATTCGTCGATCTTCGCCTGTGTGATCTCCTCCTTAAACTGAAATAATGCAATGTGTCTGACCATGATGCGTATGGGTTAAATGATGTGTCTGTTCATTACACGCCAGATCGGATTTCTCAATCAACCAATCCATATCCCAAATCCACATGGAAATGAGTCGAAGGTCTAAAAGTCACTAGTCTGAAAGTCGTATCCAGAACCGCTGGTGCGTTTGTCATGAGAAGCCGGAACATCGACTTTCAGACTTTCAGACTTTCAGACTTTCAGACTTTCAGACTTCTCTGCTCCGATGGCCTCCATCCAACCCATTTCTTATAGGTGTTGGAAAATGTCGATACACTCTCAAAGCCACAGGCCTTCGCGATGAATTCCACTTTATCATCTGTCACCGACAACAAGTGCTGTGCCTGCTGCAACCTCAAAAACGTCAGATGCTGCATTGGGCTTCTTCCGAGTTCCTTTTGACAGACCCTCCGTAAATGTTCCCCGCTCATGCATGCCATCTTGGCAATATCCGCTAGCGTCCAGTTGCGGGAGAGTTGCACCTCTACTTTTCTCCATACCTCCCACAAGCGCGGATCCTGACGATGCGGCTGCGCGAAACGAACCACGTATTGGTGAATCAATTCAGTCCAATGATGCAACATGGCCGGAGAAGCCTCACCACCAGATTCACTGAATAAGCCCTCGATCGCTGAATGCAACGGCGTATTCGAATAGGAACCGATCACGGGAGACTCGGATGAGACGATGGGATGAACTTCGCGCGATTCGTCGTAACGCACCCAAGCGAATTTCCACGGCTTACCGGGCAGGCACTTCATCGCGTTCATCATGAAAGGCGGCTGCAAACATGCCTGATTTGCCCGAATCTTTTTCCAACCGCCATTTACCAAAACCACTCCTTCTCCCTCGATGCACGCAATCATGAAAGTCCCACCCAAATTCGTCCTCACAATTTCAAACGGAGCCACCGCATCCATGATTCCCACATGCGATATGTGATGCTGCTGCAATAAGGGACAAAAATGACTCTTACTCATCCAAGATCGCGAATCCTTGGAATTCGCTCGAGCGACACGATAACGGGTCGCTCCAAATATCTGAACGTCCCTCACAGGGATCACATCGGGTTTCTTATTCAATCTCCCACGAATTAGATCCAATAAAAGCTAAACGTCAACCCAGAGCAAATCTCACTCTTCACTCTTCACGATGAGTTCCATTAGCTTTTCCGCACAAGCACGTGCGAACACCGGATCATTGATTTCAATATCCATTTCAATCACCGGATGCTTACTTGCACTTTTGATCGCATCAAACAATGCCAGGTCAGCTGCTGGATCGTGAAAAGATCCACCCTCAGCGGAAATCACCGAGATCGCTTTGGTCGGCAAGAGGATCGCTGTCGGAGCGGCATAAGTATTGGTTTTATTCACCAAAATTTTACCAATCTCGGCACACTCCGCCACCGTGGTGCGCATCAATGTCACTTGCGGGTTGTGATGATAAAAATGCCGTGATGCGAATACATCGGGAACCGATGCCGGCTCGCCAAAGTTCACCATATCCAGACAACCCACTGAAACCACCGCAGGAACTCCCGCACGCTTCGCCGCGTTCATCCGATCCGGACCCGCTGTTAGAACACCTCCAACCCACTCATCCGCTAGCTCGGTCGTGGTGATATCAAGAACACCCGCTACCATCCCAGAATCAATGATCGCTTCCATCGATTTTCCTCCTGCACCGGTTGCCGCGAAAACCAACACTTCATACCCATTTTCTTCAAGGATTCGCTTTGCTTCGGTCACGCATGCCGTGGTGTTTCCGAACATCGATGCCACGATCAAGGGTTTGTCGGATGCCGCATCAATCTTGGACTCAACCATTCCACAGATCGCTCCAGCCGCACGGGTGAAAATCATTCGCGAAAGCCGATTCAAGCCCGCAACGTCAGTCACACTCGGCATCATCACGATGTCGCTGGTGCCGACATAGTGAGCGGTGTTTCCAGAAGCCAAAGTTGATACCATCAATTTCGGAAAACCTATCGGTAACGCGCGCATTGCCGAACTTGCAATCGCCGTTCCGCCGCCGCCGCCAAGTGAAATCACTCCATCAATTTTTACCTCGCGTTGCAGTCTCGACAACAAAACGGGCGCAGCCTGACTCATCGCCGTCACCGCTTCTCCCCTGTCCTTTTTGGCGATAATCGATGCGAGATCGAGCCCCGCAGATTCCGCCACTTGAAAGCGCGTGATGTCCGGTTCCACCGTTGGCTCGCCGCCTGTACCAACATCGATCAACCATGCCACATGCCCGCGCGATCTGATGATATCCGCAACAAACGCATGCTCCTCACCCTTCGAATCCAGCGTTCCTAAAATCGCAATGGTGGACATAACTTATCGCTTAAGAGTGATGGCTTTAAACTCGCGAGTTAAAGCAGTCAGCGATTGCTCCACCGCCATCCGCTCCAATGATGAAGCCCCTACAAATCCTACACAATCAGTCCCCTGAATCACCCGATCCGCATCCTCCGGTGTGTTAATCGGTCCACCGTGGCATAAATAAAGCACATCATTACGAACGGATTTACCCGCATCGATAATTGCCTGAGTCCGGCGTATCGTTTCATCCCACGGGATCACCGCATCGGTCACGCCAATCGATCCGCCAACCGTTGTGCCAACGTGCGCAATGATCACATCCGCACCGGCCTTTGCCATTTCAACCGACTCTTCGGGGCTTCCGACATAGACGATGGAAAAAAGATCCATACGCCTTGCCAGCGCTATCATCTCAAATTCCTTTTTCACACTCATCCCGGTTTCTTCCAGAACCCCGCGAAAATGACCGTCGACGATGGTGTGAGTCGGGAAATTATTCACTCCCGAGAAACCCATGTCTTTCACTTTCCCCAACCAATGCCACATCCGCCGGCGTGGATCGGTCGCGTGCACGCCACAGATGACGGGAATTTCATTAACCACAGGAAGCACCTCATACTCGCCGATCTCCATCGCCACCGCATTCGCATCACCATAAGCCATCAAGCCAGCCGTCGAGCCATGACCCATCATCCGGAACCGACCCGAATTATAAATGATAATCAAATCAGCTCCGCCCTTTTCGATAAACTTCGCACTGATTCCTGTCCCCGCACCCGCCGCAATGATCGCCTGACCCTTCGACAAGGTATCATGCAAACGTTCCAAAACTTCTGTGCGTGTGTAGGGATTTCCGATTCCGGTCCATGGATTAGGCATGCGCTATCCATGACTGAAAATCCTCACATAGCCAGAAAATCAGCGCCAAAGAAAACCACCAACTGTTATCCGAAATCCACCTCAGCGTCATGAATGTGCATGAATCCATGGAGCCGCTGGTCGGATTTGAACCGACGACCTGCTCATTACGAATGAGCTGCTCTACCCCTGAGCTACAGCGGCTTTTGTGAATACTGCCGCATGAAACGCATGCCGCAGAGCCACGAGCGTTTTAACTTCGGGAGCTCATCTTGCAACTAAAAATCTGCCTGCTGTTCCCTTGTATCTTGACGAATCACACTCACCCACAACACGATGTGACCATGTCAAAAGCCAAGCATTTCGCCGGATTGGATATCGGAGGTTCCACCGTCAAAGCCGTCATCATCAACTCAACCGGTGATCAGGTCGGTCCCATCGTCGAAGTGAAAAGCCATGTCAAAGACGGCTACCAAGCCACTTTCAAGCAGCTCGAAGCCGCACTCGATGAGCTCACAAAAAATGCCGGAATCGATCGCAAAGACATTGGCGGGATCGGTCTCGATGTCCCTGCTCCTTCTTCCAATGGTGTGATCTGGGGAAAAGCCAACCTCGGCGATGACTGGGTCGGAACCGATATTTGTGCCGAGCTAAACAAACACCTGAATATTCCCATTCACATGACCAACGACTGCAACGCCGCAGCCGTTGGCGAATACGCGATCCGCCACAAACACCTCGGTGCCCTGCTCTTGGTCGCTCCTGGAACCGGCCTTGGCGGTGGCTTCGTCCTGCCCGGCGGAAAACTTTACGAAGGTGCCAACGGCCTCGCTCTTGAGGTCGGTCACATTTCCGTTCCTTTCACCGAAGACGACGGCTCACTTCCAAGTTGCACCTGTGGCCTCAAGGGCTGCCTCGAGGCATGGGTTTCCTTGGTCGCTCTCCGCCGCCGACTCTCCATTGAACTTCAAAAACCCGAATGGAAAGATCATGCTCTCAACGCGACCGAAGCAACGATCGAGGAGAAAGCCTTCAAACTACGAACCCTCGCCGAACATGGCGACGCCCTTTCCATCCAACTTTTCAAACAACAAGGTTTTATCCTCGGCTATGGGATCGCCGATCTCGTCAGAACCTTTGACCCTGGGCTTGTCGTCATCGGTGGCGGCCTCGCCGAAGCCAAATTCCGCAACGATTTTCTCGATTGGGTGCGTGAAGGTTTCGCTGACAGAGCTTGGCCGATTTATCGCCACAGCCCCATCGACCCGCAAAAAGAAACCACCCGCTTCGAATGGGCGGAGGGCGGTGACGCAGCCGCATCGATCGGCATGGCCTACACGGCACGTGAGCTTTTTTCCTAAGCCAAGCAGGGGCGACATCCTACTGCCCTGTTCCACTATGGCGGCAAAATGACGCCGATCCTTAAATAAAATCCAAAAATAAATCTAAGGATCGAACTGCTCATGTGTCTAATACCCATAAGCATGCTAAAACCGATCCATGGACTTACACACATCCAACTACGCCACCCGTAGAAAAGATGGAGCGATATCTATGTTATCCCCCCCATTGAAACCAAGAACCATGGAGGAAAAACCCACGCTCCGCCAAATTTTCGACGCCGAAGAATCCGCCCTTCTGCGATATGCCTTCGGTATTCTAGGTCAACGCGAGGCGGCCGAAGACGTCGTCCAAGAATCCTTCATGCGACTCCACTCCCTCTGGCATGAAGTCGAATCTCCCCGCCCCTGGCTTTTCCGCTGCGTCCGCAATCTCGCCTTCAACCACATCCGCGACAACAAACGCACCACCCCCCTCGAAACCACCTCTCCTGACTCCAAACAGTTGGAAATCCAGGATCTCAATCCTGATGCTTCACTTGGAAAAATGGAAGCCATCGGAACACTCCAACTCCTCATCTCCGAACTCCCCGAACCCGACAAAACCCTCGTCTCTCTCAAATACCTCTCCGGCCTCCGCTACGAAGAAATCGCCCGCCAAACCAACCTCAGCGTCTCCAACGTCGGTTACAAACTCCACCACATCCTCAAATCCCTAGCCACCTCACTCCGTCACCTAGGCATCGAAACAGCAGAGGGCTGAAATTTCAAAATTCAAATCTCAAATTTCAAGTAATTAGCCAAAACCATTCTCTTCAGTTCGAAAATCCAAAATCATCAATCGTAAATCCATCTCTTCTCTTTGCGTTCCCTCCGCGACCTTTGCGACTTTGCGTTGAAAAGAAAATCACCCGCTCCGTATTATGAAAGACCTTCACACAGTCCCTAACGAAAACCTCGAAGCCCGTATCACTGCGTGGGTTCTTGGCGAAGCGTCTTCCTTCGAAGCCGCCGAGCTTGAAGTGATCTGCGCTGCCGACCCCGAACTCCAACTTTTCCTCAGTCGCACCAAAGCCATACATTCCCTCATGCTCGAAACACCGCCTTCCACATCCGATCACTTCTGGAAACTCTCCCCACCCAAACGCGAGAAGCTCGACCCCATCATCGGCCCTAACAACTCATCCCGCGCAATCGAGAATTCCTTCATCCCCCGCGCCACTTACCGTACAATTTTCGGAATCGCAGCGGTTCTGGCCGCAACCCTTTTCATCAAGCAGTTCATTTTTTCTCCTACTAAAGAACTGCCACTCAAGATGGCTTCTGCAAGTTCCGATTCGAATTTGGAAATACCGGCAACAAGTAGATTGAACATCGACTCACTCAATGAGGATCTAACCTACAAAGATAAAAATTCCGAATTTTCATCTTCCGCCGCAAAAGCTACCTCTCCAGCAGAAGAACCAAAAGGAGAAGCCGATAACTCCATCGTAAAACTGGACAAAGGCAATCTCCCGCCGGATGACGCGGGTGGCTTTTCCCGATCAACTGCTTTTTCAGTGAGATCCATGGATTTGGCTGATAGAAAAGATTCCGACATGCACCAGAAATCAGCAAGCGGCGCTGGTATCGATGGCAAAAAAGGTAAAGAAAATCTATCAGCCCCCCCAGTGGATTCAGATGCGTCAGCTTTAGCTGATTCATTGGCCTTGAACGATCGACCGCTAAAACCCAAATCGTTGTATCCATCGGATGCAGAAATCACATCCGAGAAAATAAACTCATCCGCAATCGTGCCAGTTGCACCGAGTATGGCAGGCGAGCTGAGTAAATCCAATCCCCAGAAACGATCACCCTCAACTGACGTAACCGCGGGTTTATCTTTAGAGGCCTCTGAGGCTTCTATATCGCTGGCGCAAGCAATAGAAGTCGAACTCGAGCAAGACGATACAGGAAAAGATGCCGCACTGGAAAAACGTGAACTCCTTTCCTCCCACTCCACGGTCGCAAAATTCATCGGCATCAAAGACCATGAATGCTTGGGTAAAACAAGTTTATGCCCGGATCGATGTGGTCATTCCGGCAAACTCGCCACCTTCGAGATCATCGAATACCTCGATTATCAAAAAACCGGTGAATACGGCGACCCCAAACAAACCATTTTCCAAGTCCTTATAAGAGACAATCTAGGAAAGGCAAAAATTCCCGCCGAAATCCTCTCCATCATCGAATCCCTCAAAGCTAACACCAAAGTCAAACTCTCCTGGAATCACGACTACGTCACCAGAGACAAAACCAGCTCCCCCGAACGCCCCATCACCAAAATCGAAGCTGAGCAATAGCTCAAAAGTCAAAGCGGTTAAGACTTCGTCTTATCGGATCATGTTCGCTATTGCTCACACTGCTTGGTTGATTTTAAGAGAGATGAATCATCCTCCTTGACTCTCCCCTCACTCCCCAAACACCCTGCGACGCACCTATGTTTCTCATTTCCATTCCCGCACTGAAGCGCAATACCGCGATTTTACGCGAGGTGGCGGATCAGGCGGGTTGTAAAATCATCCTAGCTCTCAAGGGATTTTCGTGTTGGAAAGCATTTCCTCACCTCACCAAAGACCTCGACGGCTGCTGTGCGTCAGGGCTCTGGGAAGCGATGCTTGCGAAAGAGCATTTCGGTAAACACATCATCACCTACTCTCCTGCTTACGATGAGGAAGATATCGATCAACTGTTAGAGTTCACCCATCACCTCGATTTCAATTCCCTCTCCCAGTGGTTTCGCTTTCGGGAAAAAATCTTCGCTCATCCTCGTTTCATCAGCGGCGAGGTGGTTTGCGGACTCCGGATCAATCCGGAACACTCAACCGGCCAAACTCCCATCTATGATCCCTGCGTTCCGGGATCCCGCCTCGGCGTCACTGCGGATCATCTGGTCGGCGCTGATCTAACCGGCATCTCCGGCCTACACTTTCACACACTCTGTGAACAGAACTCACCCGATCTCGAATCCACACTACGAGCGGTCGACGAAAAATTCGGCGACCTACTCCGATCCAAACAGATCACCTACCTTAACATGGGCGGTGGCCATTGGATCACCAAACCCTTTTACGACAGAGACCGACTCGTCCGCCTCGTAAAACAAGCGAAGGAAAAGTATAAGGTCGAAGTCTGGCTCGAACCCGGCGAAGCCGTCGCCATCCACACTGGCGTGCTCCGTGCCACGGTCATGGATGTATTTGAATCCGCAGGTCACAAACTCGCCATACTCGACATCTCTGCCACCGCACACATGCCCGATGTCATCGAAATGCCCTACAGGCCTGATGTGTATCTGGTGGAGAAGTCAGAGGCCAGAGACCAGAAACCAGACGTCTTGAATCCTGCAGTTACTCTGGAGGGCGAGCATTATATCGCCGCCACCGACCCCCAATCTCCCAATCCCCCAATCCCCCAATCTCTCTTCACCTACCGCCTCGGCGGCCCGACCTGCCTGGCTGGCGATGTCATTGGCGACTACAGTTTCCACCGCGAACTCCGCGCTGGAGATACTTTGGTATTCGACGACATGGCCCATTACACCATGGTGAAAACCACCACTTTTAACGGGGTTAAGCACCCATCCATCGCCTTACTTCACGAAAATGGCGAAATCGAAACCCTCCGAACCTTCGGATATCCCGATTTTCGTGACCGACTTTCATGAAATATCTTTACCCTAAGCGCGGTAAACATTGATATCCCGTCAGCAAGCAACTGTTTCTTGTCGCTTGCACCACATCATTTACCATCTTATCTTATCGCTATGAGCAACACCTTCCTCGGCTTGATTGGTCCTATCGGAGGACCTGAAATGATCATGATCTTTATCGTGATCCTTCTCCTTTTCGGAGCTAAAAAGCTCCCGGAACTCGCGCGGGGTGTCGGCAAAAGCATGGGTGAATTCAAAAAAGCCCGTGAGGAATTTGAACGTGAAATCACCCGTTCCGAAGACGAGGTCATACGTGAAAAAGATGGCGATAAGACAGCCCGCGTCAAACCAGCTGCCAATAACCAATCTCACGACGCATAATCCCCAAGCTCAAGGCATTGGCATGGAATAGCTGACGCCACTCACCCCCCCCAAAAATATACAACCATGCGCAAGTCGTCATTTTGGCTGCGCCCAGCCTATTGCCTTGGCTTCACCCTGCTGATTTTTGCCGGCACATGGTATTCCCAACTCGCCGAGACTCCTCCTTGGAAACAATCCGCTCAAGCTTCAGGACTTGGAGTTCCCATCCATGAGCCGGATCGGACAGCTCCAGCCAAGCATCGTTCGAGCACTTTCCGTTTTGTTTCCTATAATTTGAAAAACTGGCTCGTCTCCAGCCAGAATCCTGAAAAATCAACGGAATCCAAAAGCGCCATCATCGACATACTCGCTGCCAGTGGCGCCGACATCATCGGTCTTTCTGAAATCGGTAGCGAAGCGGATGTGTTGGAAGTCAGGGATAGACTCAAAAAGGCAGGACGAGATCTTCCCTACTTTCATCATACCGGAGGCACGGATCCAATCCGCCACCTCGCCATTTTGTCACGTTTTCCCATCACCTCAAAGGATTGTCCCGATATCACAATCCACCAAACCGAGCATGCCATGCAGCGCGGGATCCTCGATGTCACGATTGAAATCGATCACCAACCTATAAGATTCATTGGCATCCATCTTAAATCAAAACGAATCGTCCCGAATTTTGATCAAGAGGAAATACGAATTGCAGAAGCAGAACATGTCAGAAAACACCTCGATTCCATTCTTTCCAAACAAGCCGGCATGCGCCTGATCGCTTATGGGGATTTCAACGATCATATCGAAAGCCTCAGCACGAAAATCATTCTCGGAGATTACCGGAGTCCGCTCTACCTGACACCTGTCAACGTAACTGACCAACGCGGTGAAAAGTGGACCTATCATTACAATTCTCAGGACAGCTATGACCGCATCGATTTTGTCACCGTCTCAAAAGCGCTGAAAACAAACATCGACCGTGACCATTCAAAAATCATCGACACTCCCAACTGGGAACAAGCCTCCGATCACCGCGCCGTCATGGTTGGATTCCGTTGAAGCGACATTCGGATATCAGCAATCAAGACAAATGGACAATAGACGGACCACGAAAAGTCTATTCGACCACATCATCGTCATCGACAAAAGTTTCTTCATCGACTGGTACCGCTCGGAGAATTTCAGCTGGCTCCAATGGCTTAATTTCGGGATCTTCAATAGGGATAGCTTTGAGAATTTCTCCCTCTCCCTGCACAGCAATACCACTTTCACCCTCCGCAATCACCACAACCGCTCGTTTTGGCGGCTCAATGATTTCTTTGATCTCATCTTTCAGCGGCTCAAAAAAGTTTCTCACCATTGGAGCGGCCATGCGGCCCCCGGAGACTCTTTCTCCCGGTTTTCCCTCATATAAAACCGCAAATGCATAACGCGGATTATCATGAGGAAGAAATCCCGCAAACCATGCAAGGCGCTGGTTTAACTTGGGCGGCCCCCATTGCGCGGTACCGGTTTTGCCCGCCAATGTCGTGTAAGTCAAATTTCCGCTGCGTCCCGTTCCGTATCCCTGAGAAACCACATCCCTCATTCCGGATCGAACCACTTCCACAGCATGGTAATCCACACTGAGCCAGTTTTTCCGCTCAGGCAGTATCGCCTGAACGACCCGCCCACGGTTGTCCTGAACCTGGGAAATCAGAGATAACTTCGGCAATGCCGTTCCGTTTCCAATTCCCGCCATCATCTGGGCAACTTGGAGCGGAGATGCCAGAAGACTGCCTTGTCCGATCGACATGTTCGCCGTGTCTCCATTCAAAATTTGACGACCCTCATTCTTCATCATCCATTCATTATTCGGAACGAGTCCCGGAGTTTCTCCAATCAAAGGCAGGCCGGATTTTTCACCCAAGCCAAGACGTTTGGAAAGACCCAGAAAGACAGATGCGCCGGTATCGATCCCAACCTGATAGAACCAAGTGTTACAAGAACGGGCGAGAGCACGTTTCACATCAATCGCCCCTTCCGGAACCATCGTCCAGTTTTTAAAGGTATGGTTACCCAAGGTTATGGCAGCGGGGCAATCGATGAGTTTACTTTCATCCACGACTCCACGATCCAGAGCAGCCAAGGCAACCAACGGCTTATAAGATGATGCCGGAGGATAACATGATTGAAACGCACGTCCGAAAAGCGGCGTGGCAGGATCATCCTGAAGAGCTTGGAATTCCGCGCCACTCACACCGGGGATGAACCGATTCAAATCAAAGGTCGGGCGCGATGCCATCACCAGCACTTCCCCCGTGACAACATCAAGGACCACAAAAGCCCCACGCTGACAGCCCTTCGCCAGCACTTCCTCCGCGAGCTTCTGCCATTTCAAATTCAAAGTCGTTACAAGCGTACCGCCAGGCAGCGGACGTTTGACCTGCTCTTCTAACAGCTTGTTGCCATTCTCATCAAACAACAAGCGCTTCATCCCGTCCACACCCGTGAGCTGCTCGTTGAAGAGCTTTTCAAATCCAGCACGCCCCTCGCTTTCCTCCCACAGCGGATCGTTGAAATTGATGGGTCCGGTAGGAAGTTTTCCAACACTGCCCGCATATCCTAGAATATGCGCCGCCAAGCCTTGGTGCGGATATTTACGACGATAAACCGGCGACAAGATCAAACCGTCGGGCAATTTGGATTCGATCTTTTTCCCCTCCTCCGCACTCAACATCCGACTCAGGTAAAGTGGCAACCAACGCCGGTGCCGGTAATGATCATGAAGCTCATCATCGGTTTTCGGATAAGCCAACTCGATGACTCCATCAAGCTTACTCATTCGCGCGCGCGCCCAATTAACCACATAGGCCCTATCGACATCCTGAAACTGTTGAAACTGCAGCGCGACCTGATATGCCACCTCGTTTTGCGCAAATGGCTCGCCGTTCCGATCCACAATCTGCCCGCGTGGCGCAGGAATCTTCAAAGAAATGACCCGCGCGTCTTTACGATTCAGTATCGATCCCTCACTTGCGGATTTCTTGGCCGCAAGCGATTCCGCGAGCTTGACGGCATCATCCTGAATCGCCACCGCGGAAACTTGAGGAGTTTGGCTGAAAACCAATTCCAAATGGCAAATTGCGGCAACAATCAAGATACGCTTCATCAACACGCAAAACATAGGGTCCTCCGCACAAAGTGGCAACCCAAGAAGCCAGCCACGGAAAGTCGTATAAAAACGCCTATTGCCAGCATCCGCGTTTGTGTGCGGCACCTCTGATTTTGCTTAATGCCTGAAATGACGGTGCCCGGTGAAGACCATCGCCATACCAGCGGCATCCGCAGCGGCGATAACCTCTTCATCCCGCATCGATCCGCCGGGTTGGATGCACGCGGTAGCGCCGGCATCAATGGCAGATTGCAATCCGTCGGCAAATGGAAACATCGCATCCGAGGCGACGATGGATCCTTGCAGTGACAAACCAGCCTCCTTGGCTTTCCAAATCGCAATCCGCGAGGAATCCACCCGGCTCATCTGGCCAGCACCGATTCCGAGCGTGCGGTCGGCATTGGCATAGACGATGGCATTTGATTTCACGTGTTTGACAATACGCCAGCCAAATCGCATCGCGCGGATTTCTTCCTGAGTCGGCGGACGCTTGGTCACGACTTTGGTTTCCAAATGATCCAGTCCCAACGCTGTGTGATCACGATCCATCACCATCAAACCACCGGGACACGAACGAATCACAGGCGCTTTTTTCGCAACCAGATAAGCATCGTTGATCTTCATCAAACGCAGATTCTTCTTCTTCTGAAGCAGGGCACGTGCATCGGGCTCGAAATCCGGTGCGATGATGACATCTGTAAAAATCTCCGAAATCACACGGGCCAGCTCCAAGGTCAGTGGACGATTGGTGACGATTACACCGCCAAACGGAGCTTGGCGATCCGTCTCAAAAGCCTTCTGCCAGGCCAAACGCAGGTCTTCATCGTCTTGTCCGACCCCACAGGGGTTGGTGTGTTTGAGAATGGCGACCGTCGGGCGCACGAAGTCCAAAATCAAATCTGCAGCCGCTTCAATATCGAGAATATTCGTGTAGCTCAGCTCCTTGCCCTGCACTTGAGTAAAACAAGAAGCAAAATTTCCATACAACGAGCATTTTTGATGCGGGTTATCCCCGTAGCGAAGCTCCTGCTCCAGCGGCAAGCTCACGGTGAACGAACAACCCGTTCCCTGACGGCATTGACCGAGGAAATTCGTGATCGCCCCATCATACTGCGAGGTCCGAAGAAACACTTTTACCGCAAGCTGCTCGCGAAGTCCTTTGGTGGTATCACCCTGATTGTTCCGCATTTCCTCCAAAACCACCGGATAATCTTCCGGAGAAACTACCACCGTCACATGCGAGTGATTCTTTGCCGCACTGCGCAGCATGGATGGACCTCCGATGTCGATGTTTTCGATCGCCTCATCCAAGGTCACTCCTGGCTTGGCGACGGTTTCCTCAAAAGGATACAAATTTACCACCACAAGATCGATGGCAGGTATGTCGTGTTTTGCCGCATCCGAGACATGATCCGGATCATCACGGCGATGCAGCAATCCACCGTGCACTTTGGGATGAAGGGTTTTCAACCTGCCTTCAAAAAGCTCAGGCGCTCCGGTGTATTCGGAAACATCAATGACTTTGAGTCCCGCCTCACGCAGGGATTTTGCCGTGCCGCCTGTGGATAAGAGCTCAACTCCCATCTCTGCGAGCCCCTTCGCAAACTCAACCAAACCTGTTTTATCTGAAACCGAAAGCAACGCGCGGGTGATAGCCATATTGTATGATTTGTGTTTTCCGCCCCATCCCCCGTGGGCGACAAGACACACACCCCGTAGCCAAGCCCTCTCAAACACGCAAGCGGGAATCCACTAATTTGAGACCTAGTTTCATCCTAGAATCCTCACTCAGGTGCCCTACGTCCTAAGAATTAAAGATTTTCACAGAAGGTAACGAAGTGAACGAAGGATGTTCCAACACCTCATTCTCAAATCTTCTGCCAAAGAATCATAAAAAGCAAAGCCAAGCCGAACGCGAAGCACCTTCGTTGACTTCGTTACCTTCTGTAAAAAACTGAATTTAGCGAGAAGCGCCAACAGTTTTTAGAACGACGGTTCCATCATCAACGGGTGGTTTCCAGTTTTCCTTTCTCAAAAATCGGGCATTCAGCCGGAGCATTTCAAGCCGCTGTAAAACAGGAAGCACAGTGAGACTGCCGCCTACTTTTTTCTTCAACGGTTCCTGAAACTCATTTTTCATTGAATGAACCTTGCTCAGCTACAAACCACCAACAACAGCAAAGCTGTCACACAAAACGGCGAAAACTCTCCTTTCTGAGATAAGCTAAACACCCGATCCATCCGAATTTTCTTTTTAGACTTAAATCCCAACTTCCACAACCCAGCACGTGTCCCCATCCACCCGGAATCGCACGTTTCTTCCACAAAGTTCAGCCCCGTAGACTTTTTCCACCCCTTTGGGCGATGCCGCAGGCCGTGCATCCAAGGAGAGCACCTCGCGGATCACCCGCTGCGAGCGTTCATCCAATGCCTCAAAATTCGCCCATGCCGCTGCCTCAACCTGAACCAAAAATCTCGGAATCTGCTCCGCCGCATAACCCGCCTGCGCATGGGGCAAGCATTCCACATAAGGCAAATACGGCTTGATATCAAAAACCGGTGTCCCATCGATCAGATCTACCCCGGAAACATAAATCAAAGGCGGCTGCAAACCCTCGCCTGCATCAAAATCGATGCGGTCCAATTTCACCAATGAAAGCCCCAATCCGTTAGGTCGGAAAGTCGAGCGACTTGCAAAGACCCCGACCCGCTCATTTCCGCCAAGACGAGGCGGCCTAACGGTTGGGTGCCAACCTTTCTCGACCGTTTCATGAAAACCAAAGATAATCCAGAGGTGAGAGAAACCCTCAAGTCCCCGCACCGCTTCCGGGTATCGGTATTTCTCAGAAAACTCCAACACGCCCCATGCCGACGGACATAACCCAGGCTGCCTTGGTATGGCGAATTTTCCACCAAAACAGGTTCTCAATATCCCAATGGGTTCGATCTCCATGTTTTGGCGAAAAGTTTTTTGAATCCAACCAAACACAAACTGCCATCAGTTCATCTTGAAGTGGATCCGGCTGCGAACCAATCCGTCCTCTTTCCGAACATCCCATGTCATCGAGTCAAACTCGCGGGTCGCATCGATCATTTTCTTGATGGAAGCTTTATTGGCGTTGAATTTGCCGCGCGCCGTCTCGTCTTGGATCAGTAGTTCCATACGACGATCCACCACTTTGAACATCTCGTCCGAGTAGTCGCCAAGCACCTTAAAGTTTATATGGAATTTCACTCCCTGTCCCGACTCGCCACCTGCCTCGGCCTTACCGATCAGATCAATGGCTTGGACTTTCGAGGTCGATGCAACGAACCATTTGTCGTTGAGAGTCACGGAAGGTAAAAAATCATCTTGGAAGAACGGCATGGATACAAACCAACTCACCATTCCGTCCTTCTCCGAACTGATAGGTTTTTGCATCGGTATTTTCTTCTGCGTCATCTCACTCACCTTCGCAAGAAGAGCTGTACTGTGAGTATTAATTTTATCCCAAGATTTTGCAATTTTCGCACGATCTGTCACGGGTGTGATCATGGCCAATCGCGGCACTTTGCCCTCATTGACAATCTCTTGGGGGATTCCCGGAAGAGCCGGCATCGCACCTTTCATGTCCATCAAAAACACGGTCTCCTGACCCATGCCATCCATCAGATCACCCGATGCGGCTTGATAGAGCGCAAGCATGTCCTCTCGGAAATCCGTGTCGAACAATTTCAAGTATCCCTTCATCTCAAGTATTTTCGGATCTTCGATTTCCAAGGCGGAAAACTTGAGCGCCATCGCGTATGCGGTTTCTCCAATCAGCTCCAAATAATCCTTCAACTGCGCGTTGTAAGCCGCATGGCTTGAATAGTTGAGGAAAAACAGATGATCGGGATCGTCTGCAAGATGTGCGAGACGGGTCGGAGCGCTCCAATCCATAGCCCCTTTGTCGTGACCTCCGAAGCTGTCAATTTTAAGACCCTCATCCGAATAAGCCACCATACCGAAAGTGCTGGTAGTCCCTAACGCAAGCAGGGCTTTTTCACGTTCTGCAAATAACTGTAGCAACTCTTGGATGTCACGCATCTCGCCACCGGAAAGCCCCTCACGGAAACCCAATCCATAGCTCGCCACCCCGCCCACATGCTGGATCAGGGACTTGAGCGCTGCCTGATCGCCGTAAGAAACCGTTAAAAAAGGCTTGTCTGAAAACTCATCCACGAAGCTCATTTTCTTGTCTGCACCGAGAGAATCCTTTGGCTCATTCACTAACTGAAGCGAAGCCTCATCACCTCCGATCATGAGCACCACATAATCTCCAATCGTGCCGGTCGCGAAGACCATGTTCTTCTTGGACAAAGTTGCCAACAAAGCGTCAACCGTTTCCGGCTTCATGTTTTTTTCCATGCTCTCACGGTTTTCCGACATGAGCTCAGCCATTTTTGCCCCTAGAAGTTTGTATCCGACGAACCCAGAACCTGCCGTCTGAATCTCAACGGGCACGGCCATTTCTCCGGCCATGCCGAAAAACGCCATACTCGAGGAAACCATGCGGGCCGCTTGCTCGAGCTCACCCTCTTTCGCACGAAACGCAATATACATCGGAGGAAACGCGGTCTTGCTGAGCAAGGACATCCCGGATTCCGGATCCTCCAAAAATTTCATGAACGATTTTTCCTGTGAGCCGCCTTGCAAGGACTGGCCGAATTCCTCCATGTTGCCATTCTTCATCAGGGTCTGCACGGCCTTGCCAATAGCAGCGGCTTGGAAAAATGAAACACGCTCATTCAATTTCAACAGGTTTCCCATCTGCTCTCCCGTAGTTTTACCAAACGCCACCGTCACTTCCTGACCCAGTAAGGTCCAGACGCCTGAAGCCTCAGCGACTTCGCCCTTCGGCGCCTCACCGGCAACATCCTTTCCTGCATCTCCCGCAACTTCCGATTCTATGTCTTCTTCTGGCAACTCATCCGGGCCCAGCCCAAGTTCAGCGTTGATAACCGATTTCTGATCCATCATCGCGCCAACCAGCTTCAAGGCCTTCATTTTTTCAAAGGAATCTCTGGCTTGATAAACGGAAAGCAACATCTCTGTGTCCGCAGGCAGGTATTTTGCAAATCCGGTCTTCTCCGCGCGTTTTTCAGGACTCAAAACAAGTTTCTCTTTCTTCACCTCCTCAGTCTTTTTGACCTCAGACGGAGTCTCCACCTGAGGTGCTTCTGTTGCCCCCGCATCACCCCCTTGTTTGGGTTTGCTCTTACATCCCAATGTCACGACCGCAAACAATGCCAGTATACCGAAATAGCTTATTTTCATCGCGGGAAGTAAAAAGCATGATCCCAAACAACTTCAAACCTTAATTCGGATTTTTTAAACTCAATGAGGAGTATCAAATTTACAATCAAGTGACTCATCATGCTTGAAGTTTGAAGTTTGAAACTTCAAGTTCATGCACTCCATGGATTTATCAGATTTCAGAAAAGAATACTCCGCCAAAGGTCTGCAGCGACAGGATTTAGGCCACGATCCTGTCGAACTTTTCAAACACTGGTTCCAGCAAGCGTCGGAACTCGATATTCCAGAGCCGAATGCCATGACCTTATCAACGGTCGCTCCCGATGGATTCCCATCTCAACGGACTGTCCTCTTAAAAGCTTTTGACCATAAGGGATTCACTTTCTTTACCAACTATCAATCGAGAAAAGCCCAACATATCGAGGCCAACCCCAAGGTTTGCTTGCTCTTTCCATGGGTCACACTGGAACGCCAAATTATTATCCAAGGGATTGCGGAAAAAATCTCCACCGCAGAGTCTCTCAGATACTTCATAACCCGACCTCGCGAATCCCAAATCGGCGCATGGGTCTCGAACCAATCCGAAGTCATCACTAACAAAAAAATCCTCCTACAAAAATTTGAGGAGATTAAATCGAAGTTTCAGCATGGTGAAATCCCCCTTCCTTCCTTTTGGGGCGGCTATCGCGTGATCCCCCATACCATCGAGTTCTGGCAAGGCGGCCCTGGCCGAATCCACGATCGCTTCCTCTTTACGCACCAAAGCGATGATTCATGGCAAATTGACCGCCTCGCTCCGTGAAAACACCCATCATCATTCCATCATCCTGTCGTCCAATCAATGTCAACCAAGCCACCTGATAAACTTGCTGCTGGATCGACTTTGCGTTCCCTCTGCGACCTCTGCGAGTCTGCGTTGAAAATCAAAGCCCAACCGTGGCTTCGATGCTTAAGCTTTATTATCCTCTCTCTCTTCTGCCTCAGCTCCTGCGCAGACAAACCTACCCCAACACCTCCGCCCACTGAAAAAAAAGATGAGAACTCCCGTCTCATTGGCAGAATCGCCTCCATCCAGAGGTTGGACAACTTTGTTCTTATTCAATCCTACGGCACCTGGAAGATCGAGACCGGCACCATCCTCGCCTCCGTAGGCATCGATGGCCGAGCAGCAAATCTCAAAGTCACCGGTGAAAAAATCGGCCAATTCGCCGCAGCCGACATTCAATCCGGAACTCTTGAAATCGGCGACAGCGTCTACACGACTCTCACCAGCGAATCCATCGACAAAGAGAAAGAGCCGGCGCCTGAAACGCAGAGCGAAACGCCGCTTGACAACAAGGAGACCCAAGAAGAAAAATCTCAAGAAACCGAGAACGGACCTCAATAAGGATCCGGTCTTGCCGACACTATCCCCCCCCCCACCCATGCGTCGTCTCTCTATACCAGCTCAATGACCTCGGTTTTCCGCCCCAAGGACATAGCCGTTCGATCACTCAGGCATGCTTTTTTTTCATCTATGGTATCGACACGACGGTATTCACACTGTAAAGACTTAGATTATCCAATTCATAATCATGAACTCGAAAAATTCCTCATTGTTACGGTCTGAGTTTAGCAACCGTGGCTTTGCCCTAGTTGCGACGATATTGCTGATGGTATTACTAGCGATTATCACCATCGGCACACTCAGCCTTTCTGTAGTCACGCTCCGCAGCGGCTACCGTGAACAAGCCGAAATGCAAGCACAGGCAAATGCCCGGATGGCGCTGATGATCGCCATCGGCGAACTCCAAAAACAAGTCGGTCCCGATCAACGCATCACCGCGAACAGTTCGATCCTATCCACAGCTACGGTGCCTAACCCCAACTGGACCGGAGTCTGGGATTCTTGGATTGCCGGAGACCTTAGCAAAGCTCCAGTGGTCACAAATTATCCTGATGCCGCCAGCGAGCATCAGACCATCGGCTCTGTGCCGGATCCTAAGATGCGCCCCAACTACCAGCAAAAATCCAAACATTTCCGTGGCTGGCTCCTTTCTTTGAACCCGGAAGATATGACCAATATTTTCACCCCCATGGGTCCTGTGCTCGTCGGCAAAGACATGCCTCAAACTTCCGACACTGCCGTACAACTAGTCGGCAAAGGTTCGCTCGGTTCATCCAGTCCAAGCACCGACCATGTCAGCGCAAGGCTCATCAATGTCGAACCAAAATCCAAGCAAAGCAACTACCGAGGTCGCTATGCCTGGTGGGTGGGTGATGAAAGCCAGAAGGCCACCATCATGGAGGATTCCTACCTGAAAGAGACATCGCCCACGATGGCAAAACGTTTGTTCCGTCAAGAAGCTCCCGCAAGCATGGGCAATACCAGCATCACGGGTCTTGAAAAGATAAAAGACGAAAGCCAACTCGCCAAGGTTGCCAGCAAAGGAACGGTCGGGCTGGTCGAGGGCGTTGTGAAACAAGATGCAAGCCTCAGATTCCACGACATCACCACCTCATCCGTCGGCATACTAGCAGATGTCCGCGAGGGCGGACTCAAGCGCGACCTTTCCACCATTCTGGAAAGGAACATCGATCCAAGTGAGGTCTTTAACCTGAGCTACGTTCAGGAATTTGAAAGGGCCAATTCCTACAAATCCGATGCCAATTCCTTCATGCTCTATAATTTCGACAATTTACACAGCAGCCCCAATCCTACAGGTCAAGCGATTGTCCCGATTCAGGATCTAGCTGCTTATTACCAGCTCTATGATGGCTCGCGCCCGGGCTGGGGCGGCGGAATCCAGTTCTCATCCTCAGCATCCTCGCCACCCAACAATCTGCTTCCAAACGGAGTCATGGTCAGCAACACCGACTTTGGAGGATACACCACCGATTTTAATAAATTTCTACGAGGCTATACCGCACAATACCGAAACCCCATACCTGTCAAATTAGAAGTCTTGTTGAGTTACGTCACAGAACCCCGCACGGCAGCCGAAATTGCAGCGGATCCCTTGACGCTTGATGGTGATCCCAACACCATAGCTGACGATTACAAGCTCATGTTAGGACTCTCTCCCGCGATGACATTTTGGAACCCTAACAATGTTCCTCTGGTGATGAATTTGAGCAATCCCGAATACTCCTGCATCTTCATGCGCCATTATCCGATTCCAGTATCGATTAAAATCATGAAAAAGACTTCCACGAGCTCCACCGCGCCGGAAACAGGAAGCATGTCGATCGGGATGAGATGGGTTTCTCGGACGCAAGATGAGCTCTTCAATTTTTTCTATTCGGGAAGGAACAAAGCGGTTTTTGAGCCCGGTGAAACAAAAGTCATTTCCCTACAATACACGTCTCAGACTAATCCTGATGTGGCAATGACGGATATCGATTTTCATTTACGGGGAAGAGGATCGCGATACGGGGAACAATACATACCAAGTCTCGAGCTTGTTGAAGGATGGCAGCCGGAAAGATTTGTTAGACCCCTTGTCCGCGACACCACCGCAAGAGCTGGGCAGGTATTTACTTTCAAGTCCGGTGATTATATCTCCGCTGAAATCAACGGCGGAACCGATGGGGATTTAGGCATGGATATAGCCCAGAAATCAAGGCACGGTCGTGGCTCACCGGGGGTCATGTGGCACTATCGCACCCAACGTTGGCAGAGCCGCTATAATTCATCAAATACCTACAAGAATGATTTTTGCTATCTTGGCTTTCCCAGGGCTGGGCGTGGAGGCGCGATTGCAAGCATCACGCCAAGGCCAATCCAGATCGCAGCAAGAAGTGGAAATACGCTTGTTTCGGCAATGGGTAATGCCACGAACTTGAAGGATGACTTACCGCAATCGTTTTTTTACTACAGCATCAAGTTCGGAACAGAAAGTCACGAGTCGCGGAATTTCGCACAAGGAGGAGCTGGGCGACGCTTCCCATCTCGTCCTTTCCTTCACTCCTCGCCCACTGTAACTGTTTTTTACGATAAACTGGACCCTACTTCCACATACAACTACGGTTGGAATTGGGCTTTCATGGGGATTAATAATTTTCAACAAGCTCCGATATCGATATCAGCGGATAATCATGGCTACTTTGGGGGAGGCTATACTGCGGAAAATGGCACAACCCATAATGTGCAGCGACAATTACCTCTCACTCCGCCCATTTCTATTGCCGCCTTGAGCCACGCGATACTGGGAGGACACAGCATCGCAACTGAGCCTCCTTATGAAGGTTATTCCCCCGGAATGACTAACCCAGCTGGTTCGGAAGCCCTTCAGCGCGTTTGTGCGACTGGCTACAATGGTCTGGGTCCTGCCACCCAACAAGCCATCGGCAACTCCTACGCCCATCCGAGCATCCCTGCAGGCAAAGCTTACACATCGGTGAACCGCATGTTTGTCGAGGGCACCAATACTCAAAGACCTTTTGTGGATCACTCTTACTTGGCAAATAAAGCGCTTTGGGACGACTTCTTCTTCTCCTCCATCACCCCTGAGCCCAAAGAAGTTAAAATATATGAGACGAACACTTCCCGCACCGTAAAAAAAGTGGCGGAAAACTTCTTTTTTGAAAACAAACCGTTGCCCAATCGCCGGATCAAACCCTATCTAGCAGATATGAACCAGACGAAGCTGGACAGTTTATTCACTGACCCCAATGTGTTCATCGATGGGTTGGCCGACAAGATCGCCGCGCACCTCATGGTTAACGGCACGTTCAACATCAACTCCACTTCAGTCGAGGCATGGAAAGCGCTGTTTTCCAGCCTGAAAGGCAAACCGGTGGCTTATTTGGACAAGGACACCGCTCTAACAGACGGAGTGAGTCTCAAAGAGGACCGTCCCTCTGGGGTTCCCATCGGAGCAGGCGGGGCTGCGAATGCAAAATCTTACAAGAATAGCTCCTCGGATCCCAGCGATCCGGAACAATGGATCGGATGGCGCGATCTCACGGATGAGGAAATCAAGCAACTTGCCATTGCGATGGTCAAACAGGTCAAACTCCGCGGACCTTTCCTATCTCTGTCCGAGTTCGTCAACCGCCGCCTGGATTCCACCAATCCCACTCTTTCCGTCAAAGGCGCGCTGCAAGCAGCCCTCGATGACACCAATGTGCCCATCAATGCCGGATTTCGCTCCAACGACAGGATCTTCACAACGGCCGAGAAAACTTATTTGAATGCGGTTTTCCCAGAGGCGATGGAGGGAGCGATCGCTTACGGTAGCTCAGCCTATGTAGACCAGGCAGATATTCTGCGCAACATGGCCGAGCAACTCGCACCGCGGGGCGACACGTTCGTGATTCGCACTTATGGCGACTCCATGGATGCCAAAGGCAAGGTCATCGCCCGTGCATGGTGCGAGGCCGTTGTCCAACGGGTTCCGGAATATGTCGATTCCAAGGACGCGCCCCACCTCAAGCAGTCCGACCTAACATCGAATCATAACAAAAAATTCGGCCGGAAGCTGAAAATTGTTCAATTTCGTTGGCTGAACGCATCGGAAATCTAACGTTCAAAAAACTAACATGTTTATTTCAACCCTATTTCCCAGAATCACATCCTGCATTCTCATCGTCGCGACGTGTGCTTTGATGCCCATCTCAAACGCGCAACAAGCGCCACAAGTATCCCTTCAATTCCTGTCGTTCCCAGAACAACTGGAAAGCGAGCCTGTTGAACTTTTGATTGGAGAAGGCAAAACCATCATTGTGGATATTCCCGGAAATGAATTGTCGCCCGCCTACAAGGTGCCGCCCCTCCCTTCGATTGCCGTGGGTAAAACCACAACCAATGAAGAGGGAAAGTCTGTCTTTCAAGCTTACGGCACCGCAAATTCCATTTCCGCCAAAAAACAAATCATCCTACTCATCCGCAAAGGGGAAAAAAACAGCGATGGATTTGCCGTTTTGCCACTTAATGGACAATTGGACGAATTCGCTGGCGGCAACTACCTCCTCATCAACGCATCCAAGATGCAGGTCGGAGGAATCATCGGGGACAATAAATTCACTCTCAAACCAGGTCAGAAGGATCTGCTAAAGCCAAAAGCCAGCCACACGGCTGGCGGGTGTCAGGTCACTCTATCCTACCTGAAAGGCGATAAATGGAAGGTTTTCTATGACACGCGCTGGGTAGTCAATGTCAGATACCGGTCTTTGATCTTCTTTTACCAAGACCCAGAATCCGGAAGCCTGGGTGTCGCTCCCATCATGGACTTTCTCTAAATGAATCCTCATAACAGTCGTCTCCAGACCGAAATCCGGATTGACGCGGAATCCTTACCCTTGTTCATTTTTTAATATATTGGAGCAGCGCCCAGATCGCCCACTCACAGATTTTTGAGCCATCATGAAACTCACCCGCATCCCCCCTGTCTATCGCTTGCTTGTGATTCCCCTACTCATCTCGGGATCAGCCTTTGCAGTAACCCCCATCACCATCACCAATCCGGGATTCGAGCTGCCGGTTGTTGAAGAAGGTCTCTACAATCAAGCACCTACGGGTTGGAGTGCCTACAACGGTGCCAGCTTGGGCTCGACGGTTTATGCCTACAATCCGAGCATCGATGACTTCGCCACAGAAGCACCGGAGGGATCCAATGTCGCGGGTGTATATACCATATTGGCCAACGGAGTGGAAAAAGGTCTTTCCCAAACCCTATCCACGACCTTCAAGGAAGGAGACGTCTATCAACTCACCGTCAAGGTTGGCTACTCTAACTATTACGGGGTCGATCCAGGCTATAAGGTACAACTTTTGGCAGGCGGTACGGTGATCGCCCAGGACGACAATTCCCTCAATCCGGCTTTCGGCGAGTTTGCGACCTCCACGCTCAATTACGTCTATGATCCCGCGGACTCAGGCCTAGTCAATCAGCCGCTCCAAATCCGGCTCATCAACAAGGGGCTTGACGATTTTGAAAACGAGGTCGCCTTCGATGATGTCCAGCTGTCCGTGGTGTTAGCCAACCCAGAGGTGAACGCCGCTGGTCCCTATTACCTGCCCAATTCAACAACTTCACTTTCTCTAGTTGCAACAGCACTACCATCCGGAAACGCGACCATCACCGCTTATGAATGGGATTTGGATAATGATGGCCAATTCGACGACGCCACCGGAGCCACTCCGGCAGCCATTTCCTATACAGATTTGCAAACTCTCTATGGCATGATCGATGGCAGCAACACCGTCCGCGTGCGTGTTACCGATTCCTCCTCCAAAACTGCGATCGATGATGCCACGGTGCAACTGGTGAACTCCACCAAATACACCGGGCCCGCATCAAACAATGACACTTGGAACACGGCCACCAACTGGGACAACGGTGTGCCCCAGGGCGACCTAGATGTGGTGATCCTTGCTGGGAAAAGCCCCCTGCCATGGAGCAATGCCACACCCACTTATACCGGAAACCTCACGCTGCAGAACAATGCGGCGCTAAGCATCGGCTGGACGAATATACTTCTTGGTTCCTACAATGCACTCGGCACCCCAGGATTAACCAAAATTTTTATGAACCCCGGATCCGCGATCAATACGCGTATGGGCGGAACAGCCATCGTTCCGGAAATCCAACTCTTGGGAAATGCCCTGTTCATCCTTGGCTCTTCCACCCAACCCGGCGCCACGTTACAGTTCAACTATCCCATCAGTGGGTCTAACCAATTGCAGTTACAAGGAAATAGCCAAGGCTCCTGTATCGCCAATTTCAACGTTCCGAATACCTTCGGTAGCCTCTATGCCTTTGGCGCTCCGTATGTGGATCCCGGCCTGACCATCCGGGCCAACGCCGCGGGCTCGCTGGGAACGGGCAACATCACGATCGACAAAAACCGAGGCTCAACCGCTAGCTACGCGATTCTGGAAATCAATGCCGCCAACGCCATGGCGGACACGGCCACACTCAGCATCAGCGGCACGACCGGCACGATGCTGCGAATGAATGCCAACGATACAATCGCCGCATTCATTTTCAACGGAGTGACACAGCCGGCGGGCACCTACGGCAGCACCACGAGCAGCGCGACCTACAAGTTCAGTTGGATCACCGGAACCGGTATTCTAACCGTAGGCACACCAGCGGTCGGTTATTGGGATCTGAACGGGACCACCGCGGAAGCAGGTGGCATCAGCCCAGCCGGAATATGGAATTCGTCCAATGCCTTCTGGAACAGCTCAGCCGACGGCACCGGCAGCACGGCCGCTTGGACGGCCGGAAATACCGCCATCTTTACCGCTGGCAGCGACGCCACTGGATCCTATGCGGTTGATGTGGTAGGCAGCCACGACATCAGCGGCCTCATCATGCGCAATGGCTCCGTCGCCCTCGCTCTGGGTAGCGGCGGTAATCTCCGCCTAACAGCAAACGGCACCATCAGCGTGAGCTCGGGCTCGAGCAGTATCGCTACGCCGATCAGTCAGGATGCTTCCACACGCTCCCTTACCGTATCGAATGTGGGCTCTCTGACCCTGTCCGGCGATCTCTCCCACACCGGTGGCACCACCCTTGTGGGAGGCACCTTGATCCTATCAGGAAATAACAGCTTAGCCATCGGAGCTACGACGGTGAATGCGGGTGCTTTATTTGTGAACGCATCGAGTTCCATTCCCGGCAGCACCCGAAATCTTACTGTCAATTCCTCGGGAATTTTAGCCTTCGGTCCTTCCTTCGGCTCCGGAAACATACAGACCGCGCTCAACAACCGGATCGTCACCACCTCGGGGGGAACGATCGTGGCAAACCATTTTGCCTCCACCTCCGTCGACTTCAACTCCGCCGGTCTAACAGCCGCCTATTTCGGCGCATTAGGTGATGTGACTTATACCGGCACTCTAACACCTCAAGGCACAGCCTATCGCCTCAGCGGTGAGGGTGGCACGCTCACGATGGCGAATGCCAATGCGATCACCGGAGCGCGTTCGCTTACGGTCCGAGGAAATGTCACACTGGCGGCAAACAACGATTTCACAGGCGCGACAAGCGTTCTGGCGAATGCGTCCCTCTCCCTGCCCGGCACCACCGCGACCAGCGGTATCACTCTGAATGCAGGCAGCATCCTGACCATCGGCAACAACGGCTCACTAGGCACCGGCACTCTCACGCTCGCCGGTCTCAGCACTCTCAAATCGATCGGCACGTTGGTTACGACCAATCCGATTGCTGCCAATGCAGATTTTACCACCCGCGGTAGTGGCAGTCTCACACTCGGCGCAATGACCATCAACAACCACCTGAATATCACTGCCGAAATAGATACCACCATCAGTTCGATCAACCGCGATGGTGCCAACAACCGTTTCCTGAGCATCGGCGGATCCCGCACGACCACAGTAACTGGAAGTCTCACCCTTGGCGATGGGTATCTGACGAAGAATGACAGCGGCACGCTTATCCTCAATGGGACCAACAACTATCGGAACACCACCATCAATGGCGGTGTCCTGCGCCTCAATGGCAATGTCTCTGGTGCAGGCACTACTAGTATTTTAGCCGCAGGCTTGCAGCTTGGCAACGCATCCAATGGAGGCTTACCCATCGGCAACATCACGATCAGCAGTCCCTCCGCATTCATCCAAGCCGTGGACGCGGACCGTTCCATCAGCAACAATCTGATTCTCGACAATAACCTTACCATCAGCGGCAGCCAAGGCCTTACCATCGGCGGCACACTGACCAACAACAACGGCAACCGCACGCTCACCAACAACATCACATCGACCAAGACTCTGACATTCGGAAATGTGGACCTGTCCCAGAACACCGCCAGTCGCGTTTTAACCATCGCAAGTTCAGGCAAGACAGTCATCAATGGTATCATCGCAAACGGTGGTGGATCCACTGCGGGTGCTTTGATCAAGAGTGGCTCCGGTCAACTCATTCTGAACGGGAACAACACGTATGCGGGAACCACCACGGTGAGCGCCAACAGCGGCGATTTACTAATCAATGGCAGCACGGGCGCGACTAACATTACCGTCAATGGCGGATCCAATTTGTATGTCAATGGCAGCACGGGTGCGGGCAGCATCACGATGAACGGCACTTCCAAGTTGTATGTCAATGGCAGCACGGGTAGCGGCAACATCACGATCAACAACGGAGCAACCTTATTGGGTACCGGAACCATCGGTGGCAACACAACCATCGCTGCTGGCGGTAAACTTGTATTCAACATGAATTCCATACCAGCCGCACATGACAAGCTGGAACTCGGAGCCAGTCGCTCTCTGACCTTCTCCGGTTCCTCACAAGTCACGGTATCCGGCTTCGTATCCATTGGATCATATACGCTTGTAACCGCCCCCGGCGGTATCGTCGGCACGGTTCCCTCACTCGTTTATCCGGATGGTTGGGTCGCAGGACTTTCCATCGTTGGCAATAATCTTGTTCTAACAGTCACACACTCCGGGGGCTTTCCTGATCCTCCAACCCTTGTCAGTATCGCGGACGATAAAAGTGGCGGTCCGGTTGATATCTATACCCCCATCACCTACACGGTCACCTTCAATGAGGACATGAATGACACGACCGTCAGCACAGCGGATTTTGGCAACTCCGGCACAGCATCCGTTGTTTATGGCGACATCGTCGAAACCGCGCCGGGTGTTTTTATATTACAAGTCACACCCACTACAGCAGGAACCCTTCAGCTCAGGATCAATGCCGGAGCCAGCTTGCAAAGCGCTGCAGGCCTGAACCTGAATACCACCAATGCCCTACTGGACAACAACACTCTAACTATAACAGTGCCAGTTTATGGTGTGCTGGCTGTTACCGCCGGCGACTACTCGACCATTGGCGATCCCGGCGGTCCTTTTAGTCCGACCTCTAAGACCTACACTCTCAACAATTATGGCAGCCAATCACTCGATTGGAGTGCCACAAAATCTGTGGCATGGCTCAACCTTAGCAGCGCCAGCGGAACCCTCGCACCGGGGGCAAGCACCACCGTTACCGTTTCGCCGAATGCAAGCGCCAATGCTCTTTCAATCGGTGCCTACTATGACACGGTCACGTTTGCAAATACCACGGCTGGAGCTGGGAGCGGTCTGGGCAATACCACGCGAGCTACCAGCCTCACGGTGAACGGTCTCCCCGTCGATGTCACTCTGGGAAATCTCTACCAAACCTACGATGGCACACCCAAGGCAGTGACCGTCACCACCAGCCCACAAAAAACCTATTCACTCACCTATAACGGCCTAAGTGGCACTGAAAACATACCGACTGATGCAGGCAGCTACGAGGTGGTCGCCACGGTCACAGAATCCGGCTACACAGGATCCGCAAGTGGCACTCTCCTCATCTCGAAGGCTTCCCAGTCCATCAACTTTGCCGCTCTGGGCACCGTCGGCAATGATCAGACTTCCATCACACTCACGGCCACCAGCACTTCCAATCTCCCGGTTACTTTTACTAGTTCTAACAGCGAGGTTGCCACGGTGGATGGAAATACGCTGACGATTGTCGGCGTCGGCACGAGCACCATTACCGCCATCCAAGCAGGAGATGAAAATTACCATCCGGCTGATAGTGTGGAGCAAGTCCTCACCGTGATCCGTACTAACCCGCTTGCAGTCCCAGGCGGTCCCTACACGGTCTCCAGCACGGAAGATCTCTCGCTGAATGGCAGCGGGTCATTAGCCTCGGATGGCCAAACCATCTCGACTTACGAATGGGATCTCGATGACAGCAACGATTTGGCAGGCTTCACGGCGAATGTTACCGGAGCCACCCCCGCAGCTATCAACATAACTGTCTTGCAAAGCACTTATGGCATGGTATTTGGTAACAACCCGATCCGCTTGCGAGTCACCGACTCTGCAGGCAAAATTTCCATTCAATCCACCACTGTCTATCTCACGGCGCCTCTCCGCTGGGATGCCGACGCGAACTATGTCAACGGTCAAAACGATGGTAGCGGCGGATGGCTCAGTCTCAAGCAATGGCGGGATGCGGCCGCAGGATCAAACATCGATTGGATAAGCGGCAAAGATGTGATATTTGGAAACGGCGGCACAGGCGGCTCCGTTCCCCTATACGAACCCACCACCGTCGGCTCGATCACCGTCAATGCTTTCAGCGGAACCTATGATCTGGGAAATGTGGCTGGCACTTTGACCATCAACCGTGGGATCACAATGAATCCGGGCTCTGGTAATCTCAACCTCAATAGCCCCATTCTTGGTGGGTCACAGACTTGGACGAATAACTCAAGCGGAACAGTCACTATTCCAGGGTTGTTGGATCTGGGCTCCAACACGCTGACGATCGATAACGTAGGACAGGTTACCATTTCTGGATATCTAGCGGGGGCGAGTGCCACGGGAACCGGAGGAATTATCAAGAATGGTACGGGATTGCTTCGCTTTGCCAACAGCTATGGCCCCGAATACACGGGTCCTACCGTAATCAATGCAGGAAGACTGATGATTGGAAGTAGCGGCGCAGCCTCGATACCTCCCGGCAACCTCAGCCTGAATAATGCGATTCTTCAGGCTTATTGGGCATTCAGCGTGACACGCACGCTCGGCCCTGGAGCAGGCCAAATCCAATTAACAGGTGGCACCACCGGATTCAGTTCAATCGTGAGCAATGGCGTTCAAATCACCTTGAATAACAGCGCCAGTTATGAAGTGATTTGGGGTAGTCAATATTTCAATCCTTCCGTCCTCGTGCTGGAAGTAGGGAACTATGATACAGGTTTCAACAACAGAGTCGATCTCAATGGCACAACTCGAACGGTGAATACTCCTATTGGCTCAGGAGGATCCACCACCGCAACCGCTACTTTATCAGGCATTATCCGCAATAGTAGCGCAACTCCAGCCGGACTCATCAAGACTGGCTCCGGGATTCTCAGACTCAATGCCGCCAACTCCTACAACGGCGGAACGACGTTGCAGGAGGGCACCCTCCAGCTGGGTAACCTTACTGGCTTGGGCTCCAGCGTGGGTACACTCACTGTCAATGGAGGTTTATTAAACCTGAATAACATCGCGGCCGTGACGGTGGGCAATCTCACGGGCACGGGTGGAACGATCGCCAACAACGGCGCAGGTGCCATCACTTTCACCATCGGCAACGGTGGCGTCTCAGGTGGCAATTTCCAAGGCGTGATCGCGAATAATACGAATGCGGGCACCGGCACACTGGCTCTAACAAAAACCGGCACCGGCTCCATCACTCTGTCCGGCGCCAATACTTACACGGGTGCGACCAGCATCAATCAGGGAAAACTTTTCATCAATGGCAGCACCGCAGCAAGTAACATCACGGTTGCCAGCGGAGCAACTCTCGGCGGCAGCGGCACACTTGGAGGAAACGCCACCATCGCCGCCAACGGCAAGCTGGAGTTCAATATCAACACCCCTGCTGGCAGCCATAATCCGCTCGATTTCGCCAGCGGCAAGGGATTGAGCTTCAGTGGTGCTTCAGAGCTAACGATTTCAATGTCTGTGGGAGCTGCGCCAGGCACTTATGTTCTGGTGTCCGGAGGAAACAATATCACGGGCATCGCGCCTGCCACCCTTAGACTGCCTTTTGGCTGTATTGCCAACGTCTCCATCGTCGGCAACGAGCTTCGCTTGGTGGTCGCCGATACCGGCGATATCACCCCGCCAACACTGGCCGCTAACTCCATTGTTGATGACAAGAGCGGTAACCAAGTGACCGACAGCACCTTGGTAACCTACACGGTAACTTTCAGCGAAGACATGGACGCCGCCACGGTGGGCGCGGATGACTTCAGCAACGCCGGAACCGCACGTGCCAGCATCGGCACGGTTACCGAAACTTCACCCGGAGTCTTCAGCGTGCCAGTTAGCCCAACCTCCATCGGAACGCTCCAACTCAAGGTCAATGCCTCTGCAGTCCTCACCGATGTGGCGGGCAACGCCCTCAACACCACATCCGCGATTGTCGATGACACGACGCTTTCCGTCATAAGTAGCGACACCACTCTTCCAACGTTAGCAAACACGGATATCGTCGACAACAAGAGCGGTGGCCCGGTCATGGTAAACACTCTCGTGACCTACACGGTGACTTTCAGCGAGGACATGGACGCCGCCACGGTAAGTGCCGCCGACTTTGGTAACGCGGGAACTGCAAGTGCCAGCATCGGCACGGTCACCGAGACCTCACCCGGAGTCTTCAGTGTGCCGGTCACCCCAAGCTCCGCTGGAACGCTTCAACTCAAGGTCAATGCTTCTGCGGTTCTCACCGACGTGGCGGGCAACGCCCTCAACACCACATCCGCGATTGTCGATGACACGACGATCACCGTGGACGGCACGCTACCCACCTTGGCCGGCAGTGCGATCGTCGACAACAAGAGCGGCGGCCCAGTCATGGTGAACGCCCTCGTGACCTACACGGTGACTTTCAGCGAGGACATGGACGCCGCCACCGTGAGCGCTGCTGACTTTGGTAACGTGGGAACTGCAAGTGCCAGCATTGGCACAGTCACCGAGACCTCACCCGGAGTCTTCAACGTGCCGGTCACCCCAACCTCCGCCGGATCGCTTCAACTCAAGGTCAATGCTTCTGCCGTTCTCACCGACGTAGCAGGCAACGCTCTCAACACCGCATCCGCCATCGCGGATGACACGACGATCACCGTG
>CAMCBV010000017.1 GCA_945873125.1 Prosthecobacter debontii
TCGAAACGGCGGGCCACCTGTTCACGGGTGGTGTCGCCGCGATCATAGGCCTTGAGGATGCGCTGCCGGAGATCCATTGAGATAGTTGCCATGGGCGCACCATAGCATGGTATCTTGAAACGGCTACAGTTTTATTTAAAATGCTCTAAACCGTGGCGGCGGATTATTCCCCCATCTTCGTTTTAATGATTTTCTCTGAGGTTTTGGCTTTCAGTTCCACATCAGGCGCAAACGTTTGGATTCGCCATTCTTCTAGTAACCAGCCGATTTCCCATAGTGCGGGATTGTTAGGATTGGATGTCCAGCGATGAAACCATTCATCCCACAGCGGGCGGATGATATCCATTTTCTCAAGATCTTTGACCAAGGGAAAACTCTCGATGCGGCCGAGGCGGGAGCGGATGGCGCGGAATCTTCTGGGGAGATCAATGAAATGTTGGAACCCAGTTTTCCATACGAAACCCTCGCGCATGAGCCAGGAGAGTTGTTGGTCTAGGTCGGTGGCGATTTCACCGAAATTTCTATCGCCATGATGCGAGGTTATCCATGTGCGGACCATGCGCTCTGCGGTGACGATATCATCGAGGGCTTGTCCGATCTGGGTCGCGGCATCGAACCATTTGCCTTTCGTGTTCTCGTGGGCGATGGCAAAGTTTTGGGGACTGCGTGGAAATTCACCCCCGACCACCCCCTCGGCGGTGAGTAAGAGCAGTTCATCAAGTTCTATCCCGAGGCGTGGCATTTCGACTTTGCCTAACAAACCCAGTGGAAACTTTTTGCGTAGATAATCGACCTCACGTTCGGCGCCTAGCAGCAGCAAGCGAGCGCCGCCGCGTCGGTGGGATTCGCGGGCTTCGTGGAGGTTGGTAAAGGCCCGCACGCCGACGGTTTTGCCTTCGTCCACCAAAGCGGGAAATGCCGGTCCACCGGCGGTCATGACTTGTTCGGGCAAACTCTCGCCGTCCCATGCGCTCATGCCGCGTCGCTCAATATCGGCGGTGGCCGCGGCTTCGAAACGTGCGCGCATTCGATCGGCGAGCTGAAGTTTCAGCTGCGCGACATCGGCTCCCATGGCGAGCTCTTCGCCTTCGTCATCGCATACCCAGATTTTCGTGATCAACTCCTCGGGAAGTTTTGTCAGATCGAATTCCGAAGCCGGGATTTGTGCGCCGTTGCGTTCGTGAATATGCTCGGCGAGCGTTTCTCTCACTCCTTTTTCCTTGGGTGCGCCTGACCAGAGTTCCGCAAAGCTGTATGCGGTTTCTGAAATGGGTTGGCATGATTTCCGGTAATCTTTCGGCAAACCGCGCATGAGAAATTCCGCGCGTTGTTCGAGGTTTCCATCGACTCCCCACTCCGGTAGCCATTCGGGCATACTGGGTAATTGATCGACGTGCACACCGATCGTGACCCCGTCATCGCGTTCACCCGGTGCACAATGATAGTAGACTGGATATTCTTCGCCTTCGTGTTTCAACGCATCTGGAAAATGTTCCAAACCTATCAAATCCTCCCAAACTACATCGGTCATCCCAAGAATGAGAGAATCTTCGTTTTGCTCACGCCATTTGTGAAAAGCTGCGGCCGTGGAAATGTCTTCAGGAATCCTAGCAGCAAAAAACCGAACCACTGCGTCTTCACTCCACAACATTCCCACCCGCCGCAACTTATCTTCCAGCCCTTTGATTTCCTCCCGCATCGCTTCCATGTGATCGAGAAAACGAGTTTTCCTGCGCAAGCCCCCGCCCAAAATTCCTTCACGCAGAAACACCTCGTGTGCGGCTTTTTGATCGACCCGTCCGTAGTGCACACGCCGACCCTCGATGACATGCAGCCCGCCGCAGATCACGGTTTCCTTGCCATACACCGCACCTTGTTTTTCATCCCAATGGGCTTCGCCGTATCGACTGCGGCAAAGGTGAGGAGCGACAATTTCGACCCATTCAGGTTGGATCATCGCCACACGCCTCGCCCATAAGCGAGTGGTCTCGACAAGTTCGAGTCCCAGCAACCATTCGTTGCGTTTCTTTAAACCGAATAAACCCGAACCGGGAAACACCGCAAAAAAACCACCCGATGCGCTGCGGTAAGCTTTGTTTTCCTTATCCCAAAGCCCGAACTGTCTAGGAGCTCCAGCCAAAAGCGACCGATGAATCGCACCATAGTCATCATTCTTCTTTGAAACTTGAAATTTGAAATTTGAAATTTCTATGAGCTCATCAATGACATTTCCCCACTCTGTCACGCGTTTCGCATTGAGGAAATGGTTGCCACAATATTTTCGAAGTTGGTTCCACTTCCATTTGCGGCCGTCATAAAACTTCGAAACATCACGCCAGAGATTCAGCATGGCGATGAAATCACTGTCTGGATCATTCCACTGCGAATGTGCGGCATCGGCCTCGCGTTTCTTCTCTGCTGGACGCTCGCGAGGATCGCTGGTTTCCAATCCTGCGACAATAATTGTCACTTCCGATTCGCAATGCTCGCGCTTGGCTTCGATCAACATCCGACCCATGCGCGGATCAACCGGCAACTTTGCCAATTCCCGACCGATTTCGGTTAGTCGTTTCTCATGATCCAGCGCGCCGACCTCACGTAGGGCTCGGTATCCTTCAGCTATAGCTTTGGGATTGGGTGGATCGATGAAAGGAAACTCCGAAATTTCCGGAAGTCCGAGCGACTTCATCCTCAATATCACACCTGCGAGCGAACTACGGCGGATTTCCGGATCGGTGAATTCGGAGCGATCAAACAGATCGTCTTGCTCATAGAGTCTGAGACAAATCCCATCTTGCACCCGACCACAACGACCTTTCCGCTGGCGCGCGCTCGCCTGACTGACAGGCTCGATCTGTAAACGTTGAACACCGCGCGCTGGGCTCCATCGACTGACCCTAGCCAAACCGGAATCAATCACACAAGCGATGCGTGGGATCGTCAGCGAGGTCTCGGCGACATTCGTCGCCAGCACGATTCGTCGCTTCTTTCCGGGTTGGAAAATCCGCTGTTGCTCCGCCATACCGAGACGAGCGAACAAGGGCAGGACTTCTGTGTTTCGATAATTCCGGCCTTCCAGGATTTCCGCAGCCTCACGAATCTCGCGTTCACCCGGCAGAAAAATCAGGACATCGCCATGCGGATCGATGTCGTTCAGGTAATCCACTCCCCGCACGACGTGTGAGGCGATTTCCTCATCGTCATTTCCAGGTAGGAAAAATTCAGTCACAGGAAACATCCGACCCTCTGCCTCAATGACCGGAGTATTTGCTTCCCCGAAAAAATTCGCAAACGCCCCAGCATCAAGTGTTGCTGATGAAATAACCAGTTTCATCTCGGATCGGCGTTCTAAGAGGCATTTCAAATAACCGAGAAGGAAATCGATATTGAGCGAGCGTTCATGCGCTTCATCGAGAATGAGCGCGTCGTAGCGATTGAGATCGGGATCACCCCGAGTCTCGGCAAGAAGGATGCCATCGGTCATGAATTTGATCCGCGTCTCCTTAGACGTCTGGTCATCAAATCGAACCTGATAGCCCACAAAATCACCCAAGGGCACCGATAGCTCTTCTGCCACCCGTTTCGCCACCGAGACCGCCGCAATCCGCCGTGGCTGAGTGCAACCGATCAATCTTCGTCTGGTCTCTGGATTCTGACCTCTGGCTTCTAGAGCCTCCGCGACCATCTTGGGTAGCTGGGTGGTCTTGCCCGAACCCGTATCCGAAACCACTACCACGACCTGATGATTGCGGATCGCATCGACAAGCTCACGACGTAATCCCGCAACTGGCAGATCCGCCGGATAATTCCAGTTCCCCGAAAAACTCATCGGCAGGCAAGTTATCTCGATTTTGGATAGAGGTTGAATTGAATCCGTTTAAAAGCGGATTGAAGGAACTCTGCTCGACCGAAGTTCTGGCTATAACCCACGAGTTTTCCATCCTTAACATCCTCGAGTCTGAAGACCAATGTCGAACCGTCCGCGAAGATGGCTTTGACGTCACCGTTGTAGAGTTTGGGGGTTGGCATCGGATCGGTTTTTTTAAGGGCGATATTATTGATGCGATTAACCGGGAAAACGACATCTGTGAAAGGTGTTTTGATTTTGATCATTTCACCTTCAATTCCAATAACCTCACCTTCAATTGTATCACCATTGCAGAGCATCATTCTGCCCTCGGGTAATTCCTTGGGAGTTGGTGATTTGGGATTAGGCAAAAAAGGATCGATTTGAAATTGTCCAAATTGTTCTGCTACCATCATTTCCTGACTCATGGATTCATCAACGTAACCATCCCATTCCGTGATCAAAATATTTGAAATGGCGGACTGATAATTCATATCGGATGCAAACAACAGGCCCTTGCCTTTTATTTTATCCAGAGAATCGTCCTGCCAAACTCCACAAAGCTGTTCATCGATGAATACCATGATCTTCTTCGTTTTTCGGCTGACGCGTATATCTATGCGTGTCTTTTCATTTGGTTGGATCCTTTTTGCGATCAACTTGCTGCCTAACATCAAATCATCACCTAAACGTTTAACTCTCACCATACTGCCCTGAAAGGTGATTTCGTAACCATTCTTTGGGTTCGGGGTTTTGATGTCGGATGTGAAAAGAACGACTCTTGATCTTGTTAATTCTTTTCGACTCAGATCATAGCTGATTTTGACTTCGCTGGTAAAATCAATATCGCGAGCGATACCACCAATACCGCTGCAAACTAGTGCCTTATCTTCATATTTCCAGCTGCCTTCAGCTCCGCTGAGGGTCCATTCATTCAGGCTGAGTGGACCGCGGTAAAGCACCTTGCTGTTTCGGGAAATATTGATTGATTTGACAAGTTGCTTGGGGAAAACCATTTCCCCTGCATAAAGGGTTTCGAGGCGGATTTCCTGATCATTCAAACCTATCAGCCGTCCTCTTGCGGAATCTCCATTGTTAAGATCAAGAATGGCTTCATGAGCGGCTTCATTCGGCATGCCATTCAATTTACCTGGAAGTTGGAGTTCGAGAATCTGATCCAATTTGAAGCGAGCCTGATCTCTCAATAACTCCGATTCCCATGTGAGTGCATCCAAGTTCAAATCTACGGCGTTTCCTACGAGTTGATCACCATTTGCAAAACGAACGACCGCCGTATCTTTTGAGGCAAAGCAAAAGCTCGTCAGAAAAACAAACAGGATGAATAACTTCATTTTTCTTTAGATGGATTGGATTTGATCTGAGTGCTTCTTTCCAGACGTGAGATGGCGGTACGATTTATTTTCAGATCGCCGAGTAATGGATGGGTCACGTCGATGGTGCTTTCATTGAATATGCATTTTGATACCCGCATATTACCCCGGCCTTGAAGGAACAGGCTCAGGCCATCGAAATTTTTAATATGTACGTCGGTTGTATTTTTGAAATGAATGCTGGAAACTTCGGATTCAGGTAGTTCGATGGGTTCCGCTTGGAAATTGCTTTTAAAACGATAGATCGCACCGTTCGGCCCATTCGTAATGGATAGCAGGTTTCCACCAAAGCGCTCGCCGTTGCGACCTATCACAGCATCTTCCTTGCCATCACCACGCTCTTCGGTCCGATGCCTGTCGCCGTGATCTTCCCAATCTGAAATATTTATATCAGAGATCCTTAGTTTATTTTCATCCGCTGCTTGAGCTCCGAAAGATATTCCGGTTCCGTTCGGAAGATCAGGAAAAGGATCCGCATAGCGACCCTCCAACTTGTCATTTAGGTAGAGGTCCAAGCGACCACTTTTGCGGGTTACCCTGATTTCGATCCATAATTCCTTTGATGTAAACTCCTGAGGTTTGCGCGGAATGACAGCAACGGTTGAGTAACGTGTTTTACCAGTTGATTCTCTTTTTATTTCCATGCCCGCATTGCCATATTGGATATAATATCGGTTAACGGCTTTGCCTGAGTAATTCATGGGATCGCCAAAATAAAAACGGAAATTGGGGTTGTTTTCCCAGCTTGCCTTGAAACGAACCGAGTAGTTTTCTGGAAGTTTAACGTCGCGGTATAGTAGACCGGGCCCGCTTGCTACCAAACTTCCGTTCTCCATCTGCCATTTTGATACTTCGTCCACGCTGTTTTTCCACTCACTGATTTGCTTGGGTCCGCTGTAGATAGATTTTTTTGCGAACAAGCCGACATCCAAAGAGTCAATCATTTCACGCGGGATATCCAAATCACCGAGAAGAGGCGTGTTGATTTGCAAGATCTTGTTATCCAGTCCACGAATGTTGACCGGAAAAGAATCGCCGTTGACGAGGGTGAGGTTTTGCTGAGGGGGCTCAGTGATTTGCTCGGATTTGCCAAAATCGATTTTGCTGACTTTATCGGCTTGTAGCTTGATCGGTTGATCCGAATGCGGCGTGATCAGTAGGATCACTCCATCCGCATCCATGGAGGCAGGTTCACCGGTGATCTTGTTATCACCTGAAAACGAAACCTCGGAGCCACTTCCAAAAGTGACCAGACACAGGCAGCAAAAAATCCATTTAAAATTCCACATTCCAGTCATCGAGGTAGCTTTGGGTCGATTTGAATTCCAGTATGCCGGCAGATTCCAGACTAACATTCATTTCACCACTGGCGGTGTTGAGCAAACGAATGTTTTTTGAGTCTCCCGAGATAATTTTTCCACTGATGCTGCCAAGCGGGTAAAATCTGACTTTGAATGTTGCGGGTTCTGATGGGTCAGTGAATTTGAGTTGGGATTTTGCAAACCTTATCTCAGCGATCTCGGTCATGGGGAACGAAAAATTTCCAAACCGACCGGTTAGATTGACTTTGCCGTCTTTCATACCATGGATCTTTCCCGAAAAGCGGTCAGTCCCGTTATTTAGCAGGACAATGTCGGAATCATCCGAATTCAGGCTGCGGGCTGCATCAGGCATACCATTCCACTCGGCGACGATAACATCAGAAACGCGCAATGGAGACTCTTCTAACTGGACCATGAAGCCATAACCCGCACCTTTGCCCATGTATCCGTCAGATGCATTTCCATTTTCGCTTGGGGGGACGTTCTTTTCATTCCACTCACAGATAGATTGGCCATCTACAAAGAGAAAAATGTCTCCTGAAATACGGTTACAACGAATTTCGAATTTGGCGGATCCGGAATTCGAGAGTCGCAGCATGGAGTTTTTCGACTGGATTCGTTCCATGACAGGTATTCCCTCCTCATTGAATCCTGAGCGATAAAGCACCACATAATTGCTATAGACATGCAGCACATAACTTGAGCCGAAAATGTAAGGTTGATCCTGAATGTTGTTGGGGCGGGGATTTTCCTCCTGATACGGCTTTGCGTTTTTCGGAATGGTAAAATCGGCATGAAATCCGATTGCGATCGAGAGTCGGTTTTTCCATGCGAGATCAAATTGTAAAACCGAGCGATCCGACATGCCGGTGTCGCGAGTTAATGCCGTGCCTATTTTTTCATCGTTCCAATACCATGCGGATCCGGAGAATTTCCACAAGGGAAAGTCTTTTTCAACTTCTTCCTCTTTTTTCTGCATGGGAATCCCACCCGTATGTTTGCAATTCTTCTGAGTCCATTCTTCTTTATCAAATGGACCGTAATAGAGAACCCGGCCACCCATCGGATTCGGAGCAATGATTTCAACCTGATCTCTGGGGTATTCCAAGAGACCCGCGAAATCCGTCTGAACCAAGACTCTTTTATCGTCAATATCTCGGACCATACCTGGGATTCTGTCTCCATTGCAGGCGCCCACATATGCCAGACTAGCAAGAGATTGTGATGGCTTACCGGATTTCAGAACGACCTGCCGGATATCAGAGGGATTGAATTTGATCGGTTCATCTTCCGGTTTGTCGCGTTTCCATAGAAGCGTGCCATGTTCCCCGAATCCATGGAACGCGCCGTGTAGTTGATCGCCATTCTCGAAGCGCAAAAGATCCTGTGTGTCGGCGAGTGCGAGCGGTGAGACGAATCCGACTATTGTAATGATAAGCCTGAAATTCATTTTTCGTAGATGGGTAAGTAACGATAATTCAATGCGAGAGAAAGCAATGCGCCGGCCGTGCTGAAAGCCTGCCCATGACTTCCAGGAAAAGATCCGTCGGATGACTGAATGGTTCCGATATAACGGATATTACGACTATTCCATTCCTTCCAGACCGCTTCATCCGCGTGAAACAGAGCCTGAGACATATAATATTCGTAATAGTAAGGATATGTGCGATCTCTGTAATCTAGGTTTTTCTTTAAAAATTCGAGGCTGGCCTTGTAAGCTTTGGATTCGGTTTCTTTGTTGAGTGACAAGCAAAGCGATCCGATAGCGGTGAGTGTGGGTTTTCCGCCCGCGGCCGATGTATAGCCATAAGAGCCATCACTGCCACGGCAGCTCGCGAGGTAGGCCAGTCCTTTGCGAATGGCTTCATCGGGAATTGGAAATCCCGCATTGCGCGCGGCAAACAAGGCTACAATCTGACTGCCGGTTACGGTCGTATCGGCATCTTTTGCATCGGGAGTATAACGCCATCCCCCGGTTGGATTGCGTTTTTGAGAACTCAGGATCAAATCCACTGCTTTTTGAAGGGCCTCGCCAATTTTCGGGTGATCGACAACACCGTAGGACTCGGCCAACGCTTTGGTTGCGAAGGCGTGATTATACATGCTCGTTCCAATGTATCCGTTATCCCTCATCTTGTTTTGTTTGGAAAGGATGTAGTCGATTCCGCGTCTGATGGTCTGAGCGTATTCACCATGGTTTGGATCGGTTCCATGCGCCAAAAAAGCGGCTACGCACAAGCCAACGACTCCGGGTTCATCACCCGAGCCATCATTCCATGAACCATCCGCATTTTGGCTTTTGGACAAATAGGTCAGTCCGCGAGTATAAATCAGGTCGACCTGTGCGGGAACATGATCATCTCTGCGATCGAGAATGCCTTGCGCGCGCGCATGCGCAAAAGATCCAAGTAGCAAGCTGATAAAAGAACGACGAACCATCATTTTTTAAGTTTTTCCATACCACGGTTATATGCATCCAAAGCAGACTGAAATTCGGTAGGCAAGTTTTTGCCTGAGTTTCCAGAAGCTTTTGGAACCCTTCTTTCTATGGAATTGGCATCGCTGTTACCTCCGACAGCCTCATTTTGCGAATCGGATTCCCCACCACTGCCCTGACCACCCTTCTCACCACCCTCGCCTTTGCCTTCTTCTTCACCTTCTCCCTCGCCTTTTCCCTTGCCCTTGCCCTTGCCTTTACCTTTGGCCTTTCCCTCTCCTTCGCCCATCATTTTTTCCATCATGTCCATCATTGCGCCGCCAGCCTCGCTGCCCTCACCTTTTTGTTTTTGCTGTTTCGCTTTGGCAGCTTCGTGAATCTTCTCGATGATTTCCGTCTGTGCGGCAATCGTACGACCGCCTGTATCAGGCTCTGAGAGATAGTCTGTCGTTTCGTCCATGATACCTTCTACCGATGAGAGTAATTCAATGACCTCGGGTATAGTCTGCTCAATCACGAGTTGTTGAACGTCTGCCGAGAGTTCGTCCTGCTCGTCTGCAACTCTCTCTGCGCCCTCGGCATGCTTCTTGATCACTTCCTGTATGATGTTTTTGTCCGGTTCGGCTTGAACTCCGTAACCGACAAAAAAAGCGAGTAAAAAAATGGATGTTGCTCTCATCGTATCGGGTTTTGGGTAGACTGGGCGTCACGTTTGAGTTGTTCAAGAACACGAGTCCTAGCGCGCAGATCCTGTTGTTGCTGAATCATCTTCATGACGCGGAGCATGAACTCAAAATCCTCATCTTCCGAATTGGGCGCTCCACCGCCACCTCCTCCTCCCGCACCACCATTCTCATCCATCGCGCCTTCGAGGAGAGCTGCCCATTCATTGAGTTTGTCGGCTGTTTTTCTCGAGGTTTCGATTGCGGTATAGGCGTGGTTAGCTTGAAGCTTATCCTGAATCTTCTCAAGTCCTACATCGAGGGTCACATCCGTGATCTTTTTCTGCTCATTCACGCTGATTTTGCTCTCGCGCATGAGGTCGACGACTTGTTTGAAAACATCCTCATTGGTACGAGCATGGTAATGTCCGAGATCTTCTTGAATCCAACGAATATCGGATGCGGTAAGGGCGAGTTGTTTGGAAGATTCCTCAAGTTTTCGTTTGTCCTTTGGATCAACTTCGAACTCCCTCATTCCGATGGTGTTTGCGAGTCCGGTAATCAGTCCGGAAGCGATTCCGTTTTGTTCTTCAGCCGCTTTTTTCAAGCGAGTTACGAATGTGCTGGCTTCGAAGCGCTTGTTAGCATCTTTGGCATCTGCAAGAGCTTGACTCATTTTTTCAACAACCTCTTTTTGCTCCTTGACTGCTTTTTTGACATCCTCCTTGGATTTTTCAGGGGTATTCGAGGCCTCACCGGCAGCTTGTAATTTCTCACTGACATCTGGCATCTCTTTTTCTGAAAGTTCCTGCATAGATTTCATGGCTTCGGCCATTTTTTTCATGGTTTTCTTATCGATGCTTTCATTGCGCGCCGTGTCTTTCATCAACTGCTCCATCCGCTTGGTAAGCTCTTTCATGGCACGCACGTTTTCATCTTCAGCCTTCTCTTGCTCGGTAAGGCGCTCTTTGCCCTCATCTGCCTGAAGTTTTTCTCCATCAAGTCTTTCGAGACGCTCATTTTCATCTAACAAGTTCAGTTCTTTTCGACTCAGATCCTCAAGCTCTGCGATAACTCGGTCGAATTGGCTTTTGAGTAACTGCGCATGTTCCTCATCGCTGAGCACATAAATCACAACGGGTTCCGAATAAACCCTACCTCTTTCTGGAAAATAATCTTCCACGAAAGAGCGCAGAATAAGTCGTTGCGGAGTGATTCCGAAGGCAGCAGGTGAAAACGAAGCGGGTTCGCTAATGCGTTCGACTTCCGGTCCGCCTTGAGTGATGATAATTTCACCGCTGGTCGCCGGTTTTTCGCCCGGGATGGTGCCGTAACTGCTCCACTCGATCCCTGCTTTTCTGATGCCGAAGTCATCCTCACCAAGAATTTCGAAATCTAGCACTTCTTTTGGCACAATGGCTTTTTGCCTATCCAAGCCTTGTAGGTAAGCCACTGGAGGGGCGTCCTTTACCGCATCAACTCGGATTTTAAAACTCTCACCTCCAATCAGGTCAAACTCATCAATCCATGAGAATGGAATGGAAAACGCGGTGTTGCCCGCATCGATGGGACCGAAACTAGCCTCGACACCCGTGATTTTAAGGGGGCCGTTGATCGATTCAAATTCTTCTGATTTGAGCAATTCGCCGGAAATCTCAGTAGGCCCGAATGTTCCTTTTTTGAGAGGACTGCTGGTTTCCAGGTTGAAAGTCAACTTACTGCCCTCCACAGCGGTGATCTCCCCGATGTTCAGTGCGACTTTGCTCTCGGGAATATTCAGATATGCGGGAGGTTTAACCGTTACGGTGGTATGAAGCACGACAGGACGCTGCTTTGGCTGGATTTTCAACCGATGCTTCAGGTCGCCCAAACGAAAAGTAACAAAACCCTCTGCCTGTTGACCGGGAAACATGAAATCGTAGTGATGATCCTGAAGCGATGCTCTGACTTCCGGCTGGTTCTCCAAACGGGCTATCGCAAACTGAGGTTTTTGCTCGGACTCGGCTTTCAGCTTCAGAGTCACGCGAAAGGCCTCGCCGTAAGGAACCGCCAGAAAGGTAATTGGTTCATCTAGCTGTGTGAAAGTATAGCGTTCGATCGAGGCAAACGGGTTTAACCAACGCTCGAAGGCATTCAAACCGGCTTTGGGAGCAAAAACAAAAGCCGTGCTCACCAAAATCAACAAAGCCATTGCCGCCAATGCCCACTTGCGGTGACGTGCCTCAGGCAAGGCTTCATCTAATTCACGTCTCTGAGCTTCCGCTGCCACAACTTGCATGGCCGCCTCACGTAAGCGCGGGGAGAGTGTGTCGCCGTTCTCGTCTTGAGCCTGAAGCTCAATAACCCCGAGCAACCGATCACCCAGTCCGGGAAATTTCTTTGCAATCAAGCGAGCTAGTTGACCTTCGTGGCGGTGTCCCCAGATCCAGCGATGCAAAGCATAAGGCGCGAATCCTGCAAACAACGATACCCCGCTGATAAGAATCAGGAATCGGGCCCAGACAGGGGTCGGCCAAATACGATCCAACCCGAATAGCAAAAGAAATGACAAAAACAGACCGATCCAACCCAAGGCGATGATTTCAATCACTTTCCGCCGCCAAAGATGCTTGCGAAAAGACTCCAGCTGTCTTTTCAGAATCTCTGGAATCACATGGTCATGATTGGGTAAGTTCGCTGACATCTCAGTATGACACTATAAGTAAAATCCGGCAGGAGTAAAGTGCCAGCTATACATCATAACTCCAGCAGATTTCTTGATTATTATCTGACCAGACCGCATCGATTAATCGTCCTTGAAGGCTTCGGCACGCCTTTCATCGATGCAGCGCTTCAACCAAGCCACAAGTTTTTCCGCATCCTTGGATTCGGAACGCATCGACATCAAAGAGACCCAGTCAAGATGTTCGCGAGACTGCACCGCGGCAATCCGGTGATACTCCAGTTTTGAGAGGATTGCCTCGGTTTCTTTCGGGTGAGCGTTTAAAATCTGCGCAGGGCGCGGCAATTCATCGATGACTTCGGGAGTTAAGCCAAATGAAGTCACGCCTACTCCGTATTTCGAACTGAGTTTTCTCAATCCATCCGCAAGTGCCTCATCTTGAACAGGACCCGCATAAATCAATTCACCTCCCTGCGCCCACTGCGAAATGGAGAGTGTTTGAAAAAAATCCTCACGGTAAGACATCAAAGATGGAAGCAACCTGAGTCTTGCCGAATGTAAACGGAACGGAGCGATTCCCAAGCGCTGTTTGAATCCCAGCATTTCCTCATCCAATGACATTTCCTCATCTGGCGAACCACCGGTTTCCCAATCCACCAATACCAATTCGGGATATTTCCATAAATTTCCCATCGGCGATTCGTTCGTAAAAGGATCACGAAAAACAAACGGAAAACGCCCGTTGATTTCAAAATAACGGGTCACCACAGCACGGAATTTCCTGATCCGTAGCATCGCGTGGTCCACCGTGGTTCCATCACCATTCAAATCATCGAGCCGACCTTGAGTCCATGCCAGCAATTCCTGTGCGCCGGATAGAGCCGGTAATGGTTCGCTGCGCCGATAGTAACCTTGTCCTTTTTCCACTTTGGCGATCGAAGAAGTCGGATCGCAGGACATGATTGAAAAATGATAACGGAGTGAGGCGTCCGAATAATTTCCACTCAATCCAAGCCGCGCCAGACGAATCAACTCCGTGCCCTTGATCGCATCTCTGGGGCTGGACGGCAGCAGGGTCGGAAGGACTTTGTTAAGTTGCTTTCTAAGACTCATAAGGGAAAGGATCAATAATCTTGCGGTATCCAACCTTTCAGTCGGTTTCTCATCAAGCGGATTCTCATTTTCATCTCGCTTGGCTTTGCAACTGAAACTTCCTATTGCACAAAATTCAATTTGTGAACTAGAATCAATCCCCCCAACACTTGAACGTTTACTCTCTCTTCACACTCAATGAATCCAGATCGCGCCACCCTCAATTTCCTCAACTCATTTCCAGAAGAAGCACGCAAACGTGGTGACATGCTGCAAAAAGACGGAGCAGTTACCCAGATCTTCGGCAACCATCTTTTCATCCAAGGTCGCGTGGAAGATGAATCCGGAACGCATCGCACCTCGCTTCGTCTTCAGGGTAACCGATGGTTCGGTTCCTGCACGGCCGAGGACGAACTTATCTCTGGTGCTTGCCAATACGCAACCATGATGGAGCGCATGCATCGTGGCGAGGATTTGCCTGAATCTCCGAATGAGTTCGATGACACGCCGGTGCTGGACATCATCGAAGAAAAACTGGGTCGCGAACTGGATGACAAGGAAGCTGAGTATGTCACAAAAATAGAAAAGCGTTATCGCCGTTACGTGATCGAGGGAGAGCTCCATGATCACGACATGGTGCGCATCAACCCACGCTGGGAAATCAACACCTACGAGCCTCTCGAACTCTGGCCCGTGCCTCCGGGTGACATTCTCGAATTCTGGAATTTTCTCGCATACGCCTTCTACAAACGCAAACTGCCCTATCCTGAATTTATGTCGGTCATCACCGACTTGGGCTCGGTCCAGAAAAAAATGGCTGACTGGGAACAGGAACGCGATGTCGCGGCATGGTATGACCGTATCGAACAAGTCAACGAGCGCCCTCCTCAAGACGCTCCCCTTACCGTTCAATTCCGTTTGGTTGCCACTATTAACGAAGCGCGCATGGAAGTCCGTGAAAATCGACCCAACGCGCAATATATGCAGCTTCGAGAAAAAGCTGATATTGAAAAATATGTCGAGCTTCACCAGGAAGGCGCCCTGTTGATGGATGCCTCTTCCCAAACGCTTTGGGAGCACTATCTGGCATTCTATCGTAAGCATGGGGATACCACCCTCGATTTCGATCAGGAGGAATCCTGCCGTTTCATGAACCGGGTTTTCCATCAACCCGCACTGACAGGTTACCTCGTCAACTTGGACGATAAGCCGTTTCGGGTCACCGATGAGGCACTTTCATGGGTTTGCGAGGATGAGCCTTATGATCCGAGTTCTTTTGCCCTGCAGCTTATCACCGCGGCTGGCGAAAATGTCTCTCACTCGGTCAGGCTGCTACCAGGTCGTGTGGTTCTCTATCAATCCGACGAAACCGTTTTCCCAGGCCCACCGAGATGGCTCGAGGAAACCGAAGTGATGCCGCGCTATCATATTCCGAAAAAAGTCATTGATTCTCTTGAGGGCGTTGAATTCCTTCGTAAAATCGGCGCATCGCTTCCTGAATCACTCGTCAAACGCGTGGTCGATCTCGAGCTCAAGCCCAAGCTGGAGATGAAACTCATCGCCGGTCTAACTGCAGCGGAAACCGAGCACCTTGTCGTCGATGTTACAGCCCTTGAGACCAAAGGCCTGCGCACGGAACGTCTCACCAAGGATGGCTGGGAGCTTGTTGAGCAACAATCGATCAAAGGCAGTCAGCTCATGCGCTTTGCCCGTGAGCCACTGCATCCGATTCCGGCAATTCTTGATGAAATGTCCCTCGCCTATGACGAAAAACTCATCTCTTTCAAATCACGCATCACCAAGCAGTTTCCTGAAAAATTTGCTGAATGGGTCCGCGCCATGCCTCCGGAAATCGAGCTCGACATCGATCTCCGCCTGAAGTCCATCCTCAATGATCCTGTCACCGCGGCAGTCCGCTTCGAGGTCGTCGGACAGGACATCGACTGGTTCGATCTTCGCATTGTTATCGATGTTCAAGGCGTCAATCTATCCAAGGCACAAATCCGTCAACTCGTCGCCGCTCGCGGAGGATATGTCAGAATGGAAGACGGCTCATGGATGCGCCTCGAAATCAAACTCGATGCCGATCAACGCGAAGCTGTCACCCGCTTGGGACTCGATCCCTTCGATCTTTCTGGAGAGACCCACCGCATGCACGCTCTTCAACTTGCAGATCCGAAAGCCGCCGAGGTGTTCGATCCCAAAGCATGGGAGCGCATTAAAAACCGCGCAAACGACATCAAACTCGAGGTCAATCCCGATCTTCCTGGCGGACTCAACGCGACCCTCCGCCCTTATCAGGTGGAGGGCTTCAAATTCCTCGCCTACCTCTCAGAAAATAACTTCGGTGGTATTCTTGCCGATGATATGGGTCTTGGAAAAACGATTCAGTCACTCACTTATCTTCTCTGGCTGTTCGAGGAGCACAAGAAGACCGGCGCCTCACACAAACCCGCACTCATCGTCTGTCCGAAATCCGTTCTCGACGTCTGGTATAGTGAAGCGGAAAAATTCACCCCGCAGCTCAAAGTCAAAATTCTCAAGAACCGCGATGACATCAACGTCGAGCATATCCAGAACAACATCGACATGCTCGTTCTCAACTACGCCCAACTCCGGGTTTGTGGTGAAGAACTCGCCGGAATCAAATGGCTCACTACGATTCTCGACGAAGGACAGCAAATCAAAAACCCGGATTCGAAAGCTGCGAAATGTGCCCGAGAGCTCGACTCCCAGAACCGCCTCGTCCTGACAGGAACTCCTATCGAAAACCGCCTGCTCGACATGTGGTCGCTCATGGCCTTTGCCATGCCAGGCGTGCTTGGATCCCGTGCTTACTTCAAAAAACGCTTCGACAAACGCAAGGATCCGCTCTCCCAAATGCGCCTTGCATCGCGCTTGCGTCCCTTCCTCCTACGCCGCACGAAACTGCAAGTGGCACAAGACTTGCCGCCACGGACCGAGGAAGAAGTTTACTCGAAAATGGAAGGCGTACAGCTAGAGCTCTACAAAAATGAACTCAAGCGCATCCAGAAAGCCTTGCTCGGACTTGATTCCGACGAAGCGGTCAAAAAGAACTCCTTCGCGATTCTTCAAGGCCTCATGCGCCTGCGCCAAATCTGCTGTCACCCAGGTCTTATCGATCCGAAGTATCTCAAGGAAGAATCCGCCAAAATGGAATCCCTTTTCTACCTTCTCGATCAGCTTCACGACGAAGGTCACAAGGTGCTCGTTTTCTCGCAGTTCGTCTCAATGCTCGACCTTATCAAAGCCCGCCTCGAACTCGAGGCGCGTCCTTTCCATTACCTCACCGGTCAAACTAAGGACCGTAAAGGCGAAATCGAGCGTTTCCAGACCACCAAAGACCCCTCGGTCTTCATGCTTTCACTCAAAGCCGGTGGCGCGGGTCTGAACCTCACTTCCGCTTCTTATGTCATTCTGTACGATCCCTGGTGGAACCCCGCGGTCGAAAACCAAGCGATCGACCGAACCCACCGGATCGGACAGAAAAACAAGGTGATCGCCTACCGTTTGCTGACCCGCGACACGGTCGAAGAAAAAATCCGCGTGCTTCAGCATCAGAAAACCCAGCTCGTCACCAACGTGCTCGGCGATGAAGGCTTCGCCTCCAACCTTGGCATCGATGACCTCCAGTTCATTCTCACCCACAACATCGATGAAGATGAAATGGATGAGGAAAAAGCCAAAGCCGCCAAAGCCGAGAAACCTGCGAAAAAAGTTGCCAAAAAAGCAGCTTCCAAGAAAAACGCGCAGGATAATCTTTGATTCAATCTGAGTTTAATTCACGAAGTAATAGGTCCTATAAGTCTTATAGGACCTATTTCTTTTGAAAACAACGCACAATTTTTAACCAAATCACCCACTTTGTGAAAAATTTCACAAAGCACACTTGCCGCGTCGCTCTTGTCCCTACATAGTCGGCGCAGGTTTTTCAGCCAATCAATCTGCTTTTCAAAACGACTCATGAGTGACCTTTCATCGTCCACCGCGGAACTTAAATTACCCAAAGACATCGCCGCCGAAAAAGGCATGGTCAACGTCCAGATCGACGGTGTCTGGTATCAATTTCCAAAAGGCACCCGCATGATCGAGGCCTGCCGCTCGGTGAAAAAGGATGTGCCATACTACTGCTACCATCCGAAGCTGAGCGTTCCCGGCAACTGTCGGATGTGCATGGTGCAGATGGGAATGCCACCGCGCCCCGCTCCCGGTCAGGAGCCTGTGCGTGATGAAAACGGTTATGAGATCATTGGCTGGATGCCGCGCCCTGCGATTTCCTGTGCGAATACGGTTGCTGAAAACATGGGTATCCGCACATCCGGTGAACTCGTCGAAAAATGTCGTGAAGGTGTGATGGAATTCCTTCTCATCAATCACCCGCTCGATTGCCCGATCTGTGACCAAGCTGGCGAATGCAGGCTTCAGGAACAATCGGTCGGCTTCGGACGTGGCGTTTCCCGCTTCATCGATATGAAGGTGAAGAAACCCAAAAACGTCGATATCGGTCCGCGCATCCGTCTCGATGACGAGCGTTGCATCATGTGCTCACGTTGCATCCGTTTTATGGATGAAGTCGCGGGCGATGCCGTCTTAGGTTTCACTCAGCGCGGAACGCACACCACTCTAACCGTTCATCCGGGTCGACTGCTCGATTCCAACTACTCGCTCAACACCGCCGATATTTGCCCAGTTGGCGCACTGACCTCGAACGATTTCCGTTTCCAGATGCGTGTGTGGTTCCTCAAAGAAACCCCTTCCATTGATGTTAACTGCGGCACGGGCACAAACATTGTCATCCACACCCGCGGCAACACAATCCATCGCATCACTCCACGTCAGAACGATGCCGTGAATTCCAACTGGATGCCCGATTCACATCGTTTGAATTTTCATTACATCGATAGCGAGACACGCCTCACTGAACCTCTCCTTCGTGAAAACGCAAAACATCTCAGCACCACTTGGACACAGGCGCTTGAAACGTTTTCTGCGAAAATCAAAAAATTCGCGGCAGAGGAAATCGCCATCATCGGCTCCGCGCGGATGACCAACGAGGAACTTTTGCTCTTAGATGAACTCCGTATCGCACTCGGAGTGAAAAACTTTTCTCTCGTCGCCCGCAATGGCGAGGCCGATGCCCTTCTCATCGCCGCGGATCGCAATCCAAACACGACTGGCGCGAAACTTGTCTTAAAACAAGAAGATCCATATGCCTCCCTCGCAGCCATCCGCAGCGGTATCCAATCCGGTAAAATCAAAGCCCTTCTTTCTTTCCAAGAGGATCTCATTACCGATGCCGGCTTCGTAGCGGAAGATCTGACTAAGCTCGATTTCTTCGTCCAGTCTACCTTGTTAGCCAATCCTTCCGCAGCTTATGCCGACCTCATCCTGCCTGGAGCGGCATTCGCCGAAAAACGTGGATCGATGGTCAACCTCAGCGGTCGTTTGCAACGCCTCAACCGCGCGATCGAACCACCTACCCATGCGCGCGATGATTGGGAAATGCTCCGCGATCTCATTTCTTCCGTCACTGGCGAAAAATCAGTCATCCACAGCATTGAAGAGGTTTTCAAAAAACTCGCCTCCACCGTTTCCGAATTTAATGGCATGACGCTTTCCAAAATAGGGGCCCAAGGCGTGGTTATCCATGAAACCGGTTACAAAGTTGCCCTCCTCGAAAACGAACGCGCCCGTAAGGCTGCGGGTATCATTAATGGGTGATTTAGTTAGAAGTTATCAGATAAAAAATTTTCCATCATGCCTGAAATTCTCATCACACTCGCAATCATCATTGTCAAGGTAGTCACCTTCACGTTCATCGTGGTATTGCCGCTTGTGCCGCTCTCGGTATATTTCGAGCGACGTTTCTCCGCGATCATTCAGGATCGTGTCGGGCCAAACCGAGTCGGAATTCCCCTCACGCTTTTCGGTGCCAAGAAAGATTTTCACCTCTTCGGTCTGATCCAACCCATCGCCGATGGTCTCAAACTGTTCCTCAAAGAAGACTTCACACCGGATCATGTGCGCAAGGCATTTTACTGGCTGGCACCGGCGCTTACGGTAGTTCCCGCACTCATCACGGTTTGTGTGATTCCATTCGGCCCCGATGTGACCTTGTTCGGATACAACGAAAAATTGGTAATTGCTGATATCGATGTCGGCCCGCTGTTCATCTTTGCGATATCCTCTCTGACCGTTTACGGAATCACACTTGCCGGTTGGGCATCAAATTCAAAGTTCCCTTTCATCGGAGGCGTCCGCTCGACCGCTCAGATGATCTCCTACGAAATCTGTCTAGGCCTCTCCATCATTCCAGTATTACTGTATTACAGAGATCTCAACCTCAGCAATATCGTCAATGAACAAGCAAAGAATGGTTGGTTGCTCCTGCCTTTCTGGACCGATGGCAAACTTTCTCTCCCAAGCGCGGAAGCCGCTCTGTTTCTTATCCCTGCCATCATCGCTTTCCTCATCTTCACGATCTCGATTTTTGCAGAAACCAACCGCATGCCCTTCGATTTGCCTGAGTGCGAAACGGAACTCGTCGGAGGCTATCACACGGAATATTCATCGATGAAATTTGCCATGTTCTTCATGGGCGAATACGCTGCCATGGTCATCGGTTCGGCATTGATCATCACTCTCTTCCTCGGCGGGTGGTCAGTGGGATTCGGACTAGATAACGTAATTGCCAACTTCTCCATCGGTGAATTCAAAATCGGCGGATTCATTCATATCGGGGTTTTCCTGGCCAAACTCATCGCCTTCATCCTGTTTTTCATCCTGGTCCGCTGGACAGTCCCGCGCTTCCGCTACGATCAGCTTATGAAGCTCGGTTGGGTCATCTTCTTTGAAGCAGCTCTGATCAATGTCTTCCTCGCCGCACTCATCCTCGCTGCACCGGAATTCAAAACCACCATTATCGCCTCCGGCTCGGTGCTTTTGCTTGCCGTTACCGCAGCCGTGATTTGGGTCGCAAAAGTCTCCGAGCCCCCGGTTAAAATCCTCCGTGCCTGATTTAATATCTTAAATTTCAGCTTTTCAGTATTTCAGCTTTTACCTCCATGCCCACCATCAAGCTCACACGCCCAAAACTCGACTCCGGAGAAAAAATTTATCTCGGTGCCATCTTCAAAGGCTTTTTCTTAACACTCACCCACGCGATCAAAACCTTGCGTGGAAAATCCGCTGGTGCGGAGGGCCTCGCGTCATCCGGCCTCGGCGTGACCATGCAGTTTCCCGAACAACGGTGGGATGCACACATGCCTGAATACTACCGTGGAGCCCCAACTCTGGTGACTGATGAACAAGGGCGCGAGCGTTGTGTTTCCTGCCAACTCTGCGAGTTTATCTGCCCGCCCAAAGCAATCAAGATCACACCATCCGAAATCCCATCCGATGACCCGTGGGCGAAAGTTGAGAAACGCCCCTTGGAATTCGATATCGATATGATCCGCTGCATCTACTGCGGTATGTGTGAAGAAGTCTGTCCGGAACAGGCGATCTACCTACGAAAGGATTATCTCATCACCGGCACCTCCCGCGATCAAATGGTGCACAATAAAAAGAAACTCTACGAAATCGGCGGTGTCCGCGTCGGCTTAGTCAACAAGTGGAATGAGTTGAAATAAAAGAAATTGGATAATTAGAAATTAAGTTAATTAGGATGAATTCAGAATTCACACAAACATTTGAAGAACTAGAGGCTTGGAAAGCAGGTCGCGGACTTCGTATTTTTGTGTTCCGCAAGATCGCTCCAATATTGACAAAACAAAAGGAATTTAGCCTTTGTGATCAAATCAAACGTGCTTCACGTTCCGTTACTCATAACATCGCCGAAGGTCATGGACGATTTCATTATCTAGACAATTATCGTTTCTGCTCTCTTGCGAGAGGCTCACTCAACGAAGTTTTGGATCAATTAATCACCTGCAGTGACGACTCACTAATAGAAGAAGATGTTTACCGAGAAGGACGCGAGCACTTCAATACAACACTGCGTATTTTAAACGGCTACATGTCGTGGCTTCTAAAAATGGCCAAAAACAAATCTAAAGACTCTATAGCAACCTAATATCTTGATATCCCAATTATCTGTTTTCCTATGCCCTCATATCTTTTTTGGTTATTTGCCACCATCATGCTCATTGGCGCATGTGCCGTGATCGCATTTCGTAATCCCGTCTCAAGCGCTCTGGCAATGGTCACGTCCTTTGTTGGGCTTGCCGCTTTGTTCATCGGACTCAGCGCATTCTTTGTCGGCATTATCCAGATTCTCGTCTATTCTGGCGCGATCATGGTTTTGTTCCTTTTCATTATCATGTTGCTCGATTTGAAAGATGAGAAAAAAAGGGCTTCAAACGGTGCTCCATTGTTTGCCGGTCTTGCTTTGGTAGTCGTGTTTTTCATCCAGTTAATCGGTGTTCTCGGAAACAAACTTCCCCATCAATCCGCTCCTGAACTGAACCATGAAACCTTGGCCACTGCAGCAGCAAGATTTCCTGCTGAAGGTAAAATCGCGATTTCACTCAACGACGGCAGGCTTCCCGATGTCCACCTTATCGGCCATACCCTGTTCACCGAATACAATCTTCCGCTGCAAATCCTCGGTGTCTTGCTGCTCGTCGCGACCATTGGCGTGGTGGTGCTTTCAAAAAAATCAGTCGGATCTGACGCATCAGTTCAATCAGACGCATCTAAGTCTTAATCACTCATTTCTCATTTCAAATGCCCTCTTTAAATGACTACCTTCTTGTCTCAGGACTCTTGTTCTCCATCGGTCTCGCTGGTGTGGTTCTGCGTCGTAACATCATTGTGGTTTTTATGTGCCTTGAGCTGATGCTGAGCGCAGCAAACCTCACTCTGGTTGCTTTCTCGCGCTTCAACACGGTTGATAGTCTTCCCGACTATGACGGCCAGATGCTGGTGTTCTTTGTAATTACAGTCGCAGCCGCAGAGGTCGCTGTCGGTCTTGCGATCATCGTCGCGCTCTACCGGGCAAGACAAACCATCCACACCGATGAGTTGATGACACTGAAGGGCTGAGCATCAACATTACGCTCTTGTGCGTGATGCCTCTCCCTGCAATATCCCACTGAATTATGTGTGCAATGGCTTTCCGATGGGTGTTACGTGGCGAGCCTATGGATTCCGCATCTGCCGGTTCTACTATTTACCCAAAAATAGTCAGGAATCTCGTGACTCAACGTGGAATTCCGGAAGATGGGATCGAATCTTTTCTGCATCCAAAATTACGCGATCTCGCCGATCCATTTCTTATCCCGGAAATGCAACTTGCCGTGACCCGTATTCTTGATGCGGTCGACCGAAATCAAAACGTTTGCATCTATGGAGATTATGATGTCGATGGAGTTTCATCCATTACCCTGTTATTCAAGATTCTCAACGCTTACGGCGTCAAGGCCCGCACATTCATCCCGCGTCGTGGAACTGAAGGTTACGGCTTGAGCTTTGCGGCACTGGACCGATGCATGTCAGAGGGCGCCAAGCCCGACCTCCTTATTTCGGTCGATTGTGGAACGGTCTCCATCGATGAGATTGCCCTTCTGCGCGCTAAGGGGATCGATGTCGTCGTCATTGATCACCATGAGCCAAGCCCCTTGGGACGTCCGGATTGTAACGCCTTGGTGAACCCGAAATGCGGATCCGATTTCACCTATCTCTGTGCGGCTGGTGTAGTTTTCAAAGTCGGCCATGCGTTATTGAAAACGCGTCCCACGAATCTCGAGCTGAAAGACCTGCTTGACCTCACGGCTGTCGCCACCATTTCCGATATTGTTCCCTTGATTGGAGAAAACCGGATCTTGGTAAGGCATGGCCTGAAACGTCTGGCAATGTCCAATAACCCCGGACTCCAGGCGCTGAAGGAAATTGCCGGAGTGAAGGATTTGCCGACTTCTATGGATGTCGGTTTCAGAATCGGTCCTCGGATCAATGCCGCAGGGAGAATGGATTTCCCAGAGGACGCTCTGGCAACACTGAATACGGATTGTGAAATCGAAGCTGCCGAACTCGCTCAGAAACTCGATCAATACAACCGCCAACGCCAAGCTTTTGAAAAGCAGATTCGAGAGGACGCGGTGAAACAACTCAGCGAAGATTTTGATCCAAGCAATGATCCTGTTATCGTGATTGGATCTAGAGATTGGCATCACGGCGTGGTGGGCATTGTCGCGTCCCGGCTTATGCGTCAATATTACAAGCCCACGTTTGTGATCGCTATTGGTGAGGATGGCATTGGCAAAGGGTCAGGACGCAGTATCGAAGGTATTTCATTGGTCGAAGCTATTCATGCATGCGGAAACGAGTTGATCGCTGGCGGTGGGCATGCGATGGCGGCAGGCCTTTCGATTCATGAGGAATCACTCGATCGCTTTCGCGAAAAATTTGCTTTATTCGTTCTGGAAAACTCGAGCCCTGAGGAACGTGTGCCACGTCTTCCCTTTGATGCGGAAATCGAATTTTCCGAACTTTCATTAAATTTTCTCGCTAGCTACGAGTTGCTCCAACCCTTTGGAAATAGCAATCCCCAACCCGTCTTTGTCAGTCGCCGAGTGGAACTCGTCAATCCACCTTTCAAAATGAAAAACAACCACTTGCGTTTGAACTTGCTTCAGGGATGTGATGAGAAAAGCGCGGTATTTTTCGGTGGCGGCGAGCGTGATCTCCCGCAGCCACCATGGGATATCGCTTTCACGATTGACCGAAATACCTATCGCGAAAAAACCTCTCTTCAAATCACGATTCAAGACATTATTGCCTCGCAGTCTACAGATCGTCATTGACTCAAAAATTGCGCCATCGACAAGGCACTGCGGGGTGATTTTAATGCATCCATGCAATCGATGACCGGCTTTGGCCGAGGAACTCACATCACGGAACTCTGGCAAGCCACCGTTGAGGCATCTTCCATCAACCGCAAGCAGGTGGAAATTGTCACCAACCTTCCTCGGGCTCTGCAATGTCTCGAGTCAAATGTACGCCAGTTCACCCTGCCTCATATCTCACGCGGTCGTGTCCAGTTAACGATTCGTTTGGAAAAATCCAGTTTCGCAGATAACTCCCAAATCCGTGTCAACCACGCCCTGGCCAAGTCATTTGAATCGGCATTCGATGAGTTATCAAAAGTCATCGAACGGGATTTGTCTCCCTCGGCATCCGATTTTGCAAGATATCCGGGTATTTTTGAAACCAACGAACTCGACCAAATGGATCCGGATGTCGCATGGCAAACCATCAGACCCGCGTTAGACCAAGCACTCCATAACATGGGTGAAATGCGAATCTCGGAGGGTAAGCATTTGAAGCAGGATTTGATTCAGCGCGTTGACATACTCACCGAAATTAAAAAATCGATTTCCCAGCAAGCTCCATATCGCCCATTACACCAACGGGGACTTCTGGAAAAACGACTCGCCGAGATGGGTGTCAAACTCGTAGAGGACGACGAACGCCTCAGCAAGGAACTGGCGTTGTTTGCCGATCGTTGTGATATTTCGGAGGAAATTACCCGCCTAGACTCGCATTTTACCAAATTTAACGATTATCTCAATTCCGCAGAAGCTACTGGCCGCCAACTCGATTTCCTCTGCCAGGAACTGTTCCGTGAATTCAATACAGTGGCATCAAAAGCAAATGATGCACAAATTGCCCAAATGGTGGTCGAAGCTAAAACCGAAATCGAAAAAATCCGTGAGCAAGTGCAGAACATCGAGTGAATCATAGTGAATGATGAAGAGTGAAATGATTCATAATCTTACTTCCCTCATACTCTTCACCATTTACTCTTCAAGCTTCATCATTCATCCCCCCATGCCCTCCCTACTCAATAATTGTCCTGACCCAGATTTACCTCGGGAAAAAATCTACAAATACGGTTCTGCCGCATTGAGCAACGCGGAACTCATGGCCTTGTTTCTCAGTTCCGGAACGGTGGGTCGCAATGTCATTGAAGTGGCAAATGATCTCTTAATGAAATATGGTAGCCTTCAGGAAATGGGACGTATGCCTGTCTCGGAATACATGAATAACAAAGGTATTGGTCTCGCAAAAGCGTGTAAACTCGCGGCTGCCTTCGAACTGGGAATTCGTCTTTCCAAAGAGCGATTGGGAAGCGTTCCTCTTGATTCCCCACAGCTCATTTACGATCATTTTTCACACCAATTGAACAATTTACCCCATGAGACTGCCTTGGTGGTTACTTTGGATACCCGCTTGCATCACACATCGACCACTACGATATCGGCAGGAACCGTGAATGAAACCAGTGCCCACCCAAGGGAAATCCTACGTCCTGTCGTTACCCGTAACGCTTACGCTTTCATTCTCATCCATAACCATCCTTCCGGTGATCCTTCTCCCAGCAAAGCCGACTTCCGTATTACCGAAAACCTAGTCAAGGCCGCCGAAATCATGCAGATCCGTTTTATCGACCATATCATCATCGGTCGGCCATACCCAGGTAGGGATCCATATTTTTCCTTTCGTTCTGCAGGAACAATAGCATCCTGAAGTTGTTTATGTCTCATTTTAAAATCATTCGTAATCTTAGAACAGCTGTCTGGCTGCTCTTTGTCGCGTTGATTCCGATCACTTTCTTGGGACTCTATTGGGCAAACAAAACTGGACTACCCAGCACATGGCGTACGGCAATCGAGCAAGAGATTTCAAAACACGGAGTTCATATCGAAATCGGTTCTCTCAGTTATATTCCTCTCAAAGGATTCGTAGCATCGAATGTCCGAGTCTATGCTGAAAAAAAACGCATCCATCAAATTTCGAAACTCGAAGGTGTCCAGCTTGTCCTTGATTACGCCAGTCTAGCCAATGGAAATTTTCGACTCAGAAAGATGGAACTTCGTAATGCCGAGCTTTCCATTTTGGTCGACCCTAAAGTTCCCGCTGGTGAGGCACTGCAATTCACGAAGATTTATGGAACGGTCCTGATACCTGATAAAAAAAGCATCGAGGCTCATAATATCCGTGGCAAGGTGGGCGGTATCGATGTTGCCATCAACGCGAGGCTACAAACAAAGAATCCGAATCAAAGCGCCAAGGATGACGCCGGAAACGATGGAGATCGCAGGGAATTTGTCGCATTAATTCTCAGGGAACTAGACAGCTGGAAGTTCGATTCTGAAAACTCACCCAAACTTCAAATTGACCTAGAGGGACGCATTTCGAGCAAAGAGACCCTTAAAGGCCGATTTAGTCTCCAAGCTCCTTCGATTGAAAAAAACGATTACCGGCTCAGCAATGTTGTAGGCAATGCCAATCTTTCCTCAAACCTACTAACAATTAGCGGATTTTCAGCTGAGGATACACGCGGCAGAATCACGGGTAGTGCCGAATATCTGATGACCAATGAAGAAGGAAGATTCAATATGGAATCATCCATCGATATCACCCGTTTGCTGGATGCATGGTTCTCAAATCCATTGCAAATGAATCTGCTCAGCGGCGGAAGTCAGAAACTCTCTTTTAACGGAGAGTTTGATCTTTCTGATCCTGCAAAGCCCGATTTGAATTTGACTGGAAAAGCCTCATGCGAATCAATCATGTTTCGGGGCATCTCATTCGACACTCTGGAAAGTTGGTTTTCCTATCAGAAAGGAAATCTGTTTTTACGCGATATCAAAATTACCCGACCGGATGGTATGGCAGTTGGAAAGATCCTGAAAAAAGGTAGCGTCATTCGTATCAAGCTGGACTCCACTTTCCCCGTCGCTCTTTACAAACCTTTTTTCAAAGATAAGCCTCTTGAAAAAGTCATCGGTCATTTTTCAGAAGGTCCGAAAGCATCGGGACAAATCTCTCTTGAAGGATCTTTTGATACCAAGGATCGAACCGCTTGGGCATTTATTGGAAATGGCAAACTAAGGAATATGGCTTATCAAGGGGTTCCCTTTCATTTGGCGGATTGTTCTTTTTCTCTGAATGCTGGTGAATTGGATTTCTTCGATGGCAATCTGGATTTTGATTATACGGATTATGTGCTACGTAAAAAATTTGACGGGCCAACAAGTGGTAAAGCATCCGTCAAAAGAATTCGATATGATGATTCGACCAAACTCATTGATATTGAAAACGTATCCGGCGTGATTTGGGCCGCACCTTTGGTTCGTGTGTTTGCCCCGAAAATCGCCGATTATCTTGAGGTCTATCGATTTCACCGTCCGCATGCCATCAGTGGATCGGGACAGGTGGATGTCACATCACAAGGACGGACCGACCTGACTGTAAATTTCAATTCAAACCATGATGCCGATTACAAATTTCTTGGAAAATACCTGACTCTTACCAAGCCATCGGCAACCGTTCATATCAAAGACAAGGAAGTTGATGTCAACAATTTGTCTTCGGAAGTAGCGGGTGGTAATATCCAAGGCAGATTTTCGAATCGTTCAGGCTCCCAACTGTCAGGGGAACTGAGTTGGACCAAGCTGGGAGTTTTGGAGCTTTCAAAAACCTATGGTTTCGATATGAAATCAGGAGGAAATATCACGGGTCGGATGGAATTTGCAATTGAGAGCGGAGACGTTTCCACCATGAATGGTCAGGGCTTGATTGCTATGGATGATGGAGAACTTTTTTCAGTGCCAATATTTGGGCCATTATCGACCGTTGCATCAACTGTTGTAAATGACAGGAGACTTGGCCACGAGAGAGCCAAATCTGCATTCTGTAATTTCACGATTGAAAATGGGATCGCTCAGATTCGGGATTTCGAAACATCAACCACTTCCGTAAATTTCACAGGTGACGGAAGCATTGATATTGCGGCGCGCACGCTCGATTTCACGATCCGGCTCAATGCCCGTGGTTTACTCGGTTTTGTCACGATCCCCCTGCGCCCGTTCTATGGATTGTTTCAGTTTAGGGGGACTGGTCCTTTGAAGAATCCTGAATGGAAAAATGTTCACTTTACTTCTCCTGCGGAAAAAGAAAACAACACTTTGTTGAATCCTCCCAAGGCAAAAAATGTGGGTGAGTAATCGTTCAGCGGAGATATCCATTCGTTGCTTTTTCTCTTCCAATAGTTGTCTCAGGTCCATGGCCGGAAAGCACCCGTGTTTCATCTGGGAGAATCAAAAGCTTCTCTTTGATTCCCAGGATCAATGTATCAAAATCTCCACCCGGTAAATCGCATCTTCCTACCGAACCCGCAAAAAGCGCATCGCCTACAAACACCAATCCGGCATCATGGAGATAAAATGTGACACTGTCCTGAGAGTGTCCTGGAACATGACTTACGTTGGTTGCGACATGGAAGTAGAGGGATTTTCCTTCGGGAATCAATTCATCGACTTCATATGGATCGACTTCCGGCATGCCCCAACTCGCACCGTAAGTTTCTAAAGTCAGGTCTTTCGAATAATTTGCCCAAGCAAAAACTCTGGTTCCTTGCCTCTGAAGTTTTGCCACATCTTCCACATGGTCGTAATGTTGATGAGTCAAATACAATGCATCCACTTTTATTGCCTTTTTCTCCAGCCATTCAAAAACACCATCGGGGGCATCAACCAAAAAGTTGCCATCTGGTGATTCGACGAGATAACCGTTGGTTTGTACCATTCCGCCGGTGTATGTTGAGATCCTCATAACTCTTTCTGCAATATATCGATCTATTTTGCAAACTGTGACTTATCAATTTGATTCATTCCATGATAGCTCCCGAACTTAAACAACGCCTTGCCCAACAGCAGGCGCCTACCGGATTTCCCGTCATGAGGCAACGCTGGGCCGAGTTGGGATTTTTTCATTGGGCCGTCTCACCGGATATCATTCGTTCACGCCTTCCGGAAGGACTCCATGTCGATACTTTTGATGGCAAGGCATGGCTGGGCATCGTACCCTTTCTGATGCAGCGCATACGTCCCATCGGCCTCCCTCCCCTGCCTTGGCTCTCGTGGTTTCATGAACTCAACCTCCGTACTTATGTATATGACGCAACTGGAAATCCGGGAGTTTGGTTTTTCTCGCTCGATTGCAATCAACCCATTGCCGTTGAAATGGCACGCCACCTGTTTCATCTCCCTTATCAGCATGCAAGGATGGGTTCGAAGATATCCGACCGATCCGTCGAATATCATAGTCGCAGAAAATCACATCAATCTGTAAAAGCCGAATTCAAATACCCGCGTCCCATAGCCCCGAAGCCCGCTGTCATAGGTTCTCTCGAATGGTTTCTGGTGGAGCGCTACACCTTGTTTTCAACCGATCAAAAGGGCAATCTCCACAGCGGACGCGTTCACCACGAACCCTATCAAATCGAAGCCATGTCTCACGGTGAATGCTCCACCCTGCCCTTTTCATTAAATGGATTTGCTGAGCCAGGAACGCCACCAGTCTCCCTTATCTGTGCAAATCCGGTCGATGTGACCGTTTTCCCCCTCAGATTGCTTACCTGAATACTGATTCTCAAAGCTTCGCATTCTGCACGATTCCTGCTATCTATTCATCATAAAGCTCAAATGAACCAAGAGAACCACAGACTTTCCCAAGAAGAAAATCGAGCGAAAAACTGGAAGCGCTGGGGGCCTTATCTCAGCGAACGCCAGTGGGGAACGGTCCGTGAAGACTACTCGGATCACGGAAATTCATGGGCTGCCTTTCCTCATGATCAGGCGCGTCGCCGCGCCTACCGCTGGGGTGAAGATGGTCTGCAGGGGTGGTCGGATCGCGGTTGCCGTCTTTGTTTTGCTCCTGCTCTCTGGAACGGCAACGATTCCATCTTAAAAGAACGCTTGTTCGGTCTTGGTGGCAATGAAGGCAATCATGGTGAAGACGTCAAAGAATGTTATTACTATCTAGATTCCACACCGACCCATTCTTACACCAAAGCACTCTATAAATATCCTCAGAAGAAATTTCCATACACCGAAATTCGCGTCGAGAACGAAAGACTTGGCAGACTCGGACCTGAACTGGAACTCGCGGACATGGGAATTTTTGACGACAATGAATATTTTGATGTCATCCAAGAAGTTGCGAAGCGTAGTCCGCAAGACATCCTCTGGCGCATCACCATTACAAACCGCGCCTCGGTCGCAGCTCCCATTCATCTCTTACCGACTGTTTGGTTCAGAAATACATGGACATGGGGAATTGATCCCGAGGCCCCCATTAATAAGCCAAATATTTCGCAAGATGGAGACACATTGCTGATGGATCATGAAGGTCTTGGAAAATTTCGCTTCTGCATTGATGTCGCCGATAATGCGCCCCGCCACGTCAAATGGCTATTTACCGAAAACGAGACGAATCACGAATCTCTTGGAGACCGGATAAATTCCACTCCTTACACCAAGGATGCTTTTCACCGCTATATCATTCACCAGGAACTACAGGCCGTTTCTCCTCATCGGTCCGGCACCAAAGCCGCAGCCCATTACACATTCCATATTCCTGCCGGACAGAGTGTAACGGTAATGGCCAGACTTCATCATCTAGAAGAGCATAACAACTTATCAGGCATTGACCGTTTCGATGAAACCTTTGCTGATCGCATGAGAGAGGCCGATGAGTTCTATCAGGAAATCATTCCTTCAGGAATAAGTGATGAAGAGCGCCTAATCTGCCGTCAAGGCTATGCTGGCTTACTTTGGAGCAAGCAATTCTACCACTACGTCATTGCCGACTGGTTGAAAGGTGACAGAGAGATTCCGACTCCTCCAGAAAATCGTCTGAAGCAACGCAATCACGATTGGCATCACTTCCACGCAAAAGACATTCTCTCCATGCCGGACAAATGGGAGTATACTTGGTTTGCAGCATGGGACACTGCCTTTCACATGCTGCCATTTTGCACCATTGATTCCGCGTTCACCAAGCACCAGCTCCTGCTTCTCCTGCGTGAATGGTATATGCACCCGAATGGACAACTTCCAGCCTACGAATGGAATTTTTCGGATGTTAATCCGCCTGTTCACGCATGGGCGGTTTGGCGCGTTTATAAAATATCGGATAAAAAAGAAAATCGTGACATATTATTCCTTGAGAAAGCCTTTCAGAAACTCTTGCTAAACTTCACATGGTGGGTGAATCGCAAAGACCTCGATGGCCGTCATGTGTTTGGCGGAGGGTTTCTGGGGCTTGATAACATTGGAGTTTTTGATCGTTCGCATGCGTTACCGGGGGGTGGCCATCTGCATCAGGCCGATGGCACCGCATGGATGGGCTTTTATTGCCTAACCATGCTTTCCATCGCGCTTGAACTCGCACAAACAAAGCCTGCATACGAGGACATAGCCTCCAAGTTTTTTGAGCACTTTGTAAACATCTCGGATGCGATCAACAGCCTCGGCGGCTCGGGTCTTTGGGACGAACAGGACAACTTTTACTACGACCAGCTCATTATCAACCATGAGGCCCCCATTCCATTGAGAATCCGCTCTCTCGTCGGACTCCTGCCGCTGTGTGCGGTCACCGTGCTCAAACAAAAGACGATCGATGCACTTCCCGGTTTCCGCAAGCGCATGGATTGGTTTCTGGTGAACAAGCCTGATCTACTCAAATACATCACCGCCAATCGCGTACCCGGAAAAAAATCTTCTGGAAGAGTCTTGCTGGCCATTCCTTCCAAACAGCGTCTTCGAAAGAGCCTCGCCTACATGCTCGATCCCAAAGAATTCCTTTCGAACTTCGGCATTCGCTCCCTTTCCAAAGCACACGAAGAAAACCCCTTCATCTTTGAATATGCGGGCATCAGCCACCAAGTTCAATACACCCCAGGTGAGGCAACAACCGATATGTTCGGAGGAAATTCCAACTGGCGTGGCCCGATTTGGTTCCCTACCAATTTCATCCTGATCGAGGCACTAGAACGATATTATTATTTCTACGGAGACTCTTTTAAAATCGAGTATCCAACCGGTTCCGGCAAGGAATGTACCTTACGGGAAATCGCCATTGATATTTGTGACAGGCTTATCTCTTTATTCACCAAAGACAGCAAAGGTTACCGTCCTTGTTACGGGAGCAGTGAGATATCAAAACGATATTCTGACGATCCTCATTGGCAGGATCTCATTCTCTTTCACGAATACTTTCACGGTGAAACCGGTGAAGGTCTCGGGGCATCCCACCAAACCGGCTGGACAGCACTCGTTGTGCGGTTAGTGCGGGAAAGACGGGATAAGTTAATGGATGAAATATTTTAGACCACATCATCGCCTGAGTTGTTTCACTTTTCTTAAAAAACTTTCACTTTTTGCCTAAAATGGCTTGCCAAGTTCCGCAGCACTAAACTACTTTGCCGCCCTCCGTGTGAACCACGGCTTCACCAAATCCAACGCGCAGGTAGCTCAGTTGGTAGAGCAGTTGGCTTTTAACCAATTGGTCCTGGGTTCGAATCCCAGCCTGCGTACTTTCTCCCCACCCGCACCGCAATTACCGCGGTGCGTTTTTCATTCTACCCTCGTACACCAAACGACAGCAGGCTGGGATGAGAACCCCTGCGAAGCATCGGTTTTGACTGCAGATTTCGCTAGTAGCGAAACTTTACCTCACCCGCGAAGCGCATTTGGCAGGGACGGAGCGGAACGCGTAGTCAATCCCAGCCGTCCCAGCACCACCAGCGAACTCTCTTCGAACGTCCAAATAGGTAAGAAAAAGAGAGAAACCACGGAATGCACGGATTACACAAATGGGAAAGGTTTCCAATATCCCAACCCATTGCTCTCTAAACTACCAGTTCAGCCGGCCGGAGAGACGGCTCTCCACTAATAGACCACCCCCAACCTGATAACACCTTGCCATCACTCCTAGTGCTGATAGAAATTATTACAATGGAAATAGATCCCATGGTCACGCCATACCGTGCGGCATTTGCAGGTATTATACAGCGTGCGGCTCAATAAGCAACACTGTTCGGCAAAATGAAACTCATCATCATCACCACACTCATTTCCGCGCTTTATCTACATGCAGCGGAACCTGTGATTATCCCGAACGCTGCTTCACCCGATGGTGCCTTCTCCATTCGTCTTACGCACGACCGAGCCAAGGATAGCGATCCGCTTGATGACCAAGTACCCGATGTTCAAATAGTCGCTACCGCCAGCAACAAAGTTCTCGTGGTGTTTCCATTTGCTGCCGACCCCACTTCTGATTTGCAACCGTTACGCACCAAAGTCCGGGTGCACTGGAACGCCGATGGCACTGCGGTCGCGCTTACTTTTTCCGAACGATTCTACACCCATCTTCTCGTCTATCGACTTCAGGGCGATCGCGCGGCACCGGAAAAATTCGAGGAGGTTACATTACCTGACACAGGTTTGGTAATCAAAGCCATGATTCCCCGATTCAAAGAGTTTCGTTCGCGATGGCATAGCAACTTCCAAGGATGGAACGACAACCACACGATTCGGTTTTCATCGGGCACAGATGCGCTCATCACACCGCTTGGAGATGGCGACCCGAATGTGATGGCGGTCTATTCATTCACAGTGGATATTACTGACATCAAGACACCCATCATCAAGAGAGTGGAACTCATCGATGAAAATGGGGAATAACTCCCAATCATCCAAAGCTAAGAGCGAAGCTCCTTCGTTTCCTTTGTTGTCTTCTGTTAAAAAAATATTTTAAACAGGGACCTTTATCTCTAAAGGTCCGTATCTGACGGACCGCTATACTCCATCGAGCTCTTCCTGCAATAACCACCGCGAGATATGGACGCGTAAGGATACGCGTCCCTGCCTAATTCCCCCTCCACAACGCATAATTCAACACCATCGCAAAACTCACCCACCCCAAGTAAGGCACCATCAACCATCCCGCCGCTTTACTCACGCGGAAAAACGAAATCATCGTCACCACAATCGCTAGCCACATCGCGATGATATCCACCAAGGCCCAACCTGGCTGGTGTGCGCCGAAAAAGATAGGTGTCCAAGCGGCATTGAAAACGAGTTGGATTCCATAAAAGCCCAATGCCTTACCCCAACCACACCGTTTCCAAACCCACCAAGCTGCGGTCGCCATCATCAGATAAAGCACAGTCCATACTGGACCAAACAACCAACCCGGCGGATTCCATGAAGGTTTGTTTAAAGACGCATACCAATCCCCTGGCTGAGAGATTGCCCCAAACAGAGGTGCGATAAATGTTACGACAATAAAACCGATCCATATCAGAAAACCATGATTGCGTTTAGGTGATTGCATAAACTCAGAATCGGTCAGCTACCTGAAATTTCAAATTTCAATGATCAAATCTCGTGAATCTGCTTGGTAAGGTTAGAGAATTGATGAGAGGGAAGCAGGATGCAGCCCATCTATGTTTCACTCCCCCACTTTCGCTCCGCTCTTTCGATCACGGAATGCGACGAAGAACAGAACCGCAATCGCCCCTGCCATACCAGCAGGCAGTAACCAGTAAGATTTCCACTGCACCATTGCATCAGTTAGAAAAGTTGTCTTCTTGACTCCCTCAGGCATTGATACCGAAAACATCTGTCCAAACTGCTGAAGGAAGCTGAGATCAGCTCCAGCGCGTGACTCCTTGATTGCGCTCTCCAATGGAGAAAATCCTGGAACCCCATCTCCCAGACCTGAGAAGTCCACCGTGATTCCGAACAGCGAAGATGGCACCTGATACATAATACCAAAAACGATTGCGTAGCCGATATACATCCCAACACCTTGAGTAAAAAACACCAGCATGCTTTGCGCCTGGCTACGGATCGAGGGATCCGCTTCTTTATCAGTATACATGAAACCGGTGACGAAAAAGAAGTCGTAGCAAATACCATGCAGGGCGACCCCGAGGAAAATCATCCAAACGACTTGATCCGGAGCTCCGTAAGCGAAAAGAACATATCGAACCACCCATGCGATCATGCCGATCAGGATCATCCATTTCACACCGAGTTTCCGGAAGAAGAACGGTATCAACAACATGAAGAATATTTCTGACATCTGCCCGATGGTCATGGTCGAAGCAGGTTGCAAAAACCCTGTATTTTGGAGGTAGTTTGATGTCACTCCGTAATAGTAAGCCAGCGGTATACAAATTAGCATCGAGCACAGCATGAAGACAAAGAACGCGGGTCGCTTCAAAAGCGAAAATGCATCCACCATGAACAAGGCGCGCATGTTGACTGGTTGACCTTTGCTTGGTGCGGGCGTGTGTGGCAGGAAGAATCCATAGATACCCAGAGCCAGTGATGCGCCACCCGCGATATAGAACATTTCAAATTTCGCAGACCATCCCAGAATTCCAACGACCAGTCCTGCGATAATCCATCCAATCGTTCCCCAAACTCTCACTTTGGGAAATGTCAGGTGATCGACATTCGTGAATGCAATCGTGTTCGCCAATCCAAGCGAAGGCATGAAGCATAGCATGTTGCCTATCATCAGCCATACCATCATTTGACCATTCCCATCTGCCGCCACATTTGGAATCATCAGCAACAAGGCTCCGCCTATAAGAAAGAGAACTCCAAATACCTTTTCCGAAGGGAAAAACCGATCCGCAATGAGGCCCAGAAAAAGTGGCGCAATCATCGCACCCAAAGGAGCGGAACCATAGGCTCCACCTGAGAAATCCCCCAATTGGTTACTGCCTAGGCAAAGCCCAAGGGTCGCAAACCATGCTCCCCAGACAAAGAACTGGAGAAACATCATGATAGAGAGTCGGATAGCTGTGGATTTGGCGTTCATTGGTGTAGATTTTCGTTAGATTGAAACGATAGATAAAAATTAAAGTTCTTTGATCCAGACATTCGCGAAGTCGATGGCGCTTCCGTGATTTTGGAAACCGATCGAACCGTCTTTTGGAGCATCTGGCAACTGAGCGTTTTCGATAACGATTTGACCATTCAAGTTAACGGTCAATCTATCCCCTTTTAGGCTGACAATCATACGATTCCATTCACCAAGCGGTTTATCCGCTTTGACTTTGGGTGTGACGCCCGCACGTACCTCAGCGGGCATTTTTTGATCCATACGGTAGCCATAAACTTCACCGGATCCAACGGTCCAGTTCCAGAGGTTGACTTGGCTTTTGACATTTCCGCGGAGATACAAGCCACTGTCCAGTTCCTCGACTTCGACTTTTTCACCATTTGAACCATCCGATTTAACGGTGGGTTGCATCTTCATCGGCCCACGGCCCGCCCAACGCCAGTCGAACTGAATGGTTAAATCGACGTAGGATTTCTCCGACCAAAGATCTTTGGTTGGTTTAGGAATACCGTTGTGCTTCAAAACGCCGTTAAGCGGCAACCAGTTGTTCGTATCAGCTTCGTGCTTCCAGCCCTCGAGTGTTTTCCCATCAAAGATCTGATTGAAGCCTGCGCTCTTAAGTTCAGCCGCGTTCACGGTCGGAGCGAGATCGGCGATCTGGATATTTTTATAAGAAACTTTATCGCCATGTCCCAACCAAGCGATATGTCCGGCGCGACGTTTCACGCCTTCGTGCTTCGGATCCTTTTTGCTTAGTTCTTCCAAATCAGCATCAAGAATCGTTTCGCCGTTGAGTATGACTTGCACCTTTGATCCATTGACTGTCACGCGTTGGTGATTCCATTCGCCCACGGGTTTAAGACCGCTCTTCTTGGCAGGAGCCAAGGTGTAGATACTGCCATGAAATTGATATTCTTTGAGATTCTTGTATTTCTCAGCGGTGTTATCGAGCACTTGAATTTCCATGCCTGTGTAAGCACCATCGCCGGTTCCGGGATAATGAATTCCCAAACCATTGTTTGCGCCGGGTGTAAGCAGGAAATCGAATTCGAGAACATAATTGGAAAATGTCTCCTCGGTCATCAGGTTCCGGCCTTTCGGGGTGCAGGAAATGGCGCCTTCTTCAATGATATAACCCTCCCCTTTCCAACCTGTTAAATCTTTGCCATTAAACAAGGAACGCATTTTCAATTGCTGCTCCGCGCTAACCATGCCGCATACGATCGCCGATAATGTGATAATCTGTATAAGTGATTTCATGAAATTTATAGATCTACTGTTTTACCGGTGCGAAAACTTTCATCCGCCGCTTCCACAATACGCATCGAGGCTACGGCATCATCCATGTGATCGGAGAGATCCATGTTTTCTTGGATGGCTTTGAGGAAAAACTCCTGTTCGCGGAAGCACAGACCATCGTGATCGGGTTCGTCGTCGAGCCGAAGGGTCTCGTCTTTCTTGGCAAAATTTCCTTCCGTATCGAGTTCGGAATGATGAAGGCGCAGGGCTTGGGTCTGGGTATGTGCATCGACATTCGAGCTCTGCCCTTCGGACGCCGCTTTATCCGCTACGATGGAAACGCAGCCTTTCGGTCCGACCACATCTTTTACGAAAAACGCGACCTCACTCATCATCGGACCCCAGCCGGCTTCGTACCAACCGACCGATCCGTCCTCAAACGTGACTTGAAGCGCACCGTAGTTGATTTTTCCTTCTGGCAACTCATTGCTTAAACGTGCACCGATTCCTGAGACGCGCACCGGTTTCGAGCGGGTCATCTGACACATGACATCCACATAATGCACACCGCAATCCACCACGGGAGAAATGGATGACATGAGGTTTTTGTGAGTTTTCCAGTTCGCTCCAAAGGATTGCTGGTTGAGATTCATCCGCATGACTAAAGGCTTGCCTAGCGTTTGAGCGACCTCAATGAATTTGATCCAATTCGGATGATGACGAAGGATGTAACCGATCACCAACTTGCGATTCGTGGCACGGGCTTTTGCGACGATGCGTTCGGCCTCGACGACCTTTTCAGCCAGGGGCTTCTCGATGAAAACATGGCAACCTGCATCGAACGCCGCCTCGGCGAAATCGGCATGCGTGTCGGGATAAGTGGAAATGGAAACTGCATCCGGCTTGGTGATTTTGACTGCCTCGTAGAAATCGGCGAACTCAGGATAACCTCCACCGAGCTCTTGGTTCAGCGCTGCACGGCTTTCCGGGGAACGTGTGACAATACCACAAATTTCAAAACCCGGAAGACGATGGTAAGCCAGAGCATGTGAACGGCCCATGTGGCCGGCTCCTGCACAGAGAATGCGAATCGGTGATGACATGCGCGGATTCTGTTGTGCCAAAAACAAAGAATCAAACCCTGAATTAGCCTTAAAAGGGCTTGGGAGCAGAATTAACCACAGAGACACAGAGGTCACAGAGTAGGGTTAAAAATATGAATATGCAATTCTACGGCATACTGAAGCAGCAGCCATATCAGCATTTATCAATCTCTGCTACCCTCTGTGATCTCTGTGTCTCTCTGGTTATTGTTTCTTCAAATCGAAGCTTTAACCGCAACCACAACCACTCCCACACGAGCTCGCCCGTTTGGCAGCGAGTTTTTCCTCAATCGCTTTGGCGGTTGGGGTGATGGAGAGTCCACCGAGATTAGTGCATCGCACTTCGCGCGGCATTTGTTTGGCGACCTGCTTGGCCGTCTCGATGACCTCGTCGAGCGGGATCAGCGGATCATAACCCGCCAGCGCCATGTTTGCACATGAAAGAGCGTTGGCGGCGGCCATGACATTCTTGCCGAGACAAGGCGCTTCCACGCGGTTGGCAATCGGGTCGCAAATTAATCCGATCATGCTTTGAAAAGCCATCGAAGAGGCGGCAACCGATTGATTGAGCGAACCATTCGCTAAAGTCACCAAAGCTGCAGCCGCCATACTTGCCGCGGAACCGCCTTCCGCTTGGCACCCGCCGACCTCTGCGGCGAAGGTCCAACGGGTCGCAATGAACACTCCGATGATCCCGCTCGCCAACAAAGCTTTTGCCATATCCTCTTCACCCAGACCCATCGAATCCGCCATGGCCACAACCGCTCCGGGTAACGCCGCACAGGCACCAGCCGTAGGTGCGGCAACGATAACCCCCATGGAGCTCTTTACCTCCATCAAAGCTGTGACATATAGAATGATCCGGTTCAGGGCGCCACCATCAAGCAATGTTCCAGCACGCATCATTTCATCAAACCTGCCGCATTGATGGCCGAGCACGCGATCGTCGTATACGGTTCCTGCGATTCCCTCGGAAATGGAGCGACGCACGATTTTCACGATATCCACCATTTTCGCGATCACTTCCTCCTCGCTGATACTTCCCCTCGCCATCTCATAGGCCACAGCCAGTTTCCAAAGCGGGGTTTCTTTGCCTTCATCAAATGCCAGCATTTCCTCACAGCTTGTGAAAGGAACTTGCGTGTGCTTTCCAGAAGTCACCGGAAGCACTGGCGACAGCCTTTTCACGGCACGAACATTCGGGAGTCTCGACGTGATTGCCTCATCGATAAAACTCCCTGCCTTCACCTCGATCAATCGGCGGTCTTCAGATTTATGGACGATCATTTCATAAGCTTCAAAATCGCTTTCCAGAGCTTTGACAAGTTCCGTCACATCCCCATTCGACCAAAGCAAGGTTTCATGGCAGTCGCCAAAAAGGGAAACCGCGAAGCCATCAATATCGATCACTTCCATCATCCCGCCGCCTGTGGAAATCGCTCGGAGTGTGTGCGTTTCTTTATCGCTGCGAAGGGTCAACCGATAAGTGTTCGGGTGCGGATCGCCAGCATCCACGGTCTCAATCGCGATCTTCACTCCCGTATCCAGCAAGGTCTGCATCGAGCCCGGCAGACGCTCGTCCGCCGCATCCCAACCCATTAATCCACCGAGCAAACCCATGTCCGAGCCTTGCGTGTCATGCGTGGTAGGCAACGATCCATTACGATCGAATTCCACGAGGACATCGGTGAATTCATTTCCCATCAATTCCCGCGCCAATCTGCCAATCCGCAGCGCCGCCGCACAGTGCGAACTCGAAGGTCCGCGCATCACAGGACCGATCACATCGTTGAAAATACTGACTATCATAAAGTGAAGGAGTTGATTGATTTATGGGAGACGCACCATCACGCCACTTGAGGGCTTGGAATGCAAGCTACATACCATTCGCACGCATATCGAATTTTATCCGAAAATTTAGCATAAAAGATTCAATATTCTCCAAGCTTTCCACGTTGATTAATTTCCCCTATTGCCCACTCCGCATGTTCTGAAATCAGCGGTTCAGAATCTTTAGCCGCAATTTCCAGAGCGGGCAAATCTGCTTCCGTCCCAGTATTTCCAAGCGCCACACAAACGTTTCTTAAAAACCTCGGACGCTTGATGCGCTTGATCGGAGATTTCGCGAAAACCTGCCTGAATGCTTCATCATCCATACCGAGAAAATCTCGTAGGCTGTGAGCAAAAATTTCTTCGCGCGCATGAAAGCTGATTTCGCGAGATTCTATCGCGAACCGATTCCATGGACAAACTTCCAAACATTGATCACAGCCATAGATTCGATCTCCGATCGCACGTCGAAACTCATCGGGTATCGGTCCTTTGTTCTCAATCGTGAGATAAGAAATACAACGCCGCGCATCGAGCTTGTGCGGAGCGGTGATGGCTTGGGTCGGACAAGCATCTATACAGCGAGTGCATTTGCCGCAATGATCCCCGAACGCTGGATCAGGAATCAGGTCAAGGGTGGTGAGGATATCCGCGAGAAAAAACCAAGTGCCCATCCGGCGATGAATCTGCACTGTCGATTTTCCATTCCAACCCAAACCGGAGTCGGTTGCAAAATCCCGTTCGAGAATGGGTCCGGTATCGACGTAGTAACGCTGCGTTCCGCCAAGCCCCATGAGCGCCGCATTGAATTCCGCCAAGCGCTTTTCAATCAGATTATGGTAGTCATCATTCCATGCGTATTTTGCAATCCGATAGTTTTTGGGATGTCCGTCTGGAAAAGGGTCATCTCCCGTATAATAGTTCACCGCCAAGCAAATCACCGATTTGCAGCCCTGAAGGACTTCCCGAGGATCGCAGCGTCGGTTGGGATTTCTCTCCAACCATTGCATGTCACCATGGGAACCGTTTTCAATCCACGCCTCGAAATCATCCGCATGAGTCGCACGCTTTGCCTGAGCAATCCGACAATCGTCAAAGCCAAGACCAGCAGCCAGTTCCTTAACTTTTATATTCAGATCGTTCATTCAGAATGTGTGAAGTGATAACGAGCGCTTTCCAAAATCCCGGTAGCAATTTCTTTGAAATCCAACCCTGCAGTATCGATTTTCAAATGAGCGGTTTCACGATACCACGGCTCCCGCTCGGCCAATAATTTCGAGATCCTCTCCCGAGCATCCATGTGGTTGAGCAGCGGTCTTTCCTGATTGCGCGAGGTTCTCTCATAAACCACATCTTCCGGGACTTGCAGCCAAACCACATAACCGATCTTGCGCAAAAGACTGCGGTTTTCCGGACGGATGACCACACCTCCACCCGTCGATACGATCTGACGTTTGTCGGCTTGTTTTTCAATTTCGACCAGCTTTGAAGTTTCCAAGTCCCGAAACACCGCCTCGCCTTCCTCTTTGAAAATTTCGGTGATTTTCTTTCCCGTCGATTCTTCGATCGATCGATCCGTATCTATCAGCGGATAACCCAAGCGTTGGTGGAGCTCACGCCCCACCGTGGATTTGCCACTGCCCATAAAGCCGATCAGAACAATGTTCTTCGGTGTGACTGCGGTTTGACTCATGGATGGATACTACAGTCAAATCGTCCTCGGTAGAAACCGGAAAATCGCATCATGCGGGGACTTCTTGTCGGAACCTAATTTCCCGTGCATGTTAAGCCCATGTTCGGATTGAAATTGGATCCCACCACCCACTGGGGACTGCTCGGAATCGGCTTGTTCTATATGATCGGCTTTTTTCACATACTGCATGCCCTAATGAATACCCGAACCTCTCAAGGAACCATCGCATGGGTGGTTTCCCTGTTTTTCATGCCGTTTTTGGCCATCCCGTTGTATTGGCTTTTGGGCAGAAGTAAATTCGAGGGCTACGTTCGAGCAAGACGTGGAAACGATGCCAAGCTCAGAAAGATCTCGAGGGACATGAGTGTGAGCCTGAAAAAATTTGCCATAAACTACCCAGTTGAAAATTTTTTCGAAAGATGTGCCGAGGAACTGGGAGGCCTGCCTTTCACGCGGGGAAACCGTCTCGATCTGCTGATTGATGGGGATGAAACGTTTGAAGAAATTTTCTCGGCACTGAACCGCGCCAAAAAATACATCTGTGTGAATTTCTTCATCGTGAAGAATGATAAAATCGGGAAAAAATTTCAACAATCTCTGATCGAACGCGCCAAGGCAGGTGTGAAAGTCTATTTCCTTTTCGATGAAATCGGCTCTCACAAACTTTCATCGAAGTTTCTCGCAGAACTCGAGGACGCCGGCGTCGAATGCCAGTCTTTCGGAGCCAACCGGTTCTGGTGGTCGCGCTTGCAGCTGAACTTCCGCAATCATCGGAAAATTCTCATCGTTGACGGTATGGAAGCCTACCTCGGCGGAATCAATATCGGAGATGAATATATGGGACGGAGCGCAGGATACGGTGCCTGGCGCGATACCCATCTTTATATTCAAGGACCTGCCGTTCAAGCCGTTCAAGTCGTTTTCCTCGAGGATTGGTTTTGGGCATGCAACCGCATTCCGAATCTCTCTTGGGAGCCAAACGAACAACACGAGGACCAAACAACTGCCATCATACCCACAGGCCCGGCGGATCCTATCGAGTCATGGCAAATGCTGGTTGTGGAAGCGGCAAATATCTCCAGGGAAAAGCTCTGGATCGCGAGTCCGTATTTTGTTCCTGACGACGGAGTCATATGCGCCCTGCAACTGGCCGCGATGCGGGGAGTTGATGTCCGCGTCATGCTGCCGGACCGCCCTGATCACATACTGGTCTGGCTCTCATCCTATTCCTATTATGAGCAAACCATTCCATTTGGTGTGAAATTATACCGCTTCAACGATGGGTTTATGCATCAGAAAGTCATGCTTGTCGATCAACGCATGGCGACGATTGGGACTGCCAATCTGGATAACCGCTCATTCAGGCTCAATTTTGAAATCACAGCCTTTATACCGGATATCCATTTCATCCAAGAAGTGAATCAGATGCTGACTGAGGATTTCTCGAAATGCACCATGGCAACGGTGGAAGAATTCATGGAAAAACCCTATCTATTCAAATTGGCATGCCGTACGGCGAAATTGATGTCACCGCTGCAATAGATGTCAGGATGGTTCAATAAGAACTGCTTATTGCATCGCAATCCGTCGCAAATCCGGACGCTGGCGTGTGATATTTGACAGCATTTGGCGGCAATGCGCGAATTTCTTGCGATCCTTCAAAATATCCGCACTGCGTTCGAACGATCCCCATTGCACAATGCTGATCTCGACATTGCGTCGCCCCCAAAGGTTCATCATGCTGCGACTGGGCTGATACATATCGATCGTTCCTGTTCCAGTGAGTGCAGAACCGTAATCATCGATCACAAAAAGCTGTGGCATTCCTTTGACGCGAAAAACCGTACCAACCGGATAAAATGACCAGTCTGCCGCTGCGCTTCTCACCTTGTCCGAGTAGCGCAGATAGGTTCCTGTCGCATTTTTGCTGCCGTATTGAATGTGATCCAACTCCGAACAGGTGTATGCCGTGGTGCGGACCAACCGACGACGCTCACTGAAAGGATAGACCGGCATCTTGTGTTTATCCTTGGGCTTAGATGCCGCAGCTTTCACCAGGGATTGGGAAGGAGCTGACAACGAGCTGTAATCGGATTTATAAAATCCACGAATGTCATTTTTTGAAAGCGTGTTGATACCTGAACCACAACTGATCAGGAAAGGAATGATTACGAGCGAGAGAATAACCGGGGGTTTGTAAAAAGGCTTCGTCATGGGATTATTTGGCTAACGGGAAAAAACTGAGAGGGATTTGAAAATGATGCGCGAAACGCCTGTCATTAAGTAAACTTGCGAAGTCAACCCACAGAAACGACCCAAGGCAACCTTAAAAACCTCATTTTGAGAGGGCTGATGGGGATATCCTTATGAAAACAAGGAGTCAACCCCCTGCTAGGACATGAATTTCGTGAGAAATCCCATCGAAATCAGCGGTCGAAATGACCGGGTGAGAGCGTAAAAGCAAGCCATCTGGCGGTTCGGGCAACTCAACCCAAGAGCGGCAACCACCGAAACGCTTGTCGTATTCCAAGCGCCAAGGCTTCTCAAGCTTGGCTACTCTGACAAAAGCCAGATGAATACTTCCCGTGGACATGCCTTTTCCAGACCAGTCAAATCTCTCTCTGACCGTTTCTTCCGTATAGATGTGATACGGAAAAAAACGCGACACCTGTTCCCAATTCTGCAGTGTAACGGCAAAAAGAACCTCGGCATGGTGGCAAATCTCCAATATGTCGCCCGGCTTCCATTCCATCTCCTGTTGGAAACTTCCCTCTCTCACCTGATCCAGCTGGGCATGGAATCGCGTGGGAAACAAAAAGAAAGAGTTATGTGCAAAGGAAAAGCCCTCGCGACCCTCATGAATCCCACCCTTTCGGAGCAAGATGGCCTGCCTGCCGCTGGCCAATGCGTCACAAACGACTTGCCATTCTTTAAATGCCACCGCCATGAAAGAATCTCCTACGAAAGATCATCAGCCGTTACTGAACGTTGCTCCCTGCTACCCAAAAGAACCGCCTGCTTGGTGACAGCGTCCGGTGCATCGTCAAAACGGAAGCTATGGCAGTTTGGACATAGCGCAGTGGCCCTACCCACAATCGAATCGCAACCCTCACAAACCTTGTATTGGTAAGGCGAGGCAGCGATTTTTGCAGCGGCTTCGGCGCGATTTGGAGATGAATTTGGCATGGTTTCAAAAAAGAAAAGCGGCACCGGAAGACCGGACCGCTTGACTGAAAGGAAAAAATGATCAGAGATCAGCCAATAGCGGCAATGGCTTTCGCAGTCTTGCTCTTGATGTTGGCCGCTTTGTTCGGATGGATCAAATTACGCTTGGCGGCCTTGTCGAGCACGGATGACAATTTGTCACTGGCTTTGGTGGCCTCTTCTTTGTTGCCGGATTCAATCGCAACAAGAGTCTTCTTGCGGATGGTCTTCATGCGGCTTTTCTCAGCGCGGTTCCGCTCGGTACGGGTCTCGGTTTGACGGTTGCGCTTAATTGCGGATTTGGTATTTGCCATGGTATGTAGAATTAAAAAAAGTCGTTTTGCCTTGCAGGGGGCGGAAAACTAGTGGGTTTCACCCGTATCTGTCAAGCTCATGTTTTGTCTTTTCAGGAGGAAATTTGAGACAGCTATCAACGGGCGACGAGGTTTCTCTCCTTGGCCAGATGACCCAGAGAGCCGCGGACCACATAAACGTCTGCACCCGTTCCAACCCGATTGAATAAATCGATCACATCTTTCGTTCCCATACGGATACAGCCGTAGGATGCCGGATTACCGAGACGATTCACTTCAGGCGTTCCATGAATATAGATGAAGCGATTGAAAGCGTTGCGATTATGTCTTTCTGTTCCTTTGAGCCATAAAATACGACTCACAATCGGATCCCGCCCCGGTGAGTTTGGTTGAAGGACTTCACCTGTCGGCCTGCGGCTCTTGAAAACAGCCCCAGCGGGTTGGCCATCACCTATTTTTTTGGCGACTTTCATGTGCCCGAGTGGAGTGCAATTGGACCGGGGGGTATCCCCTATCCCAAACTTGGATGTGGAAATCTTGTAGGTCTTCACAGGCTGATCATGATTCATCAGAACCAATTTTTGATCGCGCACACTGACAATCATCTTGTTGCTCTTGTCCACCTGAGGCGCGCAGCTGCAGAATGCCACTAAGCAAAAAAGACTTAATAGCGAAAGTGGAGCTTTGGCGAATTTGGAAAACATAACCGATCAATGGGTGTCAGTGGTATCAACTGCAGTCGCTTCAGCGGCTCTTGTTCCGGCAAAAGAAGGCATCATGCGCGCGATCGAACCAAATGAAGTGTAGAAGAAGCCTACTGGGAATGGGAGCAGGAGAATAGCCGAAGACCATTTGCCATTCATCGCCGCCTCGATGACAACGAAAAGGAAAAAACAACCGAACAGAAGCTCAACTACAGGGGTAAGGGTTTTGATCGCCTTGTAACTGCTCTTTTTCCAATCCGAGTTCTTTAACTCGATCCCATATTTGGGAGTCCGGATAAAGGCTGTTTGGTGATTGAAAAGCGCTTCCAAAACCGCCTTGGCGTTCGTGATCGACATGCCGATTCCAAGTGCGAGCAACAAGGGAAGATAGGGAATTTCTTTCCACCAAGTTGCGGGGCGAAGCGCTTTCTGAGAGGTAAGGTAGAATAAAATCACAGAAACTGAGGCAAAGAAGAAGATCGGTACATTGACAATATAATAAGTCAGCTCTCCGAATTTCGGCTGTGCGTATTGGCTTGGATAAATCAGGAAGCACAAGCAAATCAAAAGCAGGTAAGCAAAGTTGGAAGTCAGGTGCGCGGTCGCTTCCATTTTTACGAACAAAGGAATTTTGCTTCTCCAGATCGCGGGCAGGACTTTTTTACAAACCTGGATCGAACCCTTGGTCCAGCGGTGTTGCTGGCTCTTGAACCCATCCATATCCACCGGCAGCTCCGCAGGTGTCTCAACATCGTTCAAGAAAATGAAACGCCAACCTTTTAACTGGGCACGGTAGCTGAGATCCATGTCCTCGGTAAGTGTATCGTGCTCCCAACCGCCAGCATCCGCGATGCAGGATTTCCGCCAAATTCCAGCGGTGCCATTGAAGGTAAAAAAGCGACCGGAACGGTTGCGAGCGGTTTGCTCGAGCTCAAGATGACCATCAAGGAACATCGCCTGGATACGGGTCAAAACGTTGAAAGTACGGTTCAAATGGCCCCAACGGGTCTGGATCATGCCGATTTTGTCATCGGTAAAATAATGAATCGTTTTCAACAACACATCCGCATTCGGAACAAAATCCGCGTCCAAGATGAATAGATACTCGCCCTTCGCATAAAGAGTACCGTTTTCCAAGGCGCCGGCTTTGTAACCCGTGCGATCCGTCCGATGAATGTGCTCCGCATCAAAACCCAGGGCACGCATCCGCTCGATACCTGCTTTGCAGATCGAAACCGTGTCATCGGTCGAGTCGTCCAAAAGCTGAATCTGAATTTTATCCTGTGGATAATCGATTTTTGAAACCGAATCCAACAACCGATCCACCACGTGCATTTCATTAAAAACCGGCAGTTGAATGGTCACCAGCGGCAATTCACTGAAGTTCTTCAAGGGCTCTGGGCGCTTTCTGGAATGCTTCAAATACAGGAAAATGATCGTCAAACGATGGGAGCCGTATCCGGCAAGACCGATCAAAACGGTAATGTAGGCAAAATACCAGAGAGATGAATTAAGATGCATGTGAATGAAAAGTGTAGCTTGTTTCGGGGGTAAATGGTGGGGATTTTAATCCTAAAAAAGGAAAGGATTTCTTAACTATCAAGATAGCTGTGGTAAAAAACCCGCAACGGCAGGTCAACAAACCCACCTCCAGCTGTCAAGCCCAGAAGTCATGGACACAAGCCTAGCCATGAAGTCTTGATGCCATTTTCCCGATCAAAAGGCCGACTGTCAGAGAAAAAACTTCAAATTCCTTACCTCTAACCCTAACTAACCGCATGCGCCTTGCTATTTGCAACGAGACTTTTCGAGATCACGATTTTGCAGGAACTTGCGCAGAAGCGGCACGTCATGGGTATGCGGGTCTCGAAGTGGCGCCATTCACCCTCGGCAATCCTGAGAATCTCTCGTTAAGCGAAGCGGAAAATTACGGATCCATCGTCCGAGATCAGGGTTTGGAAATGGTCGGGTTGCATTGGTTACTTGCGAAAACCGAAGGATACCATCTCACCCATCCAGACCCCACAATTTACAAACGTACGTTTGATTATGCTCGGCATCTTGCCGAAATATGTGCCGCGATGCGCGGAAAAATCATGGTCTGGGGCAGCCCACAACAACGCAGCCTTGAGCCTGAATGGTCACGTGGAGATGCCGAAGCACGTTTCATCAATTTTTTCCAGCGCCTCTCTCCTCACTTAGCCGCTCTTGATGTCACCATTGCGTTTGAATTTCTCGGGCCCTTGGAAACCAATTTCATCAACACAGCCGAGGAAACCATCCGACTCTTGGAAAAAATCGATTCCCCGAACGTCCGCCTCCATCTTGATGTGAAAGCGATGTCCGCTGATTCGAAGCCTATTCCGCAAATCATTCGTGATTCCCTGCCATGGACTGCGCACTTTCACGCGAACGATCCCAATCTCCGTGGACCAGGCATGGGCGATGTCGATTTCCCGGCGATAGCCAGCGAACTGATCCGGGGAGGCTACGACAAGTGGGTCTCCGTGGAAGTTTTTGATACCTCTATCAGTCCCGAAACACTCGCAGCGGAAAGCATGAGGCACCTCCGCGATGCCTTTGCTTAATCTTCTGGAAGTGGCTTATCTTTCGTTTCAGGTAGAAATGGAAGCACAATGATGCCGATTAAATATATAAGGCACATCCATGATGCAGCATCGCGGAAAGCATCGATTTTGGCAACGGACTTAAGTGCACCAAGGGCCGCATCAGTAATGCCTTCCGGAGCATTTTTCTCAGCAAGTGCTTGGGCTTTTTTTCCGAAACCTGCAGCAAGTGCACCGAGAGTAAACGGACCGAGAGCCGCAAAGTAACGACCTACGTTGTAACAGAACGATATACCAGTCGCACGGAGGCGGGTTGGGAAAAGCTCGGGAAGATAAATCGAGAGGCCCGCAAAAACAGAAAGCTGGAAGAAGCCCATGAGAGGAGCCATCCAGAGAATATCCCAGCGACCATTAACATTGCCAATCATCTGAAAGACGAAGGCAGTAACACAAAGTGCTCCAGTGAAAAATATTGCGAAAGCCTTTTTACGTCCTAAAGCCACAGCAACCTTCGTAAATGCCAACATTCCAGCAAATGCACCCACGTTGAAGGCCAGGAGATTGAGTGATACCCAGAGTAACTTTCCTTTAGTTACTTCAGCACTAGTAGCACCTTCCGCAGTTAAATTATGTATGACAATATCGGCTGCAAGGTCATTAGAAAACACACCTATTCCCCAGAGTCCAACCACAGCGGCACAGGATAAAATTAATCCAAGTAAGGCGTGCTTAAGCCATAATGAATGACCAAAAAGATCACGATACGAACCCGCACGCTTACCTTCAGAAATGGCTTTATCACGTGATTGAAGCCAAGATTCAGGCTCTTTCATGCGGAGCTGAATCGTAGCAACAAGAAATGCTGGCAATGCACCAATAATAAAGAGCCATTTCCAGTAATTAGCATTATCACCTAGAAACGTTAGAGCAATGGTAACACCAATTAGACCAGCAGCGCAGTTACCCACAGCAGAGAATGATTGAAGCACTCCAAGCGCACGTGGTCTAACATGACCTGGCACGGTGTCAGCAACCAATGCTACGGCTAGACCAAAGACACCGCCCACTCCGAGACCAGTTATGAAACGATAAATCGCAAAATCGGTAAAACTTTGCGAAAGCGCTGAGAGACCTGTAGCGATTGAATAAAGTAGAACCGTGACTGATAACATTTTAGCTCGTCCAAAACGATCACCTAATGAGCCGAAAATCATGCCACCGCTCGCCCAACCAAATAGGAAAATAGAAGTAGATAGAGCACCTGCTTGAATCGTAAAATCACCAAATAGCTTAATGTCCTGATTTGCCCCAAGCAAGGAGTCCATCGCAGGTTTGCGAGCTAGGTTGAAAAGTTGCTGATCCAAGCAATCGAACAACCAAGCTAAGGTCGCCACGATAAATACCAAACGTTGATAGGGTTGAAGTTGCGACCACCAGCTACCGGTGGAATTTGAGGATTTTTCAGCTGAATTGGACATATCTATGTGGATTAAATCTGGAAGACTCCAACGACAGAACCCCAAACCCGCAAGCATTAATTCAACTTTCTCGCGCACAACCTTGGATTGGCAGGAGACCCATATTCTTCTCACCTGCGGACTTGCACTTTCTAACCCTTAACTCAATCATCCGGACATGGATCATGCCACCGAAACGGAAGTCGCCGATGCCGCTAAACACCTGCGCTCGCTTGAACAAGGACTCAATCAAATCCTCTTTGGTCAGGAACAGATCATTGGTTTGGTCATTACCGGCATCCTCGCCCGCGGACACATTCTTCTCGAAGGCCTTCCCGGCTTGGGGAAAACCGAACTCGTGAAGGGACTTTCGAAACTCCTCCAACTCGAAAACAAACGCATCCAGTTCACCCCTGACCTCCTTCCCGGAGATATCACCGGAAACCCCATTCTTCAGGAAATCGACGGACGTCGTGAGTTCGTTTTTCAACGCGGTCCCTTGTTTGCAAACATCGTCCTTGCCGATGAGATCAACCGCGCCTCACCCAAAACGCAATCCGCCTTGCTCGAAGCCATGCAGGAACGCCGCGTCACGGTTCTGGGTAAAACCCATGAACTCCCCCTTCCGTTTTTTGTTCTCGCCACCCAAAACCCGATCGAACTCGAAGGCACCTACCCGCTTCCGGAAGCCCAACTCGACCGTTTCCTTTTTAAATTGGAAATCACCCGTAACGACGTATCTACCCTGCAACGCATCGTTTCCCATCGCGAGCTCGGTACCGAGCCCCAAGTCTCCTCCATCATGACTGCTGATACTCTCGCCAGTCTGCTCAGCCTGGTTCGCCGTATCTATCTTCCCGATGTCGTCGCTAACTACATCGCTCGCTTGGTCGATTCAACTCACCCGGGCCAACACGAAGGCGCCAAGCAAATCCGTTTCGGTGCGAGCCCTCGCGCCGCGCTTGCGATGTCTTCCGCTGCCAAAGCCCGCGCGCTCATCCATGGCCGTTCCAATGCCTCCTTTGAAGATGTGAAAGCCATCGCCCCCGCTGTTCTTCGCCATCGCATTGTGTTAGATTATCATGCCAAAGTGGACGGTCATACCACCAACTCTGTGATCGAAAACCTCATCGATCAAATTCCTTTTCAAGGCAGTGCCACACCAAAAAATCTCACCCCGGCTTAAATGAACACCTTACTAAACCGGAACGGATTCCGTATCCTTTTCATGTCAGCTCTGAAACTTACGGCTCTTTTAAGTTTCATCACTCTGGCCAACGCACAAGCGGTTCTCTTCCGTCAGGTATTTGATCCTGTGACCGACACCCATGTGGAAGTCACCTCGCTCTTTTCCTCTCCGGCTCTGGGCGGTTTTCATCCGGTTCGGGTATTCATTTCCAACAGACAAAATATCCCACACAGCATCAATCTAAGTTTCCACAGCTCCAGAGATTACCGGAGCTCGTTATCTACCTCGTCGGATTTCTCGTTTTATATAGAGCCCGGAAAATCGGCCACTTACGACATCGTCGTGCCGCTGGCACCACAAAACGGCTACGCTTCCTACGAACAATTCAAAGTCAAACTGACCGGATCGATGGGCAAAAACTCCCACGAAGACAACGTCCGTTTCTCCCTTACTCAGCCGCTGGTGCTGTTGAGCGATACCCTGTTTACTCCCAACGGATCGGCGCTCGATTCCGAGTTAGCATCCCGTGGCTCAGCCGGTTACGCAGGCAGCGGCGGACAATTTTCCTCACGGTTCAGCCCATCCCAGCTACCTGACGATTGGCGGGCTTTTTCCGGCTTCGACTCCATCCTAATGACCGATGATGATTGGATGGCCATACCTCCCGGACCCCGTCATGCCATCACGGCATGGCTCCGGCTCGGCGGACAACTTATCATCTACTCAGAAAATCCACCCAACGCTACGGCGCTCGGCCTTCCCCTTGAGAGCAGCTATGGTGAATACGCGATCAAACCCATATCCGGAGTCAAACTCGATCCCAAAGCCACCGTTGATCTTGTGAACCGGAGAGCGAACAAAACCCGTCTCGCCGCCATTACGAATGATTTCAAATCCACTTGGCCGCTTCAAAAAGAGCTTGGTGAAAAATCATTCAACTCCGCTGTATTCATTCTGATTCTCATCGCCTTTGGCATCATCGTCGGCCCGGTCAATCTTTTCATTTTCGCGAAGTCCGGCCGAAGGCACCGCTTGTTCATCACGACCCCAGTTATTTCCATCGCCACTTCACTGCTGCTCATCATCTTGATTATTTTTCAAGACGGCTTTGGTGGTGAAGGTCGCCGCCTCGTTCTAATGGAAGTCCGCCCCGACGAGAATGAAAACGCCGCATTCGTTCATCAGGAACAATTCTCGCGCACAGGAGTCATGACCTCTCCGAGTTTTTCCATCAATGCCTCCTCGCAATTTGTTCCCGTGCCGATCAAATCCAGTCGTTGGTCGCGATTCACCGACTCATACCGGAGTAGTGGAAATTATGACATTCAACCCACCGGCAGCAAATTGTTCGCCTCAGGCAGTTGGTTTCAAAGTCGCTCTGAACAAGGTCAACTCATTACCGCGGTAGTTCCAACCCGTGGACGTATCGAACTTGCGAAAGAGGCGGGCTTTTTGGTTTCGAACTTTGATTTCACGATCAAAACCCTGCTCTTCCGCGATGATGACGGCAAATGGCATCGAGCCGAAAGCCTCACCAAAGGCACTCCAGTCAAACTGACTTCCATCGACCCCACCATGGTGCAACCCATCCTCAATGATCTGAATCTCAAATTCACTGGTCGCAACCAATCGTTCCTTAAAAAAGTCCAGGAGCGAAACGGCCACTACATCGCCATCACATCGGAAGCACCCGCCATCGAGACCCATCCCTCCATCGATTGGCAAACCACCACCATCATCACCGGCCCTATCGTCCGCTAAAATTTTAAACTTTAAATTTTAAATCTCAAGAAAGAGTTCAATGCCCCAATTGCTAGAAAAATCAAAACCCTATGATCTTGAGGAGCGCACCTATGCATTTGCTCTCGAAACTCGTATGTTTTTGAGAAATACAAAATGGGATCCAGTTTCTTGGCCGGATATCAAACAAGTGCTGCGTTCTTCTGGATCGATTGCGGCCAATTATATCGAAGCCATCGAAGCCATCAGCGAAACAGATGCGCTTTACCGACTGCGTCTTTCAAAAAAGGAAGCTCGTGAAACCGGGCTTTGGTTGCGCCTTATCAGCCATCGACGAATCGGTTCACATCTCACTTGATTCACTCATCTCCGAAACCCATGAGCTGGTCAAAATTTTCGCATCTATCATTCGTAAAAAGTCCACACAAAGCCCTCTTCCTTGAGGTTTAAAATTTAAAGTTTAAAATTTAATGAGCGACTCAGCTATTCGAGTTCACAACCTTTACCGCTTCTTCGGTCCCTTGCAGGCCGTAAATGGTATTTCATTTGAAATTCCTCACGGCTCCGTCTGTGGTTTTGTGGGCGCGAACGGCGCCGGAAAAACCACGACCATGCGGATTCTTGCGAGTCTTGATTACCCGACGATGGGTCATGCGGAAATTTGTGGAATCAACGTCATTCATCACCCAGCTGAAGTGCGACGCCTTATCGGTTGGATGCCGGATCACTTCGGAAACTACGATAACATGACGGTCTTGGAATACCTCGACTTCTATGCACGTGCACTCGGCTACAAAGGCAAAGAACGCCGCCAACGGATTGAGGAAGTCATGGATTTCACCGATCTCGTTCCGCTTGCGGACCGGTTTTCCAACAAACTCTCCAAAGGCATGACCCAGCGGCTTTGTCTGGGACGCTCCCTTCTCCATGATCCGCAAGTTCTGATCATGGATGAACCAGCAGCCGGCTTAGATCCGAAAGCCCGGGTTGAACTCAAGCACCTCATCCGCGTTCTCGCAAAGGAGGGAAAAACGATTTTCATCTCCTCACACATTCTCTCCGAGCTCGGCGAAATGTGCGATACCTTGCTGTTTCTCAACAATGGCCGCATCGTCCATCATGGCGATTCCGAGTCACTGAAACGCTCATCCGATTCCCTCGGCGGCGTGTTGTATGATGTGCAATTGGATGGCGATCCACAGGCACTCTCCGATTGGGCAATCCTTCAGCCCAATGTCGAATTGTTAGAATCCCGCAAAACGGGCGGACGGATCCGAATCGATACAGAAGATCCGGGAAAAGCAGCCGACGTCCTCTCACGCATGGTGAAAGACAATCTTCGCGTCATCGATTTCCACCGCGAACAGCGCAATCTAGAAGACGCCTTCATCGACATGCTTTCCAATATCGAGAATGGAAATCAGGCCGTCCCAACACCACCGCCGTTTCATCCACCGATTCCACGACCCGCAGAAGAACCAGAGGCCTTGATCTGATTTATCGGAACTACCGAATTCTACTTCATGAAAATTTCATTTCCCCAAGATTTCCCGGACCGCCTTTCACCGATGCTGGTGAAAGAGCTGCGCCAAGGCCTCCGCACCCGTTCGTTTATCGGCGTCTTTCTCACGCTTCAAATCGTACTCGGCATCATTCTTCTCGGTGCGGGCTCAGCCGCGACTTCCGATCAAGCAGGCAGCACGATTTCCAACATCATCTTCATCTTCTTTTCCATTGCGGTGATCATCATTCAACCCATGCGTGGCATGACGGCATTGTCCTCCGAAATCAAAGGCAATACCATTGATATGATGGTGCTGACCCGCCTCTCGGCGTGGCGCATTGTTGCTGGAAAATGGTCCGCACTCGTCAGTCAGTCCGCCCTGATCCTGGTGACGATTATTCCTTATCTCATTCTCCGTTATTTCTTCGGCGGTATGAATTTGATTGGCGAGGTAGTGATGCTGATTTTGATTTTCATCTCGTCCGCCACGCTTACAGCCATCACCGTCGGACTCTCCGCATCACCATCGGTGATCCTCCGCTCCATCCTGCCAATGGTCGGTATTCCCTTGGGTGCTTATGCGGCTCTCATGATGATTCTGTTCAGTGGCATGGGTGGAGGCGGATCGGTTTTCGATTTCTTTTCGCTCGAATCCACCGAATCCAAAATCGCCATCTCCCTCTATATCACGGCATGCCTCTATTATGGCTTCTTCCTGTTATCCATAGGCACCTCGCTCATCGCTCCACATGCGGAAAACTATTCCACCCTTCGTCGTGTCGTTGCTTGCTTCGTCACGATCGCGGCCGCTGCAATCGGAATCATTTATTGCGATGATGTCGATGTGATGCTCGTCGTTTATTACCTGATCTTTGCTCCGATCTTCACCATCAGTCTCACGGAATTCGGCACCCTCGTTCCACCGGTAGTTCAAAAATTCAATCGATATGGCATCTTAGGAAGATTTCTCGGAATTTTTCTGCTTCCCACATGGGCAACTGGCGTCTTCTTCTGCTATCTCCTGACATGTATCGCGGGCATATCATTATTTTTGGTTCGCGATAGCTATATCAACAATGACTCCATCGTCGTCGGCATGGGATTACTCTCAGGCATGGTGTTCCCCGCGCTTTTGGTGAATCTCTTCAAGATGTACGGACCCTCGCGTGTCTCAAATTATATCCTTTTCTCTGTCGCCTCCGGCATCATCGCCTTGACTCTTATGGGTATCGCCGAGTCTCTCTCGAGTAAAGGCCTCCTCTGGCTCTTTGTTTGGATTCCGCCGGTTTCCATGACCATGACGGATGGTGGCGGGATCAATGATGATGCTTTGTTAGTTGCGACGGCTTTTTTCAATATGCTCTATTTCGCCATCTTTATTTGCATGGCAGCCCGAAACTACCGCCGCTCCATCAGGGAACTCAATCACAGCGGCTCATAATCAAGGGCATTCCTATTTCTCAAATATAATCAGATGAAAACTATACACGGAGCTGCTTCTTTTTTGCTTTCTTCGGACCTTGTCTCTCTCTTTGTCACGCAAGAGGGCGGTCACCTTGCACCTGTCACATTTAAAATCGATGATCGCATCGTTTCTCCATACGCACTTGCTCCGTGGTTGCCGGATGAGGTTGATGCCACATTGCCCGTCCTTTTGAAAAATTTACGCGGGGATTTTCTCTGCCTCCCCTTCGGACCACAAGAAAACGGCCCGCCGCATGGTGAAACCGCCAACGCTTCATGGAAATTCGTTTCTCAAGTGGATCTGTCACTCACTCTTGAAATGGAGGCTTCTGATGTCTCCGCGAAAATCACCAAAACCCTATCTCTTCGTCCGGGTGAAACCGCGATTTATCTGACGCATCAAATCGACGGACTTGAAGGCGATTGGTCTTATGGCACCCATCCGATTCTGGATCTCTCAAGTTTGCCTTCCGGCACTGCCAGACTCAGTGTCTCTCCTTTCCGCTGGGCCTCGGTTTATCCAGAATGCTTTTCCAATCCCGCGGATGGTGCCCGCCAACAACTCGAAATCGGTGCGATTTTTTCCGATCTCACGGAAGTCCCATTGGCCGATGATGGAACAACCAATTTAACGTATTACCCCTCTGAATCCCCTACCGACGATCTCGTCATGATGATCTCCGAGGCCAGCTCCGAGGAACAACCCTTTGCCTGGTCCGCTTGTGTGTTCGACGGCTATGTTTGGTTTGCTCTGAAAAATCCAACCGACTTTCCGGCAACCATGTTCTGGATATCCAATGGCGGGCGTTCGGCCGCGCCATGGCATTCCCTTCACACCGCACGCATCGGAATCGAAGATGTCTGCTCACATTTCTGCGATAGCGTCGATATCTCCCGCAAAGACCTGCTCCACAATCTCAGTGTCCCCTGCACACGGAGTTTCTCCAAAGACCAACCTGTTACGTTGAAAAACATTCAAGCCGTCGCAGCCGTTCCCTTAAACTTCGGGAAGGTCCAATCCATCATTCCCGTCAGTGAACATGAGATCCAAATCACCGGAGAAAATGGCGATAGTGTCACCGTTCCCCTGAACTGGAATTTCGTAACAGGCCATTAGTTTCTAAACCCAGAATCCTCATTTGGCACTGCGATTTTTAGGATGAAAGGTTTTCACAGCCCCGACTTCATCGGGGAGAAAAGGTAACGAAGAGAACGAAGGATGTTCCAACCCCTCATTCTCAAGACTCCTGCCAAAGAATCAGAGAGGCAAAAGCCAAGGTTGTACGTAAGCGTCCTCTGAAGCGCCTCTTGACATAAATGTCGTAGGTTCGTGACTTACGACATTTATGACTACGCTGTCTTTTTGAGGCGTGGTTTGCTTAGGTTTTTTGCGTAGGCCTTGGGGGTGTAGCTGGAGAAAGTTCCTGCGGTGA
>CAMCBV010000018.1 GCA_945873125.1 Prosthecobacter debontii
AAACAAGAATACATCACTCCATATACCCCTCAACAAAATGGACTTTGCGAACGCTTCATCAAAACGTTCAAAGAAGAGTTCGCTTGGTGCAATCGCTTCGAATCCATCGAACACGCCAGACTAAAACTACGTGCTTGGATCCACCGCTATAACCACCACCGTCCTCACCAATCGCTCAAATACAAATCTCCTAATCAATACAACCAACTCATATGCAATCAAGCAGCCTAAATAACATTATCGGCTGTCCAAATTACGAGGGGGCACTACAGAAATCTCCCTCCCAAAATATTCAAACAACAACTAACAAAACCAATAATTGCCGCCTAAAGCTCTACTTTTGAAATGTACCGTTGACGGGGACTCTTACACCTGTAGGCAAAGGCTGCTCAGTATTCCGCAAGTCATGCTAAGCCATCCCTTGCCATTGTCGTAGTCATGGTTGTGCAGAACAGGTCGCTTTCTCGTGAAAAATCCATTCTCCGTGAGGTTGACCAGAGTCTTGCTGATTTCCAGTGAAACGCGAGAAACGCCTGACAACCCAACTCACCATGAAGCATATCCGCCATGACCGGAAGATCGGGCTCCAATCCATCTCTAAACCTTGGAGTCTGTCCGGAGAGCAGGTGCTTGAAAGGCTCCATGTGGATAGCTCCCTGGGACTTTCCGAAGAAGAGGCTGAGGCTCGCCTCGATATTCACGGCCCCAACCATCTTCAGACCCGGGCCGGCCGGGCTTGGCCCAGCGTGTTGTTTGCCCAGTTCAAGAGTTTCCTCGTCCTGCTTCTGGCCTTGGCGGCCGCTCTGGGTTTCACATTCCAAAACTGGGTCGAAGGCAGTGCCATCTGTGTGGTCATTCTCATCAATGCGGCGATCGGCTTCTTCACGGAAATCGGAGCCATTCGCTCCATGGAGTCCCTGCGCAAGTTCAATGCCGTTCATGTCACCGCGCGCCGTGGTGGAAAAAGCAAGCGCTTGCGTGCGGAGAAAATGGTTCCGGGAGACATTGTCATGATTGATGCCGGTGATGTGATCGCCGCGGACATGCGTTTGATTTCCGCCTCGCGGCTGCTTGCCAACGAATCTCTTCTGACAGGTGAGTCATTCCCTGTGGAAAAAAGCATCTCCACACTCCCCGAGAGCGCTATTGCCCCTGAGCGTTTCAACATGCTTTACAAAGGTGCTTCGATCAATCGGGGCAACGCCGTGGCCGTCGTCACGGCCACTGGACTGGATACGGAACTGGGCCGGATCTCCTCGCTGGTCCTTGCCACCAAAGATGAAATCACCCCGCTTGAAAAACGCCTCGATCTGCTCGCGCGAAAGCTCATCATGGTCACGCTGATCATTACCTTTCTGACTCTGATCATGGGTCTGGTTTCCGGAAAGGAACTTTTCCTGATGATCGAGACTTCCATCGCGCTTGCGGTGGCCGCCATCCCGGAAGGCCTTCCCATCATCGCCACGCTCGCTCTCGCAAGGGGCATGTGGCGCATGGCAAAAAACAATGCCCTGATCAACAGGCTCTCCGCGGTGGAAACATTGGGTGCTACCAATGTGATCTGCACGGACAAGACTGGCACCCTCACGGAAAACAAGATGACTCTCGATCAGATCCATCCCGCCGTATCCGGTGGAGATATGGAAATCCTGAAAATCGGAGCCCTTTGCAACAAGGCAACCCCCGACGGCCTTGGGGATCCGTTGGAAGTCGCGCTACTCCATGCGGCTAAAGAACGTGATTTCTCCCAAAAGGACCTATCGGAAACCCATCCGCTGGTTAGTGAGGAGGCTTTCGATTCCGAATCCAAACGCATGGCCACGGCCCATCGGCACGAGCTCGATATTCTTGTCGCCGTCAAGGGAGCGGCGGAAGCCGTCCTTTCCATTTGCACCCGCATCCGGACTTCCGATGTTTCGATCCCACTGACCGACATGGAGCGCGGGAGTTGGCTCAGGAAAAACCATGATCTCGCCTCGGAAGGATTTCGCGTTCTCGCGTTTGCCACCAAGTCCACTGCCGAGTTGGAAGATCCTCTCTGTCAGAATCTCACCTTCCTCGGGCTTGCCAGTTTCATCGATCCACCCCGTGAGGATGTTCGGGCTGCTCTCGATGAATGTCGGAAAGCTGGGATTCGCGTGGTGATGGTGACCGGTGACCAACCCGGAACTGCTGTCCATGTGGCAAAAAGTGTCCACATTCTGGACGAGGGCGCGCCCGTTGGAGTCGTGCAGGGCAAGGACTTATCGACGCTCACCGACCAGCAGTTGTTAGAAACCGAGATCTTCGCGCGCGTCACCCCTAGGGAAAAGCTAGACATCATTGCACATCATCAAAAAAACGGCTCTGTCGTTGCCATGACCGGGGATGGAATCAACGACGCTCCTGCCCTTAAAAAAGCAGATATCGGCATCGCCATGGGTCTGCGTGGCACCGAGGTGTCGCGCGAGGCTGCCGATATGATCCTTCGGGATGACTCGTTCACCACCATCGTCACCGCCATCCGGCAAGGTCGCGTCATTTACAATAATATCCGTAAATTCGTGGTTTATCTTATGTCCTGCAATCTGAGTGAGGTTCTCATCGTCGGAATCGCCGCCTCGGTGGATGCGCCGCTTCCGCTTCTTCCTCTACAGATTCTCTTTCTCAACATGATCACGGATGTTTTTCCCGCTCTGGCGCTGGGTGCGAGTGAAGGGGATCAAAACGTTATGTCTCAGCCTCCACGCAAGATGACCGCGCAGCTCATCGGTCGTTCTCAATGGATTCGAATCACGGCTTACAGCCTACTTATTACTGTGGTGGTTCTCGGTTCCTTTTTCTATTCACTCAACGTGTTCCAAGTATCCTCGAAAGAAGCAGTGACCTCCTCGTTCCTCGTGCTGGCGATCGCACAGATTCTCCACGTTTTCAATATGACAGAAAAAGGATCTCCGTTTTTCCTCAATGAAATCACCCGGAATCACTTTGTCTGGCTGGCGATATCGGTTTGTTTTGCCCTGCTTTTCGCGGCTCTCCATATACCCGTTTTGTCCGCTGCGCTTGATCTAACCGTTCCAAGCACCAAGAGCTGGCTACTGATCGTTCTGGGCGGCTCGGCTCCTCTCGTGATCGGTCGTATCGCCTCTTGGATCCGTTCACAATTCATGCACAACGTTGGTCACTAAACACGTAGCCGCGGATCGGGAAAGGCTCAGGATTCGAAACGCGATGAAATATTCGGTTCTCGGAACGATCTCTTGTGCGGCCTTGCTGGTGGCTTGCTCCGCATTCCATGAAATGGAACCGACATCGGCGGGAGGAGGCCTGCTCGTCCTGCCGTCTGAGGAGATCGCAAAGCAATCAGGGGCATCGCTCAAAGACCTCCGCACCGGTTTCGATGTATGGATAAACGAATGTGGAAAATGTCATCTCCATGTTTTACCCGCCGACGTTTCACAAAAGGAATGGCATGTGATGAAGCCAGGAGTGAAGTGGAATGCCAATATCTCATACGCTGAGGAGGCTGCGCTGCTGAAATACATCATCGCGGCAAAAAAATACGCTACGGAGGAAAACAAGCGGCCTGGGGAATTGGAAAACCTGGCGCTTTAGACGATCCGATGTTGTCATACCTTACCATTTCCCGGTCGGGCAGATCAGAGAGGGTGACGGGATTTTCGTAAACCGGAAGGAAGGATTGAGGAATCCTAGAGCGACTTTGCGATTTCTTTTGAAAGATTTTCCAGTGCTTCGTTCATCGCCTTGACTCTGTTAGGGATTGGATCGGATTGAGAGTTAAAAATCACTTCAGATCGAAAGGCTTTTGTTAGATCTCCGCTACCTTCAGCGGATTGTATTTTCCAAGTGCACTCGAGAAGTAGGACTCCCTCGGACGAGGGATCGAAGCGGTCAATGCGTATTTCAACGATCGAGGAATAGTCTTTGCTGATAAAACTACCGGCAGGTTGGATGTTGGTGGAGCCGGTCTGGCTTCTCAAGTTCTCTGCGATAACGCGGGCGATGGCGGCATCCAAAGGCTCCGCCCAAAGATCGTTTTCGTGGATGCTGAGCCGTCCGGAGTTTAACCGTGTCACCAGCTCGCTTCGTTCCAGATAGGGAGGAAGCGATGGACGGGCAATCGCGACAACGGGTGATGAACCACGCGGATCCTGTTCCTTTGCCGATGAATCCAGCAGATGTCTCACTGGTGTATCAGCTACGGGTGGTAAGAGTGAGCAACCCGCCAGAAGTGTAAAAAAAAGAGATAATGGAATGAGTTTCATCGGGAGTTTGTTTTTCCGCGCAGCAAGCTACTTGGATTTCTTTTTAAATCATTGGAAAGTTCCTGAAGCGCGCGTGAAGTCATCTCCGTTTCATGAACCAAATGCTTCAGATCAAGCAGAGCCGGTGAATGCGGATCTCCGAGTGCCCCGATTTCTTTGGCGGCTTCCTCGAGGGTCTTGAGACTTTTTTCAGAGCCCGTGACCACTTTTTGGATATCCTCAAGGAGGGGATCGATTTTCTCGTTCAGTTTCGCGCTCAGTTGCTTCATTTCTAGGAGGGTATCGTCAAGATTGCCCAGCGTATCCGACAGTTTCCGATCGCCGGTAAGTTCCTTCAGATTTTCCGAGATATCCACCAGGTTGTCATTGATCCGCTTCACCTCCAATTGATCCGCCTGCCGGCTGAATCTTTCGAGAGCTGTTTGTATTTGCGCAACGGCACCTTCCAGATCGAGACGGTTGATTTTTTTCAAACCCTCGGAGATATCGGATATGAGTTCATCAGCCTGTGTTGGAATGGTCGGAACGACCGGAAGCGTCTCTTCGATTGAGGAATGATAAACGAAACCTTTCGTATCAGGCACGATATCGAACTCCACATAGAGCTGACCCGTCACCAAGCTCTCCTGTTTCATCCCTGCCCGCAGCCCTAGGTTCACTGCCCGGCCTATGCCTTCGCGCGAGGTGAAATCGATGACGCCGCTTCCGGCTTCGGATATCTTTTTCAATTCCTTGGCAGTCAGTTCCACGATGACAGGAATCACTTTGTGATTCTTTGTCGTGTCGATAATCACCGAGATGGATGACACTCTGCCAATTTTTACCCCGCCCAGTCGCACATCGGAGCCGACTTGGAGTCCGTAAACGCTCTTCTCGAAGTGGAGCAGAATTTTTTGATTTTTTTCAAAGCGCATGCCCACTCCCAGTATAACAATGGCGAATCCCGAAAGCAGAATTCCAACGAGTGTGAAAATGCCAATGGCCGTGGCGCTGGATGTTTTAGTCATGTTGGTCCGATGGGTTGCCGGTTTTCCCCCGGTTGTAAAAGAGACGGACATTTTCATTTTCCGAGTGATCCCGCAGCCAGACGGGATTGCCTGTTGCACCCTGGGTTCGCGTGTGGACATCGAGAAACACGGAGTTATTGGCGATGGCGAAAATACTGGCCAATTCATGAGTCACCATGACCACCGTGGATCCCAGAGTATCTCTCAATTTCAATATCAGTTCATCGAGTCTTTGTGAACTCAGCGGATCCAGTCCCGCTCCGGGCTCATCGAGAAAAATGATTTCCGGATCCAGGGCAATGGCGCGCGCGATTCCCGCACGCTTTTTCATCCCCCCACTGATTTGCGAGGGATAGTGGTTCTCAAATCCGGAAAGCCCCACCAAAGCCAATTTGTAGTAAGCTAGATCAAGAGCTTCCCGACTCGTTATTCCGGCCATTTCCTCGATAGGCATCGCAATATTCTCAGCGAGTGTCATGGACGACCACAGAGCGCCCGACTGATACATCACCCCGAAGCGACCCATGAACCTCATCCTCTCGCTCTCTGTTGCAGCCGTGAAGCTTTCACCTCCGTAACAAATCGATCCTTTTGCTGGCTCGATCAGGCCGATCAAATGCCGCAAGAGCGTGCTTTTCCCGCATCCGCTCTCACCGACAATGGCAAAGATGTCTTTCTCAGCGATATCGAAACCAAGATCCTTCATTACAACGAACGATCCGAAATTCATGGTGAGTCCATGAACGGATATCTTGTTCATAGGCTGAAGTGTATCCGTCATGGTTAAATATCTAGGAGGGTGAAAAGGATCGCGAAGGCGGAATCGAGAACGACAATTGCGGTAATTGAGACGACCACCGAGCGTGTGGCGGCTTGCCCCACAGCGGATGACGACTTGCCGGATCTCATTCCCTGCATGCATCCGGCGATTGCTATGGTGGCGCCGAAAAACACACTTTTGATCACACCCAGCGAATAGCTCTGGGGGCTGATCGCACTCAAAAGTTCTGTCCAGAAAAGTGCGGGTGTGATGCCGGCCGTCCAGGCGACTAGCATCCCGCCAAGAATGCCGATGGTGTTCGCATAGACGGTCAGTAGTGGCATCATCAGTATCAGCGCGAGCACGCGTGGCAGAACCAGAAAATCGAATGGATGAAACCCGAAAGTCCGGAGGGCATCGATCTCCTCATTGGCGTTCATGCTGCCGAGATGCGCGGCAAAAGACGCACCGGTGCGCCCGCTCAGGATGATTGCCGTCATGACAACTCCCATCTCTCGCACGGTTGCGATTCCCACGAGATCCGCGACATAAATCCCCGCCCCAAAGTTTGCCAACTGGGCATTCCCGACAAATGCTAGAATCATGCCGATCAAAAACGTAATCAGCGCGACGATGGGTAGCGCCTCCGCGCCGCATTCTTGCAATATCGTTCGGAAATCGCTTTTACGAAATCTGGCCTTTCCGGTGAAAAAACGACCAAGGGAAAGCACGGTTTCTCCGATGAATTCGACCAGCGAAACGGACGCTATCCAAACAGATGTCATCTTCGTCCCCAATGCCGCAAGTCTGCCGGAATGCTCTGTTTGTTTTTCTGCCTCATGGTGATCCGGGACTTTCAGCGCAAGCTCCATCAATTCGCGCAAGTTATTAGGCAGTCCACTAAGAGATCCCTCATGGTGTTTTTTCTTAGCCCGGAAGCAGCTCATAAGGTAACCGGGAAGTCTTGAGTCAAAATGCCCGATGCCATCTGTCACAAACCGCTTTGGCCAGTCTCCGTCGTCATATCCCTCAACCTTGATTTCACCTGAGCCAAGCGTCCACTCTCCAGCGAGCCTCAACGTTTTTTCAGTGCCTGCGCCTTGCCATGTCGCGCGGGGAAATTTGGTAGCATGCTCATTCATGGAAAGCCGGATCAGGAGAGTCTCAGGCTCCATGTTAATTGGAGCAACGCGTGCCTTGCCCTAGGGTCCTCGGATTTTGCAATGCATCAGGCAAGCTTGTATGATGTCTCCGGCGAGCCGGATTACCCTGCCAAAATTCTAACTGCTGAAAATCATCAGGATTTTCCTTAATGTGCCGGATTTTATGAAATCTTTCCGCACGAGCGCATTTCATGCGCGCTTGTCTGCAAGGGATGCGGTGAAGCACCGCCGTTGACGTGCAATGGTGACCGCATCAACCGATCGCATGCTTCAGAGTTGGTGACGGTGATTCCAAACCCTTTTCAAGCCCATGAACAAAAACATTCATTCGGTTGCCATGCCTCCCACTTATGGTGAAGTCCTTATTCCTTGCGGAAAAACTCAGCTGAAAGGCGATCTTGCTGTGCCTGCTAATGCGCGGGGTATAGTTCTCTTTGCTCATGGCAGCGGCAGCAGCCGGAGAAGCAGTCGGAACCGCTTTGTCGCGGAGCAGATCAATGACATCGGACTCGCGACTTTGCTTTTCGATCTTCTAACACCTCAAGAGGCAGAGGAAGACTACCATACCGGTGAGCTTCGTTTTAATATTCCGTTTTTGGCTGGGCGGCTGCGAGATGCGACTCGTTGGGTGCGTGAAGAGGCATCGCTCGAAGGCTTGAAGATCGGCTACTTCGGGGCGAGCACCGGCGCGGCAGCCGCTCTAACAGCTGCGTCTTCCGATCCCGCGATCGAAGCGGTTGTATCACGCGGCGGAAGAACCGATCTCGCCACCGAGGTGGAAAATGTTCAGGCCGCCACTCTCCTTATCGTCGGCGGTCTCGACCGTACGGTCATCCGCTGGAACGAGGAGACATACAGTCACCTTAGGTGTGAGAAGATGATCTCGGTTGTGGAAGGCGCATCACACCTGTTTGAGGAAATCGGCAAGCTCGAAGAGGTCGCCGAACTCGCCGCGTCTTGGTTCAAGCTTTACCTGAAACCATCCAAATGATTCCAACACACATATTCCATGACCGTACGGACGCCGGTAAACAACTGGCGCGCATCTTACCGGAATCCATCAAAAACCGTGATCCTGTTATTTTGGCATTGCCTCGCGGAGGCGTGCCCGTTGCTGCTGAAATTGCCAGGTCTTGGGGGGTTCCCTTTGATATTCTTGTTGTTAGAAAAATCGGAGTGCCGGGAGCGGAGGAGACAGCCATGGGGGCGATTGCAGGCTCGGGAATCAAGGTTCTTGATCGCAATCTCATTAACAGGCTCGGACTTGGTGAGGAGGAAGTCGAGGCCGTGGTTGAACTCGAGCTTTCGGAATTGCGTCGCAGGGAGAAGCTTTATCGCGGAGATCGGCCCGCCCCGGATATTTACGGTCGCACGGTGGTTCTTGTGGATGACGGGATAGCCACTGGCTCGACGATGTTCGCGGCGATCACCCTCCTGCGTAGCCAGCGTGCGGGACGCATCGTGGTTGCAGCTCCGGTTGCGGCTCCGGTTACGGTCGAGCGCCTTCGTGAAAAAGCAGATGACGTCTTCATCGTGCTTGAACCGGAATATTTCAGGGCGGTGGGCAGATGGTACGATGACTTTTCGGAAACAAGTGATGATCAGGTCAGGTCTCTTCTCGCCGATTTTAAATCCGGACAACCTCTTTCCCCAAAATAAAACGAACAATAAAAAACCAAAATATGAAATTAGCTGAAATCATGACCCGTGATCCTGAATGGATCCGCCCTGAAACCTCTCTTGAAGATGCTGCCTGCAAGATGCGGGAGTTAGATACTGGGTTCATCCCCGTTGGCGATGGAGACCGACTCCGGGGAATCATCACCGACCGTGATATTACGATTCGCGCGGTCGCTGAGGGCATGGATACTTCCACTCCTGTAGAAGATGTGATGACCCCAAATGTCGTTTATTGCTTCGAGGACCAAGATGTGCGGGATGCGGCAGAACTCATGGCTGAAAAACAGATTCGACGCTTGGTGGTTCTGGATCGCAACAAGAAACTTAGCGGCATCATCTCCTTGGGTGATATTTGTGTGCGTTGTGGAGACGAGGAAATGGTCACCAATACCTTGGATGATATTTCCCAGTCATCAATTCTGGCATATTGACCCCCAAAAACCGTCATGCTCACCCGTTCCATACCTTCGGCGCCATCGGTTGTCGCCTCGGTGGCTAAGCCGATTACCGGCGGCTATGATGAATTGTTAGAGCACATCGGTGATTCGGAAATTGTGCTGATCGGCGAGGCTTCGCACGGCACGCATGATTTCTACTCCGTACGTGAGAAGCTGACCCGCCGGCTAATTGCCGAGAAAGGATTCCGCATCGTCGCTTTGGAGGCTGACTGGCCGGACGCCCTGCGGATGAACAGGTATGTGAAGGGTTGCGGCATGGATAAAAGCGCAAACGAAGCGCTTTCCGGCTTCCGACGCTTTCCCTCCTGGATGTGGCGAAACACGGTGATGGGGGAATTTGTCGATTGGATGAAGGGCTGGAATTCAGATAGAAGCGGGAAGGAAACCGCAGGTATTTTCGGCATGGATCTTTACAGCATGCACACCTCGATGGATGCGGTGCTTGAGTATCTCGATGATGTCGATCCTGAGGCAGCCCAGCGCGCGCGTCATCGCTATAGCTGCTTTGAACAATTCAACGGTGATCCGCAGCAATACGGCTACATGACGACCAGCGGTGGAGCCGAGCCTTGCAAAGCGGCGGTCGTTAAACAGCTCGTGGAGCTTCGCGAACGTCGCATGGAATGGATCAAGCAGAATGGGAAGGCTTCTGCGGATGAGTTCTTCTATGCCGAACAGAATGCTAGGCTTGTCGTTAATGCGGAGGAGTATTACCGGTCCATGTTCATGGGCCGGCGCAGTTCATGGAATCTCCGCGATCAGCATATGACCGGGACACTCGATGCATTGAAATCACATTTTGGAAAAGCAGGGGGCAAGATGGTCGTTTGGGCGCACAACTCCCATCTGGGCGATGCGCGGGCAACGGAAATGGTTGTAAGGGGTGAGGTGAATGTCGGCCAACTGATGCGGCAGCAATTCGGATCTCGCGTTTTCAACATCGGTTTCAGCACTTACAGCGGAACGGTCACCGCAGCCCGCAATTGGGGTGATCCCGCCGAGTGTCGGCGGGTTGTGCCTGCACTGCCGGGCAGCTATGAAGCGCTTTTTCACGATACTGGACTGGATGATTTTTGGATCGATCTCCGAGAGACGGGGGCTATCGAAAAAGTTCTTGTGCAGGAGCGGCTCCAGCGTGCGATCGGGGTGATCTACCGACCCGAAACCGAACGTTATAGCCACTATTTCAGGACTTCATTGCCGAAGCAGTTTGATGTCATGATTCATATGGATGAGACGCGTGCCTTGGAGCCGCTTGAGTCGATCAGTGAGTGGGATGAAGATGAGTTACCCGAGACTTATCCTGCGGGACTCTGAATTCCTAACGGGCGCAAGCCAGCGGTCGCATGCGGCCATGGCATAGTGTCGTTTTCTAACAATTTTCAGAGGATCATGAAACTGATGAAAAAACGGATTTGGAGACTAGCCATGCGGCGGTTCAATCATGGATGCTTATCGGAGTTCCCGCATTGATCCAATCATAGAAAAACTTCGCGGGATTGCCCTCATTGAGAGGAACGCGGATGCATCCGTGCGAGGCGGGATAGGCTGGCACTGAAGAAAAACCGTGGATAAAAACATTCCCGTTTACCTGAACCGTCCATGGCATCGGTGCGTTGTCGTAGAGTGTTGAATGATGCATCCGCGCCTTATAGGGACCTGCATGGAAATCGCCTTTCGGTGTTCTGTGTCCTCGCTTCCCCGAGCTGATGCGGGTTTCAAGAACGAGGCGCTTTCCCTGCCATGCCCGTAGCTTTTGTTCTGTTAGGTTTATCTCCGTATACTTCGCGCCAACCATGATGTCGAAACTGCGGATAAAGCGACTCACTTTTGCGTCTTTTCCTGATTCCGCACGCACGACTTTCACCCCTTTTTTTACGAGTTCCGTCAGTGAGATGAGCGGCGTTCCATTTGCTAATTTCCGAGAAGTCTGGCGACGAACCGGGTATGAAATCCGCAGGTTCAGCCGACGCTCCGCCTCATCCAGTGGAATGTAAATCTCGTCGCGCTCCGCAGCAAACGTGATGCCCTGCACCGCAGCGGTTGAGCCATTCATTTTCAACGAGACCACTCCGCTGCATGAGCTCAAAAATATCGTGTGAAAAGCCATTAGTCTGAAGGGATTTGTCATGCATTCCGGATACCCGAAGAAAAATTATTCCGTCCCATCGCTCCCATCCTTGAAGAGATCAAGGAAGCGATCTTCGTAAAGACCATAGAGATTCCAGCGGTCAAGCTCCTCCTTGAGCCTGGCGGCTTTTTTCTTCGATTTGTTTAGAGCGAGTTCTTCAAAGAGCTGCTCAATCCTGAGCATGGCGCCCTCAGGTGTCTTGCTTCTCTTTCCCTCTCTGACTGTCTGCTCCCTATGGATACCGGTCTCTTGCTCTCCGCTCAATTTTGACATGGCCTCAAGGATGCGTTTTTCGATGTCACTCATGATGACTTCCATTTCTCGCACGCCCTTGTTCAGGCCGGTCATGTTCACCGTGCAATCCAGCGCCCTCTCAAAAAACCGGATGATTTCACGTGACGATTTCGGATTTGGGAGCCGCTGAGCGTATTGCGGCATGGTTGACATCAGGCATGCTGCCGGGATCTGGTAATCATTTGCCAATCTCAGAATGGCACCATTCATTCCCGATACATGCCCATCCTTTAACAGCGTGACGCCCATTGGGCCGAGCCGATCCCTCAGTAGGATATCATTGGCCGCTCCAAAGATTACCGGATCATGGGCACAGCTTACCGGCATGGCGAATGCGGCCGCAGTGTAGATCGTGCGAACCTCTGATTCGCGTGCGAGATCAAGTACTCCACGCATAAGAGTAAGTGCCGCTTGTCCACGAAGCTGCTCTTCGCCTTCGACGAAAATCACCGAGGGCTGTGAAGCATAAAACAGGCGGGTCACAGGAAGATCTGGGTGCATGATGAGTCCGTCTTTCACGCCGATTGCTTCCGGCATAAGTTCATCACTCATATCGATCCGAGCGAACTCCTTTGCTCCCATGCTCGATCGCATGTAATTTACCGCTCTCAAGCCAACGTTTCCCATGCCCGACCATCCCGCAATCATGTCAGGACTTGAGATGTGCTCCTTAAAGGATTCGTTCATTTTAATTCTCATCGGGCAATGGGTTCGTCTCTGTCCTGAATAGAAGCGATATTTTCCATCTTCTGCCCCGCGGTATTTGCCCACTATTGCGTGATCTTTGCAAGGCGGCCTTATCTTGGGTCGTGACTGACCTTCGGAAGCGTTTCAGACATGGTATGAAAAGCAGAGCGAACTCTGCCAACTAGCGGGAAACCGTCTTGGAAAATCCTCAGTGCCGCCACAAAGAACAAATACAGCGAGCTTCTTTTGACAGTCGTTTTTCAGTTCTGCTTATGAGCGCATGATTTACGAAAACGATCAACCTCCGACCAGAGAATGCCAAGGCGTGCGTGGCATAGATAGGTGACATCGGGGATGTTTTGCTCAAGCCGGCCCTTAATGGAGGGTTCTTCCAAGCTGCGGGCGGTAAAAAATAAAAAAGAAAGGTAATAAACAAATGAACGACTCCAAACAAACGCCCCTCTGCATGATATCGGTCCTGCTTGTTTTACTCATCATCGCCCTAGTCATCCAGGGAATCACTCTCAGTAAGCTTTACACCGATCACCATCCCGAGAGCCACTTGGCCAAAATTGCCAGCCGCGTCGGCTCATTGGAGGATGCTATTGAAAACAAAGCCAGGAAACTCGAGCGGCGGATAGGTAACAAACTGATCTCTGATTCAGAATCTCCGGATTCGGGAGATGAGTCTTCGTCTGATCGGGAGAAAAATCTGCGGCCTGTTGAGGATTGGAATCCCTTTCGTGAAATACAGGGCATGCGCGATCAGATCGATAAAATGTTTGGCCGCAGTCTGGAGAGGTTTCGTGGAGAGCCTGGGTTTGATCTCTCATGGTTGAAAAAGCCCTACATACCTGCTGCCGACTTTGAGTCCAAAGAGGATCACTATCTGATCACCTTGGATGTGCCGGGTGTGGATCAATCCAAGCTTGAGGTTTCTATTGAAGGCGTTCTGTTGCAGATCAAAGGAAAACGGGACGAGATCGTTGCGAAAAAAGATGGAGAGACTCTCCATACCGAGCGGATGCATGGTCAGTTCCTTCGTATATTCAGTTTGCCGGGTGGCATTGACCCAAGCCAATCAAAGGCGGAATACAAGGACGGTGTCCTGACCATTACCATTCCGAAAGGGGAAGAGACCGCCGATGTAAGCCAAAAAATCGAAGTGAAATAAGCTAATTTTCTAAGTCCGAACCACTGACCCGTTCCTAAAATGAAAACGTCATTCTCCATTCTCATTTTCCTTGCTGGCTTATTCCTGTTTCTGAATTCCTGCGGGGATAAGAAAGAAAGGCTTGAAGCCAAAAAGAACCAAGGATTTCGACTCCCAGGGGGTGATGAGGAGAGGGGGAGGGAAGCCTTCATCCGGCTGAATTGCCACCAGTGCCATGACGTGGAAGGTGCAAATCTTCCGGAGGTTGAGGAACAGTCCAGCGTTCGTTACGCCCTTGGAGGAGAAGTCGTAAAAGTGAAATCATACGGCGAGCTGGTCACCGCGATCATACAGCCTCAACACGTCGTCTCACCCGATTACCTTGCTACCATCGAAGGGGCGGAGCGCGAGGGTTTTAAATCACCGATGCCGGATTATAACGAGACCATGACAGTGCGGCAAATGACCGATCTGGTGGTCTTCCTTCATGCCCATTACAAAAAGTATGTTCCGGCCTACGACAACGAATTCTTCAGTTACTACTGACCTATTCCGGCGTTGTTCGCTTTGACTTCAGACATGACAACCGTCTGGCCTACCATCACTTCCAAAAGCTGAAGGATCGTGAAGGGCTGCGCAATCGCACTCTTTCCATGACGCATCAGTGAATCTATTCAAAGACGAGGTCTGATCCCAGCCACTTTTGCAATCCTGACACAGTTTCGAGCAACCCATGCGAAGTATGAATTCGCAGAACCTCTTATCCATAGGTCCATGAAAACACCCATTATGACAGAAAGAATAGATATCGTTTACTACCTCGATACCGTCGAAAACGGAATCCTGTTGAGTGATAGTGAAAGCATAAAAAAGCTTTGTGAGGAAACAGAACACGCATCCTCTGGAATCAGGGAAGTCGAACCGCATCTCGATAGCCAAGGACGGCAGGAATCAAATGTCCTCCGTGCAGCCATCGACGAATTACAGGTTCAGCTCGCTCTTGGCAAAATGGATGCGGCTGACAAATTGGATGAAATTGAAAGGCGTATCGAGCATAGTTATGGTGAGATGAAGCACGCCATTGCGCGTTTGGAAAGACTGAGCGAGGAAGAAGCGGATGCGCTCCGTGACAGGATTCACAATAGTTGGCTGCACCTGAAGTCGGCCGGGACCATAGCCCGTATCCGTATCCGTCTCGAACTTGCCGATGAAAAAAGCAAAGAGAAACTGCAAGCCGCTAGGAATGAACTGATTGAAGACCTCGAAAAAATCCGAAATCTCGCCAAGGAAAATATCGGCGATGCCTGTGAAAAATCCGCTGATTGGATCAAGAAAACGAAAAAATCCGTCGGCAGAAAAGCCCACAATGTTCTCGATGCCCTCAAGAGTTAGATCGATTCTGATTATTTTCTCCCTCGTTTTGGAAAAGATTTCTGGCAATGGATCGATGCAAAAAATGCCGTTAGATTGGCAAGATCTATGAAGCTTCCAGCGTCATAAAATCGTAGTGTCTCTGATTATGACAATTGATTTTGAAAAGTATGCTAGGACAGGAAAAGAATTCCTGAAAAAAGTCGCTGCCGAACTCGGAGACGAAGACGACACATCCAGAGCCAGCAGGCTACTTCGCGCCACGCTTCATGTCTTGCGTGACCAATCTTCCATGTTTGAGTCGATGCAGTTCATTAGCCAGCTTCCGATGTTTATTAAGGCGATCTATGTGGATGGCTGGAACCCGGGTAGCAGCAAAAACCATTTCAGGCATCTCGATGAATTCACAGATGCGGTTGAGGAATATGGCGGCTTCGAGCCCTTCGAAACGCGATTGGAGAAAATTCATGACATTCAATCCGTGATGCATGTCATTGCGGAATATGTGTCCGAGGGGGAACTGGAGGATTTTCGTAAGACTATGCCCAAGGAATTACGGGTTTTACTTGAGGCGAGAAGTGCCTGAGAAAATGACCCGATGAGCCGAGAGATTTATAGAACCGGTTCAAATATCAAACTCCACGCCCGGCTCGGGAATGATGACCTCGGTGCCTGGCAGGCGGTTTTCCAAGTCTTGTTTGAACCACGCCATCGCTCCTTCATCGCCATGAACGAGGAAGATTTTCTTGGGCTTTACACGCACTGCGAAGTCGGCAATGGCATCGCGTGTGGAGTGTCCTGAGAAATCAAAGATGCGGACTTCGCAGTTGAGTTTGACGGGAGGATAAGCCGGATCGAGCTCGACCATGTCGCCGGGTTTCGCGGCGCGGATCTTGCCGCCGGGAGTTTCCGAATCCGCGTAACCCACAAAGAACAAGCCGTGCTTTTTATTCTCCAATACTCCTTGTCGCGCGAAGTTGTTAGAGACGGTTTTTTCACTCATCATGCCGCTGGAGAGGGCGTAGATGCAGCCGTTATTGAAAGGAATGGGACCTACCCGTTTCTTGTTACCTCCGGCCAATTCCATATCGGTCAGGAATTTGAAGCCGCGTCGGTTGCGACGGGAGACATCGGAAAACTTGTCATAAATCGTGGTCATTTTGGTGCTGAGACCACCGATATAGACCGGCACGTTTTCATGTATCAGACCTTCTTCCTTGAAGCGTTGGAGCATGGCCAGAACCTCTTGGGTTTTACCCATCGCGAAAACGGGAACTAGCGCGGATCCGCCACGTTTCAAAACCCCATTGATTGCTGCGGCAAATTCGTTCTCCTCCTCGCGGCGCGAATAATCCGCGCGTCTGGCTTGTTCGCCACGGGTGGTCTCGACAATGAGCACATCAACCTCCCCATCGGGAAATACGGCACCTTTCTGCAGGGTGCTGTCCTCGAAATTCACATCTCCCGTGTAGAAAACTTTTTTTCCCTCCGCCTCAAACATCACGCCTACCGAACCAAGAATGTGACCGGCATCGAAAAATTCCGCTTTGATTTTTCCCGCCTCATCGACATCGAATCTTTTTCCGACATTTCGACGCTCAAAAATGCCTTTCATGCGATCGAGTTGGCCGTGGACGAAAAACGGGTATTCGGAAATACCTAGTTCGGTACGCTTGCTTTCCATCACGTTGACCGAATTATGCAGCATCGCGCAGGCAAGTTCGGCTGTCTCAGGTGTGAGGAAAACCTTCGCGCGGCTCTGGCGATCGACACAAACCGGCAGGGTGCCGACGTGATCCAAGTGTGAATGGGTGATGAAAATCGCCTCCGCAGTGTCGTCTTCGACAAGGTCGTAACGCGGTTGTGCTGTCATGCCTTCTTCTTTCGGATGCATGCCTGCATCAAGGATCACCCTTACTCCGCCAATATCGAGCAAATAGGAATTTGCGCCGATCCCGACGTCTCTACAGATACTTTTGAAAATCATTACTGCACGCACCCTCTGAAATGCGCTGGCAACTGTCAATGCGGCGTAATTTGAAGCTTTTTTCGTAAACCATCTTCAGCGTAGCTTGGCAGCATGATGAACTTCATGAAAAAATTGGCGGGTGCGACCCTTCGGATCATGATGACAGGAGGCTGGCTTATCGCAAGCGGCTCCGCCATGGCGGAGGAGAGTCACAAGGTCTCTGAACCAGCCGGAGTCAGAATCTCGCGATCGCTCAATGTTCTCGATTACGGCGCCGTGGGTGACGGTAAGACCGATAACACAACGGCGTTTTCAGCATGCTTGAAGAAGGTCATCGAAGCGGGAGGCGGGCGCATGATCCTTCCTGACGGGATATATCTTGGTCGGATCATCATTCCAGGGACGAAAGAGTGGCTCACCATTGAGATCGTAGGCGAGAGCGAGCCGACACCCGTCTTCGGAACAATAGGTGCGTTTCCTTTTCCCGAAAACGGGACCATCATCAAGTGCCTCGCTGATTCGGGTGCGGCGGTCATCTCTGCTTCAAACACACCTGAAAAATTGTATCATCGCTTCTCAGGAGTGAATGTGAGTTTACGGAATCTTGATGTCCGCACTTCTGATAACCCACGCATCAGCGGTATCGATCTGCTTAATGCCGCGCAATGCAAGATCGAGAATGTGTTCGTCAATACGAACCGCTATAACGTTCAGGCATCAAAGCCGACCCATGGCACGGCGGGGATCATCACTCCGGCATGCAACAACGCGGCGCTGACCGTTTTACGTAACGTGATCGTGACCGGATATCACACCGGCATTCTCGTCAACGAGCACACAGACGGTGATAACATCAACCTCGCCTCTAACATCAACGGTCTGGAATTTGCCTTCGCCCATCATGCTTCCAGATTTGGTCGGGTGGGGGCGCAACGCTGTACCCGCAGCGTTACCGTCACAGGCAAGCATGGTTTCACGATTGAACAGCTGGATATGGAAATCGCCGGAGCTGGACAAACCGACAAGGGCAACCATTGGCAGGCAACGGATTTCAATATCTTCGACCCCGGCAATTTGGGTGTTGGAGATATCAAGTATTGGGTTGTCGAAGGAAATGTGGGAGCGATCGAAACATTGACGCGCAATGGCGGCAGTTCAATTCAAGCACGGCGAATCGGGGCGTCTTCAAAGTGATTACGCGAAAACCGAAGCTTCGGATCCTTACGCGTGATGCGCCAGGTCGTTGATCAGCTTTTCTAGATAATCCCTTCAGCTGTCTCTTGTTTGAGGCGGAGCTGGCCGCAAGCGGCATCGATGTCGTGGCCTTTTTCGATGCGCAGGGTGGCGGTGACTCCGGCTTGTTTCAGAACGTCTTGGAACGCTCGGCAGTGGGAAAGGGCGGGGCGTTCCCATTCGAGTCCCTCGACCGTGTTGTATGGGATCAGGTTTACCTTGGCGGAAATATGGCGGGCGTGGCGGGCGAGGATGGTGGCTTGTTCGAGATCGTCGTTGACCCCTTTGATCAAAATATATTCCAAGGTGAGTTTTTGTTTCTTGGTCGAGTTCCAATGCGCCAGTGCCTCTAACAATTCTGCCACTGGGTATTTTTTATTCACCGGCATGATGCGGTTCCGGACTTCATCGGTTGCTCCGTGGAAGGAGATGGCGAGTCGGATTTGCTGGGGATGATCGGCAAGTTTGCGGATTTGTGGAGCAAGGCCGGAGGTGGAAATAGTGAGATGACGCGCACCGAGGTGCAGGGTTTCCGGACCCGTGATCAGTGCGATCGCGGCCATGAGGTTATTGAAATTCGCCATCGGCTCGCCCATGCCCATGAACACGAGGTTGTCCACGCGCTCACCGGAAATCTGCTCTGCAGCAAGAACTTGTCCAGCGATCTCCGAGGCGTCCAAGTTCCGGGTGTAGCCAGCTAGACCCGATGCGCAAAATTTACACCCGTAAGCACAGCCGACCTGTGAGGAAACACAGAGAGTCCTGCGATCTGATTTTTCGCCATAGAGCGCGGGGTTGGCGGGGATGAGGACGGATTCGATGTAGCGTCCGTCGTGGAGTTTGAACAGGAACTTGCGTGTGGTGTCTGCGCTGCCTTGAGTCTTTGCATGCGTGAGCGCGGTGATGCGGAATGCGGCGGCGAGTTTTTCTCTCAGCGCGGCCGAGAGGTTGGTCATTTGGTCAAATGAAGTGACCTTTTTTTTCCAGACCCAATCGAGGATTTGTTTGGCGCGAAAGGCTGGCTCCTGATTGGCAGTAAGCCACTCGGAGAGCTCTTGCGGGGAGAGTCCCGGCAAAGCGGTTCGTGCAGGTGGTTGGGTGATCGGTTCAAGATCTATCATCGTGGGCTATTCGGTGAAAGTGAATTTGACGCCTTTTCCGGAATAGGCCTTGGCGATGTCTTTTTCAAGTTCCAGCCAGGATTGACCGTCTAACAGAACTTCCAAGGCAGCTTCGCCTTGTTTGTTTTCCCTGAGGGCGGCGAGAAATTTTTTGATCCGCGCCGCATCTTCCTTTTGGTCCATGTGAAAGAAGTAGTTTGCGATCAACAAACCACAGCCGTAGTTGACCTGCGCGTTCGAGGTAAAACCGGAGTAGGACTGGAGCATGAAATTTTTCAGCGGTCCAAGTTTGATTTCTTTGCCGAGACCGCGTCCACCCGTGCCGTCTTTGCCATAACCGATCGCATACTCGATGATGGGCCTGGAATTCGCTCTCACGTTGAACGATCCACCCGCATAGTAGGGGGTGACCGCCACGTATTCCGAGAGGCCCTCGGTAAACCAACCCATCGAACCCGCCGCGAAGTAGGGATCGGGAGTCAACTGGTGCACCAGTTCGTGCGGCAGGGTCTTAGAGGATTTGTCCCGGTCCAGTGAGTAGGCGCTGCCTAATTTTTTCACGCCAAGACTGGTCAGCGGAACCATCACGATATTTTTGCCGCCAATGTAAACCCCGGCACTACCGGGAGGGCCGCCAGCGGAGATGTAATCTTTTTCGAATTCAAAGAGGATGATTTCATATTTGCCGTTTTTTTTCGCACCGCCATTCACAGCCAAAGGTAATTCCCTCACAAATTGATGGGTGGCTTCAAATAGCACCGCGAACCCTTTGACGACGGAATTGTTGAGCCGCACATTGCAGTTGTAGCGATAGTTTGCGGATTCATAAACGAACTCGTTTGTATCTTTGTCTTCTTTGACGGTTATAATCTCCGGATCATCCGAAAATTTGATTCGCTCGGGCCAGGGGGCATTGAAGTTAAGTTTCTTCTCATCCGCATTCTCGGGAATGTCTTTTTCCTTTTTCTGGCTGAAATTTCGGATCCATAGCTGATCGTCTTGGGATAGTTTCGCGATGGGGAACGGAGATTCTTTACCACTTGGAAGTTGCAAGATCGCATTGCCGTTTTCCACGCGCAACAACAGCGCTTTGGTGTTACGGCCCTGATCGTCCGTCCAGATACGCTCAATCTGCCGGGCCATGCCGGGCATGAAACCGGCAAAGAATAAAAGGATGATGGAAAATTTCACGGCTTGGCGAGGAAGTTGCCATCAATCTTTTCGTAAGTCGAACCCTGATTCGAGGATGAGTCTATACCTCGAGTCTTTCCTGCTAGCCAATGCGCTTGGATGACAAAAGTTCCCTCACTCGTAGAGAGAGCGCGTGTTATCTGCCAAGTCGCAGAGAAAAGCCTTTGCCCTTTTGAATATTGAGTTTTTCAATCCGTTGGCGGATGTCATCCGGTGCGGCGGCTTTGTCCTGTTCGGTGTCCCACGGGCCCGACCAGACAATTTCATTCGCTTTGTCCCGAACCACGACTTCGGCGTTTTCTCCACTGGATTTGATTTCGACCGATCCCTCATGATCCATCATTCGAATGGTGGATTTCTGCTGGAACTGCAAGTCTGGTGCCTGCTCAGGATTAATTTTCTGCTCGCCTCCCATGGCCTGGTTCATGCGCTCGCGGAGCATCTGGAGTTGTTCGTTGACTCGTGGATCCGGCACAAGCATTTCTTCCAAGCCGTTTTCGCCAAGCTGACCCAGATTGCGTTCGATCAAATCCTTCAGGCGCCGCGCTTGTCCATCCGGCACGCCTTCAAGCAAGAGTGGCTCTTGGTCTGGAAGATTTGCGACGGCCTCGGCGGGACGCTCTGCGAGGGTGACAGCGACTTCAGTGGGTGCGCCCTTTTGGATGGTTTTCAATGAGAGCTTGTCGCCAATTTTGAAACTGCGAATTTTTGCACTGAATGTCTCCGGCTCGTTTACTGCGGTGTCATTGACCTTGAGGATGATGTCGTTCGGTTTGAGTCCCGCCAGATCGGCCGGACTTTCGGGCATGACGGTGCGCACGATGATGCCAATGCCGTGTTTCAAATTGACATGATCTGCCACCATTTCCGGAAGCGATGCGGTGACGACTCCGATGAACGGAAGCTTCGCCTCAGCTTGATCGATTTTGCCAGCCTCATCCAGCAGTGCGGCAGGAGGCTTCGAGTTGTCCGGTGCAGGCTCAATCGCCAATCCGTTATTTCCGCCCAACAAGCAAAAAACTCCAACGGCACCAAACGCGAGGATGGGGGATCGTGTGTGTGTCTTTGATTTCATGATGAATGATATATTTTTTGGACGGATGTGAGGATCAATCAACTTTTTCAGGAATGATGACATACTCTTCACGAGGTTGCTCGACTTGGATGGATTCGCCTTTTTCGTTTTTCAGGGTGACACGATCCATGTAGGTGAAGCGCATGACTCGGTGCGGTCGGTTGGATTGATTCCAAATGACGCCTTCATCGCGGGTGTCACGTAAATTTCGATTGAAGGTGGCTGGCACGAAAGAATTGGAGTTTGCGGCGGGGGTTGTCGGGGAATGGAAGGGATGGTTGGAAGCGCTTCCGGCCTTGTCGTTGGATTGAGTTGGAGTCATCCATGCGGCGAGAGAGCCGAGCAAGGCCACGGCGGCAGCGGCGGCGATATGGAAACGTCGTATTTTCGAGCTTGTTTCGCCGGCGCGGGATACGGACTTGTGGAAAAGCACGATTTTATCATCCACGTGGAAGGGGGTGGGGTTGAGAATGTCGAGGAGTGCGCGGTCTTGGGAAGATGAAAGCTTTCGTGGAGAGAATTTACGCAGGCTGTTTTCAAAGCGCTGTTCCGCATCGCTCAGTTCAAACAAGGATCCATCCGTAGCGGCAAGTAAGCGCGACATGAAATCCTCATCGAGTTTGTTCGGTTGAAGATTCGCAAGTTGTTGTTCGGCGATGGTAGGAATTTTCGACATATGGGAGAGTTGAGTTCAGATCGACAAATCGCCACGCTTGCGAGCGGAGGCGAGTTCACGTTTCAAGGCTTCAAGAGCATAGCGATACCGGGAGGCGGCTGTGTTTTGGGAAATTTCGAGAGCTTCACCGATTTCTGCAAATGTGCGGTCGCCCCAAATTTTCATGATGATCACGGAAGAGAATTTCTCCGGCAGGTTTTTCAGGGCGGCTTCGAGTTGTCCGCGCGTCTCCTCATCACTTTCCTCGGAATCAAACCACGGGTGAAAAGCCTCATATTGATCGGCTTGAATATCCGCGGACACATGGTCTTCACGACGTTTTCTCCGGTCGTCTTTTCTTGAGAGGTCGATGGCGAGTCTGCGAATGGTCGTGTAGAGATAAGGCTGCCAAGCTTCCTGCCCGCCGACGAATTCGCCCGCGCGGATTTTGTCCACCAGTTTGACGATGGCGTCCTGGAGGACGTCTTGGGCGTCTTCATGAGAGCGCGTCTGGTTTTTCGCGAAGAGGAAAAGTTTGGGCGCGTGTTCGTCCAGCCACGCGCGCCATGCGGCGGTTGCAGGTGATGACTGTGGTTGAACTTCAGTGGCAGACATGATCGGAACGCAAATTCGAAGCGGTGCGTCCGCATGAATTTGTTTAAAATTCCTACTCGAGGTAAACTAGCGAGCCCAGAGGGTGAAGCGTTGCGGATGGAAATGGTCTTTCGGGCTGAAGAGCCAGCCGGGCTGTCGATTTACCACCTCGTAATCGGTGAGGGAGAAAACGGGCAGAATCTGGTTGCTGTTGGGCTCGTAAGCTTTTTCTCCCGTATATCTGCCGTAGATGCGGTATTCGTAGTTGTTGTCAAAGCCGTAGCGGGCGTCATCAGGCCCGTCTTCCGGAAGGCGATCCGGATTTTTTTTCAGGTTTTCTTTGAAAATAACCAGTTTGGATTTTTCAGCGGATTGGCGGGGCTCGCGTAGATAACCCCAAAAACGTGTTTTCTCCACATAGTAGCGGCGTCCGTAGTAGAAATTACCGGTTGGCTCGCTCGCGATGGATGCCTGGCGCTCTTCTTGGGTCGGTCCGCCCATATTGGGAGGTCCGGCAACATTCGGGTTCATGCATTGGCAAAGTGCCAAGCAGCCGGCTGAAATGCATACCAGTTTCAGGTTTAACATGAGCCCAGAATAGTCGGCACTTTTACCGGATGGAAGTCCGATTATGACATTTGCTCTTTAAGGCGGCGGCAGACTTCCTCGACATTCTCACGGGTGTTGAAGGCAGAGATGCGGAAATAGCCTTCACCTGCGGAGCCAAAGCCCGAGCCAGGGGTGATGACGACCTGGGCTTCCTGGAGCATTTTATCAAACATCTGCCACGAGCTCACCCCTTTGGGGCAGCCAACCCAAACGTATGGGGCATTGACGCCGCCAAAGACCTGAAGTCCGAGCGCAAGGCAGGTCTCGCGGAGAAGCTTGGCATTTCCCATGTAGTGATGGATGAGTGCGGAAACCTGTTTTTTGCCCTCTTCGGAAAAGACCGCCGCCGCTCCTTTTTGGACGGGGTAGGATGCGCCGTTGAACTTGGTGGAGTGGCGACGGGACCAGAGTTGGTGAATCGGGACGGGAGTGCCGTCTTCGGTGCGACCGGTAACCGATTTCGGAATCACCACGTAGGCGCAACGGACGCCGGTGAAACCTCCGTTTTTTGAAAACGAGCGGAATTCGATCGCGCAATCTCGCGCACCTTCGATTTCGTAGATGGAGTGGGGAATTTCGGGATCTTGAATGAATGCCTCGTATGCGGCATCGAAGAGGATGATCGCGTTGTGCTTGAGCGCGTAGTTGACCCACTCGGTGAGCTGCGCCCGCGTCGCGACCGCACCCGTTGGGTTGTTGGGAAAGCAAAGATAGATGAGATCGGCTTTTTCTGATGGCACGCCCGCAACAAATTCGTTTTCCGCATTGCATGGTAGATAGAGAAGTCCTTCGTAGGCGCCGGTTTCATCGGCGTCACCGGTGTTTCCAGCCATGACGTTGGTATCGACGTAAACCGGATAAACCGGATCAGTGATGGCGATGACGTTGCCTTTTCCAAAAATATCCAAAATGTTTCCTGTGTCGCATTTTGAGCCATCGGAAATGAAAACTTCGTCAGCGGAAATTCCCATGTTGGCGAACTGGTTGTCGACGATCGCTTGGCGTAGGAACTCGTAACCTTGCTCCGGACCGTAACCTTTGAACGTGGCGCGATCGCCCTGTTCGTCAACGGCGACATGCATCGCCTCGCGCACGGCGGCGGGGAGCGGCTCGGTCACATCGCCGATGCCGCAACGGATAATGCGTTTCGCGATTTCCGGATTTGCTTCCGTATAGGCTTTGACGCGGCGGGCGATTTCAGGAAAGAGGTAACCTGCCTTGAGTTTGAGGAAATTGGAATTGATCGTTGCCATGCGGGACGATGTAGGCGTAGGACGGGATTTGGGCAAGTGCGGGATTTCAAAAAAGGATGTTCACGGAACGTTATTTTCAAACCCCCGCCGTTCCTTACTTCTTTTTCGGCAGCCTGATTCGGATTGGGGGTCGGCCTCTGGGCCTGCGCTAAAATCCTCCAAATCTTGAGCTTTTGGAGCAGTTTCGAAGCTTGTGTCTTGAATCAGTTTCTGTCGATCGGTCCTGCCGGAGGCAGGTGGGGGGATCGCTTCCATTGCATCAATAGGTTCGCCAGCAAGATCAAGCCCCCGCCTGCGGCGAGTGAAAGGGTGAACGATTCGTTGGGATAATCCGCCGCGATGAAAGCGCCCAAGCAAGCTGGCAAGAACAAGACATACACCGCCGTGAATACGGGTTCGGTGGTGTAGATGAGGCCGGCTTCGGTTGAGGATAACTTGGGTTGCCAAACATTCATCAACAAATAGGCGCCAACAGAGCATGGCAGCGCGAGCGCCACAACCAGGGTGATGCTGTGATACGACGCGCCTGCTTCAATGCAGGCTTGGAAGCTGGGAGCAACCATCCAAGTGATGGGAATAAACAAAAGGGCAATGCCTGCAAACATTACCAAGGTGACGGGCAGTCCGCGGTTTCCGGCAAACTTCGGATTTTCGAGTGTGAGGATTTGAAAAGTAAACAACACGGCCGCCAACAACGTTTCAAACTCGCCACGGCCCATTCGCATGCTTCCCCATTTCAAGCCTGATAAAATGACGCAGCCGATCACCACGAAAGCGGTTGCAAGCATCACGCGCGCGGCAGGCATCTGGCGTGAGCGCATGCAGGCCCACAATGGAAGAATCACACAGTAAGCCTGAGTCAGAAATGCCGATGTTGAGGCTTCGGTATAAGCTAGGGCATCAGCTTGTAGCCACATCGCCAATCCGCCCCAAAAAGCCAGTTGCAATCCCTGGGAACATTCACTCCATGAAATCGCCTTACGCCGTAGCACAAAAGGCAGTAGAAAAATCGACCCGCAAAGAAAACGCGCGCACTGCAACCAAGACGAAAGAAAAACGCTCGATGCTTCAGGTATCCGGCTTGCCTGTTCAAGGTTGAGCGCCTTGATCAAAGGGAAGCTCAATCCCCAAAGCGCGCAGGCTAAAATCAGAAATAACAATGCCATTCGTTGGACGGCATCATGATTGCCTGATGGACCACGGCAAGCACCAAGCTCACGCGCCACTGAACATTCTAAGGTTTTCCAAAATCGACAATGAAGTCATCGAACAGGCCGTCTCCACCGGATCTTCCGCTGCGGTCGAGTCCGATGGTTTCGAGTTTTCCGATATCGGCGGCTTTGATGACCGCGCTTTTTTGAAATCGATGACCTGCGCTGTTAACGGTTACGTCCAAAGATACATTACCTTCGGCAAGTCGTTTCACTTCGATGCTCATCAAAACAAGTTTGTCCACTTGTGGGTTGAATCCCATGTTTGTGTTTTGAACCATCGCCACGTTGTTGTCCACCCGCTCAAAGCGGAATGCCCCAGACGGGTAGCCGGGGTGAAACAATGCCCTGACGTTTCCGATTGAAATTCCCACATGATAAGCGCCCACTCCACCAGCTGCGCCACCCATTTTTGATTCAATCCGAAACACGTCCGGAAACTCTTGTTTGCCGTTAAAATCTCTGGCTCGGAGAATGAGTCTCTGATCGCCATCCTGTGCGTGATCTCCCTTGAAGCGTAACATGCCGTCGGTGACCGCGCCAGCCAGCCCATCTGGCGCGCTGAACCTGAGCTGCCGGTAGCCGCCGCTGAGCGATGGCTTCTCCGTATTGAAGCATTCCACAAACAGCTTCCCTTGCGGATCGGCGATCCCGGGATTTTTTCGTTCGTGTAACAAGCTTTCAATCGCACGCTGCACTAAAGCGTTCCGGTTCCAACGGCCGTCTGCTTGCAGGGAAATCAGAATCTTGCCGAGCCTCATCCTGACTTCCGGATCATCGGACGTTGGAAGCGCGAGGATCATCGGCAACACATCCTTACCCATCACTAAAATATCCTTTTGCGCCTGTTCTCGCTCGGTAAATTTTTCCGATGCCAAGAGCTTGATTTTCTCATCCAAGATCTCGGCGGAGATGAAATGATTTTTCTGACTTTTTTCCAATGCGGCGGTGTCTGTCGGAATTCCATGCTCATTCAGAAGCTCGATCCGCCAATCGCTTGCTTGTTCTGCGTAACTGTTAGAAGCAACGATCAAGGCGACAGCAACCATGTAAGAAACCCATGTTTTACTCAAACCCATGCTCCAATCTAGGTAACTCCCGCATATTCGTTCAATCCGATTCATCCATCCATCTACGTTTGGCGGTAAAGTCAGTGGTTTGCTTGCTCGGTTTCCAGTAGCAGCACGGGGTCCAGACTCAGGTCACTGCTGTCCTTGCCGTCATTATGGCCCTCGAGAGCGATGACGTTTTTACCTTGCTTGAATGATTCCGAAAATTTTTCGAGGGAGAAATACTCCGCGCCGCTTGCCTCGTGTTTTTCAATTTCAGTTTTTCCTTCTTTTGATTTTGTAATGCCTTTGGAAAGCAGTTCTTTGCCATTCACATGGAGAACAAAGGCATCATCGTAATTGATGAGCAGTCCAAGGCGCTTGAGATCCGTCCCTGGCGGAATGACAAACTCATGGCGGATATAGATCTTGGTGAATTTGCCACGCATATCCTTCAATTCCGTGCGGTCATCACCATCGCCATAACCGAAGCCGGCAGGTCCTGATTTCCAACCTTCCTCTCTGGAGTCATAGCCCGTTTGTGTCCACATCCCCGTTTCCGGATGCTCGCCGTTTGCGAGGTAATCCCATTGCGCGTTTTTTGGAATCAGGGCTTTGATATTCTTCGGCATCGGTTTCGAAATGTTTTTTGCGCCGGCTTGTTGGGCTTTTGTGGAATCTGCGTCGGTTTTCGGTGCGCCCAAAACGCCTGCCCCGGTTCGCTCCAACGTTTCCTCTGACGCAGTCCATGGGTTTTCGAGGATACGTTGCTTCACGACTCCGCGTTTGATGATTGAAAACCGATCCCGCTCCTTGCCATGCAGATCGAGCATGACTCCTGTGAGTGTGTCGCCATCGATGTCGATGATGGTCGAGCCGTGATCCATCACGATCCGACGCATCACGGGAGATACGCCCATGGCGTTGCGTCCCAATGCCCCACCATGTCCGGTTACAATTGCCACGGTTCCGTTATTCGGAGTTTTTTTCTCACTTTTTAGATAAGCGCCGTCTCCCTTCGGATCTCCATCGCCATCATTAAAAATCACCCCTTTTGCAGTGGTCGGCGTGGCGTAAGCGCCATCGAGCAACATCGAGCGTTCATAGATGTGTGAATGTCCGCTCAACACCATATCCACGCCACCCTTTTCCATGATCGGCATGATGTGGTTCCGCATTTCCACAAGTTGTTCTTCAGTATCACTGTCATGGGTTCCCTTGGTGTAAGGGGGGTGATGCCAGAAACCCATGATCCAGTTTGCTTGAGTGTTGGCCAGATCTCGCACCAACCATTTTGCCATCTCACCTTGCGGTGTGCGGTCGATGTCATGGGAGTTCAGGCAGATCACATGGATATCGCCATAGTCGAATGAATAGAAAGATTCACTGCCGGATGGAAGACCGCCGGCTTCGCCTCGAGTCGGACAGACAAAAGCATCGAAGAACGGACCTTTGTTTTTTTTCCCGTCAGAACTGGATCCCTCATGGTTGCCCAACGATGCCCAGCAAACCGTGTTGCGCAGTGTTTTTTCGTAGGGCTCAAAAAACTTTTTCTGAAATTGATCATCGGTTCCCTGTCCGTATGCCATGTCACCGACATGCAGATAGAAGTCGAGCGGGCGTTTCGTTTCCTTGGTGTATATCTGCATGGCTCGGTGAACGAGCAGCTGATGATGCTCTCCGGTGCCGGAATCTCCGACCACCCATATGCGCGTTGGGGTCGCTTTACCAGCTGGAGGGTGGGTCGAGAAACGATGGTCAACGTCGCTTTTTAAAAGCTCGGTATCTCCATCGAAAATAAAATAGCGATAGCTTGTGCCTGGCTCGAGGCCGCTGATCGTTGCCTCATATTGGATGGTGCCCTCAGGTGCCTTGCTGAGCTTGTCTTGACCGGCTAAGCCGCGAGGCAAGATCGCGTTGGCAGCACATTGGCTCAATTTCCTGTCGCCCTCTTTCTGATAAGCTACCCTGGGATTTTTCAGCGCTTTGTCGGTGCGCCAGACAATGGTGATTCCATCTTGCCGAGCCAGCTGCAGATAAGGTCCACGGGTCATCTCCGCGGCCGAGCAGAAGGAAATCACTAGCCCGAGGCCGAAGACAAGCACGCCGTGGATATTCATGTGTATGCGATTACGGAACTAGGAAGCGGTTTTGTCAATCTTCGCACCCATAGGTCCAATGTGCCCTTGAAGTATCGCGAGTTCTGGACGATTATACAGGAAAGATTTTATATGATGAAATTCAAAAACCTTATCTTGCTTCTCTTTTCTTTATTCAGTCTCAAAGCCATGGCTGAACCCGTTGCCGCCGCGCGCGAACTCGCATTCAAGGAGGCGAAAAAACAACAAGTCACTCACTCAATGGTGGGTATTCGCGATAGCCTAGTCTTCTATGCTTTGGCGGATCAGAAGGCGGTCTTAGTTTTGAGAATCGATCACAAAGACATCATGTTTGCCGTAACCGGAACCGTTTATCTGTTTGCGCCCGACGCCACCGAAGAGGGGATGGGTAAGTGGATCAACAACCAACATTCGGACGGCTTGTTCCCTGAAGTCCCCGAGCCTATCTTTCAATCCCAATTGCCTGAGGGAAATGTCTCGATTTTTGAGCGCAAGCTCATGGGTAAGGAAAAGCAGCGTCTGGATAACAAGGAATTCTCCAACTATGAGGTGAAGCTCTCCATTAAAGAGCATCGGGTCCAAGGGAAGTTTCATCTGGTTGCTTTCGAGGACGTGGCAAAGGTCTTTTTGGAACTCGAGAATTCCTGAGAGACCTGATGAAGTGATCGGGTAGATTCCAGTTCTTATGAAAACCTTGTTTGCCGCGACCGCCTTGCATCTGCTTGGGGTTGTCTTGCCGTCTCATGCCGGTGAGAAACCGAACATCATCGTCATGCTTGTCGATGATATGGGTTTTTCGGATCTGGGTTGTTATGGCTCGGAAATTGAAACGCCGAATCTGGATCGTCTCGCCAGAGATGGGCTCAGGTATTCAAATTTTTACAACACTTCACGTTGTTGTCCGACACGTGCCGCGTTGTTAACTGGGTTATATTCTCATCAGGCTGGAGTGGGAGCGATGACGGAAAAAACCGACAAGCCGGGATATTTGGGTCACTTGAATCGCAATTGCGTGACATTGGCTGAGGCGCTCAAACCCGCGGGTTACGCAACCTTGATGACAGGTAAATGGCACGTGGGTGATGGCGCAGGCATGAAGCCTGTTGATCGTGGATTTGATCGCTATTGGGGCGTGTTGCATGGAGGAGGCCTGTATTTCAAGGAGACCATGAAGCTTAAACCGGAACGTAAGTTCTATTCCAACCACGAGATCATCGATCCTCCCGACAATCTCTACGTCACTGATGATTTTACGGATCGTGCCATCGACTTTATCGACGAGGCTGTGAAGGAAACTAAAAAACCTTTCTTTCTTTATCTTGCCCACATCGCTCCCCATTGGCCTCTGCAGGCCAAACCGAAAGACATCGAAAAATACAAAGGACGCTACGATGTCGGTTGGGATGCGGTTAGGGAAAAACGTTTTGAGAAACAAAAGCAGCTCGGTGTGATTCCAGCAAATACGGTGCTTAGCCCGCGTGATCCATCTGCCTTGGCATGGAGCGAAATGCCAGAGGAAAAGCGCAAAGACCTGTCGCATCGGATGGAAATCTACGCCGCACAGATTGACTGCATTGACCAAAACGTTGGCAAACTGGTTGCCAAACTCAGAGAACTCGGTCAGCTGGATCAAACATTGATTCTATTCATGTCAGACAACGGGTGCTCAGCAGAAGGCGGTCCCGGCGGATTTGACAGAGGACAAAAAGACGCGCCTCTTGGAACTGGGCTTTCTTACTCAAGCGGAGGCCTCGAGTGGGCGAACGTGTCGGACACGCCCTACCGGAATTATAAAATGTTCACGCATGAGGGTGGCATCGCTTCTCCATTCATCGCCCATTGGCCAGCAGTCATTCGCGACAAGGGAAGCATTCGCCCGCAGGTAGGTCATGTGATTGATGTGATGCCTACGCTGTTAGAAGCCGGTGGCGCAGAATATCCGAAAAAGGTCGATAACAAAGAAATCAAGCCGTATGAGGGGGTCAGCCTTATTTCTTCTTTCAAATCAGGTGCGGCAAAAACAGAAAGAGTTTTGTATTGGGAGCATTACGGCAAAAAAGCCGTGCGCCGTGGAGATTGGAAGGCGGTGAGTGGAGATCGGAAGATCTGGCATCTCTATCATTTGAAAGACGATCCAAGTGAACTGAATGACCTTGCGGAAAATGAACCCGCAAAGCTGGAGGAATTCAAGGAGCTTTGGCAGGCATGGGCGAAGCGTTGCGATGTGCTGAAATGATTCCGCTGCGATAGAACCCTGCCTAAATCACCTGAATCGATTCCTTCTGTTGCGTGAGCATCGGATTGTTGTAACCTTGCGCTGTGAGAACGCTGGATGCCTGTGAGAAGCCCGATTTGCTGTTGTCTTTTGATTTTGATGGCACGCTTCATGATCCCTCGGATTCCCATCCCGTGCCAATTGCGTTTTTTGAAACCATAAAAAACCTTCGCGAAACGAGGAATGCTGTCTGGGGAATCAACACCGGGCGTTCCATGCCGCATGTGGTCGAGGGCTTGGTGGAGAGTAAATTTCCGTTTCTTCCGGATTGGGTGATCGCACGAGAGCGGGAGATTTTTTTTCCAAACGCGTTCGGCCGGTTTCAACCTCACAAGGCATGGAACACCCGATGCACCAAAGACATTCACCAGCTTTTTAAAAAATCGCGCAAGACACTCAAACACATTCGCCAATTCGTCGAGGAGCACACGGGGGCGCAATACATCGAGCTGGATGGTGATCCCGCCGGGCTGATCTCACGCACGGAAGAGGAAATGGAATGGATCGTCGAGCGCATCGCACCGCTCATCAACGAAGTGCCGGAGCTGGGCTGGCAGCGGAATTCGATTTATCTCCGCTTCGGTCACAAAAATTATCAGAAAGGCAGCACCCTGTCCGAGATCACGCGGCTGCATGAATTGGACATCTCTCAAAACTTTGCGATGGGCGATAGCCACAACGACATCGAAATGCTTTCCAAAGAATATTCCGGCCAGGCCGCTTGTCCCGCAAATGCCGTGTCCGCGATCCGCAAGGTCATCGAATCCAGAAACGGCTACATCGCAAAAGCCGCCCATGGCAATGGCGTGGTGGAGGCGTTGAGGGCAATTTACGGGTAAACTTATCTGGAATGAGACTCACCACGAATTTCCCGGATCATCCAAGTTGTCTCGTATGAGCATCCCTTAAAGCATGGCTTTGGTGAGTTCTTGCTCATCGATTCAGGGGAAAGATTTCCGAGTGAGCCAGCCTCAGGGGCATTTACTTGCTCCCATTTCAGATAAATTCTCTAGATCTGAGAAAAAAACCCCTTGCTATTGCGATTGAGTCTCATTAGCGTGACTCACGCCAAACACGTCATTTAATTCAATAGGACAACGATGAAGCTAAACAAGCAAAGCACCCTCACAGCCAGCGTCACCATCTGCCTTGCCGTCGGGCAGTTGTTGCAAGCCCAAACCTTTCGCGATCGCCTCGCGGGAGACGAAGCTACCGCCGCATCCGACATTGATGCCTCCTTTGCCTCTCCGAAGGAGCAGGCGTGGTATGACCGCTTCAGCTTCGGCTCGTATGGCGAAGCTCATTTCAATTCGGGTGATGTTGACGACAAGTTCGATATCCACCGTCTTGTGCTTTTCACAGCCTATGAGTTCAATCATCGCTCGCGCTTCGTATCCGAGCTGGAGCTGGAGCATCTTTATTCGAACGATCCCGGCACCGACATCGAGTGGGAGCTTGAGCAGGCCTACTTCGAGCTGGATCTGGGCAACAATTATCACCTCCAGACTGGCGCGTTCCTGGTCCCGTTAGGCATCACCAACGAGATCCATGAGCCTAACACCTTCTATGGCGTCGAGCGCAATCGCATCGAAACCGAGATCATCCCCTCGACCTGGACGGAATACGGCTTCCTCCTTCGGAAGAACTATGACAGTGGTCTGCAATGGGATATCGCCGTGCACCGGGGTCTCGAAGTTGACAGGGACGACATCAATCTCAACGGTCCCGATCTGCGTGAAGGCAGGCAGAAAGCGGACAGCTTCCGCGGAGCGGCCACCACCGCCCGAGTCAGATACACCGGCATCAGCGGCCTCGAGCTCGGCGCCGGCATTCAGTATCAGGACGATATCTCGCGCGGCGCGGAGGACAACAGCGCCGTGCTCACCACGGGGCACTTCATCTATACGGACGGTGGCTTCGGGCTGCGGGGCCTCGTCGCAAACTGGGATATCAGCGGTGACACCGCAGTCGGTGGCGGCACGGTCAATGGCACGGGTATCGACACCCAGTATGGTGGTTACATTGAGCCGTCCTACAAGTGGACATTTGGAAACGGTATGGCGCTGGGTGTGTTCACCCGCGCCCTTTACTGGGAGAACGAGGACGCGCCGGACGGCCAGGTTGAGTTCCAGACAGGCTTCAACTTCTGGCCCACCGAAAACACCGTGGTCAAGGTCGACTGGCTCCACGAGGACCGCACCAAGGGCAATGCGAACCGCGACGTGTTCAACTTTGGGGTTGGCTACGCGTTTTAATTGGAGAAAATGGATCGGTCTCCGGTCGATCCAGCCCCTTACGATGAAACAGCCCATCCGCATCCTCGCACTCACGCTCGCCATCGCGGCCTGCGTGCATGGCGAGGATCGCGTTTACAAGCAGCCATCCGAGTTCATCAAATCAGCTTTCGGAGGGAAAATCCCAAGCGCTTCCGTCCTCAGTCTCTCCAGTGAAGCCAAGTCCCGCGCCAAGGCAATCATGTCGCACAACTTCGGGGAATCCCGGATCCGCCACTGGAAACAGGGCGATCGCAGCGTCTGGATTCTCGAGGAAATCGGGAAGACTCAGCCGATTACCACCGGCTTCCTGATCGAAAACGGGCACATCAAATCTGTGGAGATCCTCATTTATCGTGAGAGCCATGGATGGGAGGTCAGCAAGCCGTTTTTCACCAAACAGTTTTCCAACGCCTCGCTGAAAAGCGGCGATCAGCTCTCCGCCGATGTGAAGAACGTTGCCGGAGCCACCCTTTCCGTCCGCGCGGTCACCAAGCTCGCGAGATTAGCCCTTTACCTCGATTCTCTCGTCTGACGCCGTGGCCGAAAATCAAAAAAAGAAGCGGTGGAGCCGCACGATTCACCGCTGGTCCGGCCTTCTCTTGCTGGTGCCGCTCACCATCGCCTGCGTCACCGGCCTGATCCTGAATCATACGGTTGATCTGAATCTGAGCAACCGCCGCGTCACCTCGCCATGGATCGAGGCACGCTACGGGATGGCCCTCGAAGGGAAACCCGAGGCCCTCGGACTCGACGGGAAAGCATTCGCTGCAAGCTGGGATGGAAAGATTTTTCACAGGAAAAAAATCATCAGCGATAGCTCCCCGCTTGTCGGAGCCGTGCCGCTGCGTGATGGCACCGCTGTCGTCACGAACTCCGCTGTGTATTATTTCGGCCTTGATGGTGAACTTATCGAAACCCTCGATTCCGTATCACTCCCAGCCACTCCCATTGCAAAGGCCGGGCGCACTGACAATTTCGCCCTCGTCTTAGATACCGTTTCCGGAACCTTCACCAGCGATGCGAATCTCCTCGATTTCAATGAAACTCCCGCCGCTCTGGAGATAAATTGGTCATCTCCCGCAACTCCGAGCGCTTCAGATCTGAAAACCTGGAAAACCGCCTTCTCTGGAGACGGCATCCCACTCGACCGCGTCATTCTCGATCTCCATTCCGGGCGTTTCTTTGGCACGCTAGGGAAGTGGATTTACGATCTCACGGTCATCGGCGTCCTCGTCCTCTCGGCCACCGGCTTGGTCTTGTTTCTCCGCACCCGCCGCCGTTCCACATGAACCGCCGCCACGCCATCACCATCCTCGGTGCGGCAGTTCTTACCTCCTGCCGCCGTCGCAATCTCCTCCTCACGGTTTCCGACTATGTCTTCGGCACAGCCGTCCACTTCCAAGTTCATGGGATTTCGGAATCCTTTTTCAAAAAAATCTCCGCAGAATGCATGAGCCGTCTCCGCGAAATGGAATCTCTCTTCAGCCTCTATGACCCGGATTCCACTCTCTGCAAACTCAACCGAGAAGGCATGTTAGAAAATCCTCCCGAGGAATTCCTTCATCTGATCCGCACCGCCCTCGGCTATGGCGAAAAGACCGGAGGGCTGTTCGATATCACCGTGCAACCGCTCTGGAATTGGCGGCAGAAATGGAAAGAGTCAGACCTCACGGAGCGCGGCATCATGGAAAAAACCACATGGGCAGAGTCCCTCGCATTGGTCGATTTCCGGAAGGTCAAGGTGACCGCTAACACGGTTGCCTTCGAAAAAAAAGGCATGGCCATCACCTTGAACGGAATCGTCCAAGGGTATGCCACCGACCAGATCGCCGCCCTCCTCCAGAAGCGAGGAGTGCCCCATATGCTGATAAACATCGGTGAATACGCAGCTTTAGGAAACGCTCCGGACGGCAAGCCATGGGAAGTCGAACTCTCGGCCACCGGTAAAAAAATCACTCTTCCCCCTGGTCGCGCCCTCGCCGTTTCCGCGGGCAGCGGTCACACCTTCGATCCCGAAGGTCGTTTCCATCACATTTTCCGTCCATCCGACGGCACGAACACACGCCGCGATAGCACCACCGTCGTCACCGCCCCGACCGCCACCTTGGCGGATGCGCTCTCGACGACACTCGCGATAGCAAACGAGGGGGAACGCAAGGTCATCCTCGCGGAATTTCCCGAAGTCGATTTCAGGGAAATCCGTTGACATGCTTGTCACGACGCGGGTTGCGCCACATGACCTAGTGTTAATTTCTTCTAAGGAAATGGCAGCTCTCGGTTCCCAATCATATCACCCACTTTTAAATACCCTTATGAACCGACTCACCGATAAAAACTTTTCATTCAAATGCCCGATGAATTGGGATGCCATGCAAGCGACTGACAACGGTCGTTTCTGCGGTAAATGCCAGAAAGAAGTCTTCGATCTGACGAATTGTTCGCTCGATGAAGTGCGCGCGCTGCAGCAGAAGCATGGGTCGATCTGTGGGTCGATTCGTGTGATGGGCGCCGCGGCCGTGGCGATCTCGCTTTCAACAGCAGCTTGCCATAAAGAAAATCAGAAACCGGATTCCGTACGGACGGTTGGTGAGTTGCAGTCGCCAAGTCAGCTCGTGCTCCCGCCCGAGCAACGGCTCATGGGAGATGTCTGTGTGCCGCCGCCGGTTGAGCCTGAGAAAAAAGAAGCGCCGAAAGAACAACCTCCCGAGGTGATCAAAGGTTTTGTTTGCCCGATTCCTCCACCAGCAGCTACACCAGCTCCGAGCAAGGAGTGATGCCGTTGATCAAAAGGGCAGGGACGCGTATCCTTACGCGTCCATATCTATCGGCGCTAAAAATCCCATCGAAAACATTCTAACATTAGGGCAGCGAGATATGGATTTTAAGGATAAAAGTCCCTGCCTGTTTCACGAAATAGGGTCAAGGCTCGGGATTTTTTATCTGATCACCTAGTACGTTGCCAGAGGCTATCGTATGCCGCCCTGTTGGGGCTGAAGAGGATGATCAATCCTTCTTCTTCAACAGCGGGAAGAGCACCACATCACGGATGGTCGGCGCGCCGGTGAGCATCATGACCAAGCGATCAATCCCGATGCCGATGCCGCCTGCAGGTGGCATGCCGTGCTCGAGGGTTTCGATGAAATCGTAATCGACCTTTTGTTCTTCTTCGCCACCGGCTTGGTGCTCGAGGCGTTGTTTTTGGACGTCGGGATCGTTGAGCTCGGAGTAACCCGGTGAAATTTCCTGACCGTTGATGATGAGTTCGTAAACCTCGACCGTTCGGCCGCCGGGGGTGACTTTGGCGAGGGGAACAAGCTCGCTTGCGACGCGGGTGACAAAGCACGGATCAAACGTGTGCTCCTCGACTTTTTTCTCAAAGACCTGTTGGATGACCTCGTAGTCCTCCATGTTTTCGGAAAGTTGCACACCGATCGCTTCACACTTCGCGCGGCGCTCGGCAGCGGTGATGTCGAAGAAATCTTCGCCCGCGACTTCCTTGATGAGGTCGTGATAGTTCGCGCGTTTCCATGGACGAGTCAGGTCGATGGTGCGGATCACGTTGCCTTCTTCGTCTTTGTGCTCGATCTTCAAGCCGCCGCAGAATTTCTCGGCGAGGTGGCAGGTCATTTCCTCAACCATGTTTGCCATTTCCTCGAAATCGGAAAACGCCCAGTAAGCTTCCAGCATCGTGAACTCCGGATTGTGGCGGCGGGAGATGCCCTCGTTGCGGAAGTTACGGTTGAGTTCGAACACTTTCGTGAAGCCACCGACCAAAAGACGTTTGAGGAAAAGTTCTGGAGCGATGCGCAGGGTGAGCGGCATGCCGAGGGCGTTGTGATGCGTCTCGAAGGGGCGCGCCGCTGCGCCGCCGGCGACGGATTGCAGCATGGGAGTTTCAACTTCGAGGAAGTCTCGTGCGTGGAGGAAATTGCGGATCTCCGCGATCATTTTCGAGCGGGTGATGAAAAGTTGCGCGCTGTCGGGATTGCCGATGAGATCGAGGTGGCGTTTGCGGTATTTTGTTTCCCGATCTGCAAGGCCGTGGAATTTGTCCGGCATCGGGCGGAGCGATTTGGAGAGCACGGTGAAGGATGAAACTTTGATCGTCGGCTCGCCGGTGCGGGTGAGAAAGGTTTCGCCAGAGACCCCGATCCAGTCGCCGCGGTCGAGACATTTCCAGATCGCGGCTTGGGTCTCATCGAGCTCCTTGATACTGAGGTAGCCTTGGATGGAGCCATGTGCGTCGCCGACACCGAAGAAAACCGATTTCCCCATATCGCGCAGCGCGACGATGCGTCCGGCGGTGGTCACTTGTTTGCCTTCCTCGAAATTTGCCTTGAGATCGGCAGGGGAGATCGTGGTTTCAAAACGTGCACCGTAGGGATCGACCCCGAGTTCACGGAGTTTGGCGAGCTTCTCGCGGCGAACGGCGATCAATTCTGCTTCGGTGGACTGGGGTGTTTGGGAAACTTCACTCATGTCGCGCTTGGAGTAGCGGGAAGAGGCGAGCGGGGCAAGCAAAGAGAGAGCTATTACGCCGCAGGCTCTGGACTGCTGTGGTTATCCACAGCTTTCAGGGTGGATGTTGTAAAAGGGAGCCGCGGGGTATTAACTTTTTCACTTGGTAAAACAGCCCGACACAAAGAGCTGAGAAGAATCTCAGCAGTCCAAAGCCTCCGGCGGTTTTCGGGTTCTTGACAAGTGGGATGGGCTGATTGACTCTGCCGACACGACAGGGGAGCTTTCCGAACGGGAGGCTGAGATTTTTCGACGCGCGGAAAGAAACCCTTCGAACCTGAAGCGGATCATGCCGCCGTAGGGAGTCGGGATGGCTGTATGGCTTTCTTGTTTTCCGATGGTTTTCTGATTCGCGATTTTGCAACACGAACTCAGAAACCATCATGATCAGCCCAGAAGAAACCGCCGGTAAGGAAGCCGCCACACACGATGAATCCCGCGCGCCATTGCCAGCTTCGACCCGGATTTATGTGCAGGGTGAGATTCATCCCGAGGTGCGGGTGCCGATGCGTGAGATTACCCTGAGTGATACCAAGGCGTTCAACGGCAGGATTGAGAAAAATGAGGCGGTGCGGGTTTATGACTGCTCGGGTCCATGGGGAGATCCGGATTTCAAAGGGACTTCCGAAGAAGGCTTGCCGCCCTTGCGCCGCGAGTGGATTTTAAAACGCGGCGATGTGGAGGCTTACGACGGCCGCGAGGTGCAGCCGCAAGACAACGGTTACCTCACGGAAAAGCACGCGGAGTTCGCCTCCAAGTCCGAGCGCGCCAATCGCTTCGTCGAGTTTCCCGGTTTGACCGCAGAGCGCCGCAAACCTCTGCGTGCGACGGGCAAACCCGTGACTCAGAAATGGTATGCCGACAACGGCATCATCACTCCGGAAATGGAATTCATCGCGATCCGTGAAAATATGCGCCTCGCGAAGATCACGGACATGAAAAGCGACATCGTTCGCAATGATCTCAACAAGCAGCACACGGGTTCTCATCAATCTCCCGACAGCCCGTATACGCCCGGCATTTTCAAACGCTTCCCGCAGCGCATTCCCGAGCAGATCACTCCTGAATTCGTTCGCAGCGAGGTCGCCGCTGGGCGCGCGATCATTCCGCTCAACATCAATCACCCCGAGTGTGAGCCGATGATCATTGGCCGCAATTTCCTCGTGAAAATCAACGCGAACATCGGCAACTCAGCGGTCGCATCCTCAATCGAGGAAGAGGTCGAGAAAATGCGTTGGGCAACCAAGTGGGGCGGGGATACCGTGATGGATCTTTCCACCGGCAAGAACATCCACGCGACCCGTGAATGGATTCTTCGCAACTCTCCCGTACCCATTGGCACGGTGCCGATCTATCAGGCCCTCGAAAAAGTCAACGGCAAGGCCGAGGATCTCACATGGGAGCTTTACCGCGATACGCTCATCGAGCAAGCCGAGCAGGGTGTCGATTATTTCACCATCCATGCCGGCGTTCTTCTGCGCTTTGTCCCGATGACCGCCAGCCGCATGACCGGCATTGTCTCGCGCGGCGGCTCGATCATGGCGAAGTGGTGCCTCTCGCATCACAAGGAAAACTTTCTCTACACGCATTGGGATGAAATCTGCGACATCTGCGCGGCTTATGATGTCAGCTTCTCAATCGGTGATGGCCTGCGCCCGGGTTCGGTGGCGGATGCCAATGACATGGCTCAGTTCGGTGAGCTTCAAGTTCAGGGCGAGCTCACCAAGCGTGCATGGGCGAAAGGTTGCCAAGTGATGAACGAAGGTCCCGGTCACGTGCCGATGCATATGATCGAGGAAAACATGGCAAAGCAACTCGAGTGGTGCCACGAAGCTCCGTTCTACACGCTCGGGCCTTTGACCACGGATATCGCTCCAGGTTATGATCACATCACCTCAGGCATCGGTGCGGCGATGATTGGTTGGTTTGGTTGCGCGATGCTTTGCTACGTGACGCCCAAAGAGCACCTCGGTCTCCCTAACAAAAAGGACGTGAAAGACGGAGTGATCACCTACAAGCTTGCCGCCCACGCAGCCGACCTTGCAAAAGGCCACCCCGGTGCGCAATACCGCGACAACGCCCTTTCCAAAGCCCGCTTTGAATTCCGCTGGGAAGACCAGTTCAACCTCGGTCTCGATCCGGAAACCGCTCGTGAATTCCATGATGAAACCCTTCCGCAGGATGGTGCCAAAACCGCCCACTTCTGTTCGATGTGCGGACCGCATTTCTGCTCAATGAAAATCTCCGAAGATGTCAGGCAATACGCAGCCGCCCAGGGAATCTCCGAAGAAGAAGCCCTCGAAAAAGGCATGGAGGAGAAAAGCAAGGAATTTGCGGAAGCTGGGGCAGAGGTTTATGTGAAGGCTTGAAGAAATAGGTCCTATAGGACATATAAGACCTATGAAATCATCTTCCTCCCCGGATGAAACTCTAGGCTTCCTTCCCAAAGGTGGCAATTACCGTGAGCTTCTCTCTTACCGAAAATCTGAGATCGTCTACGATTTCACTTTTCGCTTTTGCGAGCGTGTCCTGAAGCGCAGTGATCGCACCATTGATCAGATGGTGCAGGCCGCGCGTTCTGGAAAGCAGAATATTGTAGAAGGTAGCAAAGCCTCCAAGACATCCTCCGAGATGGAAATTAAGCTCACGAATGTGGCACGAGCCAGCCTCGAAGAACTCCTTAAAGACTATCAGGATTTTTTAAGAGTCCGTGATATGGAAATGTGGGATAAGGACTCCAAAGAAGCTCTTTATGTTCGCAAACTCGGCAAAAAGAAAAATGAGTCCTATGAGACCTATAGGACCTATATGGAAACGCGCCCTCCAGAAATTCTCGCGAACATCGCGATCTGCTTGATTCATCAGGCGAACTACCTGTTAGATCAGCAGATCCGCCGTTTAGAGAATGATTTCCTCAAAAAAGGTGGACTTCGTGAGAATATGACCCGCGCAAGATTGAATTATCGGAAAAATCATAAAGAATAGGTCTTATAAGTCCTATACGACCTATACCCGATGAAGCCTAAAACTATCACCCCTCGCACAATCACCATCATCGGCGGCGGCGCGGCGGGATTCTTTGCGGCCATCACCGCTGCCGAAGCCGATCCTTCGGCGGAGGTTACCGTTTATGAAAAAGGTAACGCATTCCTCACCAAGGTGAAGATTTCCGGTGGCGGGCGCTGCAATGTCACTCATGCCTGTTTCGATCCCGCGGTGCTTTCGAAAAACTACCCGCGCGGCTCGCGTGAGCTTCGCGGGGCGTTTCACGAATGGCAGTCACAGGACACCGTTGCGTGGTTCGAGGCGCGCGGGGTGGAGTTGAAAGCCGAAGCCGATGGCAGGATGTTTCCAGTGACCGATAGCTCGCAGACGATCATCGACTGCTTCATGAAAGCCGCCCGCGATGCTGGCGTGATTTTAAAAACCGGCATCGCGCTCCAGGAACTACAAGCCGATCCCGACGGAAAGTTTTCCTTACATTTCAGTAATGGTGAAACGGTTAGATCAGACAAAGTATGCATCACGTCTGGCTCGCTCAAAGCGTCTCCGCTCACACGTGCTATCGAAACGCTTGGCCACAGCATCGTGCCGCTCGTTCCTTCGCTTTTCGCTTTCAATATTCCAGACCAGCGCCTCGAAGGGCTTGCTGGACTCTCGGTACAAAACGCGAGTGTGAAAATCATTCCGAAAAGTCCGGCTCAGAGCGGTCCGGTGCTGATTACCCATCGCGGCCTCAGCGGGCCGGCGATCCTGAGGCTATCTGCTTGGGAGGCACGGCGCTTTTCCGAACAAGATTATGCCGTGGAAATTTCGGTCAACTGGCTCGGAAAAACCTCAGCCGAAAAACTTCGCGAAACGTTTTCGAACCATCGTGCCGACTCAGGGAAGTCCCTAATCAAAAACAAAGTGCCTGCCGGTCTGCCGCGCCGACTCTGGGAGCGGATACTCGAAACCACCGCCATCGCCCCGGAGACTCAATGGTCGCAGCTCACCAAAGATCGTGAGAACGCGTTGGTGCATCAGCTCACGGATTGCCGGTTTCAGGTCAAAGGCAAAACCACCAACAAGGACGAATTCGTCACCTGTGGTGGAGTTCAATTGAAGGAAATCGATTTTCGCAGGATGGAAAGCCGCATCGTTTCTGGGTTGCACTTTGCGGGCGAGTGCCTCGATATCGATGGCATAACCGGCGGGTTTAATTTCCAAGCTGCATGGACCGGCGGAAGGATCGCTGGGTTGGCGATGGTGAGTTGAGATGCTGATCTTTAATCGTAAAGCGAACCGTTGATGGACACGGATGAACACGAATTGAATAGGGCATGCGGAATCATTCTTTATTATCCGTGTTCATGTCTGTCCATTTGATGAATATTTTCTAGTAGTCAGTTCGTCCATGTTACTAGAAAAGCGCTGCACTTTCATTGGGGTTTATTTCTCTTTCCCGTCCCATTCTTATCCCTTGTGCCGGGGCATGGGTTGAACGCAGGATGGTCTCACATGAATGCCTATTTTGAAAAGCTTGGTCACACGGTATTGGAACGGTGGAAGCGGCAGAATTTTTCGCTTGAGGTGTTTCCTCAGCTTGCCTGCGCTGCGATTGACGAAGCCCCACCGTCTGCAAATGTCAATATGGCGGAAATGATCCACGAGTTTCTTTCCAAGGACGAACAACCTTTTCAGAGTGAGTCCGGCTTCGGACAACCCGAGCTGATCGCATTCAATGATACGCGTTTCTACATTCAGATTCTCTTCTGGATGGATGGAACAACTGAAATCCATCAGCACGAATTCTCCGGCGCTTTCCATGTGATGCAAGGCTCCAGTGTGCACTCCGAATTCGATTTTGCGGATGCCCGTGCAGTGACTCCTCATATCCTTACCGGCGATCTTCAGGTGAAGCGGATCGAGTTACTGGAAATCGGACGCACGATCCCGATCACCTCCGGCCGTGCTTGCATCCACTCGCTTTTCCACCTCGACACTCCTTCCGTTACCGTGGTGATTCGCACCCATCACGATCCGGGTACGGGCCCGCAATACAATTACCTTCCGCCCCATATCGCGATCAACCCGCTTCACGCTGATGCTTTAACCACGCGCCGTAGGCAGTTGCTCGACGTGCTCGAAACGACCGCTAATCCCGACTACGCAAACTTCGTGAACGAGATGATGGCGCGTTTGGATTTCGAGCGGGGCTTCGATATCCTTCGCCACGCCATGCCCTATCTCAAAGAGCTCGATGCATGGGATGCGGTTCTCGCGACATTTCGAAAAACGCACGGGGAACTCGCGTCGGGCGTTAACGATACGCTGACGGAATGTCTTCGGAGGGAGACCATCACCCAGATGCGCCGTTTTATCGTCAATCCGGAGCACCGCTTTTTCCTCGCGCTTTTGATGAATGTGCAAAATCGTGCCGATATCCTTGCACTCGTCACTAAGCGATTTCCTGACCGATCACCCATCGAAACGATTCTCGGTTGGGCGGAGGAACTGATGGAGCCCTGCGATTTTGGAATCATGCTGCTCGATGCGGTCTTCCCTGAAACGATCAATATCGAAATCGAGGAACAGTCGCCCTTGTTCATCGTCGCGCTGAAACACGCCTTGGAAGGGAATATGAATCGCCAGGAAGAACTTCTTGAGATTCAAGTCGCATTGACAAATTCCTGCCTGCGTCCCCTGTTTTCATGAAAAAGAAACGAATGGAAAAGATTATACGCCCATGCTCGAAGTCGTCTGCGGAATCATCAAAAACAGCTCCGGAGAATTCCTCGCTTGTCGTCGCGGTTTAGAGCGGCATTTGGGAGGGTTGTGGGAATTTCCCGGTGGAAAAGTCGATACTGGAGAGACGCCGGAAATCGCCTTGGCGCGGGAGCTTCGGGAAGAACTCGGGATCCGTGTGCGGGTGGGAAAACCGCTTTCGGCCGTTGTCGAATGGACCGATGGCGCGGTGTCGATCCGGCTCCGAGGATTTTTCTGTGAAATCATTGAGGGAGTGCCCTTCGCTCACGAACACGAGGAAATCCGTTGGTGCAAAAATGCGGAGCTTTCCCTTTTAGACTGGGCAGAGGCGGATATCCTTCTGGTTGAGGAGTTGACGCAAGAAATCTAACAGTCTTTCCAGAATTTCATCCTAGCCCATCCGCCCGAAGCACGGCTTTGTGGCAAGGTTCCGCGCTTGTCAGGATCTGTGGCGACAGCGGATTTCAGGCAAAGACACCGTTCACCGGTTTGCCCTTGTTGCCGATGGTGAACGGGCGGCCGCTCGCACTGATTGCGGCTTTTTCAACCGGCAAGCCGCAGGCCTGCGCGATCGTTGCGTGAAGATCGCCCACCGTGACCGGATCACTTTTGACATCGCCGCCTGCCGCATCGCTGGCGCCATGGACGTAGCCACGTTTCGCTCCGCCACCTGCAAGCGCGCAGGAAAAAACCAAGGGATGATGGCCGCGTCCACTGCCATCGAAGCTCGGTTTGCGACCGAACTCCGTTGCTACGACGACCATCGTACTATCGAGCAGGCCACGTGAGTCCAGATCGGCGACGAGTGCGGCGAAGGCGGCGTCGAATTCCGCACCGCGATCTTCCATGCCTCCCTCGAGGTCTTTGTGCATGTCCCAGCCGCCGCTTTCCACTTCGACATAGCGCACGCCGCCCTCGACCAAGCGCCGCGCGAGCAGGCAGCCCTGACCGAATTTGTTTCTGCCATACTTGTCGCGCAGTTCGGCGGGTTCTTTTTCAAGATCGAAGCATTCCAGATCCTTGCCCTTCATCAGGCGGAGGGTGCTTTCATAGAAATCATTATAGGCAGAAACAGCTGGGTCATTGATGGCGTCGCTGAACGTGCTGTCCATCCGGCGCAGCAGCGACAGGCGTTTTTCCATCACGGTGGAATCCGCCTTGGCGATGGCGTTTTGAAGTCCTGAATCGGGATCAAGGATCGGTAACGGACTCATGGTGGCGGGGAAAAATCCGTTGCCGTGGTTAGCTGGGCGGTTCACGCACACGCTGCTCGGCAAGGTGGGGTGACTTGGGCCAAGAAAATTCTGCGCCCATGCGCCAAGGGTCGGGTGCGCAACGGTGCCTCGTTTTTCAAAGCCCGTGCGCATCAGATATTGGGCTTGGTCATGCACTCCGACCTTTGCGGTCATGCTCCGGATCACTGTGATTTTATCGGCGATTTTCGCAATCTCCGGAAGGAACGAGGAAACTTGGAAATCTGCCTTGGTGCTGACCGCTGAGCCCGGGCCTTTCGATGCTCCGGTTTTTGGATCGAAGCTATCGATCTGACTCATTCCGCCGGAGAGTTGCAGCATGATGACCGCCTTGGCCTTGCCAAAACCGGGCTTGGCTTGGCCGGTAGTCTGGGCTGCTTCCTCAGCGAAGCTCTGTGGTGAAAGACAAGGCAACAGGCTCAGACCGAAGGCCGATTTCGCCATGCGCTCGACAAACATGCGGCGGGTCAATTCATTGAGTTTGGTGTGATCGGATTTCATTGTGTGGAAAGGGTTTGAAAATGTTAGGGAAGGAAAAGGAATTCGCGGGTGTTGAGTAAAACCCATGCGATGTCTTGGGTGCTTAAACCGCTTTTGAGAGCGGCAAGGGCTTTGTTAGATTCTTCCGAGCTTGGCTTGCGGCTTAGGAAACTTATATAGAGGGAATGGATTTTGGATGCCGCATCCTCCTTCTCATTTGCGGCGCGCACCGCGAGTGAATAATGAGTGACTGCGTCCTGCACCGGACCGTTCATGAGTTGCAACATCTGCGGCACACTGCCATCGGAAGTGTTCGAGTCGGAGACGAGTCGGTCACTTTGACCAAACAACCGCAGGAAGTGATTTTCCGGAGCGGGTTGTTGAATCTCGCTGGCGCGTGCCAGCAGTAGGCCAGAGCGAAATTCAGGTTTTCCTCCTTCGTAAAACGAGGCGATCATGCGCGCGCCGCCCGGTTTCTTGCCGCTGCCTGGACCCATGAAAGCGCCGCTTTCCCGCATTTTCTCGACGAGTTGCATGACGGTTTCCGCATTCATCTCATCATCGGCGATCACGGTTTTTTGCAGATCATCGCCACGGCGCAGCAGCAGTTGATCCGCGCTGTCGCCAGAGACTAGGGTCACGATCGAGTCCCATGCTTGCTCCGCGCTCATGCGGCGAATGACCGGACCTTGGAAAAGATATTCCTTCGGCTTGTCCGGCATCCGGCTTGCCTGCCGCTGGTAAGCCGCTGTGTGAAAAAGGATGCGTTGGAATTCACGCAGATCGAATTTCGCCTGCTTCATGTAGGTGCTGATTTGAGCCAGCAATTCCGGATTGCTTGCTTCCGATGGGTCGTCAATGTCCGTCACGGGTTCTTGCACCGCGACCCCGAAAATCTTTTTCCACAAGCGGTTCGCGATCGCAGTGGCGAAGCGGGGATTTTCCGGATGCACCATCCAATCGGCAAATTGATCGCGAAGTTGATCGGGGTTCTGTTGGGTGAGATTGTATGCAGGATTGTTATCTTTCGTATCGCTCCAGCGGATCAATGAGGGAACGGTTAGCTCGCCCGGCTTGGCGTCTTTGTATTTGTAATCCTGCGGAAATTTCAAACGGTTCTTTGGAAGATCTACCAAGTTAAGGGCATTGGCGGAAAGTGACTGGAAGACCATGTTCTTGCCCATCGCTGCGAGTTTCTCGGACTTGAGGATGCGGCGCGTTTGGCGGAACACATCCTCATGATAGCCATCCGTGGCTCCGAAAAATGCTGCCATGCTGTAAAAGTCATGCTGAGACCAATCCGAAAACGGATGATCATGGCACTGCGCACATGACACGTTCGCACCTAGAAAAGTGGTCATTAAGTTCGAAACGCCATCCAGCGGCATCTGCGCATCCCGAAGCAGGAATCCAGCCGCCCCGTTTTCGTAGAGCTTGCCATCGGCCGTCAACATGTCCCGGACAATCGCGTTCCACGGTACGTTCATCGCGAGCTGGTCTTTCAACCAATCCTCATAAAGAAAAGCACGCGCACCTTTGCCATAGTCGTCCTTGACCCGCAGCATGTCGGCAAGCCAGTTATACATGTGCATGGTGTAACCTGGGGAATTAAGTAAGCCGTTGATCAGGTTCGAGCGCTTCTGCGGTGAGGGGTCATTCAAAAATGCCAGCGCTTCCTCTTCTGTCGGGATGCGTCCAATCGCATCCAGATAAATGCGGCGCACGAACAAGCTGTCCGGGATCGGCAAGTTCGGCACCATCTCGTTTTCCTTGAGTGCGGCATGGATGGATTCATCCAAACGCGCGGCCGCACTGTTGATCACCTTTTGCGAAAACGGAGCATTCGGCTGCGCCATCTTACAGGCTTTGGCAAAGGCCTGATCCGCTGGAGTCAGGCGAACGAGTGCAAACCGCGAGAGTTTTTTATCTTTTTTCTCAACGGTCACGATTCCGTTTTCCAGTGCTCTGAACTTCGCTTCCAATTTTTCGCCACCGGATGCCGTCCAAGTGTGCCAGGACGAACTGGCTGTTGGTGAAGTATTGGGGCGTGTCACCGCCTCTTTGACCGGTTCAGTGAAGCGACCCTTGCCCTTTTTTTGGGTTTCGGGAGCCGCCGCAAGTGAAGCTGAGCCCAAAACGGACAGGGTGCCGATCAGTAAGAATGCGGGTTTCATGATTGATTCAAGGGTTTCAAACCCCATTCGCGGGGAATGGTTGCGCAAGAAAAAGATCCGACCGTTTTCAGTAAATCCCTCTTCCCACAAGGCTAACTTGCGAATTCATCGCTGGCTTGACTTTATGGCTTGCGAAGCAGCGTCAGGAGTGGCGTTATGGTAATCCAATTTTTAACTTTTTTACCCTGTGAGTGCCGACCAACTGCCTTTCGACGAAAATTTTCTCAAAGATAAACTCAAAAACGATCCCACGCTCTGGGAGACCCGTCGCCAACTGGCACACGGGCTTTTCGACAAACAGTCTTACGAAGAGGCCGCGGACATCATTTGGGCGGCCGATCCGATTCCCAGCACCGATACTGATCTCGCCTTCGCCATTCGTATCCTCGCGAAGGCCAGGCCGCGCCGCGCGATCCGCCTTCTAACCGCTGTGCTCGAGCTCAATCAAGGCAAGGCCATACAAAACATGGCGATGGCCAACGCGCTGCTTCACCACGGTATGGTCCTGCAAGCGGCAAGGTTTTACGGTGCGGCGTTGGAGGCGGATCCAAGCCTCGTCAATCCGGACCTTGAACACTTCATCCTGTGGTCTGACGATGAATGCACCCTCTGGGGCCTTTTTGAAAAAAACCGTCCCAAACTCGGACAGCTTCCCTGGATGCTGCGCGATCCGAAAGAGGCACTGAAGCTCACCTCAAGGGTTAGTCTGCACACCACACCCATTTCCGTGCCGGATCTTCCGGTTGTTGCTGCCGAGCATCTCAATCACGATCTCTATCAGCAAGAGGCCAAGTATCTCGGAAAAATCACTCCGCCGCCAGCCGTCACGATTCCGATTGATCGGGTCGATCCCAAAGACCGCTTGTTTGATGCGGATTACGGAGCTGCCGCACCTGAGGCGCAAGCGAAGCCTGTGGCACCAGCGCCCATGGCACCGCCGGAGCCAACGGGATTTCCTGCATCCGTGGTATTTCCACCGGCGGTTCGTTCCGCGATACCTGTGGCACAAGTCACTTCCGCAGGAACGACCGAAATCGGTGCGCCGGACGCGCCTTTTGTGCCGGATGTTCATCTCGGAGAGACTCAGAGCGAGCAACCCATGGCCGGACATGGGGAAGCATCCGGATCGGTGCAAAACGATGCGCCTCCAAAAGAGCAAGGATTTCCCTCCAGCGTGGTCTTTCCGTCTTTCGTTCCGTCCATGGACCCGACTTCACCCTTCGCTGGCGATCCTCTGGAAATCCCGGCTTCCGCATTCACAGCAGCCGAAACTCCGTCAGATGCTTTTGTTGCAGCACCTATCCCGGTTGCAAAACCTGTCCCAATGGCAATCTTGATGCCGAATGACAAAGCCGAGGCGACTCCGCAGACTCAGGAAACCCATGAAGGCGCACCCATAGTCGCACCGGCGCCGCTCGTTCCAAGCCCTGCCGATCTGCCAAGAGGCGCGCCAACCGGCACTCCAACCCGCGTCCTTCTTCCCAGCGGCACTCCGCCCGCCGCGGGCGCACCTCGTCGCCTACTCGTCACGCCGCCACTCAACACCCCACGGGCACCCCACACCCAGCCCGCAACACCACCCCAAAATCCGAAAACAACGGATGCAACCTAGGCTTCCGCTCTGCGGACAAAAGGGAGCGCGGGCGTCTCGCCCGCATCTCCAAAAAAGCTAATGCGGGCAAGATGCCCGCGCTCCCCTCCACGAAGACATCCATTTACAGATTATCTGTGCAGAATGGTGTAGATCTATCTATATTCCTTTCTTCAGACTTGCCTTTTTTGCTGTTCTTATGAATACTTTTTAAATGTCAGAAAATAAGCAGATCCACAAATCCACCCTCGAGTTCCTTATTTTTTCTACCCAGTCGGTAGGGGACGGACTGAAGGCGCGCTACGAGACGGACAAAGCATTTCTCAACATCCTCAAAAAGATCAGAGGCAACGCATGAAAAAGAAACCTGCAAACAAGAATACTTCCATCACGCGCTCATCAGCCTTCGAATACCTGACTTTTGTCGCCGCACATGGTCAAGGTGGCGTGGAGGTGGTCTACGCGAACGAGGATATCTGGCTGACCCAAAAAATGATGGGCGAGCTTTATGCTGTCTCCGTACCCGCTATCAATCAGCACCTGAAACACATTTTCAGTGATAACGAACTGGATGAATCCTCAGTTGTTAAGTCCTACTTAATAACTGCCGCCGATCGGAAAAGCTACCAGACTAAGCACTACAACCTCTCCGCCATTATCGCCGTTGGCTACAAGGTCAACTCGGAGCGGGCCGTTCAGTTCCGCAAATGGGCGACTACAGTGGTCAAGGAATACACCATTAAGGGCTTCGCCATGGACGACGAACGCCTGAAAAACGGCGGCACCGTCCTGACCAAGCAGTATTTCGAGGAACAACTTCAGCGCGTTCGCGAGATCCGCCTCAGCGAGAGAAAGTTTTATCAGAAGATCACCGACATCTACTCTACCGCCATCGATTACGATCGCACCGCCACCGCCACCCAGCGCTTTTTTGCAACCGTGCAGAACAAACTCCATTGGGCGATTCATGGCCATACCGCTGCTGAAAAACACCGAAGGCTTGTAGGTGTTTTGGACGGAAAGAGCAGAGCGACTGGAGCCCGTAGGGTGAGAAGCCGGGCGGCGGCTTCGAATCAACTGATCGTAGATCGCGCCGATGCTGGGAAACAACACATGGGCCTGACTACCTGGAAAGACGCTCCCCACGGAAAAATTCAGAAGTTCGATGTTAGCGTCGCCAAAAACTACCTGACCGATGCCGAGCTCGCCCAGCTCTCCCGCCTCGTCAACGCCTACCTCGATGTCGCCGAGGACATGGCGCAGCGGCAGATTCCCATGACCATGCAGGACTGGGAAATTCGTCTCAACCGTTTCATTGAAGCCACCGACCGCGAGATCCTGCAAGACGTCGGTAAAGTCACCGCTGAAATCGCCAAAGCTCACGCCGAATCCGAATTCGAAAAATATCGTATCGTCCAAGACCGCTTGTTCGTTTCCGATTTCGATGCCGAGGTCATCGAAAACACCTTGGGCGAGTAGAGCGCGAGATCAAAGAACTCAACACTCCAAAATCCGAAAACAACGGATGCAATCTAGGCTTCCGCTCTGCGGACAAAAGGGAGCGCGGGCGTCTCGCCCGCATCTCCAAAAAAGCCAAGGCGGGCAAGATGCCCGCTCTCCCCTCCACGAAGGTATCCATTGATTTGGGTCACCCTATAAATGTCCCACCCTAGCATTCAGGGTGCTTAACTTTGAGACAAACATCTCAAGAACACCATGAATCAAAACCTTGCAGAAATCGCCTATGTATTTGATCGTTCACGATCCATAGAATCCCTCCAAGAGGCTGCTAGCAGTGGCTTTAATCATTTTGTAAAAGAGCAACTCAAGGCTCCCGGAGAAGCAAATCATTCTCCACTAAAATCATTAAAATGGTCTATCCCCCGTATCCAACCTCTTTAACCGCCGCAGCAGTTCTACCGCCGGAAACACAAATGCCAAACTCACCGCATCCCGCGAATACCTTAAAGCGTTGAATGAACGGTATGGATCTTTGTGGTATTTTGCCTTTGCGAGCTGTGAGATTTAGCTAGGGTTTAGTTTTCATGACCATCGATCAATTTATCGAACGCCTCTACAACCTTCGTGTCGATACCACGACCAGGGATGGCGCTGGTTCACCCCATGAGAAACCACATAAACCATTAATGCTACTCGCAGCTCTGGATCTTATCGATGAAGGACTGGCGACACCGGATCGTATTCCGTGGAATCAAGATATCAGAGATCGTTTTAAGTCTCGGTTCGACGTCGTCCGTAAACTCAACGACGCCAATGATCCGGCTTTACCATTTCGCTATCTCGCTAGCGATGGATTTTGGTTACCGCTTGAATCGGATGGGGTTACTCCGCTTAGGCGCGAAATACGCGTGGGCTCGGATTCCGATCAAGTCTTTGCTCGGCTTATCGACGGTATGGATGTTCTAGTTTCAATTCCCGAGGTCCGGCGTCGAATGCGTGAGGCTTTGGTAAGTCGCTACTTTCCTCAGCACGCTATCGTGCTGCTATCAGGGCAGATTCCAACCACTGAGCCGATAATCCCAAAAGTCGCCGAGGAAGAAACAGAATATGGACGCAGTCCTGCTTTTCGGCGTAAGATTTTGGAAATTTACGACCACCAATGCGCTGCATGTGGTTTGCGCATTCGCCTACCTTTAAGCAACGAGGTTTCCTTCATCGATGCGGCTCATCTCATTCCGTTTTCTCAATCCCGCAACGACCATCCCACCAACGGCCTTGCCCTTTGCAAAAACCACCATTGGGCGATGGATCGCGATCTTATTGCTCCATGTCCCGATCATTACTGGAAAGTCGCTTCTATTCTCGACTCTCGCCGATCCAACGGCGAAAAAGAACTTCTTGAACTTGCTGGCAAAAGTCTGCTCCTGCCCAAAGATCCAGCTTTCCATCCCCATGAAGAGGGGTTGAGGTGGAGATGTGAGAGGGTAAGTGCTTAGAATTTTATCATAAACTTGAGGTGCCTGAAAATTTACCAATTGGAATATACGAGCGAGTTCTTGATGAAGAACTGGACAAATTTAAGATGTATAAAATCTAGAGATAATGCAAAACAATCCAGATCAGCTCCCGACATGGGACGAGTTTTTGAAGCCACTCCTCGAACTTGCATGCGAGGGTCTTATTATGCGGCGCACGAGTGTGCAGAAGATTGCAGAGAAATACTCGTTCTCTGAAGAAATACGCAGCTCAAGAACCAAGAGCGGCCAGACGCATATCGGTAATCGTATGGGGTGGGCCATGAGTGCTTTGGTCAAGGCGAAGTTCATCGAGAAGCACTCAACAGAAAAATTTACCTACCAAATTACCAACAAAGGTCGCGAATATCTGAAAGATCACAAAGGCTCTATTACTGTTCAGGATTTAAAAAATCTCGATGGCTATGAAGAAGCTTGGGAGGCGGCAAGTCGCGCCAAGCAAGACTCAAAAATTGAGGCTTCGCAGTCGGAAAATAGTTTAGCTCAGAGCACACCTGACGATTTGATCGACACGGCATACCACAAAATGCACCGTGCTTTAGCTGGCGAGCTATTAGACAACATGTTCGTAATGGACCCTTACAAGTTTGAGAAACTCGTTGTCGATCTGCTCTTTTCGATGGGCTATGGGGGATCTCGTAGTGAAGCTGCTCAAGTCACTAAAAAATCAAACGACGAGGGCATTGATGGCATCATTAATGAAGACCGCTTAGGCCTTGATGTGATCTACATCCAAGCCAAGCGTTACCAAAAAGAATCAATCATCGGGCGCAAAGAGATCCAGAGCTTCGTTGGCGCGCTGGCGGGCAAACAAGCTAATAAAGGAGTCTTCATTACGACTAGTGGCTTCAATAAGAACGCCATTGATTACGCAGAAAGCATCTCACAAAAAGTGATCTTGATTGACGGCGATCGCCTCGCAGCGCTCATGATCGAATACAACATCGGAGTATCGACAGATCGAACCGTAGAAATTAAACGGATCGATTCGGATTACTTTGAGGATTGATTCCATATGTTTAGGACGGATTTCGAAACCTATCTCAACGAGGAGAATGTCGCAGGAAGCGGCAAGGCAAGTTCTTACCTGAAAGCGTTGGATTGGTTGCGGCAAATGCTTGAGATTGAATCATACGGCTTCAGTGATTGTATAAATATCTGGTCGGTGCAATCGGTCGCTAGGCTGTCTGATCTACGTGCACTTGTATTGTTAGAGCAAAAGAATTCATCGAGTCCTTGGTATGCGGGTGGGATCCCTGTCAGTTATTTACGCGATGGCTATTGTGCTGCTGCACTGAGTGATTTGATCCGTTTCGTGCCGCAGCAAGTATTCGTCGATAAACTCTTAAAGATTTATGATTCACACGTGGATGATGAAGCGGGACTCGCCACGCAGTTGGATATCGATCCTGAATTACCGGATGATTATGTTTATGATCCAAAATCTAAAGACGGACAGGATCTCATTCGAGAAGCAAAGACACGTATTGGGCAGGCTGCATTCCGTAAGATGATTTTAAAGAACTACCAAAACTCTTGCTGTATCACTGGTCTCGATATTCCTATCCTTAACCGCGCAAGTCACATCATCGGATGGGCTGAACGAAAAGAAACACGCATGCTTCCTAGCAATGGTCTTTGTCTCTCAGCAACCTACGATGCAGCCTTTGATAAGAAGCTAATAAGCCTGGATGAAAAATATCGCGTGATCATCTCAAAGGAGATTCGTGATCACTATTCCAATAACCACGTGAAGGTCTATTTTGAATGTCGTGAAGGACAGGTCATCACGTATCCCGTGCGGAGTAAGCCAAGCCAAGAGTTTTTGGAAACTCATCGTAAAGCTGGGAATTTTTAAGATTACGTTAGATTTTCTCTCGCTCTGTTCTAATCGACGTCGCCATAAAAAAACATGAACCAAACAGACATCAACGAAGCCATCCAGGTGGTGGGTTCTGAGGAGAAGCTCAACAAGATGGTGTTGCAAGTGGCGAGGATGTGGAAAGCGATCTTTCTTAGAGGGCTGATAAGTCATCTGAAAGCGGGTAAGTCGCTTGCTGAATTTTTCATCAAGGATGACCCCAATATGTATCACGACGCCAACCCGGAACATCTCTGCGTGGAACGAATCGGAGATGGGTATTGCATGGATATCGGCATCTGCATCTGTGGCGACTGTGGCGAGGGCGGGAAGTTCATGTTCGATGCAGATGGGGTGATGAACGATGATTCACCGCCAGACTTTGTCATCTACTGAAGCCTAAATGGAATTAGTCATCCGTCTTTGTTGGTTTGGCTTTTTGCGTAATTCGCCAGCAAGTCCGATTTAGATCGCGCAAGTTTGTTCCAAGGGATGAGGGTTTTGGATTCGATTCCAAGAGATTGCATGCAGCGTCGGCAGGCTGCTAAAGAGGAGATTTTTTTGAGAAGCTTGATTTCCTTGAGTAGATCTCGGTCCGGAAGGCTTCCTAGATCGGCATCATTGATCAGCAGAGAAATGTATTCTGGTAGGATCATTGCCATCATACGGACATGTCGCTCGTCCTGGCGGTCGGCTTGAGGCAGATGTAGGAAGCAGTGGCACTTGCTCAGGAAAAGATATATTGGGTCTATGACTCGAATCGTTCCGTCGTCCAAGGCTCTTTGCATCAGACGCGGGTATTCACGAACATCGATTCCATAAACGGATTGGAGAATATCAACAATGAGGGGCGGTTCTTTACTGAGCGTGAGTATTCCGAGTTGTCCATCTGCAGGAGAAGAGCTTTTTCGAACTGCTGGATTTCTCTTTATTTTTTCCCATGTGTTGAAACTAACCCAGATATCACAATCCTTGGATGTAAATGGGCGCATCGAACTCAAGGGTCTGCGTTGGGTGTGCGCGTCAATGTATTCTGCCCAAAAATTTACGGCTTGCCCGCCTTCAAGAAAATACTCGGTCTTTGATTCGCGAAGAGATTTTAGGTATCCCAAATAGGCTTCCACTCCCGCCTCGGAACCGTTCATTTTCCGATAGCAGAAGAGAAATTCAGAATCCGGTGGTGCTCGAAATAGCTCGGCGGAAATATGGAGTTTTCGCGCTGAATGACTTCCGAATTCTCCCCGCGTTCCAAGCGTTGACGATCCGCCTGCCTAGCTGCCATCTTCACGGCAGCTCGGCTACTGGGATGGATCTTTTGTTTGGAAACTTTCATCAGAGTGGGGTGGCTGTGATATTAAACACGATATTCATTTGAGGCGGCGCGGTCAAGCCGCCAAATTCTGTTGAGAACAGATTCTTCTTGGTTGTTATGATTTGCCCTGCCTGCCCTGGAGAACGTGTGTCGGGAGCTTGGCTATGAACTCTCTACCGCACCAGCGGTTCTGGCTTCGACCTCCGACCTCCGATGCTACCCCAATTCTTCCTCGATGAACTCGAGGACCAGATCGACGAGTTCGTCCATGCCGGCGGGGAGTTCTTCTTCGATGGTGGCGAGGTAGTCGGATTCGGTTTCGCTGTAGTCTTCGCGATCTTGATTGCGGGTTTGGCACCATTGGCTGGCGTTGAGGGAATCGACGATCATGGAGGAGCCGATGAGATCGAAGGAGTTGATGATGCGTTGGTGATCGATTCCGGACTGCCAGAACTCGTGCAGGCAGTCTTGGCTCTCGAGGATGGGGATGGTCTCGTAGACGTCCATCAGGGCGCGTTCCTCGCGGCTGAGGGCGCGCTCGGAAGCTTCGCTTTCAAGGTGGTCGATGATGACTTCAACTTTATCCGGCCATTCGATAGGTTCTTGGGAAAACATTCTGCGGGGTCTTAGAACGGGGTAGAGGGCTTTGCCAAGAGAATGTCTTCTCAAATGGAATAAAATTTCCTTAAAGCTTGGCGACTGGGGCATCGACACGGGTAAGCGGATAGTGGATCGTTGTGGTATTAGACGATGAAGAAGTGCCCCTATTGTGCGGAAGAGATTCAGGAAGACGCGGTGAAATGCAGGTATTGCATGGAGTATCTCGATCCATCCAAACGGCCAGGGATTGCGATGCCACCGCCAGTTCCCGGGAGTGATGTGCCATGGTATTGCAAACCGGGTGTGATCGTGATGGCCTTTCTAACCGTCCCGCCATTTGCGCTGCCTCTCATCTGGCTGCATCCAAAATTGAATCTCATTTGGAAGATTGTGATCAGCCTGCTCATTGGCCTGCTGTGCTGGTGGATGTATCGGACTTTTGTCTTCTTAACCCAACAGGTCAGTGAAGCCATGAAGATGATGGAAAGCATGCGGATCTGAGGTCTGCCGCCAAAGCGGCGACGGAAATTCGATGCATGGCACAAACCGCCCTGATATTTCGGGGTGGGTTGTTTCATAAACGGTAGCAACTATATTTCGCATGGGCGGTTTTTCGCCAATGTATTGAGGCGGATCAGGAGTTTTCTCGCCACTGCGATATAAGCGACTTTTGCCGGTTTTCCGCTTTCGCGTAGCCGTTGGTAAAAGGGTTTGAAGAGCGGATTGAA
>CAMCBV010000019.1 GCA_945873125.1 Prosthecobacter debontii
ATTTTGACACCTCCATTATCCAGCTGTGGCCGAGCACCAACAAGCCCTGTCTCAGGCTCTTGGAGGGGGCGGCGACCGGCACTAAGGCCGATTCCGCTACGCTCCATCGGTCTTAGTGCCGGTTTGCTAGTGCTTTGCACTTTTACAGACACAATGTTGCACGCGCACGAATTTTCAGAATTGGCATGTAGAAATAAGGATTCTATTTGAAAAATCAGAATCTGATTCGTGTCCTTCGTGTAATTCGTGGTTCATTCTTTTACATATATTTGAACACGATCATACGGAAGATATGGTTGCCAACTTGCGGTGTAGCGATTTGACTTCCCACTCATTCAATTTTTCTACCTGTGAAATCGCACGAAATTTTTACCGCCATTGATCCCGCTGTTTTAGCTGAAATGCTCGATTGGTTCCGCGCCAATGACAGAGAAGTTTATAAAACAGTGATCTCGACGCTGGCAGCAGATCGCAAGCTGCGCCCAGTGTTTGTGCAAAAGAAATCTCTGCCGGAGCAATATTCGTGGATACAGAAAACGCTCCAAATCCGTGCCTGCGATGGAATTGGTGAGCAGTTGATGCAGGCCTATTTGATGTCTGCGCAGCAAAAAATGCTCGGAATGTTCTGTGATGGCTTGGGAATTGAGCATGATGGCAAGGGTTCGGTTTCCGGTGCTTTGCCGAAAGAGCTGGATCAAGCAAAGTTGGATGAGACTGTGGACAAATTGGTAGATGTGTTTGATCCGAAAATTTTCACCCTCTATCTGCTGTGCTTCAATATGCAGGTGGCGGGTGGCTATGCGGCTTTGACCGAAAAACTTACATCCGACGAGCGCCTGAAATTGGCGTAATGTTTTTGAGAACAGATGCCTAAAGTTTATTTAAAGACCTACGGGTGCCAGATGAATGAACGCGATACCGAGCAGGTTGCGCGAATGTTCACCGAGGGCGGCTATACCCTGACGCCGAGTGAAACGGATGCGGATGCAATTTTGATCAATACCTGTTCGGTGCGTGATCAGGCGGAGCAAAAGGCGCTCGGAAAAATGGGCATCATGGGCGCGCAGCGGAAGAAACGGGCACATGTGGTTTATGGTTTCATGGGATGCATGGCTCAGTCGCGCGGACAGGAACTTTTTGAGCGCATCCCGCATCTCGATGTGGTTGTCGGAACGCAAAAATATCACAAGGTTTTCGATTATGTGGATGGGATTCTAAAACAACGGTTGGAAGCGCGGATGGATGATCCCGCACTTTCCCTAGTCGGCACCTCGGTTTGTGATATCGCCGAGGAAACGGATTCTCAAAATACGATCCGCGATCATATGCCCAAGACCAAGAATGCATCGGCATTCGTCTCCATCATGCAGGGTTGTAACATGCGTTGCTCGTTTTGCATCGTACCGGATACGCGCGGAAAAGAGCGAGGCCGTCCGATCGCGGATATCGTCAGAGAGGTCACGTCTCTGGCAGAGCAGGGGGTCAAGGAGGTTACCCTCCTGGGTCAGATTGTGAATCTTTACGGTCGCACGGAATTTCCGAAATTAGATGGTAAATCTCCATTCGTTCAGTTGTTGGAAGCGGTGCACGAAGTGGATGGAATTCATCGGATTCGTTTCACTTCGCCCCATCCGATCGGATATCGCGACGATCTGGTGGCGGCGTTTACGTATTTGCCGAAACTGATGTCTCACATCCATTTTCCCATGCAAAGCGGATCGGATCGGATTTTGAAAGCGATGCGGCGTCCTTACAAAAGCGAAAAGTTTATCGAGATTTGCGAGAAGATGAAAGCGGCAAGACCGGATCTTGCAATCACGACGGATATCATCGTCGGCTTTCCGGGTGAGACCGAAGAGGATTTCCAAGCGACTATTCAGACGGTCGAGCGTCTGCAATTCGACAACGCATTCGTGTTCCGTTACTCGAAGCGCAAGGATACTCCGGCAGCGGTCATGGAAGATCAAATTTCTGAAACTGTGAAAGAAGAGCGCAACCAGCGGCTTCTGGAGGTAGTCGATTGTTTGGCGAAGGAAAAAAATGCAGGCATCGTGGGAACGATTCAAAAAGTTCTCTGCGAAGGTCCGTCCAAACATAATCCCAGCACGCTTTCTGGCAGGACCCCGCAAAACAAAATCGTTATCTTCGAAGGCGATCCAAACCGTCTGACCGGTGAAATTCTGGATGTCGAAATCAAGGATTCGACCGGCTTCACGACCTATGGTACGGTAATTTGATCGTAATGATTTTTTAACGCAAATAACTTTCGCGCTGAAAAATCTTCGATCCTTTACTGATTCGGTCCGCGGTCAATATCCATGCGGAAGGCTTTGCCACGGAGTTTCGCGTTGCGGGTTTTCTGAATCGCCTGATCGGCCAGAGCTTCCGGGACATCGACGAGACAATGTTTTGGAAACAAGGTGATGCGACCGAGGCAACCGTCCGGAAGACCGGCTTCGCGATACATCATGCCGACGATGTCTTTGGGCATGATACCTGCGCCTTTTCCGAGTGAGATGAACAAACGGGACATACCGCCTTCAACCGGACCGGCATCGCGTTTGGCGCCACCGCGCTCGTATTCGCGTGGTGGGCGATCAGGAGAATCGTAGCGAGGACGTGCTTCGCGTGGCTCACGCTCACGGGATTCGCGGGGTTCTTTTTTACCTTTTTTATTATCGCGTTTCACACCGCCTTCTGGCTCGCGATCTTCTTGAATGGCTTCACCTTCTCGACCGTTGGACTCGCGCAGCATGGTGATCAATGCCCCGGCGATATCCGTAGGTGTGTGACCTTGTTCTAATAAACGATCAATATTTTCCTGATAGGAATCGAAGCCACCCGTCTCGAGGCGTTCTTTGAGCGATTCGAAAATGATATCCGCACGACGACCCTCGACTTGCTCTACCGATGGGATTTTCTCGCGTTTGATGACTTGGCGGGTGTAGCGCTCGATCGCTTGAAGGCGATAGATTTCACGGCCGAAAACGAAAGACACCGCACGTCCAGAACGACCCGCGCGTCCGGTGCGGCCGATGCGGTGTACGTAGTCTTCGGGGTCGGTTGGAAGGTCGTAGTTGAAGACGATGTCGATTTCATCGATATCGAGTCCACGAGCTGCAACGTCGGTGGCGACGAGGAGTTCGACTGCACCATCGCGGAAACGTTTGAGAACACGTTCGCGCATTTGCTGGGTGATGTCGCCGTGCAGGCGATCGGCAGCGTAGCCACGGTTGACCAGATCCTCGGTGCATTCATCGACCGAGCGTTTGGTGTTACAGAAAATGATCCCGAGACGCGGCGGGTTCATATCGAGGATACGAGAAAGGACTTCGACTTTCGAGCGCTGACGAACTTCGTAGTACGCTTGCTCGACGGTGGAAACCGTCATGGCTTTTTGTTCGATCTCGATGAGTTCCGGATTGTTGCCGAATTTTTTGATGAAACGGGAAACCCCCGGATTCATCGTCGCCGAGAAGAATAGGATCTGGCGCTCTTTCGGGAGTGCGGCGAGGACCTCGTCCATCTCTTCTTTGAAGCCCATGTCGAGCATGCGGTCGGCTTCATCGAGAATGGCCATCTTGATGCGGCTGGCATCGAACGAACCACGGCGAAGGTGATCAAGTAAGCGGCCGGGTGTTCCCACAACGAGTTGCGCACCGCTGCGGAGGGCGCGAAGTTGGCGGTCGATCGGTGCTCCGCCGTAAACGGGAGTGGCTTGAAGACCTTGTTTTTTCGCGCCAAGGCGGTGGACTTCCTCGCAAACTTGCACCGCGAGCTCACGGGTTGGACATAAAATCAATACCTGCGGGTAAGCTTTTTTCACGTCGATCGATGCCAAGGCGGGGAGGGCAAAGGCCGCCGTTTTACCGGAGCCGGTAGCAGAAAGTCCGAGAATGTCTTTCCCTTCGAGGGCAGGCGGAATCGCTTTCCACTGAATGGGAGATGGCCGCTCGTAGCCTAAAGTTTCAATCGCTGCGAGGAGATCATCGGGAAGCCCGAGCTCGGAAAAAGGAGGTGTGTCCATACAAAATAATACAAGAAAACCGCAGCTTTTCCCGCGGGGACGCGGACAATTGCACAGGTTTCACAACAATAACAAGCTCCGATTCTCACCCGCAAACCCACCCCCGCTCGTTACAATCTTTGTCACGGCCACGACAAAGATTGTAATTTTTCTCCGCTTTTTTACAATTATTGTCGTGGCCGTGACAAAGATTGTAAACAGTGGTTGCCGATGAAAGCGAAAACCGAACTCCTTCTTTACCGTCTGTTTTGGCTGGCGGAAAAGCCGTTTAAGCCGACTTTTCAGAATCTTGAGCAATCATTTGAGGGTTGGGCTTACAGCAATGGTTTGCTTGGTCAAATTCACCGACTTGAGGCGCAAGGCTTTGTTGAAGCAATGCATGATTCGGCATCAGGTAAGCGGCTTCATCGATTGACGGAAGCGGGCCGGATTGCCGCGCATGGAGGGCGTGATCCAGAGCAGGCTTGGACGGCCCATTGGGATGGTAAATGGCGGTTGTTTCTGTTTGATATACCGGAAATTGAGAGTTCAAAACGCCGTCAATTGACGCGCGCCCTAGCCAAAGCGGGTTGTGGATGCCTTCAGGGAAGTGTTTGGATATCGCCGTCGACCCCACCAGCTATTGAGAAATTGGTCGCAAGCAATGATCCTGACTGCAAACATCTCTTACTGCTTACGGCGGATTCGAAAGGTCAAAAAGTGGATATTCGAATGGTTGAAGACGCTTGGAACTTTGATGATATCAATGAGCAGTATGAGAAACTGGAGGTTATCCTCGATCAATTACCTGCCGTGATCCAGCAAGCCACCCTTGATTCGCTAGCGGATTGGACTGCTGCTGAAAAGGCGGCATCACGCGCCGCACTGCAGGTCGATCCCTTACTGCCCTCTGTGTTGCATCCGAAAATTTACCTAGGCAGAAAAATGTGGAAAAAGCGCGCCAAGATCCTTGCTGATGCAGCTCGATACGCTTCCACCTTGGCGGCATCACGGAATGTTAAATAATTTTGGAACTTGGTTCACTTGATTACAATCTTTGTCGTGGCCGTGACAAAGATTGTAATGGGATGGACTGAGGTATGGGTGGGTTGAATCATCTTTTTTGATATCTGGGAAGGGGAGGTGATCGCTTATTCTTATCTGTGGACGTAGTCGGTGATAGGGGATTCTATCCATTCGATCTCTTTCTTCTGTAGTGCGATTTTCTGGATCATGAGTGGCGGTCGCAGACCATGTGCTGCAAATTATAAAGCATTTTTATTCAAAGAATCGGATCTCCGTGAGTGGTTACGTTGGAGAAGAGCCTGCTATTCTAATTGGAATGCAGCTTGAACTCACTCAAAAGCCAAGGGATACGAGAGGGGGATTTTCACTTCGAATTCCGGCATGAATGTTCGGGTGTCATGGGTCCGCCTGCGGGCGATAATCTCTCTGGCTCCGCTCACGAATTCGAGAAGGCAGGATTGGCTGCTGCCTGTTTTGTAGGCGTGGCTTAGGGAGGCGACGTTGATGTATGTGGTGTTTTCCACTCTCGCAATATGCTTTGCGGTATAGGGTGACTGATGTTCGTGTCCGCTCATCCAGAGTGCGATGTTGGATTTTGCAATGATGGCTGAAATGCGATCTGCCGGATGAATGTGGCGATCTCCACGGTGGGTATTGAGGGTCGTGTTTTTGACTCCCTGATGTGAGCAGACGATGAGATTCTTGCCTTTGTGTTTTAAAAGTTCGTTCTCTAACCAATCGCAACTTTCCGGTTTGAGATCGCCCTGAACACCTGGCATTTCATCCGAAAGAAAAATCCAGACCAGATTGCCATCAACCACCGAATAGGGATTCGTGCTGCGGATCAGCTGTTTGTAGGAATCGGCTTTGCCATCGTGATACTCGTGATTACCTGCGACTTCATACCAGGTGAGAAAACCACTGGCATCGCGTGTCTTGATGTAATTCTTGAGTTGTGTTTCATTGCCGCCATGCGTGATATCGCCAAGGGTGATGGCGTATGCGATATCTGCATAATCTTGTTTCATGTCCTTGCATGCCAGTTCAAACCACTCGGAGCCGTCTTTGCCACCTTCGGTGTAACCGCAATGGAGGTCGGAAAGGACCCATGCCTTGCGGAGTTTGGAATCGGCTGCAGCGCTTGCCTGTGGGGTCCCCAGTGCGCCTAGCGCTGCGGCGCCAGCGGTCATCTTAATAAAATCGCGTCTGTTTTTCATGGGTTTGGTTAGTTGGATGGCCTGAAAGAGCTTGGGTTCTGCTCATATCCATACAAGCGAATGAGGGAGGATTTGGCAAAAACAAATCCGTGGATTTGAGTTAATCTGAGAATAGCCCCGATGTGTCGGGCTACCTTTTACTTACTATTTTCTCGCATACCTTTTCTTGATCATTCGGTCATGTGCGGGAATGCTCTTGGCACATTGAATCACGAATCCAATATTGAGAGTTTCTCAGAAACATCGCCGCATCCGGCACTGGGTGTGGATTATGGTGGCTCGCGGATCGGAATCGCGGCAACGGATGATTTTGGAATCATGCCCCATCCAGTGGAGACGATTGATCTGACAAACGGGTCGGATGGTTTGAAGAGGATTTCAGAAATCGCCTCATTGAGAAAAGTACGGACTTTGGTGATGGGTTTGCCATTGCGGTTGGATAGTACGGAAGGGGAATCGGCAAAGAAAGTCAGGGACTACGCAGCAAAGCTTTCAGGGATGTTGCCTCATTTGACTCTTGTTTTCGTGGATGAAACGTATTCGACCCTAGATGCGTCTCAAAAATTACGCGAGGCAGGCAAGAGTGCTCGCAAACAGAAAGCTTTGATCGACCAAGTGGCTGCGGTGGAAATTTTAAACCGGTGGATGGAGGAAAACGTATGAGACTGAAACTCACGATTGCGTATGACGGACGTCCGTTTCTTGGTTGGCAATCGCAATCAGGTGGCAACACCGTGCAGGATTTTTTAAACGAAGCCTTGGAGGCGACCGCTAAGCAACCCATCAAAATGCACGGATCGGGCCGGACGGACACCGGCGTGCATGCGCTTGGGCAGGTGGCTCATTTCGATGCACCTGAGGACTCAACCATGAATCCCTACAATTGGGTACCGGCACTTAACACCAAACTGCCTGCCACCATTCGAGTCATGTCGTGCGAAGAGGTTTCGGCAGAGTTTCACAGTCGGTTTTCAGCGATGGGTAAACGTTATTATTACGATGTTTGCACCGATCCGGTTTTGCCACCGTTGAAGGCGGGTTTGGCATGGCATTTGCCGCGTTTGCTTGATGCGGATGTCCTGCAGCAGGCGCTAAAATGTTTTGAGGGCAAGCATGATTATCATGCGTTTGCAGCGTATCGGGGAAATGAGGACGAGGAGACGGATTATGTGCGCCGCATCTTTTCCGCGAGTTTGACGGCTCTTCCTGATGGATATCGGATGAGTTTTCACGGGGATGGTTTTCTCTATAAAATGGTACGGATGATCGTGGGCTCAGCCATCAAAGTCGCACAAGGAAGACTCCGGTTGGACGATCTCGGGTTGTTGTTGGATCAGCCGATGGGTCTGCCGCATGGCAAAGCGCCGATGTGCGCGCCCGCCGACGGGCTTTATCTGAGAGAGGTCATTTACGGGGTGCAAATGGAGCCAAAAGCCTGAAAAGCCCGAAAATTTCAACTTTTTCTCAATAAAAGCCAGTTTGGGCTTGCACGGTTGGCTGAGTCGGGTATCAAACCGCCCCGAATTATGGCTAAGAAAAGTTGGATCGCACGCAACAAGCGCAAAGCAAACACCGTTGATAAATACGCAGACCTCAGGCACAAACTGAAGGCTGAGAAAGACTATGTTGGTCTCTCGATGCTTCCACGTGACGCCAGCCCGACCCGTCTGGTGAACCGTTGCGAAATCACTGGCCGTCGCCGTGCATTCATTCGCCGCTTCAAACTTTCTCGGATCACTTTCCGTGAATACGCATCTGCAGGTCTTCTGCCAGGTGTGACAAAATCCAGCTGGTAATATAGCTGGTTCATGCGGTTCCCCTGCCGCATGAACTAAACGTGGGACGGAAACTACCCGCTCTCACGTTTCTCCAATGCCAATTTACGAATACGCATCCGAAGCCCCTGACGATCCAGAGCGATCGTGTAGTGTTTGTCGGCGTGGATTTGAGTTGAGACGGCCGGTTGACCGTGAAGCTCTCGAGTGCTGCCTGATATGCAAGCACCCGATAAAAAAAGTCATTTCAACAATCAACACGCCGCGTGTCGCGAAGCCGCTTTCGGTGTCTGATGCAAAAAAGGCCGGGTTTACGGTCTTGGAAAAAAGAGACCAAGGAGTCTACGAAAAACTTTGATCATCCCGTGAACATTGAATTTTTATATCACTCGCTCCTAGCTAGTTCGAACATCAGTCATGACTTTCCAACTTTTGGAAAGTCGATGCTCTATCTTTTGGGTATTGTTTTTTTCCTTTTGCTAAACGCGTTTTTCGTGGCCTCCGAGTTCGCCATCGTGAAGATCCGGCCAAGTCAGTTAGAATCCCACGGTAAAGATACGGGGGCAGACACTTCGCGTGCCCTGCATGTGGTAAAAAATTTGGATGGCTATCTCTCGGCAAACCAATTGGGAATCACGATCGCCTCTCTGGCACTGGGCTTCCTTGGCGAGCCTTTTGTGGAAGCGATGGTTTCTCCGCTGCTCTTCATGATCGGTATGCCGGAGAAAGCCAATATCCTTGGAATTGGATTCAGTCCGGTTTCAATGATTTCGTTTTTCCTGGCCATCGTATCATTCACTTTCCTTCATGTCGTGGTCGGCGAATTGTTACCGAAGTCGATTGCGATCCGTCGATCGCTTGGAACCACGATGTTATTGGTGGGTCCTCTGCATCTTTTTTATAAAAGCTTTTTTTTGGTAATCCGCTTTTTTCAAGGGACGGCAAACTGGTTGTTGAAAAATATTTTCCGCATTGATCCGATCAATGAGGGTGAATACGTCCACTCGGCTGAGGAACTCGCGATCCTAGTGACGCATTCCGGCAAGTTCAAGGAAGTGACTGATACCGAACGGGAGATTTTGATCAATGCGCTGGAACTCAACGAATTATGGGTGCGCGATGTAATGACTCCCCGCAACGAGGTGATCGTGTTGGATGCTGACGAGCCTTTCAATAAAACCTTGGCAATTGCAATTCGCAGTAAGCACACCCGTTTTCCCTTGGTGAAAGGTCACCTTGATCAGGCGATCGGTCTGATTCATATCAAGGATTTGTTCAAGTTGATGAATGATCCGGATCCGGATTTGATGCGGATCAAGCGCGATTTGAAAATGGTTCCCGACACGATGCCATTGGACAGCTTGCTAAAGTTTTTCCTCAAAGAGCACGCACACCTTGCTATGGCTGTGGACGAGTTCGGGACGCCTGTGGGAATCGTGTTCCTCGACAACGTCATCGAGGAGTTGGTTGGAGATATTCAGGACGAGTTCGATAACGAGCATTCACCTTTTGTTCGCATCAATGATGAAGAATTTGTGGTCGAAGGGTCCGTGACGCTCAATGATTTGGAAGGCTTCGCACCGCAACTTTATCTGGAAAGCGGCGAAGTGACGACCGTGGGTGGTTACATCACTCAACAACTCGAGCGTTTTCCAGAGGTAGGCGAATCGATCGTGATCCTCGGCTATGAGGCCAAGGTCACCAGTACTGATGGACGCCGCGTCGGACAAATTCATTTCCGCAAGCTTGAGGAAGACGAAGTCGTTCCGGATATGAACGGGACTTCGGATGATGAAGATTGATGATTGGTGGGGGCGGGAGTGAGTGTCACACTCCTTGTGGCCATAGGGTGTCTCAACCTACGAAAGATTAGCAAACGGTGAGACGCCTTTTGGTCTCATTCCGTGAGAAAGCACCAGCCCTTGGAATTTTAAGCGGGTCGAGCTTGCGGAGTCGGTGTGGGAAGGGTAGATGTTTCTCATGTTGGATGAGATACGAGGATTGTTGATTTTACAGGATAGGGACAAGCGCTTGCTGACCTTGGCAAAAGACTTGGCAAAGTTGCCGCAGGAGGAAGCCCGGGCCCGAGCGAAGCTTGCGGGGGATGAAGCGGCGGTGAAGCAAGCGAAGGATGCTTTGAATGAGGTTGAGCTGCGGGTGAAGAAAATCGAAATGGATGCGGAGACGCGCCGTACCACGGTCAAGCGGTTGAGGGTGCAACAGTTCGAGACCAAGAAGAATGAGGAATACAATGCCTTGGGTCACGAAATCACGAGGTATGAAAAAGAGGTGGATGAGTTTGAAACCAGAGAGCTTCAAGCGATGGAGGAAGTGGACGGGTATCGGATCAAATTTCAGGCAGCCAACGAGGATTTGGGAAAAACCCGTGCGATTGTGGATGCAGATCTTGCAGCAATACGTGAACGGCATACACGGATGGAGCAGCAGCAGAAAGAGCTACATGCCGAGCGCGACAAGCTGGTGCAGTCGGTTTCCGAGGATATCCTGCCTCTTTACGAAAAATTATTGAAATCCAAGGATGGCACCGCGATCGCAACCTTGCGGGGTGGAAAATGCACGGGCTGCAACATGAAGGTCATCGCCTCGACAGCCATTGCGGTACAGGCAGAGAAAGAGATTACGCAATGCGAGAACTGCGGACGGATCCTTGCCATGGATGAGTGATGAGCAGGCAACTTGAAACGGAAGTTCTCAAGGGGGTATCGCGTTCGTTTTACCTTAGTCTTCGTTTGCTTCCGCGTCCGATGAGGCATGCTGCCGGCATCGCTTACCTTTTGGCAAGGACGAGCGATACGGTTGCGGACTCTGTGGTCGGAACGGCTGAGGAGCGTATCGAATCGTTGTTGGATTATTTAAAGCAGGTGAGGGGCGAAGCTCCGCGCCAAGCATTTCCTGAAAATATGTATCAGGGAATCAATGACAAGCGCGAGGCAAACTTGCTTCGGAGTCATTTGGAAATTTTGCAAGCCCTGCGTGGTTTGGGGTCGGAGGAGATCAAGCTGATTGATGAAGTCTTGGAAACGATCATCGGCGGTCAGATTCTGGATATTGAGAGATTTGGAAAGGCAGGGAGTGAGTTGGCTGCTTTGAAACATCCTGACGAGTTGGATGATTATGCGTGGCGGGTTGCGGGGTGTGTGGGCTTGTTTTGGACGCGGTTGGGTTTTCTGAAAATGGGGATAAAGTTTTCCCATCATTCGCAAGCAGAACTGGAGCAGTGGGCGGTGGAATACGGCAAAGGGTTGCAGTTGGTGAATATTCTGAGGGATTTCCAAGCGGACCGGGGGATGGGTCGGTGTTACCTGCCAGTCGCAAACCCGAAGGATGATGCGGCTTGTTTGAGGGAATTTTTGAAATGGAGGAAGGTCGCGCTGGATAAAGTCGCTTACGGTCGGGCGTATGCTGGGAAGTTGTGTGGCCTAAGGTTGCGTTTGGCCAGCGGATTGCCGGCGGCGATCGCAGAGGAGACTTTGAAATCCCTGGATGTCGGAGATTTGTCCGCACTTGAGCCTAGGATCAAAATTTCCCGAAGCCGGCTCTACAGCCTGATTTTACGGGAATTTCTGAAGATTTAAAATTCAGCCCAATCAAAAATCGTAAAGGCGCTTCGCTCGGAGTTTGACAAGTCAGGCACGACCAAAGAAAAACAGATCAACTTATGAGTTCACTTAAATTACACAACGCCATGTGGCCGGGTCTGGTTGGTAAAGAACCGGATACAGATCACCCTCCCATTTCTTTGGATCACATGCTGGAGCTCACAGCTGCAGCCGAGGTCAACGGAATCAAATATGACGGGGTTGACCTGTTTATTTTCCACCCGCACACCGATCCTGACGCATCTGATATCGAAATCCGTAAGATGGCCGATAAGATTGCTGCCAAGGGGCTTTCCGTAGGTTCTTTGGTCGCTCCAGTTTGGCCGGGCACGGTTGGCGGTCCTGCATTCGGCAGTGACGATGACATGAAGAACTTCGTGCTCGCAGTTGAGAAAACCTGCCGCATTGCAAAAATTCTCAACGAGCACGGTGTTCGTAAATCTGGAATCATTCGTGTGGATACTGCTGGCGGCACCGCGGACTTCGCTAAAGATCCCGCAGGCAACACCGCCAAGGTTGCCAAGACTTTCCGTGAGGCAGGTAAAGTCGCGGAGCAATTCGGCGAGCGCATCGCTGCTGAAGGTGAAATCTGCTGGGGTGGCTTCCATTCATGGAAAGCTGCCGTTGATACGCTCGAGGCGACCAATATGCCGGGAGTGGTTGGTTTCCAAGCAGATCTTGCTCACACCTACCTCTACCTCATGGGTTACAACGCGCCTGAGGCAGCGCTTCTCCAAGCGGGATACAGTGACGAGGAATTCTGGCCTGCATACAAAATCATGACCGATGCGCTGCGCCCGTGGACACTCGATTTCCATGTCGCTCAGAACGACGGTTCCGTGCACGGCACAGGCTCGCACGATAAAACCGGTCGCCACTGCCCGGCAGATGATCCGAATGGCAAACTCGATATCGCCAAGTGTTCATCCTACTGGCTGCAAGGCGCTGCGGAACGCGGCATCAAACACATCTGTTGGGATGGCTGCATGTTCGATAACGCGGTTCTCGAAGCTCCGGCAACTTGGAACGCGATCCTCAAAGCCATGATCGACGTCAACAAGGCCCTTTAATCATCCAAATCCCGAACTTTATCTTTATGTCCAAGAAACCAATCCGCATCGGACTCATCGGCTACGGCTTCATGGGTCGCACTCACTCCAACGCCTACTCTCAACTCGAACACTTTTTCGATACTGAACACGTTCCTGTCCGCCAGGCTGTCTGTGGTCGTGACGAGGAAAAAGTCAAAGCGTTCGCTGAAAAGTGGGGCTATGCCTCTTACGAAACCGACTGGCGTGAGCTGGTGAAACGCGACGATATCGACGCGGTCGATATCTGCACTCCTAACAATTCCCATGCGGAGATCGCTCTCGCCTGTATCGCCAACGGCAAAATGATCCTTTGTGAAAAGCCCCTCGCTCTTAACGGAGTGGAAGGTGAGAAGATGGTTGAGGCCGTCGAAAAATCCGGTTTGCCAAACCTGGTGTGGTATAACTACCGATTCCTTCCGGCCGTGACGCTGGCGAAAAACATCGTTGCTGCCGGTGAGTTGGGTCGGGTCTTCCATTACCGTGCGAACTTCCTGCAGGACTGGACGATTTCAGAGGAACTCCCGCAAGGCGGCGCCGGTCTATGGCGTCTCGATGCGGCAGCCGCAGGTTCAGGGGTGACGGGTGACTTGCTCGCGCATTGCATCGACACCGCACGTTGGATCAACGGCGACATCGTTTCCGTTTCAGCGATGACCGAAACCTTCATCAAAGAGCGCATGCATACGGAAACAGGCAAGAAACATCCGGTGACCATCGATGATGCATGCGCCTTCCTTGCCCGCTTTGAAAACGGATCACTTGCGATTTTTGAATCGACCCGCTACGCGCGCGGCCACAAGGCCTTGAACACCTTTGAAATCAACGGTGAGAAAAAATCCCTCGCATGGGATCTTCACGATCTCAACCGTCTGGAGTATTTTGATCACGGTGTTCCCGGCGACCGTCGCGGCTGGAGCAGCATCCATTGCTCGGATGGAGATCATCCTTATGCGGGTAACTGGTGGGTTCCGGGTCTCTGCCTTGGTTACGAGCATTCGTTTACCCATGCTCTCGTGGAGTTCTTCAAGTCGCTCGATCATCCATCGGCGCCGATCAACTACCCAGACTTCCGTCATGCTTTGGGCACCCAATATGTCTGTGACGCGGTGCTTGAATCCGCGAAGTCAGGTCAGTGGGTTGAAGTTAAAAAAGCGTAAACGTCGTTTCTTTAAAGCCTCCGTGGATTGATCCGCGGGGGCTTTTTTTGTTGGAGAGCCGCGCCTCCGGTGGGCTGCATGATCAAATAAAAATTCCAGAGAGTAAGTCGCAGTCTTGAATAAAAGGTGTGCCCTCACGGAGATGATGCTCTATCTTTCATTTACATTTCTGTATTGCTGAACTTTTAATTTGAAATATTCTCTCTTCTCCTCCTGTATCTCCTCTCTCCTTATTTAAAAAAATCCCGAAAAACCTATGAAAACCTTCTCATCCCTGTTTTGTCTCTTCCTGATTTCCCAAAGTGCTTTCGCTGAGGATATGAATGTTCTTACGAAGGCGGAAGCAGACGCAGGTTGGGTCTTGTTGTTCGATGGTAAGGATGCATCACAACATTTCCGTGGTTATAAAAAAGAGGCTCTTCCCGAGCAGTGGGTGGTTGAGGATGCAGCGCTCTGCCGTAAGGGCGGGGGAGATGTGATCACGAAAGAGAAATATGAGAACTTCGAGTTCTCGATTGATTGGAAAATCAGCGAGGGAGGTAACTCAGGAATCATGTTCAAAGTCTTGGAAGGAAACGGGCCTCCGTATAAAACCGGTCCGGAAGCGCAGATCATTGATAACGTGAAAGGCAAAGATGCTCAGAAATCGGGTTGGATGTATCAACTCTACGCCGCAGATAAAGACACCACCAAGCCCGCGGGTGAGTGGAATCGGTTCGTGCTCAAATGCCAAAAGACGGCAACTGGCACCTACAAGTGTGAACATTGGATGAACGGTGAGAAATACGTTGAATACGAGATTGGATCAGATGACTGGAAACAAAAAGTCGCCAAATCGAAGTTTGCGACATGGAAAGAATTTGGCACCGCTGATGCAGGTCACATCTGTTTGCAAGATCACGGAAATCCCGTGTGGTTTCGTAACATCAAGATTCGGAAGCTGGAGCCGCTGAAGTGAGGTGAAGAAGCTGCGAGACGCAGCTTGGACGGCCTGCGGTGGGACGCCGCAGCTACAGTGAGTTCTCGACTTCTTCGGCAATTATGGTCAATCCATCGCGAACAACGGATTCGTGCATGGCGAAGGAGACGCGGATGCATTCTTGGCGGTGGCGCCAGTGAGTGTCGTCACAGCCGAAGAAGAAATGTTCTCCAGGAATGATGAGGACTTCGCGGGCTTTGAGGCGTTGATAGAGTTCGGATGAAGTGATGGGAAGATCAGGAAACCAGAACCAGAGAAACAAAGCGCCTTCGCTGCGATGCATGTGCCATTTGAAGCGATCGCCAAAAATTTCACGCGCTACCTTTTGGGCGAAGAGAGATTTTTCACGATAGAAAGGACGGATGACGTTTTCGCTGAGTTTCAGGATCTCACCGCTGCGGATCAAAGGCAGGGCGATTTGTTGGCCGATGCTTGGGTTTGAAAGCCCAGTGATTGCGGTCATGGACGACAGTGCGGAAATGATTTCTGCAGGACCAACGACGATCCCCGTGCGGGTTCCAGGAAGACCGAGTTTGGAGAGACTGAGAGTTAGGATGACGTGTTCGTCCCAGTGAGGTGAAGCCTCTGTAAAAATGATTTTTGGAAATGGCGCGCCGTAGGCGTTGTCGATGATGAACGGGATGCCTTTGGCTTTGGTGAGTTCGGATAGACGTAGAATTTCCGCATCGCTCAACACGTTGCCAGTGGGATTGGTGGGGCGTGACACAGTGACCGCCGCGATGTCGAGGCCGATATCGAGGTTATCGAAATCGATGTAATATTTAAATTCGTTAGGGCCGGTGTGTTCGATGGTCGGTTTGACGGCGACAAACATATCGGGATCCAAACCTTGGGCGGCGTAGCCGATGTATTCCGGCACGAGGGGAAAGAGGATCTTGCGTTTGGTGCCGTCTGGCATGGTGCCAGCGAGGAGATTGAAAAGGTAAAAGAACGCGGTTTGTCCACCACTGGTCAGGCACACATTTTCAGGGCCGACATTCCAGCCGAAGGTATCGCGCAACATCGATGCAATGGCTTTAATGAATTCTGGATTGCCTCTCGGCGGATCGTAAGTGGTGAGCATTTTCTGCGTAGCCATCTCGTCTGCGGCGATTTCAGAGAGTCGCTTCTGCCAGATCGCGTTCACCTCCGGAACTTGGGCTGGTTGTCCTCCACCGAGCATTTTCATGTTCGGACCGGCGTTGGCTAGGGCGTTACCGAGATCATCCATGAGATCACCAATACCGCTGCCGCCACCGAGAAGTTGTCCGACTTTTGAAAAGGAAAGGTTCATTACGGGGTGGATTGTTTTGGATTGGGGAGGAAATACCAACCCCTAATTGCAGAGTATTTTTAACCACGAATTTCACGAATTGCTCGAATTATAATAGAAAAGAATTCAATATTACATTCGTCTTTCTTCATTCGTGTCATTCGTGAAATTCGTGGTTAACTCTTTAGATTGTGAGGTTGCAAAGTGCTGGTCTTGGCGACAGTTTCGGCGTTATGAAATTTGATTTCGATACAGTGGTCGCGAGGAAAGGAACGGGCTGCATCAAATTTGATCGCAGGCCGGAGCTGGATCCGTTCTGGGTGGCAGATATGGATTTCGTATCGGCTCCGCCCATTATCGAGGCTTTGCACAAGCGGGTGAATCACGGAGTTTTTGGCTACGCCCAAGCACACAGGGGTTTGGTAGATGCAATCGCGGATTATTTGAAAAATCGCCGTCACTCCATCTTGAATCCCGATCACCTCATCCATCTCGGTGGGTTGGTGCCCGCGCTCTCACTCGCTGCTCGTGCATTTTGTGGAGAGGGCGATGAGTTGATGACATGCACACCGGTCTATCCTCCTTTCCTTGGCGTTCATAAAGACGCGGGTGCAAAATTGCTTACGGTCGATCACGTATTCGTCAATGGTCGCTGGGAATTCGATTGGGATGCGATGGAGAAAGCGGTTTCGGCAAAAACGAAAATCTTCCTACTATGCAATCCGCAGAACTCATTGGGTCGGGTTTATTCAAAAGACGAGGTCATCCGGCTCGCGCATTTCTGCGTGAAACATGATCTGGTCTTGGTCTCCGATGAGATACACTGCGATTTGATTTTCGATGAAACCGCGACCGCGCATTTCTCTGCTCTCCAATTACCATCCGAACTCGCTGCGCGTTCCATCACTCTGCTTTCACCTAGCAAGACCTGGAACATCGCGGGCTTGGGTTATGCGTTTGCAATCATCCCAGACGATTCCATTCGTAGAAAATTCAATGCAGCCAGAGGACACACTTTAGCTGAGATCAATGCGCTTTCTTACTATGCGGCGGAAGCGGCTTATCGGGATGGCGAACCATGGCGCCAGGAATTGATTTCTTATCTCACAGGAAATCGCGATGAGCTGGTCCGCTTCATCAACGAAGAATGCGAGGCGTTATCGATACACGCACCCGAAGCAACCTATCTCGCATGGATCGATGCCAGGAAACTCGGTGTCGAAAACCCCGCAAACTTTTTCGAAAAAGAAGCCGGTCTTTTCCTTTCCGACGGCGCGTTCTTCGGTTGGCCCGGCTGGGTAAGGTTTAACTTCGGTTGCCCGAGATCGAGGATGATGGAGGGGCTAGAGAAGATGAAGAGTGCGATCGCGAAGTTCTGAGAAAGAGCGGTTTTCTGCCTTCTTGAAATTTTAATTAAGCTCCCACCATTCTCAACCACTCACTGAGGTTGTAGTAATTCGTGATGCGTTTGATTTTCCCGTCGCAAAGCTCGAAGAACGCACCGATTCTCAGGTGATAGGTTTGTCCATTCGCCGCAGGTAAGCCGTCATCGGTTGCGACATACTTTCCACGAATGAAAAACTCTGCAGCGACGCGGTTTGGGGTTTCGCTGGTGAACACGACAAGATCTTCGACTTGTTCTTGATAGCAACGATCCATTCTTTCGAGAAACGTGCGAAAAGTTTCGCGTCCGACCTCTTTATTGCCTTCGTTGATTTCGTGAACGACATCATCTGCTAGCATTTCCAAAAGTGCCTCGCGGTCGCCGGAGTTGAATGTATCATAGTAATGTTGGACTAGTTCTTTCATGGTAGGTGATGAATTGAATTCAGAAATTGAACCGCAGATGGACACAGATGAACGCAGATATAAAGAGAATTGTAAAAAGCTCTTCAATGATCTGTGTCCATTTGACTACGTTGCCCTCCGTCCATGTTTGCTTCGCTACCATCTGCGGTTCATTCATTCTTTTGAAATTTAGAGGCTGTGAGCAAAAGCCTGGGCTGGCATGCGTTTCGAACCTTCGGGTTGGACTTCGGATAGGATGAGGGATTGATGACCGCAGCCGATGAGTAGCTGACCATTTTGGTAGAGGAGTTCGCCGGCGGGAAGGGGTTGATTGCTAATGTCAGTTGGTGGGAAAATTTTCAGGCGTTTTGGTTTTCCTTTGATGGAGACTTCCGTGAAAGTTCCCGGCCAAGGATCGTAGGCTCGGATGGTTCGTTCCAATAGATCGGCAGGCTGTGTGAAATCGAGTCGGCCGTCTTCTCGCAAAAGTTTTGGGGCGTAAGTGACCTCGGCTGGATTTTGTGGGGTTCCTGCTTTTGGGTTTTTGGCTAAAATTTCCAAGGATTCGGCAAGAGCGGAAGGTCCGAGGTCGGCCAGTCTATCGTGAAGTTCTCCGCCAGTTTCATCAGAGCCGATGTGAATGACTTTTTTGCAGATCATGTCACCCGCATCGAGCTCACGAATGACGTGCATGATCGTGATGCCGGTTTCCGTATCGCCATTGCGGATGGCGGATTGGATGCAGGAGGCGCCGCGGTATTTAGGAAGGATCGATGCGTGGAGGTTGATGATCGCTTTTTTTGGAGCCTTGCGCACGGCCTTACCGAGGATCTGACCATAGGCCATCACGACTGCGACATCGACGTGTAAGGCTTCGAGTTCGGTTGTGATATCTCCGATTTTCTCTGGTTGCCAAACCGGGATGTTGTGGGCAAGGGCGACGGTTTTGATTTCGGGTGGCACCGCGCTGCTTTGGCTGCGGCCGACCGGTTTATCCGGCTGAGTGATCAGGACGCAGGGCTTCGGACCCTGTTCAATGAGGTAACGAAACGTGGGGATGGCGATATCTCCCGTGGCGATGAAGGCAAGGGTCATTCAAGAGTGAAGAGTGAAGAGTGAAGAGTGAATGATGAAGAGTGATCAGTGGAAGAGAAGATGTCTTTAAATCAAAAATCAACAATCGTCATTCAATATGGGGAGAGAAGTGCTTTGGTCTTTCGGTTTGATTTACGATTGATGATTGTTGATATGTGATTTTTGAATGAAGAAATTGAGGTTTTATATGCTATCCATTATCTAATAACGACGCAGCCATAGCTCTGGCTTGTTCGCCACCGCCACCTAGCATGCGGACGAGTTCGGTGATGCGTTTTTCGCCATCGACGGGATAGAGCTTTGAACGGGTGCGTCCTCCTATGACTTCTTTTTCGACCACGAAGTGAGCGGCGGCCGTGGCAGCGACTTGTGGGAAGTGGGTGATGGCAATGACTTGATGGAGTTGGCCCAAACGCGCCATTTTTTTACCGACGGCACGGGCGATTTCACCGCCGACGTTGGCATCGATTTCATCGAAGACCATCAGTGGGGTGGCATCTTGCTCCGCGAGCGAGGATTTGACGGCGAGCATGACACGCGAAATCTCTCCGGAAGAGGCAATCTGGCGGAGCGGAAGCAGAGGTTCGCCCGGGTTAGGGCCGAACAGGAAATTGCAGGATTCCAAGCCGTGAAGGCATGGGTCTTTGAGCGGTGAGAGCTCAATTTCGAAAGATGACTGTTTGAAGCCGAGATCTTTGAGCTGCGAGGCGATGTCTTGCGCAAGTTTCGGCGCGGATTTTTTGCGCGCGGCAGTGAGTTTTTTCGCGATGGCTTCCAGTTCCTTTCGCGATTCCGTAAGAGCGAGCGACAGGGCTTCGATTTTCTCCGTCCGGTTGTCGATGTTGTCCAATCGGTTGGAGAGGGTTTCCTGACGAGTCAGGATGTCATCGATTGTCGGGCCGTATTTGCGTTTCAGTGATTCGACAAGATTGACGCGCTCTTCGATGGAGGTCGCTTCTGATGGATCGATGTCGAGCTCTTCCGCGTAATCCGTCAGAGTGGCTTCAAGGTCTTGGAGTTCGATGGATGCGGTTTCGAGAGAGGAAACTTTTTCGGCGATGGATGGATCGTATTTTTCGAGATCGCGAATGAGACGTTGGAGATCGGAAACTCGTGTGAGGATGCCGTCTTCACCCGATAGGGTTGTGACGGCTTGTGCGGCAAGTTCGACCAAGCGACTGGAATTGGACGAGCGGTGATATCTTTCCTGGAGTTCATCGCCATCTGCCTGGGTGAGCTTGGCGGATTGAATTTCATCGAGCTGATAACGGAGGAGTTCGAGTTCTTGCTCCGAGGCGTTTTCTGCGTTTTGAATTTCCTCCAGCTCTTGGGATTTTTCCCGCCAGGTTCGGTAAGCGGTTCGGTATTCGGAGACCAGCGAATCGGTCACGGCATAGGCATCGAGCATCGCGAGTTGTCGCTCTTGGGAGAGTAAAGATTGGTGATCATGTGGACCGTGGAGGTCGACCAGACGCTCTCCAATTTTTTTGAGGAGTGTGATGGTTACAGGCGAGTCGTTGACAAACTGGCGGTTGGTCGAGATGCCAATCGAGCGGCGGATGATGATCTGGGTATCATCACAGGGAGGGAGGCCTCCTTCTTCGAGAATGGCATTGATTTCCGATGTGTCGGCAAGATCAAACACGGATTCGATCGTGCAGGTATCCTCTCCGGTGCGGATGAGATTTTTATCCGCGCGTTCTCCGAGAATCATTTTCAAAGCGCCAACGATGACGGATTTTCCTGCGCCTGTTTCACCTGTGACCGAAATTAGGCCGGAGCCGAGTTCCCATATGAGTTCGTCTACGAGTGCGAGATTGCGGATTTTGAGGAGGGTGAGCATGCGGTTTGCATGGGGAGTATGCAGGTGCGTGGTCGGGCAGAGCAAATCTAAACAATAGGTCGTATAGGACTTATATGGCCTATTGCGGTGCGGCATCCTTTCGAGTGCCCACGGCGAAGCGGTAGCGATTGATGGCTTCAAGAATGCCTGAGGCGAGGGCGTTTTGATAAGCTTCGTTGGCGATCAATCGAGCTTCAGAGGGGTGACTCATGAAGCCGCCTTCGAACAGGACGGCGGGATGCTTGACTCCGGAAAGCACGTTGAAGCGCGCGCGTTTGATGCCTCGATCGAAGGTATTTTCCCCAAGCCGACGAAGGACGGATCCATGGATCGCGGTGGCGAGGGCGATATTGGCCGAATCGTGCTCGTTGCCTGTTCTGGCTTGGGCATCCGTGGCTTTGAAATCGCTTCCGTAATGCGAAACGCCGGGAGGGGAGAGGGTGAAGGTTTCAATCCCTCGCGCGGCTGGACCGCCGGAATTGAAATGCAGGCTGATGAAGATGGCTCCCTCGTCTATCTTGTTCGCGATCTTCACGCGTTCCTGAAGTGTATGGAAGATATCCGTCTCCCGAACCATGACGACTTTGAAACCTTTCGCCTCGAGCAAAGTTTTGAGCTTTTTCGCGACGATGAGATTGTATTTCGATTCGCTTCCAAGCGGGTTGGTTGCACCCGCATCTTTTCCACCATGACCGGCATCGATGATGACCGTGCGGAAATTTCCGGCGTTTTTGATATAATTCGGGCGCAGGACAGGATCGATGAGTTTCGCAAGATCGATGCGGGAGACATAAATGCTGCTGCCAGAGGCGACCACTGGATTTGAAAAAACGAATTTTACCTTATTCATCAGGCACTCGTTGCCCCCGACGGTGAGGTTCATTTTAACTTTTTCGTTTTCCAAAGTCACCGAATTGCCATCTCGGGTAAGGCTTTTGAAATTGTAGAAGCGCTGGATGTCCTCAACGGAGAGGTATTCTTTGCCGTCAATCTTGATCACGGTCCAACCGTTGTTTTTCGTTTCCTTAGAAAAGCCCTGGATTGCAGGGACGAAAAACAGGGAGAGGCATAGAAGGACCCTCATGGCTGATTTTACAAATGTCATTCTCACGAGCATGAACCGATCGCGTCAGGGTGGGTAAACTAGTCGTTATCTCTGTGGGTTACAATGGGATTTTACGAGGTGAGAGAAGCTTAGCGTGTCTTAGCCTAAAAATTGGCATGAACAGTTGAATCTCCATAGATGGGTAGCTGCGGGGGGTGGGAAAGAAGAGATCCACCCACATCGTGCATTTTTTTCAAAGATTCACTTGCAAAGAAGCGGCACTCACCCTATTTCCTGCGCCCACCCAAACGGGAAAGCTCGGATGGCGGAATTGGTAGACGCGCTAGACTAAGGATCTAGTAGGGAAACCTGTGGAGGTTCGAGTCCTCTTTCGAGCACTTTCCTTGATGGAATAGAAAGCCCAGCCAATTTTAGGGGCTGGGTTTTTCCGTTAGCCATTTGGGTAAGTCCACTTAGAGTGGGTGATGGAATTGAGTATACTAGAAAACGCTTATCTTGGGTCACGGGTTGCCGATGCGGTATCCATGCCGGTTCATTGGTATTACGATCGGGTTGCCCTGCGCGCGGAATACGGTGAGATCACGGGTTATCTGGCGCCGAAGAACCCTCACACGGGCTCGATTCTGTGGCGATCTCAATACACGGCTCCTAACGAGAAGGGTGAGATCCTGCACGACCAAGCGATTTATTGGGGGCAGTCTGGGATTCATTACCACCAGTTTCTCCAAGCTGGGGAAAACACTTTGAACTTCAAACTGGCTGCCGAACTCGTGCACTTGTCGGAAAAAACCGGAGGCTACGATCCGGATGTGTGGCTTGAGCATTACATCGATTTCATGCTCACACCCGGCAACCACCGCGATACTTATCTTGAGGAGTATCATCGGGGATTCTTCACCCGTTATGCGATGGGTAAACCTCCACGAAAATGTGCGATCCAAGACGAGCATATCGGCGGTCTCGCGCAGGTGCCGGCTCTCTGCTACGTCATGCGCGGTGCGGAACTAACCGAACTTCGTGCCGCCGTGAAAGAACACGTCGGTCTGACGCATTCGCATGCGAATGTGCTTCGTGCTGCGGACACCCTCGCGCGGTTGCTGTTTCGAATTCGCGAAGGTCTCTCCCTGCGTGAATCCATTCGCCGTGAGGCGGGGGATTGGATTTCGGGAAATAAAGCGGAAAATTGGACATCACAGCCGGATACCCATATCATTGGGCAGCGCTTCAGTCCCGCTTGTTACATTGCCGAATCCATGCCGGCCTCGCTCTACCTCGCATGGAAATATCACGATGACTTCGATGCCGGAATTATCGCCAATGCCATGGTGGGAGGTGATAACTGCCACCGTGGGGCAGTGGTCGGTTCGTTACTTGGCGCAGCCAACGGTGTGGCGGAGAAGTGGTTGAAACCTTAACGTTCAATCAAGACCGACGAATGATCCTGCGTCATGCGTTCAAGACTCCGGACCGCCTTTGACGATGAAATCACGTCCCTCGGCTTCACACCAGAGGCGGTAAACATTGAGGACGTTGGGGCGTGATCCGGTGACAGGAATCTTGAGGAAGCCTTGGCGTTTCGCGGCCTCGAACAGCAGCCTTTCTTTTTGGGTGAAAGGCTGTGACCGATGCGGCGGCTGCCGATCTTTGATTTGGTGGGCTGACCGCGGCTGAGTTTGTCTATGTCGTCTTTGTTCATCACTTTCTTGGTTCTTGGTTTGACTCCGCTTCGCTCCGTCCAAGCGGTCAGGACTTTGTCTTAGGTTGTATGTTTGCTAGCGCTCACTCGGCTTTGTGGTTCTTGGTTCTTGGATTTTAACTAGGAACAGAGAACTAAGAACTTTTACCCGCAAGCTTGCGGGCCATGCGAGGGAAGAGTAGCCAATGGAAGGGCAGGAGGGTATACCAATAGAATCGGCCTAACAGACCTTGTGGGCGGAAGGTTGCGGTTTGGCGGAGACATTGGCTGCCATTGGGTTGTTCTTCTAACGCGAACTCCAACCAAGCTTCGCCGGGAAGTTTCATTTCGGCATAGAGGATGAGTCGGCCTCTGGGGCGATCTGCTAGCAGGACTCGCCAGAAATCCAAAGCGTCGCCGACGTGGAGTTCTTCCGGATGTCTGCGCCCGCGCCGGATGCCAATGCCGCCAGCCATTTTATCCGCCATACCGCGCAAACCCCATGCCCAGTTCATGGACGGCCAGCCGGCATTGCCACCGATCGACCAGATGCGTGAAACAACCTGTTCGCTGGATGCGATGAGCGGCACGAGCTGGGTATCGGTCAAAACTCCGTGCTCAGGGACCTTGATGGCATCGAACAAACGAGGTGAGAGCGTGCCTGCAGCGAGAGAGCCGATCCAGCTTGATGGCACATGATTCTGAGCGATTCTGGCTAAGGCCCGCGTGACTGCCTCGCGATAACTCAGCAACTCCAGCGGAATGATTTCACGGATCTTGAGATTATGGCAGACGGTTTCATGGGTGAGAGAGTCCACCAAGCTGCGAGCTAAGGGAAAAGAGGTAGAAGTCAGAAGGCAAAGCCAGCCGGACGAGAGCCTTGGGCTGAGTAGGCGGGTAGGAATGAAAAAACGGCGTAAGCCACGAACTTCACAGTAGCCTTTGATGAGGTCGAGATAGCTCATGACTTCCGGTCCGCCGATGTCGTAGGTGGCATCTGCTGTTTCCGGATGATGTAAAATTTCTGTTAGATAGTCCAAGACATTGCGGATGGCGATGGGCTGGCAATGTGTGTGAACCCAGCGAGGGGTGACGAGAATGGGTAGCTTCTCGGCGAGATCGCGGATGATTTCAAACGATGCCGAGCCGGAGCCGACAATGATAGATGCCCGCAGCACCGTGAGCGGCACCTTGGATTCGCGAAGGATTTCCTCTACTCTGCGGCGTGAGGAGAGGTGTGCGGAGAGTGGACCCTTGTCTGCGGCGAGGCCGCCGAGGTAGATGATCCTTTTCCATGAAAGCTGCTTGGCAGCGTTGGAGAAGTTTCTGGCGCATCGTTCTTCTTTTGCCGCAAAATCGCCGCCGGATCCCATGGAGTGGATGAGGTAGTAGGCGGCATCCATCGAATGGGGGAGGGATTGAAGACCTGAGGTCTCAAGAAAGTCCGCTTCCACGAGGTGCAAGCGGGTTTCATTTTCCCCGAAATGCGTGAGGGGAAAGCGCCGTTTGTCCCGAATGACAGCCGTGATTTCGTGGCCGGCATCCAGCAAGGCTTGGATCAATCTCAATCCGATGTAGCCGTTGGCTCCGCTGACAAGAACATGCACAGTTTCAGGTTAACCCATTACCTTGGCTTGTCATGGGAAAATCTGTTGGTGATGGATGGGAAAAGGAACCGCGATTTTTAATCGCGACTGCAACCGGTTGCGTTAGCCGAAAGTATTTCGCTCACGAGGTCGCGATTGGAAATCACGGTTCCTTTCTTTATTGGCTCGTCTCGAGGGCTTTGACGGGGAGAGCGTTTTGGTAGAGAGCGGGAACGAGTTCCGGTTCGCAGGGGATCCGTGCCAGAGGGGTTTGGTGGCGGATGGCAGCTTCTTTCCAGAGATTGAAATGATTCGTGTAGGCGTCGCGGTAGCGGCGGAGAGTGGCAGGCTCGATACGATGGGGATGACGGGTATTTAGCTCGGCATCGATAAAGTCGTAATTTCCAGACCAATCGGGATCGGCTTCCGTTTTGCTGAAAGGGCAGAAGAGGATGGGTGTTCCTTGCTTTTGAGAGAGGGTGCGGAGGAAAGGTGAGGGGTCGGCTTGGAAAAGGAGATCGGAAATGAAAACGCGAAGCGAGTTGCTGCGGAGAGGGATGCGGTTCAGATCGGGTGGGAGCGTAGGATTTGTGGGGGCGAGCGCTTCGATCGTTTCGAGCCAACGATCTGTCTGAACCAGCATGGGATCGATCGTGGTTTGGGCATCAGCATAGATGGCGTAGATGCGGACGGATGCGCCTTCTTTGAGAGATGACTCTGTTAGAAATGCGAGGAGTTCTGTACTGCGCTTTTTCTTTTCCGGAGCGAAAAACATCGAGGGTGAGGCATCGAGGACAATATCGACCACTGGACGAATTTCCTCGCGGAAAAGTTTCATCGTGACTTGGCCGGTGCGGGCGTATGCCTGCCAGTTGATATGACGTGGATCATCGCCGGGTGCGTAGGAACGGTGATCCTGAAAGTCCATGGATGCGCCGGTTCCCGAGCCGGCGAATTCACCGGCTGCGCCGCGCCAGACTTTGTTTCGGAAGGGGAGACGGAGCACTGTGGTTAAACTTTAAATTTTAAACTCTAAACTTCAAGGAAGAGGGAATTGAAGAGTGAATTCTGAATAGTGAGGAGTGAAATTGAAGAGTAGAGATTTCAACTAAGAACTAGGAACCAAGAACCAGGAACAGATTGATTCTTACTTCGGAACAATCGAGATTTTGTGGAGATTGGAGCTTGCGAAATATTTTTTTGCTAGGGCATTGATCTCGGTGAGTTTGATTGAGCGGTAATCTTCGTCGCGTTGACGGGCGAGTTCGAGTTTTGTCGGATCACTTTGGGATTGGGAGAGTACGGTGGTCAGCCAGTAGGAGTTGTCGCGATGGGATTTTTCCAGAGTGGCGAGGATGGGGGCAAGCGAGCGATCGAGTTCGTCCTGTGACGCGCCTTTTTTCGCGAGTTCGCTGGCGATATTGGACATGGTGTCGAGCAACAAAGGGATATCCTCGGGTTTGCCGATGGATTGACCGATGAGGTAGCCAAAACCCTCCAGTGCGTCTGAGCCGGTTGCACTCGCATTGGGTGAGTAGGAGGCTCCGAGTTTCTCGCGAATTTCCTCGCGCAGGCGATCGCCGAAAATATCGGAAAGGACATTGAGGCGGCGGAATTCTTGGGTTTTGTTTCTCAAGCCATCCGTTTTCCATAGGGCGGTTGCGACGGCTTGGGGAATTTTCGACTCATAAGTGAGATTTTTTTCCTGGGGTGGTTTAGGAAACAGAACCGAGCGCTTGTGAATTGTTTTGGTCTTGGGTGTTGCGTCACGATCGGACAGCGTCCCGAAGGTTTTGAGGAGGTCTTGAGTGATTTTGTCCGGATCGAAATCCCCAACGATCGAGATTTCTAGGTAGCCTTTCCGGAGTTCCGGTGAGAGCCAGTTCACCACATCATCGATGGTGTAGTTGGAAAGTTGGGTCTGGGAAGGCATCTTGTAACGGGAGTCCCCGCCATGGAGCCAGGATTGCATTTCTTGGGCAGGTCCGGCTGGGGTGTGTTTGAGATTTTGGAACAGAACCGGAATTTCTTTTTGGAACTGCCACAGACCTTCGGGGCGGTATCCGGGGTCTGTGATGGAGGCGAGCATGAGTTGGAGTGCGAGGAGTTGATCCTCGGGAGTGGTGGAACCGGAGAGTATGAATGCGTCCTCCGCAATGCTCAAAGAGGAAGATACATTTCGGCCTGCGAGAATTTCTGCGAGTTCGTCATTGGAATGTTTTCCCAAGCCGCCGCCTTCAAATACGGCTGTGGCTACTTCGTCGAGAAAGGGCTTGCCGACAGGCTGGGAAAGCTGACCTGAGCCAATGCGAGCGAGAATATGAATCCGGTTTTTTTCGAAATCCGTGGGTTTGAGATTCACCCGGATGTGGTTCGTGAGAGTGATCTGCTTGATGCCGAGATCATCGACCGTGCGGGTTTTTTCGATTTTGCCGGGTTTACCGAACTGGGTGTAAGCAAACGGCGTGATAGCTCGAGCGGCAGGAGCTTCGACGGGAGTCTCGCTGGATTTCAGATAGAGCGATGCAAGCTCGTCACGGGTTTCCGGAGCGGATGTTTTTGTGGAAAGGATCAAGTGATGACCCGGTGCTTTCCAGAATTTGATGAAGGCTTGGTGGATGATTTCAGGATTGATCTTTTCCAGCGCGGCGGTGGCGATTTCCAAGCTGGTCTCTGGAGTGTTGAAGACCGTTTGATCATTTACGGATTTGGCGATCGCTGTGGCGAGGTTTTCAGATTTGCGTGTGTCTTTGCGTTTCACTGCTTCTTGATAGGCATTGAGTAGATTGGCTTTCGCTTCGGTGAGTTCGGCTTCGGTGAATCCGTGCTCGAGTGCGCGGCGGAATTCCTGTTCGAGAAGCGGAATGGCTTGTTGCCAGCGATCGCCTGCGGCGGTGACGGAGATCGAGCCGAGTTCGATATTATTGAAAAGCTCATCCTTTGATGCGTCTCCGGAAGTGATGGGTGAGTTTTCGATTTTGGAGAGACGTTCAAAGCGGCGACCGATGATAAAATTGGCGATATCTAAGGGATATTTATCGGTTCGTGATGAGGTGGTATCTGGGACCGCCTTGAAGGGACGGACGAGAAGCAAGGATACATCAGTGGTATCGAGCTCGGCATCACTGAAGACATGAGAGACTAGACCTTCAGGGATGGTAAGCTCGCCAAGGTTGGGTGCTTCGGCGGGTTTTTCCGGATTTTTCATCGAGCCGAAAGTGGCTTGGATCCGGTTTTCGATTTCGGCGGGGTCGATATCTCCGACGACGACAAATGTCATGTTGTTCGGTCTGTAGTAACTTTCATAAAAATCGACAAAGCGTTCACGTTTCGCGTTTTGAATGATTTCGTCCTCACCGATGGGAAAACGTTTTGGAATGAGTGATTTTGGCAGCAGGGTTTCGAATTGTTGCTTCTGCATGCGGTAGCCTACCGAATCGCGTGAGCGTTTTTCAGAGAGAATCACGCCGCGTTCGTTATCGATTTCTGTCTCGGAAAGGAGCGCGCCATCGCCGAAATCACGCATGATGGAGAAAGTGAGATCCAAGGTGTCCGGCTTGAGATCCGGGATGTCCAACATGTAAACGGTTTCATCAAATGAGGTGTAGGCATTGACATGCGCGCCGAAAGCGATGCCGCGTGATTGCATTTCACGGATCAGCTGATTGGCGTTCTCGAATTTTTTGGTGCCGTTGAAGACCATGTGTTCGAGGAAATGGGCGACGCCCTGTTGATCATCTTTTTCCATCAGCGAGCCGGCAGCGATATGCAAGCGCATGGAGAGGCGCTGGGGTGGCTCGGTATTTGGCAGGATCATGTAGCGCATGCCGTTTTCCATCGTGCCGAATACGGCCCTTGGATCCGCGGGGATATCCGATTTTTCCGAAGGCCATGCCGCGGCAGTGATTTTGGTGGTGTTGGGGGAAACGGTAACCGTAGCGGTATCGGAGCTTGTCGTGGCCGGAGCTGCCGGAGCGACGGGCTTAGCGGGAGGATTTACAGGTTTGGGATTCCTGAAGGAGAGAAAAACTGCGAGACCGGTGATGAAGATGACCAGAATCAGGGGTGTTGGATTACGCATGGATTGAAGAATCACGGGATTAAGCAAAAACTCAAATCACAATTTCTGGTAATTTGAAGGGGCGGGGTGTTTAAAGATGACATGAATTTGGAAATTTCAACTCCCGCGCTCTTGTTTCCGGCGATTAGTTTGTTGTTTTTGTCCTACACCAATCGATTTTTGCATTTGTCCGCCTTGATTCGAAGTCTGCACAGCGATTGGCTTGAGCGCAAAGACCGGTTATTGATGCGGCAGATACAGAATCTGCGGAAGCGGCTGACTCTGATCCGAGCGATGCAGTTGCTGGGGGCATTGAGTCTGTTACTTTGTGTTGTGGCGATGGTCAGCGTTATTGGGGAGCGAACGATTTTGGCGATGGGAGCGTTTTCGATAGCTCTGGTGCTGATGGGTATGTCGTTGGCTTGTTTGGTGTGGGAGGTTTGGATTTCCGGAGGTGCACTGAGAATCATGTTGTCTGCGATGGAGGATGGAGACAAGAACGCTTGATTATCCGGCGTTGTGAGGGATATTTGACCTATGGATTCCAAACAAACGTCGACGAGTGTGGCATCGATCATCGCGATTCTGGCTGCGATTTTCAGTTTTTATTCGGGGGCGTTTTTCGGACTCATCCTCGCGTTGATCGCATTTGTGTTCGGTGTTTTTGGTATCGTATCCGCATTGATGCCGAATGTGAGTGGTGGATTATTGAGTATTCTGGCCATCATCCTGAGTTTTTTCGGAGTCATTGCCGCGATCATCAAAGCCATCATGTGGCTGCTTTAGCGAGGTGAGGATTGCGGTGGAAGGGATCGGATTCCTGGCTGGAGGTGTGATTTATGCTCGATGATTTCAGGAATCCTGAGTCCTGTGGTGAGTTTCTGCGAGTTCCATAGGCTGGCGGGTTGTCAAAAAATCCGAGATTTTTCAAGAAAAGCGAATACGGGCTTGCTCAGAGGCTGGTGGCTCTGTTGACTTTCGCATGGCAGAGATTTCTTTAGGATTGTCTTTTGACGATGTGCTTTTGGTTCCGGCGCTGAGTTCGGTTTTGCCGGGAGAAGCGGATTTATCCACTGAATTGGCAGAGGGGATTAGCCTCAGGCTGCCTGTGGTTTCCGCGGCCATGGATACGGTTTCCGAGCATGATTTGGCGATCGCTTTGGCGAGGGAAGGGGGCATGGGTGTGATTCACCGTGCTTGCCCGATTGAGGAACAAGCGGCGATGGTTTCCAAAGTGAAGCGTTCCGAGAGTGCGGTCATCATCAAACCGCTGACCGTTCGCAAGACCGATACCGTTAAAACCGTGCTCGCGATCATGGAGGAGAACGGTTTTTCAGGATTTCCGGTTGTGGATGAAAACGGTCGTCTTGAAGGTATGGTTACGGGGAGGGATGTTCGTTATCTGGACCGCCCCGATGCAAGTGTCTCCGAGGTCATGACCCCTCGTGACAAAGTGATCACCGCGCCACCAAATACCGGTTTGGAAGAAGCGCGGCGTATCCTTTATCAAAACCGTATTGAGAAGCTTCCTCTGGTGGACGGCAATGGTATGTTGGTCGGTTTGATTACAGGCTCGGACATTGAGAAGCGGATTACCTTTACGAGTGCGGCAAAGGATGAAAACGGACAGCTTCGCTGCGGTGCCGCGGTAGGCGTGGGACCCGATGTTGAGGAACGTGCGCTGGCATTGGTTGCGGCGGGTGCGGACGCTCTTTTCATCGATGCCGCGACAGGGCACACAAGACATGTCATGAACGTAATCGAGAAATTGCGTTCACTGAGCGATCGTCCGGTAGTGGCCGGAAATGTCGTGACCGAACAAGGAGCGCGTGATTTGGTATCAGCTGGCGCGAGTGCGTTAAAAGTTGGAGTAGGACCCGGATCGATTTGCACGACGCGTGTGATTGCCGGAGTGGGGATGCCGCAGTTTACAGCGATCCAAAACGTTGCTGGCTATTGCCGTGAGCGTGGGGTGAAAGTGATCGCGGACGGTGGAATTCGATATTCCGGAGATGTGGTCAAGGCGATCGCGGCAGGAGCGGATCTCGTGATGTTGGGATCATTGCTTGCGGGAACCCGTGAGAGCCCGGGTCAGAGTGTATTTTATCAGGGACGCCGATTCAAAACCTATCGCGGCATGGGATCATTGGGAGCGATGCGCAAAGGCGCCGGCGACCGTTATGCCCAGAACAGTTCCGGCAAGTTGGTTGCGGAAGGTGTTGAAGGCAGAGTGCCATACAAAGGCCCGCTATCGGATGTGATTTTCCAACTTATGGGCGGATTGAAATCTGGCATGGGATATGTTGGTGCCTCGACCTTGGCGGAGCTTAGAGAGCGTGCGAACTTCGTGCGCATCACACCGGGTGGACTCAGAGAAAGTCACGTTCACGACATCGTGATGACCGAGGAGCCGACGAATTATCAGCCATTGGGTTGAGTTTAAGACAACGTTTGAAATTGAGATTTAGAAATTCAGGATATGCACGATAAAGGACATGTGGCGGTAATCGACTTTGGCTCGCAGTATACGCAGCTGATTGTGAGACGGGTGAGAGAGTTGGGGTTTTTCGCGATGCTTTATGCGTTGGAAGATTTTCCTAACATCGGTGAGCCGGGTGCGATCATTCTTTCCGGTGGACCACGCAGCACAAGTGAACCGGACGCACCGGATCTCGATTTCGAGGCGCTCAAGGCATTCAATGTTCCGGTGCTCGGTGTGTGTTACGGGATGCAGTTGTTGAATTTGAAATTCGGTGGGACGATTGAGCCGAGTGATCGTCGCGAGTATGGCCCAGCGGAACTATTTCCAACGAGCCGCACGGGAATCTATGAGGGATTGTCCGAGAAATCCCAGGTCTGGATGAGCCATTCGGATACGGTAAAAGTCATTCCGGCATGTGCGGAGATTTTGGCGACCAACCAACACAAGACGCCGGTCTCATTGAAATGGGGCGAGAATTTTTATGGGATTCAGTTCCATCCGGAAGTGACCCACAGCCATGAAGGACTGCGAATTTTGCATAACTTCTTGCTGACGGCTGATGAATTGATGCCGTTTAAAATCGAGGATTTTAAACGTGAGATGATCGAAGGGATTCGTGAAAAGTGCGGCAACAAACAAGTGGTTTGCGGTGTTTCGGGCGGTGTGGACAGCACGGTGTTAGCGGTGCTGTTGAAAGAGGCGGGCGCGAATGTCCGTGCGATCTTCGTGGATCACGGACTGATGCGCAAGGATGAGGGTGATGAGGTTCGTAGCAACTTTCACCGCATGGGGGTTCCTATCGAAACCGTTGATTGTAGCGAGCGTTTCCTAGCCGCCTTGGCGGGTGAGAGTGATCCTGAGAAGAAGCGCGTGATCATCGGAAATTTATTCATTGATGTGTTCTGGGATGCGGTGGGAGATGCCGAGATTTTAGCTCAGGGAACCTTGTATCCCGATGTTATCGAAAGTGCGTCCAACGCAAAATCCAAAGCTTCGAAAATCAAGACCCACCATAACCGCGTGGATCGCATTCTTGAATTGCAAGCTCAAGGCAAGGTGCTCGAGCCCTTGGCGGAGCTGTTCAAAGATGAAGTTCGTGAGTTGGGTCACTCTCTTGGCATTGCGCCGGATATTTTGAATCGTCACCCGTTTCCAGGTCCCGGACTTGCCGTGCGTTGTCCGGGTGAAGTGACGCAAGAGCGTCTTGATATCATTCGTGAGTGCGATGCGATCTTTATCGGAAAACTTAAAGAACACGGTTGGTATGACAAAGTCTGGCAATCGTATGCCTGTTTGGTGCCGGTGAAAACCGTCGGCGTGAAGGGAGACGAACGCAGCTACGAATGGGCTATATCGCTTCGTGCTGTGGTTTCGGAAGATGCGATGACTGCCGATTGGGTGGAGCTTCCCTATGAAATCCTGCGTGAGACCAGTCACCGGATTTTGAACGAAGTGAAAGGCATCAACCGAGTGCTGTATGATGTCTCAACCAAGCCGCCTGCGAGTATTGAGTGGGAGTAATTCGGTTACGGCTTTGCCGCTCGGTAATTCGGTTGCCGCTGCGCGACACGGTAATTTGGTTGCGGCGAAGCCGCTCGGTAATTCGGTTGCCGCTGCACGGCTCGGTAATTCGGTTTTACCGAACCACCGAACCACCGAACCACCGAACCACCGAACCACCGAACCACCGAACCACCGAACCCCCGAACCACCGAACCACCGAACCACCGAACCACCGAACCACCGAACCACCGAACCACCGAACCACCGAACCACCGAACCACCGAACCACCGAACTTAAAAGATGCAGGGTTGCATATTTAGTAGGTCAATTTATGCTATGGTCCTATGAGCGAAGCGAAACCGAAAATCACCGCGTATTTAAAGACATTCTGTGGCTGGAGCGAGGGCGTGCGTGCGATCATGCGCAAGTATGACCTTCCCTATGAGGAGAAGGATATCATAAAGAATCCGGCGTTTCGTTGGGAAATGGAGCAGCGCAGTGGCCAACCGCTTTCACCTTGTGTGGAGATCAATGGTGAGATGCTTGCGGATGTGAGCGGAGAGGAAGTCGAGAAGTGGATGCTCGCACAGGGGTTGGTTACGGATAACGAAGTCGCTCCGGATGCGCCCATCGATTCCGCCTGCACCGACGAACAACATGCGGCGATGGCAGCGGGAAAACTTCCTGTTCCGGGCAAGATCAAGTTCTTGGATTAAGAAGTTCCTAGTTTCTCGCCCCGATGTGTCGGGGTTGGTTCCTAGTTCTTGGTTGAAGAATTAGGATGCCGCGAAGTGAATTCTCATCTTATGTCTAGAGTCTCCAAATCTTGCTTCTTCATCCTATGCATTGGTTGATCAAATCTGAACCGGATGTTTTTTCGATCAAGGATCTTGAAAAGGTCAAACAGGAGCCTTGGACAGGGGTGCGCAATTATCAGGCTCGTAACTTCATGTGGCGTGAGATGCAGCCGGGTGAGTTGGCGATTTTCTATCATTCCAATGCCAAGCCATCAGGCGCGGCCGGGGTGGCTGTAGTCGCATCTGAGCCTTATCCCGATCCCACTCAGTTCGATCCGAAGAGTGAATATTTTGATCCCAATGCAACCGAAGAAAAACCGCGTTGGTGGTTGGTTGATTTCAAGTATGTAGCGACTTTCAAAGAACTGATTCCTCTTGAATCGCTTAAAGCCGATCCTGCGCTTTCCGAGATGTTGGTTTGTCAGAAAGGAAGCCGGCTATCCATTAATCCGGTTGAGAAAAAGCATTTCAACCGAGTGATGAAGATCGCGGGTTTAAAACTATAAACTTTAAGTTCTAACCTTCAAAAAAGAAGCTCCGCTGTTTAGTGAAGAAGTCTTGAACTCTACTTTGGAGTTGAGAGTTTAGATTTTTAACGTCTGCAAGACGGGCAGGTGCTCAGGTCCGAGTTCCAGTCCGGTGAGGGAGCGGAGGTCAGCTTCGATGGCGTCCAGTACATCGAGTTCGGGGCGGAAATCGGCTGCGTGGTAGGAGGAGCGAACGAGTGGACCGGAGGCGCAGTGGCGGAAGCCTTTGTCGAGGGCGATTTGTTTGTATTCCGCAAATTGATCTGGGTGGATGTATTCGACGACTGGCAAATGTTTCGGCGTTGGGCGGAGGTATTGGCCGAGGGTGAGGACGGTGACGTCGTGTTCTAACAGATCGTCCATCGCTTTGAGGATTTCGTCTTGGCGTTCGCCGAGTCCAAGCATGATGCCGGATTTGGTGGAGACGTTGCCATTGACCATTTGCTTGGCTTTTTTCAAAACGGTGAGGGAGCGCTGATATTTGGCGCGTGAGCGGACGAGGGGAGTGAGGCGCTCGACGGTTTCGAGGTTGTGGTTAAAAATGTGTGGACGTGCATCCATGACCATTTGCAGTGCCCAATCTCTATCGTTGAAATCGGGGACCAGGACTTCGATGATGATGCCTGCATTCACTTCACGCACGGCGCGGATGGTTTCACGAAAGTGTTCGGCTCCACCGTCTTTGAGATCGTCGCGAGCGACGGCGGTGATGACGATGTGCTTGAGGTTCATCCGGCTGGCGGCCTCGGCGACCCGTGCTGGCTCATCGGATTCTAGGGCATCGGGTTTTGCGGTTTTAACCGCGCAGAAACCGCAGGCGCGGGTGCATTTATCGCCAGCGATCATGAAAGTGGCGGTGCCTTGTCCCCAACACTCCCAGCGGTTCGGGCATTGCGCCTCTTCACAGACCGTCACCAACTTGAGATCGGTGATGAGGGATTTGGTCGACCAAAAAGCGGGATTGTTTGGAAGCCGGACCTTAATCCACGAGGGTTTTTGCTCTCGGTGGAGTTGGGGATCCATTTTCATTTTCGGGCCGCAGGTGGACATGTGAGCGCAGCTTAAATTTCAAATGATAAAGTTCAACCCTCAAGGGCGGAAACTTTAAGTTTTAATGCTCAACAAGGGAGCGCGGGCGTCTCGCCCGCATCTTCATAGCATGCTAGCGGGCAGGATGCCCGCGCTCCCCTTTGCGAAGGCATCTAATTATCCAATGTCACCCCGTGGGTGTCTTACCCCCTGATTTAGGTTGTGACTTATCGAGAATAAATACACTTCATAAATCCATGTCCGAAATCGTCCAAGAAGAGGAGGGGAGGGTAGCATAAAGTTAGCTGAAATGACTTTAAACATGAGCGTAACTGAGAAAATGTTAAGATGAGGATTCTGACCTTAAAGACATTGTTTTATTAGTTTCTGATCCTTATTCCTTCCCCTTCACCAATCCGTCCTCTATTTCTTAAATATTACCAATGTCTTCTTCAGCTTCCAGATTATTCATCGTCGACAATAGCGATAGCGATTGGAAAGTCGCTTCTTACTTACGTGAGTGGTGCGGCCTCTCACGCCAAATTGACATTGCTACAGGCTATTTTGAAATCGGAGCATTTCTCGCACTAGGAGAAGAGTGGTCGAAAGTAGATAAGATTCGCATTCTCATGGGGGATGAAGTGTCTAAGAGAACTAAGCGTGCTTTTGATGAAGGATTACAGAAAATCAATACTTTGCTCGATGATAGTCTCGAACAGGAGAAGCGCCGTAATGACTTTTTAGCCGGCGTTCCTGCTTTAGTGGAGGGTATCCGCTCAGGTCGCATCGAGTGCCGTGTTTATCGCAAGGATAAGTTTCACGCAAAATGCTACATCACTCACGCTCGTGCCGAGGTGATCGGATCCTTTGCACTTGTTGGATCTTCAAATTTCACAGCGCCTGGTTTAGCTCAAAACATCGAACTCAATGTTCAGATTCGTGGAAATGAAGTGGGGCTCCTCCAAGATTGGTATGAAACCCACTGGGAGGATGCTGAAGATGTTACGAGCGACGTGCTTCAAACCTTTGAACGTCAGATTAAACCAAGAACTCCATTTGAAATCTGGTTTAAGGCGCTTCACGATTACCTACGTGCCCGCGAACTTACGCCTGATGAATGGGATAAGACATCATCCAAAGTATTTCCAAAACTTGCGCGCTATCAACGTGATGGATATAAAAACATGTTTCAGATCGCTTCCCGCTTCGGCTGTGCGTTCTTGTGTGATGGTGTGGGTCTGGGAAAAACATTTGTTGGCCTCATGCTCATCGAGCGCTTTGTTTTTAAGGAAGGCAAACGTGTCGTTCTTTTTGCGCCTAAAGCAGCACGCGAAGACGTATGGGAGGTCGATATTGAACGTCACTTGCCTGACGTTAGTTCAGGGTTCGTTAATTTAATTCTCTACAATCATACGGACCTGCAGCGCACGAACGTTGACTTTCAGGCCCGATTATCCCGCACCTTAGCGGACGCCGATGTCATTATTATTGATGAAGCACATCACTTCCGAAATTCAGGTGTAGCTGGCAGCGGCACTAAAGATCAATCGCGCTATCGCAAGCTGCAATCCTACATTCATCAATCGGGCTCACGTCCTAAACAGTTATTCTTCCTCACGGCGACGCCAATTAACAACTCGGTTCATGACTTTCGCCGTATTATTGAACTAACCACTAACAGTGATGATTCTTATTTTAGTAGGGATGAAAAAAACCTCGGGATTCACAGTCTACGTCGTTACTTTGTCGATCTTGATCGGAGTCTTATTGAGCATGACGATACTGAGCCTGAAGCAGGGCTAGGTGGCATTGATGAAAATCTCCGAAAAGAATGTTTATTTGAGCAACTCGTAGTCCAACGTAGCCGTGCCTATGTGCGCGAGAGTGAGCGACTTCAGCCCTCCGGCGGCCCTGCGATTATATTCCCAGATCGCTTGCCTCCTAAGGTAGCCGATTACCGACTCAAGGCGACTTATGGTCAGTTATTGGATGAAGTTGAGACAGCCTTTGATCGTGCCACGCCGCTTTTTAATCTCAACATATACAATCCTCTTGCACATTGGATCGGCCCTGCTGATGACCCGATTTTATCGGACTTCAATAAACAGCGGCAGATTCAGGTCGTAGCGCTCATTCGGGTTCAGTTTCTCAAGCGCTTCGAAAGCTCTGCTAAGGCGTTTGAGATGTCCTGTTACAGATTACTTAAAAAACTTTATGCATGGGTTAACGCCAATATTGCTGAGGATGATGAGCATAATTTAGGACGTCTTAATCGTTGGAAAACTCGCCACGCTAAGATCATTAACTTTGTTGCGGCTCATCAGTTAGAGCTTTGGGAGCAAGGTGAGAATGCCGAGCCCACGGAAGACTTCCTAACTGAAGAAGAGCTCCAAGCTGCGGAAAAACTCGATCCATCACTTTATGACATCGATAAAATTCTCAGCCTAACTTTCGAGGACCTTGAACAACTCGCGAGCTTCTTAGATCTCGTTGCTAGAGTTGAGCCTACTAAGGACGATAAACTCAGCGCTCTTAAAAAGATACTAAAGAGCAAGGAGCTATCGTCTTGCAAACTACTGCTTTTCTCCGAGTTTGCAGATACCGCTCGTTATCTAGAGCAACAACTGAAGGATTCAGGAATAACTGGTATTGAGCGGATTGACGGGAGCAGTCCTCAGAAACGCCGCACAGATTGTATCCGCCGTTTTGCACCCTACTATAATCGAAAGGATAGCGCCGAAATCGCAGCAGAGGGGAAATCAGAAATCCGTATTCTTATCGCTACTGACATCCTAGCGGAGGGCCTTAACCTTCAGGATGCCAGTAATCTCATCAATTACGATATTCACTGGAATCCTGTTCGTCTCATGCAGCGTATTGGACGTGTGGATCGCAGGATGAATCCAGAGATTGAAGCGAAACTTAAAGCTGATCATCCGGGAATAGAACGCGGTAAAGTTCGTTATTGGAATTTCCTTCCTCCTGATGAGCTAGATGGACTGCTGCGTCTCTATAATCGTGTTTCCGGAAAAACTCGAATGATCTCTAAAACACTCGGTGTAGATACTGGAAAGCTTCTCACTGGTAATGATGAATTCGATGAAACCCGCGATATTAATAAGCTCTTCGACGGCGAGCAGTCGGGAATAGAACGACTCCGAATTGAGTATCAAATTCTTCTTCAAGATTTCCCGGATGTCGCCGCTAGTCTCGATGTCTTACCGCTCAAAGTCTTTTCAGGGCGAACTCATGCTATCAGTCCCGGAACACGCGCCTTATTCTTCTGCTATCGAATTCCAGGATTGGATAAATTACTCATCGACGCGTCAGATGGCACAGCGCGTTGGTCTGAATCTGCGGGCTATACTTCATGGAAACTGGTAACGCCAAAGGGCGAATTTATCACAACATCTCCTGATGCAATTGCTGATGTGATACGTTCACAACCTGACACGCCTGATGTGCGAAAGTGGAAGCATGAAGATCTCTCCAAATTACGCGAAATTGTAGAGAGACAGCTCGTCAATACCGACCTCAAAAAACTCCAAGCACCGGGGGGTGTATATCCGATCCTAAAGTGCTGGATGGAGCTTTCTTAATTATCTCGTAAAAACAACTTGCTCAAAAAGTATCAATTGGTAACTTACCTTCGTGACCAGACATGGCTTCAAAAAAACGCATCGCCCCAATACCCAAGCGCTGGATCACTCCGGTGGTTGCTACTTTGCGAGACGGAAGCATCCAAAATATCCGCTGGACAGTAACGGCAGAAAAGGAATTTCACCTTTTTGGTTTTGCCTCCAAGGAGCAAGCCTATGAATACTGTATTAACATTCTCCTCACGCCTGGGATTCACGGCGAAATGGTCAGTGGCATGTATGACTGGACTGACAATACCCAATGTGAAACCTGGGCCATGCTTGGAAAGCATCCTCTGGGTTCACCCGTGGATGTCTATGTCAAAATAGGCCTCCATCAAAACCAAATCATCCTGAACTTATTTTCCCTTCATATCGACCGCACTCGCGGACTTAGTTCCGCCATTGCAGACTACAAATCCAAGAAAAAAAAGAAATGAACCAACCAACCAAGAAAGTCTCCTTCGACATTTACCTGCCTGCCACAGCAGAAACCCCCGCCAAGCTGGTGGAAACCATCGAAGTCGAGGTCTATGAAAACTTCGGCGAGGAATTTCTCACGACCGAATCCTCGGAGCTCATCGAGCGCACTCGTGCCCGACACATGGGCTTCCTCCACGGCAAAGACATCCGCGATCTCCGCAAGCGCCTGAATCTTACACAGGACCAACTCTCGGACTTGCTCGACTGCGGCAAAAAATCCCTTTCCCGTTGGGAAAGCGGTCGCGGCCTGCCCTCGGGAATCGTCAATAAATTGCTTCGTTTACTGGACGAGGGTTACCTTGCTCCGGCCAGCCTCGCCGCAGTGAACGGACCCCGCCCCACATGGACGGTTGCCGAGCAGTTCCAAGCCAAACGCCACACCAACATCATCCTTTGCGACTTCGTGAAACTCGGCCCCAGCGCAACGGAAGTCGGTGAATGGCTCGTCCAATCCCCACCAGAAGCCGCCTGCTTATGAAACTCGCCCCGCTCCAACTCGCCGATTACTTCCTCACGGACCTTACCTTGCAGGCGAATCCCGGCTTCGATCCCGAAAAGCCGGTGGACGACTGCATCGAGTTTCTCCACGTCACGCCTCACGTCGCACAGGTCAAGGATCTCGCTGAAAAAGGCAGTGAGTGGCTGGTGTCACTTGAGATCGCCCAAAAAACTCCTGACGGCCAAAATCTCCCCTACGCCTTTTCCCTCCGCATCCAGGGAACGGTCTCCGCATCCCCCCACCTTTCGGGGACAACGCTCCAGCGCGCCATCCACGCCAATGGCCCCGCGATGCTCTTTGGGGCAGCTAGGGAAATCATCCGGGCTGCCACAGGCCGTGGCCCGTGGCCAGCGGTCATCATCCCCTCCACCAATTTCTTCTCCGGATTACCGTTGCTTGAGTCTCCAGCGTCGGCTCAGGAAAAGAAAGCCGCCCCTGTGAAAAAAACTGCCGCGAAACGCGCTCCAACTCGCAAACCCAAAAATCCATAGGTTTTGGGTCGCCAAATTTGCCTTCTACTCGTCTCTCATCACCTCTCATGCCCACTCCCGACCTCCGCTCCATCCGCACCTTCAAACAGCTCGTCCGCTACCTGGAGGACGAACTCGGCTGGCCGCTCGATGGCTATGACATCGGGGATCTCACCTTCGACTACGAGCCCGATGAACTCGGGCTCAAGCCTGCCGATGCCGCCAAGATCAAGTCCAGTCGCCAGCTCCGCCCGCTCGATTCCAAGCAACCGTGGGGCATTTTTTTCATCGAGTTCGATAAGAAAAAACTCCCCGTCGTCGTCCTCCGTCGCATCCTTTCCCACCTCGTGGTGAAGAGACGCGCCTCTGCCAATAAGGCCGACCGCGCGGCGTGGAACTCCGAGGACTTGCTCTTCATCTCCGCCTTCGGTGCGGAGGACGATGGCCGGGAAATCTCTTTCGCCCACTTCCATCAGGAGGAAGGCGACATGCCCACCCTCCGCGTGCTCGGCTGGGACGGTGGCGACACCTCGCTCAAGATCGACCACCTCGCCACCACGCTGCGCGAAAAGCTCCACTGGCCGGATGCCAAGGAATCGCTCGACCATTGGCGCGCCCGCTGGTCCGGCGTCTTCCGCCATCGCCTCGGCCATGTCATCAACACCTCCGACATGCTGGCCGAGGCCATGGCGGTGCTGGCCAAACGCATCCGCGATGCCGCCCAAACCCTGATCGACCGCGAGACCGACCATGGACCACTGCGGAAACTCCACGCCGCCTTCAAGCTCAACCTCATCCACGACCTCACCGAGGAAGGATTTGCCGACACCTACGCCCAGACCATCACCTACGGCCTGCTCACTGCGGCCATTTCCCGCACAGAAATGTCAGAGGGCCGCAAAGGCACTGCCCTCGTCGCTAGCAACATCTCCGACATGGTGCCTGTCACCAATCCCTTCCTCAAGGAGATGCTCCAGACCTTCCTCCACGCCGGCGGCAGAAAAGGCGGCATCGACTTCGACGAACTCGGCGTCCAAGACGTGGTGGAACTCCTGCGCGGTGAGGAAACTGACCTTCCCGCCATCCTGCGCGACTTCGGCAACAAGACCCGTGGCGACGATCCCGTCATCCACTTCTACGAGCACTTCCTCAACGCCTACAACAAAGCCCTGAGAATCCAGCGCGGCGTCTTCTACACCCCCAATCCCGTCGTCTCCTACATCGTCCGCTCCGTGGACGAACTCCTCAAAACCGAGTTCGGCCTCGAACACGGCCTCGCCGACACTATCACCTGGGGCGAATTCATTCAAAAATCCAAAATCAACAATCCTCAATCGGAAATCAAACTTCCTCCCCTCACCGACGAACCCGGCTGCACCGAAACCATCTCCCCCGACGAATTCTTCGTCCAAATCCTCGACCCAGCCACCGGCACCGCCACCTTCCCCGTCGAAGTCATCGACGTCATCTTCAACTACCTCAAGGACCTCTGGAAAAAACGCGGCGCAGCTGCCATGCCAAAGATCAAAAATCAACAATCATCAATCGGCAATCATCAATCCGATTTCACCAGCTACTGGAACGAATACGTCCCAAAATGCCTCCTTCCGCGCCTCCACGCCTTCGAGCTGATGATGGCCCCCTACGCCATCGCCCACATGAAAATCGGCCTCAAGCTCGCCGAGACAGGCTACAAGTTCGCCACCGAGGAACGCGCCCGCATCTACCTCACCAACGCTCTTGAAAAGCCGGATAACAAGCAAGCGAAGCTCATCGGCTTCGACGCCCTCGCCCATGAAGCCGAGGCCGTGAACAAAATCAAAAAGTCGAAGCGCTTCACCGTCATCATCGGCAACCCCCCGTATGCGAATTATTCGGCGAACCTTTCTCCCGAAGCGCGGCGAATCGTTGACAAGTATCGAAACTTTCGCGGCGTCCCAATCCGCGAGAGAAATCAGCTCCAGTTTGAACGGAACATCCAAGACGACTTCGTTAAGTTTATCTCAATCGCCCAAGACCTCGTTGCCGCGTCTGGCATTGGAGTGTTCAGCTACATCACCAATGGTACGATGCTCGCATCCACATCATTGCGCGGGCTGCGCGAGAATCTCGTCGGCAAGTTCAGCAGTCTATTTGAGCTGAATCTGCACGGTGGCGGGAACGAAATTATCGCTGGAGCCGAAGACGATGAGAACGTGTTCGACATCGTTCAGTCGGTCGCTATCCACGTTTATGTCCGGTCCAAGCCCGGTGGAGCATCAGAAGTTAACTATGCGGACTTGCTTGGTAGGCGCGCACTAAAATATGCGGTGCTTGCATCGGGTTCCGTAAAGAACACAGAATGGAAACACATCCAACCAGATGCCGAGAATTCTGGTTTCACGCCGCAGGATGAGGCTGGCGGCGGAGCCAGCCGCCGTCTCGATTCCGCTTTTGTTAAGTTCGGAGCGGGAATCAAGACGAACCGAGACGCCGTGGTAATTGGCTTTGACGATGCCTCTCTCACTCAAACGATACGAGAGTTCGATGCTAAACTTGCCTCTGGCAAGCATGCGCAGAGCAATATCGATTCGCTCCTTTATCGCCCATTCGATGTCCGCAAGATTTTCTACCATGAGGATGTCGTAGCCAGTCGGTCGCTGCCGACGATGAAACACGTCGTTGCTGGCCCTAACATTGGCATCATCTGCTCAAGCACATGGACGACACCGGACCGTTTTAGCGTTGGAGTTTCTCGGCTAATGGTCGAGATGAAGACCGGCACTCATGACCGTGGAACCACGTTTTTTCCGCTGTATCGCTATGAGGCCTTGTTGGGAGGAAAGGCTGAACCGGTTCACAATTTCACTTCGGAGTTCGTGCAGGAATGGTGTGCAACGACCCAAACACGATTTGCTCCCAACGGACACGGTGACGGCGAGAAGACCACCGGGCCAGAGGACGTTCTGTTTTGGTTGTATGGTCTATTCTACTCGCCGGAATACAGGCGTCGGTATCGCGCCGCGCTTTCCCAAAGATTCCCGATTGTCCTGCTTACCTCAAACCTGGAGCTGTTCCGCGCGCTTTCCCGTCTCGGCGGCGAACTCACCGCCCTGCACCTGCTGGAATCACCCAAGCTCGACCAGCCCATCACCGAGTTCATCGGCGGGTCCAAGGAAGTCACCCGCATTGGCTGGTCTGACAACACCGTCTGGCTCGACGCCCCGGCCACCAAGAAAGGAGCGCTCCAAGCCCCCGGCAGCAGCGGTTTCAAGGGTGTGCCCGAAGCCGTTTGGAACTTCCACATCGGCGGCTACCAAGTCTGCCAGAAATGGCTCAAGGACCGCAAAGGCCGCACCCTGACCGACGAAGACATCGCCCACTACCACAAGATCGTCATCTCCCTCACCGAAACCATCCGCCTGATGGCCGAGATCGACGAAGTCATCGAAACCCACGGCGGCTGGCCAGGGGCCTTTGCGGGGGCTAAAGAATAAGCGCCCTTCCACGACCATGGACCTGGTTAAACAAAGAGATAGCGATCCATTTTATCCTGCGATCAAGGCATTTGAGCACCAATATATCAGCCTACGGCGCACATGGCTGGTCTTTGAGGCGCTCTTCATGAAGACGGATAATGTCAAATTGCTGAATCAGGCGAGTGCACAGACGTTTCATGAGATCGGCATCTCCATGCTTGAGCATCTGTTGCTGCAACTATCCCGCCTTACCGACCATCCCGGAGAGGATAATCAGAAGCATCTGTGCCTACGCCGGATTCGTTGCGGCCTCATCTCATACCTCAAGGAGCGTGACGGTGCGTCGTATCGGGTTAAGCACGGTGAAATCCTAGAAGCACTTCAGTCGCTTGTGGACGAAAGTGGTGAGATTGCAAAAAAACTGCGCTTGCACCGAAACGAGTCAATCGCCCATTTAGATTGGGGTCGTGCACTAGGAACGCGAGACAAGCCATTACCCTCACTCACCTTTGGTGAGATTGGTAGTTTGATCATGTTGATCGGGGAGATCATACACAGCGTCACCAACCACCTTTGGGAAACCGGGCTTCAACACGATTGGGACACCTATGACCAAGCTGCGAACCTCTTCAAAGCACTCAAAGCACAAGCAAATGATTCATGAGATGGAAAATCACAAGAGACAGAAACAATCAGAATATTCATTCTCTATGAATTTGCTCGGCGAAATCAAGTCATGAACCACCACGGCGAAAGCCACTTTTTTCATAGACAGACAACGGGGATACAAACGCAACAATCAAACCTATTTATTTCTCTGAAACTTTAAATTTCATCTGGCAAGAATACGACTATGTCTGACATCGCCCACTACCACAAGATCGTCATCTCCCTCAGCGAAACCATCCGCCTGATGGCCGAGATCGACGAAGTGATCGAAACCCACGGCGGCTGGCCGGGCGCTTTCCAAACCCCAAGCGCGTAGCATGAGCCAGATCCTCCTTTACCAAAGCGAAGACGGGCGCACGAAGTTGGACGTGCGGCTGGAGAATGAGACCCTATGGATCAACCAAAAGCAGCTCACCGAACTCTTCGGCAAGGCCAAGGGAACCATCAGCGAGCACATCAAGCACATCTTTGAGGACGGGGAACTGGAAGAAATTTCAGTTGTTCGGTTATTCCGAACAACTGCCACCGACGGCAAGATCTACGAGGTTTCCCATTACAATCTGGACATGGTGCTAGCTCTCGGCTTCCGCGTGCGTAGCCCCATGGCCGTGCGCTTCCGCCAGTGGGCGGCGGACAAGCTCAAGGAATACATCACCAAGGGCTTCGTGCTTGATGACGATCGCTTGAAAAATCCGCAGGAAGGCAACGATTACTTCGAGGAGCTGACCCGCCGCATCCAGGACATCCGCACCAGTGAGCGGCGCTTTTATCAGAAAATCACCGATATCTACGCCACCAGCATTGATTACGACAAAGATGCGCCGCTGACCCAGAGCTTTTACGCCACGGTCCAAAACAAAGTCCACTTCGCCATCCACGGCCAGACCGCCGCCGAGGTCATCCTCTCACGTGCCGACCGCACTCTGCCAAACATGGGGCTAACAAACTGGGAAGGCGCCCGCATCCGCAAGGCGGACGTGGCCATTGCCAAAAACTATCTGAACGAGAACGAGCTCCGCGCCCTGAACAACCTCGTGGAACAATATCTCATCTTCGCCCAATCCCAGGCAGAGCGCCGCGTGCCGATGACCATGCAGGACTGGATTACGAAGCTGGAAGGATTTCTTACCCTCAACGATCGCGAAGTGCTGAAAAACGCAGGCAAAGTCTCCGCCGATCTCGCCAAAGAACATGCAGAAGAGGAATTCGTGGCATTCCGCCGAGAGAAGGATCGAACGCTCGAATCCGACTTCGACCAAGCCATTAAAAACCTGCCACCACATGACTGAGATCGACCAAGCCATCGGCGGCTACCCGGGAGAGTTTGCGGGAGCTGGAAATGATATGAGCATGCACCCATCACTAGCGGATTTTGTGAGGATTCAGAAAGATACCCCCATCTACCGCTACATGGGGCTAGAGGAATTTCACTGCCTCATGAATGGCTCCCTGCGCCTGACATGTCCGTTCAAGTGGGTGGAGGCGGATGGCGGTGATCGATGGGAGAATGTGCTTTTTCAAACCAAAATCTATCGCGACGAGAAACAAATCGACACGGAGACAGATGGCAGAAAAACCTATGTCCACTGTTGGACACATGTCCCTGAATCCGATGCCATGTGGCGGCTCTATGGGGGTGATCGCAGCGTCAAAATACGAACGACAGCAGAAAAGCTTCTAGCGGCCGCAAATAACGCCATTCCTCTTGGAAAAAATCTCACCATCCTATTCAAGATAGGCAAGGTCGCATACTTACCGGAAAAACAAATCAAAGCCTTCTTCAGCGAAAAGCACAGAGTCGTTAATAATATACGCTGTCATCACGAGTCGATGATGATCAAACGCGATTTTTACTCTCATGAAAACGAAGTGCGATTGGTCGCTTATGATTTTGATGACAGAAACCGGCGACCCGGAATAGAGCGGCACAATCTGAAGTTCTCCCCAAAAGAGCCAGACCACATGAACATCCAGATTGGTTCGGGCACAGCAGGTAAATGGATCGATGAGTTGGTCATCAACCCACGGCTCTCGCATTGCTGTAAACAGGAGGTTCGAAATCAAGTATTGAAGACAAATTTTGATGAGAAGCGCATCAAAGAAAGCAGTCTGCTAGCCAAACCGGAAATCGTCATTCGTTTTGAATAGCTGCTGCAAAGCGGCGGCCACCAAAAATCCCAACTATTTTTTGGGTGACCCAACTGAAGTTTATCCAATAAAGAAAGTACTACGGCTTACAGGCATCTGCTGCAACTTAACGCATGAATCCATCATGGCTACGACGGGCAAATTGACGATTGATGATTTCCGATTGTTGATTTTTGAATGAAGAACTGAACGCATTCTCTGCTCATTGGCCATACAGCAGATTGCTCATCGCGAGGTAGAGCGGAATGCCAATGACCAAGTTGAATGGGAAGGTGATTCCTAGTGAAGTGGTGACGTAAACTGCAGGATCGGCATTTGGCAGGGAGGCACGGACGGCGGCGGGTGCAGCGATGTAGGAGGCGCTGGCGGCGAGGACTGCGAAGATGACTGCTCCGCCTTGGCTGAGGCCGATGGACCATGCGAGGAGGAGTCCGATCATTGCCTGAATGACCGGGCTAACGATGGCGAAGGCGATCAGGCTTTTTCTAATGCCTTTGGACTCTTTGATTTTCGCTCCAGCGATGAGACCCATTTCAAGGAGGAATAACATCAGCACGCCGTAGAAAGGAGAGATGAGGAAGGGTTCAAGAAGGGCACGGCTTTGATCGCTGGCCGTCACTCCGCAGACGATTCCGCAGATCAGCAGGATGAAGGTTTTACCAGTAATAACCTCGTGGATGGAGTTTTTGAGAGGGGTTTTGGCCTGTGCGCTGAACATCTTGGCCAGAACCATGGCTACGAAAATGGCTGGGATCTCCATGGTTGCCATGATGGCGGGCATGAATTTTTCATAAGGGATGTCTTGCTGATCAAGGAACGCGAGGCAGGCCATGAAGGTGACCGCTGAGACAGATCCGTAATGGGCGGCAAGTGCCGCTGCATCCGAGACCCGCAATTTAAGGATTTTCCGGGTGAAGAGAAAAACCAGAATCGGAATCAGGCTTCCGATCACCAAGGTGATGCCCAAGGGGCCGGCCAGTTCGGTGAGGCTTGAGTCTGAGATGGCTTTGCCACCTTTAAATCCAATCGCGAGAAGCAGATAGATGGTCAGGGCTTGGTAGACCTGCTCCGGAAATTTCAGGTCACTTCTGACATAAATGGCGACCATTCCGGCGGCAAAGGCGATGACCGGCGGGGAGATAAGGTTGGCGAAGAGCAGGGAGATGGATTCCATAGGCTGTTGTGTCTTGGGGAGGTATAAATGTAAGCCGAATACATACGCAAGTTAAAACACGAAAAAAATGTCGCGAAACAGAAATGGGTAATAGTTGAGGGTGATATGCTTATTTTATGAATAATTTATCGTGATTTCCGCATCTGTGGATTTTAGATTCTGGAATATGAATGATTCTTCAAACTGGACGTTTTTTACCAATCACGCCCACGTCATGGTCTGTTTAGCACGAAGCGGGGATAGGCCCTTGCGCGAAGTGGCAGCGGACATCGGAATCACCGAGAGGGCCGTGCAACGGATTGTTGCCGATCTGGAAGATGGCGGTTATTTGAAGCGTGAGCGTGAGGGGCGGAGAAATCGGTATTCGCTGATTCTCGATACGCCACTGCGTCATTCCTTGGAAGCGGATCACTCGATCGGGGATGTTTTGAGGGTTTTTTCGGCGGAGTAAGGTATTAGTCCGGCTTCTAGTTTTCGGATCTACGGTAAACTGGGCCGGTTTACCGTGCCTCATTTGTTAGAGAGCGGCGGGACGCCGCTTGAACGGCCTGCCCCGACTTGTCGGGGCAGCTACTAGATCAACTCCGCGGCGATGGGGTCGACTAGGGGTCTTCCCAGTTGCGTGAGCGATAGTTGAGACTCACTCATTCTGAGAAGATTCTCGGTGGCGAGTGCTTTGGCTTTTTCGAGAGATGCGTCGCCGATTAATTCGAGAGGGATGCCTTGAGTCGTGCGGAGGCCGAGCGCGATGAGTTCGATACGGCGTTGCGCGGGGGTGAGGATTTCCGTTTCGTGGATAGCATTTCCAAGGCTGGAAACTTGGCGAATGTAGGCTGCGGTATCGGGAATATTTTTGTCGCGCGTTCCGTTCAGGGTTGAGACCGCGGATGGCCCCAGGCCGAGATAATCGCGGCCTATCCAGTAGCCTTGATTGTGGAGGGAGTGATGGTTGGGTTGGGCGTAGTTTGAAGTTTCGTAGTGATCGAAACCTGCTTCTGTTAGAATGTTTTCAGCGAGGTGGTAATGATCGGCATCGTGATCTTCGTTTTCTTGATAGGTGCCGTTTTGAAGGGAATCAAAAAACGCGGTGTCTTCTTCGTAGGTGAGGTTGTAGGCAGAGATATGATCGGGTTTCAGAGAAACCGCATGGCGTAAGGTGCTTTCCCAATCGCTGAGTGACTGGCGGGGAATCGAGAACATGAGGTCGATGTTAACCGAATCGATTCCTGCTTCGCGGAGGGTGTGGACGGATTCGGTGGCTTGTTCTGGGGAGTGCTCGCGACCGAGGGTTTCTAGGACGTGTGGGATGAATGATTGGATACCGAGAGACACGCGGGTGATGCCGAGAGATTTGAACAAGCGAGCTTTTTTCAGATCGAAGGTGGCGGGGTTAGCCTCGAGGGTCATTTCCTGAACTTGGCTCAGATCAAATGAGTTTCCGAGGTGATCGAAGAGATCGCTCAGGTGTTTGGAAGAGAGCATCGAAGGTGTTCCACCACCGAGGTAGATGCTGGTGAGTTTCGGCTCAGAAAGATTGGCTTTTCTCCAAGTAGCTTCTTGTCCGATCGCTTGGATGAAATCACCAATCGGAGTATTGCCCGGGGTGTGCTTGTAAAAAGAGCAATACGGGCAGATCCGGTGACAAAAGGGGATGTGGACGTATAAAAGCACGAAGTTTCAAATTTCAATTTTCAACTCTCAAGGAAGAGTGGTTTGCGCGACCTAATAACTTTTAACGGATAACTATTAACTCTGCGAGCGGATGCGGGCGATGTATTTTGCGGCGGCGTCTAGGATGGAAGCGGAGAGATTGGCTTCGGGTTTGGCGAAGGGTGGGACGAACCAAGGGAAGGAACCGAGGAGATCGGTGATGACGGTGATTTCACCGTCGCAGGTCGATTCACCGCAACCGATGCCGATGGTGGGGACGGAAAGGGTTTCGGTGATGATTTTTGCGGCAGCTGGTGTGACGGATTCAAGGATGATGGCGAAGACTCCAGCATCGATGAGGGCATGGGCACCGTCGAGGATGGCTTGGGTTTGTTCGGGGGTTTTGCCTTTTTTATGGTAGCCGCCTTCTTCAAGGACACGTTGCGGAAGCATCCCGAGGTGACCACAAACGGGAATGCCGGCTTGGGTGATGGCACGAACTTTGTCGGCCTGGCGGATCCCTCCTTCGAGCTTCACGGCTTCGGCTCCAGCGGCGACGAGGGCTTTTGCTGTGGTAAGCGCTTGTTCGGGCGTGTCGTAGGTATGGATGGGTAGATCGGCAATGATAAGCGCGGCAGGCTTTGCGCGGGCGACAGCTTCGAGGTGGTGAAGAATGTGAGCGAGCGTGACGTGGGTGGTATCTGGAAACCCGAGCACGACCATGCCTAGGGAATCGCCTACGAGAAGGATGTCAGCTCCGGCTTGATCGAGTAGTCGTGCCATCGGATAATCGTAACAGGTCAGAGCGGCAATGGAGCCGGGACCTTTTTTTACGGATAAAGCGGCGACTTTTGAGTTGGGAGTCACAAATCGGAAAAATTAAGGGGAATGAAAAAGCCTCCGAGGAGCATTGCTCTGAGCGGAGGCTTATATCCATGAAAATGGCGACCCGTAAGGGAGTCGAACCCTTCTTGCCAGGATGAAAACCTGGAGTCCTAACCGATAGACGAACGGGTCGTTAGTCGCGGTGCGGGCGGAAAGAAAGCGGAGGCATGGATTTGATGCAAGGTTTTTTTGGGAGAAGATGAATATTTTTTTATGGGCATGTGGATTAACAAGTTTAAGCCAGCTTTACTGGGCAAATGTTGAATTGACGGAGGTAATACGATGAATAAACCACGAATGAACGCTAAAGGACGCGAATTTGAAGATTTTTAATTCGAGTTACTTACGGAACTTGCTTCTGAGGCTCAAAATATTCTCTTTGAGTTACTTGATTTGATTCGTGTCCATTAGCGTTCATTCGCGGTTAAAATCCTTCTTAGGTGGGGTGGTTTGATTCACGTAAAGGCTTGATATGTCAGGAGGGCTGTGCATTGTCACCCCCTTCGCAATGGCAGGTTCCACATTTCAAGCACTTCCCGGTTTCCGTGACTTCACTCCGCGTGAATGTGCGATTCGTAATTATTTGTTTGAGACGTGGCGTCAGGTGGCGCGCCGTTGCGGATATGTGGAGTATGAAACGCCTATCCTTGAAGACACCGGATTATACCTAAAAAAATCCGGTGGAGAGCTCTCCTCGCAGTTGTTTCGATTTGAAGATCAGGGCGGGCGGGATGTGACCCTACGACCGGAAGTAACGGCTTCTCTGGCACGAATCGCAGCGGCCGAGCAGCGTCAGTATCCTAAGCCGCTCAAGTGGTTTGAGATCGGTCAGTGCTTTCGTTACGAGAAACCGCAAAAAGGTAGGGGACGTGAGTTTCACCAGTTCAATGTCGATATTCTCGGTGAAGCCGGTCCCGGTGCGGATGCGGAACTGATCGCGCTGGCGGTGGAAACGATGCTTTCGTTCGGTTTTGTGGAGGGAGATTTTGTGGTCCGCATATCCGACAGGAATGCTTGGGTGAAATTCGCGCAAGCTCGCGGGGTGGGCGATGAAGCGATGCCGGATTTCTTGGGCTTGGTAGATAAGCTTGAGCGTGAAAAGCCTGAGGTGCTTGGCGAGAAATTGGCAAAATTAGGAACCACCCTTCAGGAGGTGAGTGATTTCGTGGCGAACCCCCAGGATGCCGAAGGATCTTTTCAGGAAATTCTAGCGGATCTCAGAGCGCGTGGATTCGGTGCGTTCGTTGAGCTGGATCTGTCAATCGTTCGCGGTCTGGCCTATTATACCGGCGTGGTATTTGAAATTTTTGACTCAAAGAAATCCATGCGCGCGGTTGCCGGTGGCGGTCGTTATGACACCTTGGTGAAAACCCTATCCGATGGGGCGGTCGATATGCCGGCTACGGGATTTGCGATGGGTGATTACGTGATTCGAAACCTCATCGAAGAAACCACCCATGCCTCGATGCAGATGGATGTTTGGTTGATGCGTCACGCAGCGGGATGTGAAGTTTACATGGTGATTCCGGATGAATCCGTGCGAGCGGAAGCGCTGTCTTTGGTTACGGCTCTGAGACGTGCCGGAGTTTCGGTGGATCTTCCTCTTGCGGTGGCAAAAGTTGGCAAGCAGTTTCAGGCGGCTGAAAAATGCGGCGCGCGTTTTGCGGTGATCGTGGTTGCGGAGTTTCCATCGGTGAAAATCAAAAATCTTGCCAACAGGCAGGAAGAACATTGTCAGGCATCGGAATTGGTGACTTGGATCACGAAGCGTTTGGCTGAGCCGGATGGGCCCTTGCTTGCTTGAAGAGGAAATTTATTAATTAGAGTTTAAGAACATGCGTAGTCATCATTGTAACGAATTGAGAGAGAGTGATCTGGGAAAAGAAGTCACTCTCATCGGATGGGTGAATTCAGCCCGCGATCATGGTGGAGTGATATTCATCGATTTACGTGACCGTGAGGGTTTAACCCAATGTGTTTTCCGCCCTGAAGAAGGAGCGGAGGTGGCCAAACTCTCCCATACCCTGCGTGAAGAGGATGTGGTGCAAGTCAAAGGTAAAGTCTGCAAGCGTCTCGAAGGCGCGGAGAATGACAAGATGTCGACTGGATCGATCGAAGTTGTTGCGAGCGAATTGAAGATTGTAAACAAGTCCGATGTCCTGCCGTTCCAGCTCGATAAGGAACTTTCCAACGAGGATATCCGGATGAAATACCGCTATCTCGATTTGCGCCGTCCACGGATGAACAAAAATATCCGCCAGCGCAGCAAGATCACATCGGCGGCAAGACGTTTTCTAGATGATACGGGATTCTATGAAATTGAGACGCCTATCCTCTCCAATCCGACGCCTGAGGGTGCGCGTGATTTTCTTGTGCCATCGCGTTTGAACCCCGGAAAATTCTACGCGCTTCCTCAAGCTCCACAGCAATACAAGCAGTTGTTGATGGTGGCGGGTGTGGAAAAATATTTCCAGATCGCTCGTTGTTTCCGGGATGAGGATTTGCGTGCGGATCGCCAGCCGGAGTTCACACAGATCGATCTTGAAATGAGTTTTGTGGGGCAAGAGGACATCATTTCGACCGTGCAGGGTTTGCTCCGTGCGATGTTCAAAGCGGGTCTTGATATTGATTTGGCAAATGAGTTTCCAAGAATGACCTATCGTGATGCGATGGATATTTATGGTTCTGATAAGCCGGACACCCGCTTCGACATGAAGATCACGGACCTCGCGGATGTTTTCGGGGCAACCGAATTCAAGATTTTCCGAGGTGTTCTGGATGGTGGCGGGGTGGTTCGTGCAATCAATGCAAAAGGCTTTGCCGGTATCACCACAGGCCAGATGAACCGCTTGAATGAGATCGCTGTGCAAGCCGGGCTTCCGGTGAAAAACCTTGCGTTCATCAAACTTGAAAACGGTGAATACAAGAGCCCACTATGGAAGATTTTCTCCGATTCGGAGAAAGAGGCTGTAACGGCTAAAATGAATCTTGAGGAAGGTGATATCGTATTCTTCGCTGCCGGCTCGCGTGAGAGTGTCAGCACGATCCTAGGTCGGGTTCGCAGTGAATGCGCGGTAATGATGGAGTTGCTGAAAAATAATACGGCGTTCAATTTCCTCTGGGTTGTCGATTTTCCGCTTCTTGCACATGATGAGGAATCCGGCGATTGGGTGGCTGTGCATCATCCTTTTACCCGTCCCCATCCCGATGATATCGAGTTGTTAGAAAAAGGCGACTACGCGAATGTTCGCGCCGTGGCTTATGATGTGGTTTTGAATGGTTATGAACTTGGTGGAGGATCGATTCGTATTCATGAAAAGGATCTCCAGGCGAAAATGTTCGAAGTGCTCGGAGTGAGTCCCGAGGAACAACAAATCAAATTTGCTCACATTTTGGATGCGTTCCGCTTTGGGGCACCGCCACATGGTGGTTTGGCATTGGGCTTGGATCGAATTGCGATGTTGGTTGCCGGCGAAGACAGTATCCGTGAGGTTATTGCTTTTCCAAAAAACAACAAAGGCGCCGATCTTATGGCGCAGAGTCCTTGTGAAATTGGCTTAAAGGAGCTGCGCGAAGTTTACGTGCAAAGCACCTATAAGAAAAAGAGCGAAGAGCCGGCGAAGCAATAAGCCCTGAGGTATATAGGTTTGATAGTATTTGATACACGGGAGAATTCATCCTGTGTATGTTCTCTGAAATTTCGTCTCTAAGAAGATGTGATGTTGATGCGTTCGTTCTGTAGATGGGAAAGAATTCCTGTTTAACAACGAAAACCCAACATTATGAGCCTACACATCAAACTGAGTGAAGAAGCTGAAGCTCAATTCAGAGTTCAGCGTAGGAATTCGAGAATCGCTGCGATTTTCATTTCCGGATTATTTATGATTCTGGTTTTTCTGGTGTTTGGACTGATTGTGCTTAAGAGCATGCCGCCTGAGATTGTGGACATCGATGTTACCTATGGTCCGGAAAAAGTCATTTCAACGGATCCGGAACCTCCCAAACCTAAGCCTGTAACATCAAAGCCATCACCTCCTGCAAATCAGACCAACGATGTGATCATTTCATATAACGTGTCACCCATATCGATCCCGACCATCGACGCGCGTGCAACATTGTGTCTGTAAAAGTGCAAAGCACTAGCAAACCGGCACTAAGACCGATGGAGCGTAGCGGAATCGGCCTTAGTGCCGGTCGCCGCCCCCTCCAAGAGCCTGAGACAGGGCTTGTTGGTGCTCGGCCACAGCTGGA
>CAMCBV010000020.1 GCA_945873125.1 Prosthecobacter debontii
TTCTCATACATCCGCATGAACATCCGGAACTTTTCCTTCTCCTCCATCCCAAAAGCATACCGCCGCTCCACAACCCGCGAAATACAATGGTAAATCGAAGGCTTCTCAAACGAATCCTTCCAAGGCGATATCCAACGCGCACGTCTCATACGCCCTTTTTAATCCCTGAATCCAAAGTTGCAAGAGGAAAACATATATAAGGACTGTCCCTATATATTATTTTAATCCCTGAATCCAAAGTTGCAAGAGGAAAACATATATAAGGACTGTCCCTATATATTAGGGAAGGGGAAAAGGGGGTTTCCAGATTGACGCTGGATCAACTCGGATTGTTGATTTTGGATCGGACTGGCTTGGGGCGGTCGATACCGTACATTTGTTCGGGTTTGTAGCCTTCCTTGCGGAGGAGGGCCAGCAATCCGTCCGGTCCGGGGAGATGGAGGGCGCCGACGAAGACAGCAGTGGAGTGTTTCCCCTCGATGGCGCGGGTGATGGGCTTGATCCACTGGTTGTTCCTCTGTGGGAGCAGCATCTGATACATCGCGGGCTCGTCCTTCTTCATGGAGGCCAATTCCATCGCCGCCTGCCGATCGCTGATGCCGTATCGCCAGTTGGTGTCGGGGCCGCCATTTTCCAGGATGGATTCCCTCACGGCGGCGTCCGGGCCTTTTTTCGCGATGTCCCTGCGCGCTTCGGCAAGGGAGGCCTCCATGACCGGTTTGATCACCTTGGCGACTGATTGGCCGTCGAGGGCGGTGATTTTCTTGTGATCACGGCGGGCGAGCAGGGTGAACAGATCATCCACGCCACCTTTGTTCGGTCCGGTGTCACCTTTGTTCGGTCCGGTGTCACCCATGAGTTCGTGCTTCATGATCAGACCGAGGGGCGAGAGATTTTCCATGGACGCGTATTCGCTGCCGTAGTGGGCGCGCAGGAGTTTCACGGTCTTCGGCGAGAGGCTCTGCGACAAGGTCTGGCCTTCGGCGCTTCGCATTTCCGAACCGTGATCGATCATGAATCCGATGACACCGGGAAGCGAGCCGACCAGCATGAATTTGACCGCGATGGAATCGGGATCGATTTCAAAGAAGAGTTTGCGGGATTGCTGATAGGCGGCGTAGTAGGTGGAGGGGAAAGGAATTTGGCTGTCCGGGACGACGTGACAGGTTCCGGCCAGATAGACGACATTTCCGGAGCGGCCCTTCACGCGCCAGACGCCGGTGGGAACATAACCGGGCAAGGGCTTGTCCGACATGCGTGACTCCTGGACGGGATGCAGGGAAAGTTGCTGTTCCGCCGGATTGTCCACGGAGCAGGAGGTGGCAAGCAGGGCGAACAGGAGCGCGCCGGTAGAAAAAACAGGACCGATTTTGATAGAATATTTCATGATTACTTGGAAATTGCTTTATGACTTGGAAATTGCTTTTGGGGTGAATTACGAATGCTAGGAATTTGCTTTTTCATCTAGAGTGGAGAATACACTGGAGAGCCGCTCTGGGAAGGGGAAAAGGGGGTTGACCTTCTGTAAAATATTTTCTTCACAGGAGGTAACAAAGGAAACGAAGGAGCTTCGCGCTTAGCTTTCGATTTTAGAATTTTTGTAATTTTGATGCGATAACTGGGTTGTTCCAGCCCTCTGTTATCTCCGTTTGCTCCTGTAAAAAATATTTCTTCACAGGAGGTAACAAAGGAAACGGAGGGGCTTCGCGCTATGCTTTCGATTTTGGGATTTTAGTAAATGGGATGTGATAGCTGGGTTGTTCCAGCCCTTCGTTATCTTCGTTTGCTTTTGACTCGGTGCCGCCTCACGGCCCCTCGCTCTACGGGCACGTCGCTTCGCTCCTGTCCAAACTGCCTACAAGCCTTCAGCAGTTTTGTAAAAATATTTTCTTCACTTCAGATTGGTTCACAACGCACCTAAACCAACATTGCTGCCAGGAGTTCTCTTTGGAAAATGAGTTCTTTGGGTAGGTGATCGTAGAGGTCGATGAAGAGTTCGCTTTGGGAGACGAGTTCGGCGCGCCATTCGTTGCGGTCGAACTTAATGAATGCTAGGAATTTATCCACGGTCAACTGAGGCCAGTTGACCCTACCTTGATTCAGGAAAGCGCGTGCTTTGCTTCGGCGGTGGCTTTTGTAACATCCGCTGCGGTGAGCAATTTTGATACGATCACGCAGCGTTTGGCGCCGGCATTGATGACTTCTGTTAGATTTTCCATCTGGATTCCACCGATACAGAAGGCAGGGACGTATTGGCCGACCTCGGTCTCCATGGTTGCGACATCTTCTAGACCGATAGCGGGTCTGCCTGCTTTGGTGGGAGTGGGAAACAAGGGGCCAAAGCCGATGTAATCCGCGCCATCGGCCATGGCTTGGCGAGCTTGCTCGAGACTGTGGGTGGAGCGTCCGATCAGCATGTCTGCGCCTATACTACTACGAACATCGTAAATAGATCCATCGTCTTGCCCGATGTGGACCCCATCCGCGCCGAGTTCGACGGCGAGTTCTGGAAAATCGTTAAGGATGAAAGGAATCCCAGCCGATTTACACAGCGGGAGAATTTGTTTCGCGGCTTCGATGATCTGATCCATCTTCGCGCCTTTAGCGCGCAACTGAATCACATCCGCACCACCTGTTAGAAGTTGCTGCGTGATATTCGCGACCTTGCTTGGAGCCACGTAGCCGAAATCGACGATCCCGTAGAGGCAGGCGTGAGCGAGTTTGGATCTTCGCTGGTCTTGGTTCACAGACCTTTTTCTTCGAGGAAGCGACCCACCCAACCGATGTCATAGGTTCCATTCTCGAAATCCGGATGATTGAGGATTTCCTGTTGGAAAGGAATGGTGGTTTTGATGCCTTTGATCATGAACTCGCCAAGGGCGCGCTTCATGCGGGCTATCGCGATTTCACGAGTCGCGCCGGTAACGATTAGCTTGGCGATCATCGAGTCGTAGTAGGGCGGCACGGAATATCCGGAGTAAACGTGGGTATCGACGCGCACACCTTTTCCACCCGGTGCATACCATAATGAAATTGTGCCGGGGCTGGGCATGAACTTGTTGTAAGGATCCTCCGCGTTGATGCGGCACTCGATGGAGTGACCCCGCGGACTGGCTTGCAAGACGTGGCGGGAAAGCGATTCACCCGCAGCGACACGGATTTGCTCCTTGATGAGCTCGCAGCCCATCACTTCTTCGGTTACTGGATGTTCAACCTGGATCCGGGTGTTCATTTCCATGAAGTAGAAATTCTCACCCGCTTCATCGACGAGGTATTCGATGGTTCCGGCGTTCTGATAGTTGATTGCTTTGATCAAAGAAACCGATGCTTTGCCCATACGTTCGCGCATTTCTGAGGAAATCAGGGGTGAAGGACATTCCTCGATGATCTTTTGGTTGCGACGCTGCATCGAGCAATCGCGCTCGCCGAGATGGATGAAATTTCCGTGTGAATCCGCGATAACTTGGAATTCGATGTGGTGTGGGTTGAGCACCAGTTTTTCCAAATAACAATCGCCGTTGCCAAAGCATGACATCGCTTCGTTGGAGGCGGCTTGGAAAAGGGATTTGAATTCTTCCTCTTTGAAACAAGGGCGCATCCCGCGTCCCCCGCCACCGGCAGTGGCTTTGATCATGACTGGCAGGCCGATTTCTTTCGCCTTCGCCAAGGCCTTATCGGGATCGTGAATGATTTCGGAACCGGGGGTGATCGGCACTCCGTTCGCGATGGCAGTGGCGCGAGCGGTCGCTTTGTCGCCCATCATTCGGATGACATCTGCGGAAGGACCGATGAAAACGATACCGGAGGATTCGCAGATGTCGGCGAAGCGCGCGTTTTCTGATAGGAAACCGTATCCCGGATGAATCGCATCTGCGCCAGTGATTTCAGCAGCAGCAATGATCCGATCCGGCTTCAGGTAGCTATCCTTGCTCGGACCAGGCCCGATGCAAACCGCTTCATCAGCGAGTTGGACGTGCATGGAATCGACATCCGCTTCGGAATAGACGGCCACGGATTCCACTCCGAGTTCGCGACAAGCACGAATGATTCGCAGGGCGATCTCGCCACGGTTTGCTACCAGGACTCGTTTGAACATTTCGATGAAGGGAGAAAATTATTTGATGCGGAACAAAATATCGCCGTATTGCACGGGATTGCCATCCGTGGCAACCAGCGCGCAGATGGTGCCGGAGCATTCGGCTTTGATCTCATTCATGACTTTCATCGCTTCGATAATACAAAGGGTTTGTCCCTCGGAAACGGTTGAGCCGACTTCGACGAAGTTCGGTGCGTCTGGTGCGGGCTTGCGATAGAACGTTCCGACCATTGGCGAAGTGATTTCCGAGCCCTCGGCCGCGGCGGGTGCGGCGGCGGCAGGAGCTGTAGCGGCTGCGACGGGTGCGGCGGCGGGTGCCGCTTGCGCAGCAACACGCGGCATGTTTGCCAGCAGTCCGCTTAGCGCCTCCATGTCAGGGCCTTTTTTGAGTTTGAGATGAAAATCCTTTTTGGATAGATCGAAATCGGTGAGCCCATGCTCGTTCATCAATTCCACAATGTTTCGGATTTCTTGGAGGTCCACAGTTACAGTTTGCTAAAGATTTATCTGATTTGAGATGGGGTCACCGCGACTCCATCTCATGCGAAGGGTAGGAATCCATGCCGAACCTCGTCAAGCATTGCATTTTTGATCTGTTGATTTTCCGAACTTGCTTCCCGCCGTTCCGGAACCGATTCTCCAGCCATGCCTAATCCAGCCGAAGCCGATCCTCGCTTCAACGAATTTATCCTGCTCCAAGCTCAAAACGCCGGTTTATTTCTCGGTCAGATCCCGAATCCTTCGACCGGCGGGAAATCGGTGAACCTTCGTGCCGCGAAATCTGTGATCGATTCCCTTGGCATGTTGAAAAATAAAACCTCCGGAAATCTCACTGAGCACGAAACCCATTTGCTCGAGACCGCACTGAAAAACCTGATTCCTCTTTACAAAACCATCCTCAACGATTCCGAAGCCTGATCCCATGAAATCATTCACTCCATTCCAAATCGCTCAAGTCCCCGTCGGCGGACCCATTCCCTTTTTCATCCTCGGGCCGTGCGCGCTTGAGTCGGAAACATTTGCATGGGAAATGGCGCGTTCGCTTAAAGAAATCGCCGATCGCACGGGGATTCCTTTCGTTTTCAAGGCGTCTTTTGACAAAGCCAACCGCACGTCCGTGAATTCTTTCCGCGGCCCAGGAATTGTCGAGGGCTGCCGCATCCTTAGTGAAATTTCCAAAGAACTCAAAGTTCCCGTCACCACCGACATCCACACCGCCGAGCAGGCGGAAATTGCTGCGGAATACATTGATCTCCTCCAAATTCCCGCTTTCCTCTGCCGTCAAACCGATCTTCTCGAGGCCGCCGCAAAAACCGGACGTGTCGTGAACGTGAAAAAAGGCCAGTTCCTCGCACCTTGGGACTGCGTGAACATCGCCGATAAAATGCGGGCGTTTGGGTGCGATCGGTTCCTCATCACTGAGCGCGGGACAACATTTGGGTATAACAACCTGGTTGTCGACATGCGCTCGCTTTACATCATGCGCAAAGAGGGGATACCGGTGATTTTTGATGCGACGCATTCCGTGCAGCGCCCGGGCGGACTCGGTGGCGCGACTGGCGGAGATGGCGAACTTGCACCGGTGCTTGCACGCGCGGCTGTTGCGACCGGACTTGATGGGCTTTTTATGGAAGTCCACTCTGATCCAGCGAACGCGATGTCAGATGGTCCGAACCAGATTCCTCTGGAGTTTATCGAGGATCTTTTGGTGAAACTCTTAGCAATTCATCACGCGAGCCATTGAATCTTTTGCCGCAGGCTCTGGACTGCTGCGGTGATCCGCAGCTTTTGGGAAAGAACTGCGGTACACGGGGAAACGGGTTGTTACCCTTCGCCATGGTGATAGCCGCATGCCGTGAAAGCTGGGAATGATCCCAGCAGTCCAAGGGCGCCTACGGCGCTTTTAGAAATCGTCCTCAATATTCATTCGATCCGTTTTGAATCGCCAAACACTTTTTCGAAAACTCTCAGGTGCGGACTTTTCGAACCAAGCGGCGCTGCACCATCGGTATTCCGTTGCGACATCGACCAATCCATGTCTCACCGGATTTTCATTCACATACTTTAGTCGAGCTAAAAACGAAGTTTGATGAGTGATCAGGCTTTCCCTGAAATTCATCCAAATTCTCCTGCCTTCAGTCTTATCGATTTGATTGATCAGAATGGCAGAACTTCGATGGAATTCTAAAAGCCATTCCCGAAGAGATTTACCACTACCTTCAGGTGATCGAGCGAGAAAATGGTAATGGTTTGAAAACACAGCCCAAGCGCGGAGGCTCCATCCAAATTTTTCGGCGGATTCTATGAGCATTTTTGTAACCGCATTTAGCTTCTCTGGCGAATCGAAAAGATTTTCGCGATGGTAGGTGGAAGCTGTTACGAAATAGTAACCGGAATTAGTCAACCAATGAGGAGGAGCATGTGGCCAAGGGGGAGTGGTCATGGCTTGATCTAACAGGACACAGCCCATTTGAACAACAATTTTGCCGCAGGCTCTGGACTGCTGCGGTGATCCGCAGCTTTTGGGAAAGAACTGCGGTACACGGGGAAACGGGTTGTTACCCTTCGCCATGGTGATAGCTGTATGCCGTGAAAGCTGGGAATGATCCCAGCAGTCCAAGGGCGCCTGCGGCACTCACTTACTTACCCCAACGCGTCATCAGGGTGGAGGCCATGTCGCTTGGGGTTTCGGCAACGGCGATGCCGCATTCTGCTAGAATTTTCTTCTTCGCTGCTGCGGTGTCTTCTTCGCCTCCGACGATAGCGCCGGCGTGGCCCATGCGGCGCCCCGGAGGTGCGGTTGCACCGGCGATGAAACCAGCAATCGGCTTTTTGCAGTTGTCTTTCGCCCAGCGTGCGGCTTCGACTTCCGCATTACCCCCGATTTCGCCAATCATGATGATCGCTTCGGTTTCGGGGTCTTCATTGAACATTTTCAGCACGTCGAGATGGCTCGTACCGTTGATCGGATCACCCCCGATGCCGACGCAAGTGCTTTGGCCGTAGCCCATTTGAGTGAGTTGGAAAACGGCTTCGTAAGTAAGCGTTCCTGAACGGGAAACTACGCCGACGTTGCCGCGTTTGTGGATGTAACCCGGTGCGATACCGATGCGGCAACCTCCATGACTTTTATCGCCACGACCCGGAGTAACGAGACCCGGGCAGTTCGGGCCGACGAGACGGGATTTTGAACCTTGAAGCGCCGATTTCACACGCATCATATCCATAACAGGAATGCCCTCGGTGATCGCAACAATGAGCTCAACGCCTGCGTCCATCGCTTCGAGAATCGCATCGGCTGCGAACGGTGGTGGAACAAAAATTGCGGAAGCCGTTGCGCCGGTCTCGTTGACCGCTTGAGAGACTGTATCAAAAATCGGCACCGTGTTTTCAAATTTCTGGCCGCCTTTGCCGGGAGTTACGCCGGCAACAAGCTTGGTGCCGTATTGAAGTGAAAGCTGTGCGTGTCTCGCACCGAAGCTGCCGGTGATTCCTTGGACAAGGACTTTGGTGTTTTCGTCAATTAAAATGGCCATGTTCTGGTAGGTTCGATTTAGAGATTAAATTTCGAGTTTGCCGAGGATATCGGTCGGGATTTTTTCCTTCAGTTCCGGATGGGTTTCGAGAAGGCGGGAAATATCAGTAAGATCTTTCATGCGCTTACTGCCGCGCCGTTCTTTGTCTGAGTAAGCGGCTATTTTTCCGGTCAGTGTATCTTGTAAAGAGGCCACACGCATGAGGATACCGTGAACTTCTGTCGGCACTGCGCGCGATGGAAATTCCTGATACATGGCCTCGGTGCTGATCTGGATGGTGACTTTGGATTCACCTTTGAAATTGATCGACCAATCGAAACGATTTTCAGAAAAGCCGAGTTCTTTGAGGGCGGTGGCAGCCTCTTCGATTTTTTCTGAAGCGATGACCAGATCTACATCAGCGGTTGCCATAGGCTCAGCTGCCCAATGGTTCACGGCGAGACCGCCGATCATACACCATGAGATCTCGCGCTCTTCCAACGCCGCAACCAAACGCATGACGTCTTTCGCGCCACCGAGGGTTTGCCAGTCGTAGAATTGCCGTAATGTCATGGGGCAAAAAGGTTTCAGCCAACCGCTTTCACGATTTTTTCTGCGCCGTCTGCCATAGTGTTTGCGGAGACGATATTCAGACCGGAGGCGGCAAGCGTCGCTTTACCAGCCTCGACGTTGTTGCCTTCGAGGCGAACCACGAGAGGAATTGGCAGTCCGGTTTCTTTCGCGGCGGCGATCACACCTTCCGCGATCACGTTGCAATCCATGATGCCGCCGAAAATGTTGATCAGGATGCCTTTGACGTTCGGGTCACCGAGGATGATTTTGAAAGCTGCGGTCACTTGTTCTTTTGAAGCACCACCGCCCACATCAAGGAAGTTTGCCGGTTCACCACCATAGTGTTTGATGATATCCATCGTCGCCATTGCGAGGCCCGCACCGTTCACTAGGCAGGCGATGTTTCCATCAAGGCCGATGTAGTTGAGGTCGTATTCGGAAGCGGCGACCTCACGCGGGTCTTCTTCTTCCTTGTCGCGCATCGCGACGATATCTGGGTGACGATAGAGCGCGTTGTCATCGAAGCCGAACTTCGCATCGAGTGCGAGGACGCGGCCATCGGGAGTGGTGACCAACGGGTTGATTTCCAGCATCGAGCAATCGCAATCGATGAAAAGCTTGTAGAGATTTTTCAGTAATTTGGCGAACTGCTTGGCGATATCGCCACTCAAGCCGAGTTCTGCGGTGATCTTGCGGATCTCGTAAGCTTGAAGGCCCAGGAGAGGGTGTACCACTTGGCGGAAAATTTTCTCGGGAGTATCGTGTGCGACGTCCTCGATGCTCATACCGCCTTCAGTGGAAGCCACGATAACGGGAGCGCATGTGGCGCGATCCATCAAAATCGCGAGGTAGTATTCATGAGTGATATCGACCGCCTCAGCGACCATGACTTTGCGTACCACGCGGCCAGCTTCGCCGGTCTGCACGGTGACGAGGGTTTCGTTGAGCATTTTGCCTGCGAACTCCGCGGCCTGCTCCGGGCTGTCGATCAAATGCACGCCGCCTTGGAAGCCATTTTTGAAATGACCCTTGCCACGACCCCCCGCATGAACTTGTGCTTTAATGACCAATTTCGCTCCCGCGAACTCCTTGGCCGCAGCTGCAGCTTCTTCGGGATTGGCTGCGACTCTTCCTCTCGGACTCGGGACTTGGAAACGATCAAACAGCTCCTTGGCTTGGTATTCGTGGATATTCATAAAAAACAGGTCAGGCAAAAAACCGCGCGAAACTAGACCTCTCCCAGCCATAGGGTCAAGCAACCCTTGTAAAAACTTGTGCATTTCATCCGTGCCTGAGGATCATTTGAAATATCCTCTTGGAGGATAGGGTATGAGAGATTTAAATACCTATACCCCATGACCCAGTCCTTTCACCTCAGCAGTCGTCGTAATTTTCTCAAAGGCATAACCGCAACGACCGCCGCAGGGATCGCGATGCCGAACCTGTTGCTCAGAGCCCAAGATATTCCGGCGGCGAAAAAACTCGAGATCGGATGTATCGGGGTGGGAGGCAGAGGTTTTCAAGACATGATGGGGGCGGCATGGCAAAACGAAATTGTCGCAATCTGCGATGTCGATGCCGGATCCCTCGCGAAAGCGGCGCAGAAATTTCCAAATGCCCGTCAGTATAGGGATTTTCGCGAAATGCTGGAGAAGGAAAAAGGCATGGATGGGGTCACGATCTCCACCCCGGATCATTCCCACTACCCGGCGGCCATGCATGCCATTTCGCTAGGCAAACACATCTGTGTGCAAAAGCCCTTGGTAAACACGCTCTGGGAGGCGAACGAACTTCATCTTGCGGCTCGGAAAAAAGGCGTCATCACTCAGATGGGCAACCAAGGGCACACTTATGAGGAGAATCGCCTTCTCAAAGAATGGCTCGATGCAGGGGTGGTCGGCAAGGTGAAGGAAATTCATGTCTGGACCAACCGCCCAGGCTGGCCTCAGGGCAAATCAGCGAATCTCAAACCCGCACAACCCGCTCCTGAAAAACTGGATTGGGATCTTTGGCTCGCCGCGATTCCAGACCGCCCATACCACCCGGATATCCATCCGTTCAAATGGCGCGGTTTATTCGAATACGGTGCCGGAGCACTCGGGGATATGGGTTGTCATAACCTCGATCCGCTCGTTTGGTCGCTCGGTCTTGGCGTGCCTGACCGGATCCAAGCCACGGCTGACGAGTTGACTGATGTCGCCTGGCCGCGCGGCGCGAAAGTCGAATATGTCTGGAAAAACGTCGCCGGCCACGGCGAGATCAAACTCTATTGGTATGAAGGCAAAAATATCGATGGCACTCCTTGTTTGCCACCACCTCCCAAGGATTTGAAACGACCTATCGGCAGCGCGGGTTTCTATGTCATCGGTTCGGATGGGATTGTCTACAACGAAGGCAGTCAGGCGCAAAAGCTCACGATCCTTCCCGAAGCCCGCTCCGTAGAATTTCTCGCGAATCCTCCCGCGAAAACCCTCGAACGCAGCCCCACTCCCGGTGATGCGCAAAAGGAATGGTCGGCCGCCATCAAGCAGGGAAAAGAATTTCCGTTCATGTCGCAGTTCGATTACGCGGTTCCTCTAACCGAGCTCTGCCTGCTCGGAGCCCTCGCAATCCGAACCGGCTTGCCCATTGAATGGGATCAGAAAAAATTCATGGCGATCAACAACGACGCCGCCAACAAACTCATCAAACGTGCCCAATACCGCAAGGGCTGGGAATACGCTGCAAAAGATATTTGAAGTGGCTCCAATCGGAGCGAAGCGGAGATGGAAGAACTCATTTAGATCGAAGCGGTTCCTTAAATCGCATCCGCCATACCGAATCATTCAGAGACAGGCACACCGTGATTAAGAAAGGAATTGAAAGGCTGATCGAGCTTATGCGGCAGCAACAAGTCCGACTGATTTTGAGTTCTCTGCTTGGGATTGCTGGATATATTGGGCTTCGAAAAATAGATCCCAATTCGTCACTTGTTTTGGGTGGCTTAACTCTTTTCATCATTGGATTATTACCGTGGCTGGTCGCATTGCGTAGAGCCTTTTGGGTGAAACGTTATCCTGAAGGTGGAAAATGGATGAAAGCCACGCGGTTCTTCTTGTGGTTAGCCCTGTTGATTTTTCCAATCACGGCAGCGTGTTTATGGATATGGTTCGCCATTTTCCCCATGCCTGATGGCTTCGATGGGCTGGGCCAGACCCTCTTATTGCTATTGTTCTTGATGATAGCCATTTACGCCACCGGCATCTCCGCTGCTCTCGCCTTTTTCATCCAACTCTGGCGCGATCAATGGCACAGACGACTGAATCTCGCCATCCTGATCTATCTCTGCCTTTTCTTCATGAGCATCATCACTCTTTCAGAGATGCAGGGTGTGCTATAGTGATTCAATAGCGATCAGGTGCTTTCCTCGAAAAAGTCCGCTCAAATTCATCCTTCCAGCCAGCATACGGCGTATCTTTATCGTGGAGCCACTGTTCGACCACTTGGTTGACCTTTTCATCATCGATGTGGTCGCAATCAAGCATGAGTTTCATGAGGCCAATACTGGTCATCTGCCTGACTTCGTAGGTTTCGCCTAACTCGATCATGTCCCTATCGTCCGTGACCATGGGAATTTCTAGAACGAGGGCCGTGGCGACAATTTTCACATCAACGGGCGATGGTCCTTTGCCGCGCTTCTCTAGAAATTCCTCTTTCACGTATTCCCATATGAAATCGTAGGTTTCATCGATTCCCTTTTTTTGCTGTTTGCTTAAAGAAAGTGATCGATGTCGATTATCAACAAAAGTCTGCTGCTCCACCCAATCGAAGCGGTTACGTACGCGTGAACTGCCACGTATCTCGCCTGCAAGATCCGCATGCATGTAGAGCGTATAATCCTCATTGCCAAAAGGTTGGCAAAGTAAGGGATGGATATTTTGAGCCAGACGAAAATAACTGTTTGAGTCCACAATAATTTTCGTCTGCGCCATCCGGTCCTCCTATATCCTGTTATACGGAGAACGCCTCCAGATAAGCACTTGCGTCCATGCGGTTGACCCCGAGGATCGCGGCAATCGTGCCAGCACTCGGCTCCTTCTCTCTGACATATTTACCAAGTGCACTGTAGGCCTTCGTCCCGAATTCTTCCTGAATGACCCTCATGAAATGATCTGCACTGGGCTTTTTCCCATCAAACAAATGATCGCTCAAAGTCGGGAATTTTTTATGAAATGTGGCGATCGATGCATGAAATATCGCATTTCCAACAGGTGCGAAGCTCTCACCTGCCGCGTCTGCGAACTTTTCAAGTTCCTTGTAAACCGAGTTAGGCGAGATCGTGTGCTCATCCGCCCATTTCAAAAGCACTTTGATTTTGCCCTCAGTGCTTTTCGCTTTTTTGTAATCGAGGTATGTCGCCTTCGCCACAGATTCAGGGAAAATCAGAGCACCCGCAAAGGCATCAGCAAAATTCTCCGCTTCGTTGATCTTGTTTTCACGCAAGAGATCAATGGTCAATACGTGACCCAATTCATGAGCCATCCAGAATTTGAAGTCGTGGATTTCCACATCCAGATTGAGGTAAATCCAGGTCGTTTGGGATTCAGGAAGATGGATATGAATCGCGTTTTCGTGCCGAGTCTTTTTGCCCCATAGTGTGGGAATGATCACTGCCTGATATCGATCAAAGAGTCCAATCAGCTCCCCGAACTTAAAAGAATCATTTTCAGCGATGTCCAATTCACGCCGAATTCTTGCCGCCAAATCCTGAACGTAGCGATACTGGCAGGACGGATGTTTTAAAGATGGCGGACCCATGAATGGATCTACATCCAGGTAATTTGCCAACGGCTTCAAGAAACGGCCCATGTCTTTGGCGTTTTCAATATGTGCATCCGTCGTTAGGCAGGAGCCACGTTTGCGGAATGCCACCAACGGCTCATTCGCTAGGTTGCTGGGAGCAACCAAATCCGCATGCTTTAGTCCGAGAAGCCGCCCAAGCTTCAGCAGCTCTGCTGGGCGAGGGAAGGATTTCCCGGTGAACCACTTCGACACGGCTGCACGTGTAACATCAAGGGCTGCTGCTATAGTCGCTTGGCTAAAACCCTTGGTTTCAGCCGCCTTTTGGACGATGGGCGTATTTAGTTTTTTCTCCATTGGATGCGCTTGAGTGAACAAAGGTTGACAGATGTCAACTTTTGTCAACTTCAAAAGCTTGTGACGCATGCGAGTTGAGCAAATATAATTTATCGATCCAGGCACTAAGCCACCACCATATTTATTTCCTCGTTTGTGAGCCTGTAGAGTTGATAAGTTATGGAGTTAAGTTCGGATTCTTTTTGGGCGATGGTTTGCTCGATTTGGAAAATTTCTTGATCGAGCATTAGAATTTTATCACGTAAGAGCTGTTCGTTTGTGGTGCGGATGGTGAGGAGGTGTTTGATGAGGCGTTTGGCGTCGAAGGATTCGGTGACGTTTAGGTCTCTTAGTGCGTGTCGCCATTGTGCGGCTATGAAGGGGGTTTCCGGCTTGTCGTAAAGGCGTAGGGCTTCGCGGCCGCCGATGTGGAGGATGAGTTCGTCATCGGTGTTGGTGACGTTGAGGGTGACGCCGGGCTGGAGAAGGACATCGAGGCTGTCGTAGTGTTGTTGGAGAGTTTCGGTATGACGTGCTTTTGCCCACGCGGTTAGATCCTTGGCACCGATCCCCTCTGGTGCTTTGGGTGACTGTTTCCAGCTTACTGGTGTGCCGACATCCGACCAGAGCCATGACTCTTTGAGAGCGGGACTAATTGGAATCGTCTGGGGACTATTGAGACGCTGGTCGAGTTTAGCGATGATGTCGCGGCGGCGGGTGTGAAGTTCTTGTAATTCGCGGGCGCGGTTGCCGATGTCTTCGCGTTGTGAGGGTGTGGCATCAGGTATGGGGAGCGGAGCAAGAAATTGAGTTTCGATATCGTAGAAGCCGTTTGCTTTAGGCCTAGCAGTTTTTCTGATTAAATAGGTAGCAACCGGTGCATTTAACAAACCAAGAATAAAATACAAATCCTCTTCATTTGACGGAGCAATACTATAAACGCGACGATCATCAGGAGCGTAAGCACCTTCACTATCAACAAATGCTCGTATTTCTGTCGCTGTACTAGCGATCATAATTTTTGGGCGCGCCTGTTCTAACTGATTTTTAGGATATACGTATCCCCACCACTTATTGTCGTTATCCATTTTGGGATACTCTCGAGCACGTAGGTTCTGTTCAAATCTTCTTAAGTGCTGATGCATCAGAGGAGTTTCACTTGCTATCTGATCGATTGGAATTAGTCGGGATTGACCATCTCGGACTTGATAAGGGAATATCAGGTACACTGAGGGTTTCGGTTGTTGATATCGTTTCGCGTCTGTCCCCGTGATTAGTGGTCGTAAAAAGGTATTTTCAATTTGAGCATTGTATGGTTCGCCCTCAGGCGGATGCACTTCATAACCCGTATCAATTTTATGTAGATGATAAATGGGATTGGCAGAAGTAACCATGCCTTGGAAAATTGCCCGTGTTAGAGAAGTGTGTCCAAGTGGCTTTCCAACGGACTTTAGCTTATCAACCAGTATTCTCTCTTCTTTTGGCGCAAAATACCATGCGTCCTCCTCCGGCAATTCCTCATACGGAATTTGATCAGCGTTTTCCCACTGAATCGCAGCCGCGTTTCCATCTGGAGCAAAAGCACAGGTCAGAGCTGAAACAGAAGTTCCCCGGAAGAATTGCAGAGAGGTGTAGGTGATCGCTTCGTCAAAGATCTGGTAGCTTTTGAAATCCAGCCAGCGATCTAGAGTGCGGCTGCGGCGGACAAGTTGGCGGAGGGGTTTGCCGTATTCGTTAACCATCCAGACATTCGGCGCGATGTAGCCCATGCGGCCTTCGGGTTTCAGGATGCGCACGCCTTTTTCGATGAAAGGCAGATACATGTCGAAGTTGCCGCTCTGGGTGCTGGCGTAAACGGGAGTGCCGTCGGGATTTTTCGCATCGACAAGGTAGGCTGCGGTATCTTCCTGGGCACGGCGGAAGTGCTGAAGCTTGATGTAAGGTGGGTTGCCGATGACGCAGTCGAAACCACCGTGGGAAAAAACTTCGGGAAAAGCCGCATTCCAATCAAAGGCGTTGATGCGTTCGCGTTCATTTGGATTGGCGGCAGCAAAAAGAGTGCTATGACGTTGGTTGTAGAAGTTCGCAAAGTCGGAACCGACGAGGCTGTTGCCACAGCGGATGTTTCGGTTAAGCGAACACAAGGGCTGTCCCGGAGCAGCTGTGTGAAGCCAAAGCGCGAGCTTGGTGATCTCCACGGATTCCTCGTTGATGTCCACGCCGTAGATGTTTTGCGAGAGGATGGAGCGGATGATGGAATCCTGATCGAAGAGTCTGCGTGTGCCGGTGATTCTTTCTTCTTCCGCCACGATCCACCGATATTCCTCAACGAGACGGTTCAGTGCCTGAATCAGGAAAGCTCCGGAGCCGCATGCCGGATCAACAATGCGCAACTGACTGAGACGGAAACGGTATTTATCCAAGAACGTGATCCATGCGCCCGCAGCGTGAGCTGCAAGTCGCTTATCGTTAAGAAAGGCTCGATATTTCTGAATAGCTTCGTTGTCCAGCGGAGCAAGTTGATCAAAGCTTAGTTCGGCCTTGATATCCTCCAAACGCATACCGAGTGTCTGATCCACAATCATGTTTACCACCCATTCGGGCGTGTAGTAAACTCCGTCGGTTTTGCGCTTGCTGAGTTTGTTGATGGAAACGCGCCCATCGGCCTCCGCCTCCATGATTTCGAGTTCGGTGATGGATTGCTCGAAAATACGACCGAGTGTGTACAGGCTGATCGCGCGTTCGCCAGCCGCTGAGCTGAGACCGAAGTTATACGCTGCCGAGAAATAAAGCAGCGTGCGTGGATGGGCACGGAGGTTTGTCGCCTGATCTTGTGCGCAGAAAACTTTGGCGGGGATATGGAGGGCATCGAACTCGGGATCTTCTTCAAACAAACCGCCATTAAAACGATCAATGGCATGGGAACCGAATCTGCCGCCGTCGCGCATGGCGCGGAACAGCGCACGCATTTCATCCCACGGACCCGAGCCTTCCGGATCGTAAAAGCGGCTTTGGCTTTTTTCCATGAGGATATCCCGCAACAAGGCTGGCGGGTAACGCAGGACGCGCCCCATATCCTCGCAGAAAAGGATGAAAATGCAGCGATCAAGGAAGCGTTGTGTGAGACGAACCAACTGACCACGTGTGCCACTGAAGTTCGGATTTGCTTCAACAAGCGTGTGGTAAACAAATTCGCGGTATTCGCGATATTCGCGGTAGAAATCTTTCTCGATGGTTTTTTCACGAACGATCTGATCGCGCAGGAGTTTATCGATCATGGGTGCGCCACGATCTGAGAGCAGCATGTCGGGCCGAAAGATTTTCCAGAAAACGAAACGCCGGAACGCTGCCGCTGGATTATCCGCAAGCAACCCGGGCTCGGTCGCGCTGCCTGTTTCGGAGAGCACAAAGCGTTGAGACTGGCTGCGCCCGAGACGACGCACATAAAGGCGGAACTCCTTCATGTCGGTCACGATCCCAAAGAACGGCTCCACCAAAGTATCGCGATCGCGGGATTGCCATGAGAGCTGAAGATAATCGAAGCACTGATCAACCGGAGAGCGGTTGTTGTTTTTCCGCAACTGGCGCGCATCGAGCCCCGAGCGGATGTCTTTGAACTCGCAAAGGACCTGGGGAACTCCATCTCCACCGAAATTTCCGAGCGCCAAGTCTGCATAACCCTTTCCCCCAGACTGTCCCGCTCCGGCAACTTCGTATTGCGGGCGGCAGCTGTAATTTGAGGTTTCATCGCCTTGGAGACGATAGCCCCAGATTTCTGCGAAAAATCGCTGAATGAAGGCGGTTTCCGAGGCGCGTTCGTTCAATTGCTCGCGGGAAGCCCAGTTCCGAAGACGTGTAAGCAGAGCTGCGGACTCCGATCCCGCCTCGAAAGCGTCAAATTCTACACTCCATTGGGCGCGGAGAAAAGTATCTTCAAAAAGTGGCTGAGCGGGCATGAAACGGTTCTATTTGGAAAATGCAGGGCTGGGGAGGATGGGAGGAATTCTTGCTTATTTTGCAATAGACGAACGCTAGTGATTTCAAATCCTCTCTCAAGAACTATTCCTCATCCTTCAATGATCCTTCTCCAGTTCCACATCCGGAATATGCGTGAAACTGATTCTCATCGGTGCGCTGTTTCTAACATCTTGAACCGCTCCTAGGTAAACTGCATCGCGGCCGTAGCGGGCGCGGAGCTTGTCCAAGGTGGCGTCGAGACGTCGATGCTTGTCATGGGTTTCCTGCGGTTTGAATTCCGCAGGATCTTCGGCTAAGAGGGTAGGGAAGAGTTGCGGAGTGAAATTTCCCTGTTCGACGAGACGGGTGAGGGTCACCGCGACCTTGATGAGATGGGATTTGGGTTCGGGGCGTTCCCGCCAGATTCGCCCGAGGATGCGGATCAGGTTCACGGTTGAGTCCGTTTCAGGAAAGCGGATCTCCGGGTTCCATGCATCGGCGCGCAGGAATGAGAGGTGCAGGGTCAGAGAGCCCGTGAGCAAGCCATGGGAGCGTAAGCGTTCGCAGGCTTTGTGGAGGAGCTTGCAGAGGATGGGCCACGCCTTTTCTGGGTGGCGGAACTCCGGTGGCAGAACATGGCTGTGGCCGATGGATTTCCTCGCGGAAACTAGGTCGGGAATTTCTTCGCCGCGGATCAGGTGCCAGAATCGATCTCCCATCACACCGCCCCATGCTTGGCGGAGCAATTCTTTGGGTGCGGTGCAGAGCTTCTGAACTGTGTGGATTCCGGCGGCGTGCATGCGCACCTCCATGTTTCTGGCGATCCCGTTGAAATCGCGGAGCCCAAGTTCGTAGAGGATATCCGGCAGATCGCGATGCTCGATGAAAAACAAGCCATCCGGCTTACGCATTTTACTCGCGGTTTTGGCGAGGTATCGGTTTGGTCCAACCCCGATTGAGACTTTGATCACGGGAGAAACTTCCCTGGCGATGGTGGATTTGATTTTGGACGCGATGTCTCGGATCACTGGAACTTCGCGAAGGTTCAGGGGTAGCCATGCCCACATTTCATCGATGCTGAGAACCGCCTCAACATGAATGCAATCCTCCACCGCGGCGATGATCCGGTGATGGTAACGGATGTATTCCGAGGGCTTGCTTTCAACGATGGTGATGTCCGGACACATGATCCGCGCATCGCTGATCCGCGTGCCAGTTTTCACCCCGTAAGCCTTGGCTTCATAAGAAGCCGCGATGCAAGAACTCGACTCCGCCATCACCGGAGCTACCCCGACGGGCCGACCCCGCAGCTTGGGATTGAGGTGTTGTTCAACGCTTGCGAAATAGGAATCGCAATCGACAAACAGCGCGGTGAGAGGACGGGACACAGGCTCAAACTGTCGCAATTTGAGCGAAATGATCAACCTAAAAAAGTGTTCATAAGAACACTTTTTGCGGGCTTTGGAATACTGGGATTTTCCTCAGCTTTTTAGTCTTGGATTTGAGGATCGTGGCGCCGGGTCATGCGATGTGTATTCGCTGAAATGAGTTCACCTTGAAAGCTGCCCCGGCATATCTGGGCGGCCGTCAGAGCCTTTGGCGTTTTGAAAATGAGAGTCGACTATTTCTTCTCAGGTTCACCCACGATTTCTTTGACTTTGCTGCTGATCGCTTCTGCCCAGATATCATAACCTTTGGGTGCGAGGTGGAGGAAATCGTGCATGACCTCTTTGCTGATCATGCCGTCGGCATCGAGGTATTTCGCACTGATGTCCATGTATTCCACCGAGCCACCCGCGAACTTCGAAATCAGTTGGTTGACTTCCATTCTTTTTTCACGCCCTGGATTGGGTTTTTCGCCTGTGGGCAAAATGCTCATCAGGAGAATCTTCGCTTGGGGTTGTTTGGACCGGATCAAATCGATCACCGCTTTGACGCCGGCTGCGGCTTGAGCTGGATCGGGGTTTTTGCTCCACATGTTGTTGGTGCCAATCATCACGACAAACAGCTTCGCTTTGTAGCCATCCAAGTCGCCGTTCTGCAAACGCCAGAGAACGTGTTGCGTCTGGTCTCCGCCGATTCCCATGTTGACCGCGCGATAGTTACCCCAGTGCTTGGTCCAGTTTTCATTGCCTCTCCAGCGCGCCGTAATCGAGTCGCCCACAAATGCCACATCGATGTTGCCTTCCATCTTCTTGATATCCGCATCGATTCTTTCACAATTTCCGTTCCACCATTTCTCCCCGTTGGTTTTGGCAGCGACAGGTGTGGTGCTTTCCAGTTCGGCGGCATGTGCCGTGAATCCTGCAAGGGCGGAAAGTGCGATAAGGGCGAGGCGGGAGCGGGTTGATTTCATGAGGTTTTCGGATTGGGTCGGAAGACAGATCGTTCTGAGCCAAATGGGCGATTGGTGAAAAGATTAAAAAATCTTTTCGGGCAAGGGGTTCCATGTAGCTAGCCAAGAGATGAATTTTCGCAGATTTTTCCCAAACACTTGATTCCAGGCTTGGAATCGTTTCCTCTTCTATGCCTGCTCGAATCCGTCCGCGGTTCAGTTTTTCCACTTTCACCCATGTCAGCCACTCCCAAATCCGATTTCATCCGAGACATCATCGCCGAAGACCTTGCCTCGGGGAAACATCAGACCACGATCACCCGTTTCCCGCCGGAGCCGAACGGCTACCTGCATCTTGGTCATGCGAAGTCGATCTGCCTCAACTTTGGCATCGCACAGGAGCATCCCGGCGCGAAGTGCCATCTGCGTTTCGACGACACGAATCCGGAGAAAGAAGAAACGGAATACGTTGAATCGATCAAAGCCGATGTGAAGTGGCTGGGATTTGATTGGGGGAGTGACCTCTATTTCGCGAGCAATTACTTCGAGTTTTTCTACGATTGCGCCGTGCACCTCATCAAAAACGGCCTCGCCTACGTCGATGAGGAGAGTCCTGAGGAAATCAAGCTTCATCGCGGCAACGTCCAAACACCCGGAACGCCATCGAAATTCCGCGAGCGTTCCGTTGAGGAAAACCTGGAAATGTTCTCAGCCATGCGTGCCGGGAAATTCAAAGAAGGCGAAGCGGTCTTGCGCGCGAAAATCGGTCTGACTTCATCGAACATGAACATGCGTGACCCTGTGCTTTACCGCATCATGCACGCGCATCACCACCATACCGGCAATGCTTGGTGCATATACCCGATGTATGATTTTGCGCATCCCTTAGAAGACGCGCTTGAGCACATCACGCATTCGCTTTGCACTTTGGAGTTCGAGAACCATCGTCCGCTTTACAACTGGTTTATCGAAAACTGCCCGGTGCCATCCAAGCCTCGCCAGATTGAGTTCGCGCGCTTGAGCCTGACCTATACGATCATGAGCAAACGCAAACTGCTCCAACTCGTCAATGAAGGTCATGTCAGCGGCTGGGACGACCCTCGCTTGCCGACCATTTCCGGTATTCGCCGTCGTGGCTATCCCGCGGTCGCGGTCCGCGATTTCTGCAAACACATCGGCATCACGAAATACAATGGCACTACCGATGTTGCCTTGCTCGAGCACGAAATCCGCAATCACCTCAACAGCGCCGCATCTCGCCGCATGGCCGTGCTCGATCCGTTGAAAGTGATCATCGAGAATTTCTCTGAAGAGCCTACTGCAAACCTAGTAGTTTCCAATCACCCGCAAGACGAATCCTTCGGTGATCGATCGGTTTCTTTCTCTTCGGAAATCTTTATCGAGCGAGAGGATTTCCAGGAAATTCCTGAGAAAAAATTCTTCCGCCTCGGCCCTGAACGCTACGTCCGTCTTCGCGGTGGACCGATTATTCAATGCACGGGTTTGGATAAAAATGCAGCGGGGGAGGTAACCCAGATTCGCGTGAAACTTTTACCTGATACCACCGGAAAAGATTCGCCGGAGGGAGTCGTTTGCAAAGCCGCGATCCATTGGGTCGATGCGACAACCGCCGTCGATGCGGAAGTCCGCCTCTATGACCGGCTCTTCACTGTCGAAGATCCGGATGCTGCGGAAGGCGGATTTCTCTCCGTTCTCAATCCGGAATCCGTGAAAACGGTCGTCGCCAAAGTTGAGGCATCATTGCTGAACGAGTCGGCTGGGTACTCCTGTCAATTCGAGCGCAACGGCTATTTCATCACCGATACGAAAGATCATGTTCCCGGCAAAAAAGCCGTCTTTAATCGCACGGTGGCTCTCAAAGATTCGTGGGGAAAAGGCAAGTGATTATCGAGGTTCCGGCTTATAAGAAATGAGTCATTCCGCTATCCCTCAAGACCTTGTGACCGTCCCGACCTAATAGGCTTGGCGAAGTGTCTTCAAACATTACGCTGGCAGTCATGAAGCTTGATGTGAAAACCACGAAAACCCTTTTCCTCACGATCGTCATGATGTTCCAGGCTTCATGGCTTTCCGCGGTGGAGGAGAAATCGAAACCCAACATCATTCTTATTTTTGCCGATGACCTCGGATGGAAGGACGTAGGTTATCAAGGCAGTGATTTCATGGAAACACCCGTGCTGGATGCCATGGCAAAAGAAGGCATGGTGTTCACCAACGCTTACGCTGCGGCGGGTAATTGCGCGCCCAGTCGTGCATGCATGCTCTCCGGTAACTACACTCCGCGTCACGGAGTTTATGCGGTTGGTACTACGGAACGGGGACCGAAGTCCGAGATGCGCCTTGTGCCCGTTCCCAACAAGAGTGGATTGGCGAAGGAGAATGTCACCTTTGCCGATGCGATGAAGTCCGCGGGATATGTGACAGGAATTTTCGGAAAGTGGCATCTCGAAGGAAAAGATGGAGCGCGCGCGGAAGAGCAGGGATTCGATGTCGTTAACCAGTGCCATGGCGGTTGGAACGGAAAGGAAACTGATAATCCCAACGGAATTTATTCGCTCACCCAGGCTGCGGGCGAGTTCATGGAGAAAAACAAGGATAGGCCTTTTTTTGTGTATCTGCCGCATTACGCGATCCATACCGGACTGCAGTCGAGGAAAAGCACACTGGAGAAATTCGAAGCCAAGAAGCCTGGCAAGCAACATCATGATGCGCTTTACGCGGCATGCACTTATGATCTCGATGATGGCATCGGCCTGCTCCTGAAGAAACTCAAGGAGCTCGGTCTTGATCAAAACACAATGGTTATTTTCACGAGTGATAACGGCGGGACGCAGCAGTCTTCGCAGGAACCGCTGCGTGGAAACAAAGGAGGATATTACGAGGGTGGCATCCGAGAGCCGATGATTGTGCGCTGGCCCGGTGTGGTGAAAGCGGGAACGACATGTGATGTTCCTGTGATCAACGTGGATTTCTTTCCCACGTTGCTGGCTGCGGCTGGAGCAAAGCCAGAAAAGGATATCGATGGGGAAAGCCTGCTTCCGCTCTTGAAGCAGGAAGGTCCGCTCAAGCGTGAATCGATCTTCTGGCATTTTCCCGGTTATCTTGACGATCCGGTCACCCGCGGTCGCGAACTCGATGTGCGCACCGGATTTCGAAGCCGACCCGTCTCCGTTATCCGCAAGGGCGATTGGAAACTCCATTTGTTTACAGAAGAATGGCAGTTGGACGGCGGCAGAGAAAAGCTTGCAACCAACAACGCGGTGGAGCTTTACAACATCAGGGATGATATCGGTGAGCGAAAGAACTTGGCCGCGGATAACATGGTAAAACGGGATGAACTGCTCGATGAGTTGCTCGAATGGTTCAAGTCAACCGATGCGATCCTGCCCGCTCAGCCAAATCCTGCTTATGATCCCGGCAATGCCGGTGCGGCGAAAGACAAAAAGGTAAAAAAGAAATCCAAATGAGCCGTCGATCCATAGCTAATAGAATTTTCGGTTTTTTTGGGTGTGCGCTACTCGCCTCGCTCCATGCCGCAACTCCATCGCTTCCCAACATCATTTTGGTCATGCCGGACGATGTTGGCTATGGCGACTATGCGTGTTTGGGAAGTCCCATCATGCAAACGCCGGCGGTGGATGCTTTCAAAAAGGAAAGCCTGCTTCTCACTCAATTTCACGTCAGTCCCACCTGTTCGCCCACGCGATCCGCATTGATGAGCGGGCGTCATGAGTTCAAGAACGGGGTCACTCATACCATTTTTGAGCGTGAGCGGATGAGTTTGAAAACCTTCACCTTACCCCAGATGTTAAAAACGTCGGGCTACACCACGGGCATCTTCGGCAAGTGGCATCTCGGCGATGAGCAGGCTTATCGCCCGGAAAGTCGCGGCTTCGATGAAGTTTACATCCATGGGGGTGGCGGCATCGGACAGACCTATCCGGGCTCCTGTGGTGACGCTCCGGGAAACACGAACATCAATCCGGCTCTGTGGCACAATGGCAAGTGGGAGAAAACCGAAGGCTACTGTACGGATCTGTTTTTCACACAGGCGACAAAGTGGATGGATGCCAGTCGTTCTGCTGGAAAGCCCTTTTTTGCCTACATCACGCCCAATGCTGCGCACGGACCGCACGTGGTTCCCAAGAAGTATTATCAGCAGTACCTCGATAAGCCGGCTGTCAATGAGGATACCGCCAAGTTCTTTGGCATGATCGAAAACATCGATACCAACTTCGGCATTTTGCTTGGGAAATTGAAGGAGTGGGGCATTGAAAATAACACGCTGGTTATTTATCTCGGTAGTGACAACGGAGGTACGGCAGGTCTGAAAATATTCAACGCCGGCATGCGCGGGAGTAAGGGAACGATTTATCAGGGCGGTACACGTGCGCCATGTTTCTTTCGTTGGCCTGCCGGTAACATCCCGGGTGGCGTGGAATGCGACGCCCTGAGCGCGCACCTTGATCTCTTCCCCACACTCGCCGAAATCACCGGAGCCAAACTTTCCCAAGAAGTCCAAAAGCAAGTCGAAGGTCGTAGCCTGCTGCCGCTGCTGAAAAACCCAAAAGCCGATTGGCCGGAGCGCACAATCTTGCATCACGTGGGTCGTTGGGAAAAAGGCAAGGCGGAAGAGTCCAAATACGACAAGTGCGCCATCCAGAATTCGCGTTTCACGTGGGTCAACCATTCCGAGCTTTATGATCTGAAAGCCGATCCGGGTGAGACCAGAAATGTTGCGAATGAACATCCCGAAGTTGTTGCTAGTCTGCGCGCGGACTACGATGCCTGGTGGAGCGAAACGGTGCCACTTCTCGTTAACGAGGATGCGGTGGGTCCAAAGTTTAATCCCATGAAGGAGCTTTACTGGAAACAGTTCGGAATCGAGCCGGATACCAAAACGCCAGAAAAAAGGAGTCCGAAAAAGAAATCCTCCCATTAGGTCCATGGTCCTGAGGTGGCTTCATGGATATGCTTTTGGGGGTCATGTCGCTCCTCATATCTCGCGCCTTGGACTCAAGGTTTTAGGCTTGGCGTTGTCGGTTCATCTCTTTGGTAATCGGTTTAAATCAGTACCAGAGCCAGAGCGACAACCATGAGGATGGCTCCCACCAGCTGCTTACCGCCTAACGGCTCCTTGCCGCGCTTGATGATCGCCCAAACGAAAAATACCGCCATCACTCCGCGAGTGCTGTAGGCGATATTGCTGAGAGCCGGTTCGCGGAACCAACTGAAAGCCAAGTTGACGAGCAAGGACTGGATGCCAAGCGCGAGACCGCCGGCGAGCACGGGTGTTGATATCCGCAGGCTTCCAAAAGCAAACCGGACATCCTGCCACCGGATGATCATCATGACCAAGGACAACGATCCTGTGGTCATCATCATCAGGATCAACCACCTTGCTCCGCCTGTCTCCTGGCTTTTCCATCCTGTTAGAAAATCGTTGGTTGCGAAGAAAACGCAGGCTAGCAAAGTCAGCCAGAGGGTCATGCGGTTTGCCTTCAGGCGCTCAAGCGTAGCTCCTGCAACCAAGTATACGGCCACTGCCGCTAGAATCGCGCCACCCATCAGGCCCGGGCCGGCTTTTTCCAAACCTACACTGGCGGAAAGAACCGCCACCAGCAATACCTTGAAACCTAACGCGGAGGAATGGACCACCAAATCTCCTTGGCGGACCGAATAGATTGAAAACCACTGTCCCCAGAAAAACAGGAATCCGTTGAAGATGGCCAAACCGTCATAAGCACCAAGAGGGGCGCTGAAATCGGGTTTCAGATACCATGCGAAAATTGCCAGCGTCAGCAAGTTCGCGCATCCAAGCATCACGGTAAGCCGCACGCCTAAACGTGTCGCTCGTTGAATCAAGGTCCCGAGAACCGGATGCAAAGCCGCACCAATCAAAGGCAAACCTATCGCTCCAGACCATGCATCCACACCCGTTCGCTAAACTCTTGAGGCTCCATGGTCAATCTCCGCCTTTCATCCATGTTGAATCACATGAAACGCTAGTCAGCCTGCAAGCGTTGCCCGGCATCGAGCAGATGTTGTTTCAGTGTTTCGTAATTCACATCTTGGACAGGTATGTTGTTCCGACTGGAGATGCTTGCGGCCATGCCCGCACTTTGGCCGAGTATCATGAAAACAGGTTCCATGCGGATCGATCCGTAGGCGACATGTGAAGAGGAAAGGCAAACCGGAACTAACAGATTTTTGCATTCATCTTTTTTTGGAACGATGGAACGATAGGAGATAGGATAAGGTTTCGGGCATTTTTGGCCGAACGCGCCCTCGTTTCTAACGATGTCTTTGCCGTTTTCCTGCACGATGGTGCGTTGGCAAGGATGGGAATCCATGCTGTATGAGCCGAGACCGATCGAATCATTCGCCATGGTTTTGGATTCGCAGTCATTTTGGGTCATGACATATCCGGAAACCATGCGACGTCCCTCACGGACATAAAGATGGTGTGGCCAATTTCCGGTTGCCTTGAATTCATCGGGGCATAAGCCGAACGCATTGACACGTTTCCTGAGATTTTCCGGAACTTGGGAATCGTTCGCGAGAAAATACATATAGCCTTGTTGGTAGCCAAGGTGCTCTTGGTAAAGGGTTTCGCGAAGCCGGTATAATGCGTTAAGAGGAACTCGAAGTCCTCGGCGTGGAGTTGGAAGATTTGCAAACGATACCGGCTCAAAAGTTCCGTCCGGCCAGCGGTTGCTGCCGTTGACGAGATTGGAAGACATGCTGCCGGCGTTGTTGCTATCGCCGTTGCGAAGCTGCACGGGACCGTCTGTCATGGGTGCTGTGGTGTAATTCAATGTCCATCGGATGTCCTTACTCGCATTCATGAAGCGCGCCAACAATGCGTAGCGGCTTGCATCGTAGTCCTTGGGTTTAGGAAAAGGAATTCTACCATCTTTGTTGGAAAGTCTCATTCGGAAATTGTAGGCCTGAACTCGGTAATCTCCCTCACCGGGTTTGCCATAGGGATCAGCGGAAATTCCCGGAAGAAGCCCGGATTTCGGATCGTCCGCTTTAACATAAGGACTGATGGGTAAGCCGCAGAACTGATAGACGGTATGCCATGAGACGGCTTGCCACTGGCCATTGAGAGATTCACCAAATGCGGCAGATGGCTCCCGACCCACCCGATAAGAAACATTCGCCGCGGCAAGGAGATCACCCTCGTAGGTGGAATCGATAAAAACGTTCGCTTTGATGGTCTTTCCGCTTTCCAAGGTGATGGAGGCAAGATGTCCGTCCGATATTTCAACGGATTTTAAAAAGCTATCATAGATGATGGTTGCGCCTGCCTCACCCAGCATTTTGCGATAAAGTGATTCGGCTTCGGACGGGCTGTAATCCACATGTTTTCCGAGTCGATGGTAAAACTCCATTGCCAGGCCGCCTATGGAACTTTTTTCTCCGAGGTCGGTGGCGGTAAGTCCTCCGGATGTCATTCCGCCAACATGCTGATTGCAAGAGATCAGGATCACTTTTTGTCCTGACTTCGCGGCTTGAATCGCGGCGGTGACACCCGCAGGCGTTCCTCCGTAAATGGCGATGTCACATTCCAGCGTCGTGGGTTTTTCTGCTGCGACTGGGCGATAGTAGTAAAGCCCGCCTTTGGAGAGAGTGTCTGCCTGAATGCGATCCGCGGAAAAACCGAAAGCCACCACGACCATGAAAACATGTGGGAGATAGGGCGTGATCATGATTTTTTTGAAACAAACAAACGCATAGCACTACGGAACGAGTGCATCTTATACACGGAGAGATCTCCTCGTTTATCATGCGGATACGCAAGCACAGGCTGTTATGGCTCATGGTTTTCTGAGAGAGAAGTTGACTCTCCAAAAAAGAGGGTGAAAGCATCGGGTCTTTATCTGATATCTTATGGGTAACAGATTTTCTTGATTCATCCCTAGACGAATTCGTCATCCTGAGTGATGTATAAATTGTTGCCACGCAACGAGGTGATCTCGGTCTTCCGATATTACCATGAAAGCTTTTCGAATTGCACCCCGTTTCCCGGGGGGGATAAAAGCCACGCAAGTGGTGGAGCGGGGTGCGATTCGAATTTCTTCATACGGCTTGTCAGCCGGGATTATTACAGGATTTTCCTCATGAGCGAATCCGTGGGTGACAGAGGGTCCCTGATGTGGGATGAGTCTTTGGTGGGCGTTGCGCATGTGTCCAATTTCTCATTCACCTTTTTTTATGTTCACAGGTCTTGTCGAATCTTTGGGTCAAGTGGTTTCATTGGAGAAACAGGGTGAGCAGGCGTGGCTGAATGTAGCGATTCCCTTTGCTGGAGAGTTGCAGTTGGGCGATTCGGTCGCTGTGAATGGCTGCTGCTTGACGGTGGCGGAGCTTTCCGGGGAACGTGTGAGGTTTGATGTATTGGCTCAAACCTTACGGGTCACTTCCTTGGGTAAACTTGAAGCGGGGTCGGTCGTTAACTTGGAGCGTGCGCTGCGGGTGGGGGATCGCTTGGGCGGGCATTTTGTTCAAGGGCATGTGGATGCCGTGGGAATCATTCTCGCGCTATCGGAGAACGGCCAGGATCATGTTTTGGAAATTTCATTGCCCTCGGAGATCGAACGCTTGTGTGTGTCGAAAGGCTCAATCTCGATCGACGGAATTTCACTGACCCTTGCGGAGCTTAAAAAAGAATCCGCGGTTTTCTGGATCACTCCACATACGTTTTCTCACACGAATCTGCACGTGGCTGAAGTTGGCGATGTCGTGAATTTGGAAGCTGATATGCTAGCGAAGCATGTCGCCGCTCTGATGGCGAAATCTTAACTCTCCGCCCTTGGCTCAGAATCGCAGGTGATTGAGCAAAAAGGTAGGCCCAGTTTGTCGGGGTTAAGCGTCCATATTTTGCGCACCTATTAACTCAGAGAGTTCGATGGAATATTGACTTATAAACCTCGCGCGCAGCGAAAGCCCGTGTGACTGGCAGGCGAGTCTTCTTCAAGCGAGTGGCGTGCGGCGGGACGGTAGCGCATGCAGTAAGAGATGTGACAGAGAAACGATCCGCCCTTGGTAACGTGGTTGGGTGCGCCTTGAGCCCTGCGCCCGCTGCTACGATTGATCCAGGTTTCCGGACCTTTGGGATCGCACGTCTCACATTTGCCGCGATATTCCGGATCGTAAAAATCCGAGCAAATTTCCCATACATTTCCGGCCATGTCGTAGAGGCCGTAGCCATTTGGAGAGAAAGATTTTACGGGAGCGGAACCGACAAACCCATCTTCGCCTGTGTCTTTACTTGGAAATTCGCCATGGAAGGTATTTGCCATCCATTTGTCGCCGGGCTTGAGTTCATCGCCCCAGACATAGGTTTTTCCAACCAGGCCGCCACAAGCGGCGAACTCCCACTCGGCCTCTGTTGGCAGGCGCTTTCCGGCCCATTTCGCATATGCTGAAGCATCCGCAAAATTCACGCACACGACGGGATGGTTGCCTTTCTTGGAAATATCGGTTCCCTCGCCAAAAGGGTGCCGCCAATTTGCGGTCGGATCCCAGCGCCACCATGACAATGCGGAATTCGGATCATCGAGGCTGCCTGTAAATTTTTCGGGCGGAGAGAAAACGATGGAGCCTTGGTTGAAGGGTGGCTTCGGCAAGTAGGCAAGGGCTTCCGCAGGAAAATCCTCAAGCTTCGCTTCGCGTTCGGCGTAGGTGACATAGCCTGTTGCTTTAACAAAGGCTGCAAACTGATCATTGGTGACCTCGGTTTCATCCATCCAGAATCCCGTCACTTTGATTTTACGCGCAGGCGTTTCTTCGGGAAAGCGCTTGATGCCGTAAGGCGTTTCAAATTCGCCGACCGAGCCCATTGTCGTTTCGCCACCCCGGATTTCAAGCATTCCGTCTTTTTTCTTGGACGTCACCTTGGCAGGTGATTCGGACTCGCCGCAGGCAGAAAAGGCCGCGACGGTGGCCAAGGCGAGAAGGGCATGGGAAACGTTCACGGCAGGAAGCTACGCCGTTTGCAGGCTCATTTCATCATAAAAATCCGATTAGACCTATTGCCAGAAAGATTTGCCGAAAACGGCCGAGCCTGCGAAGCCTTAGTTCTAGGCGCGACGAGGGAGCAAAGCTAGATCTTCCTCGTTCTCTTAGAGAACGCATTACGCTTAGTCGGAGCGGAGCGTAGACAAATGAACATCCGTGACCGAGGAGTAACGACGAATGGAGCGGAGCGACATGGACGGTCGCGAAGCGAGCGCCCGCAGGGGCCAGCCGGAGGGCTGGATCAAATAAGGCTTTGCGGGCCGGAACTCCTTGATCCTATAGCGCGCATGCGGCATGCATCCAAAACTTTCCTCCCCTCCGTTTCGGAAAAGATTTTTGGCAATGGGTCTAAAGCTTTGGCTTCCTCTGGCCCGAAGAACATGGCTATTCTCTTCGCAAGCGATGAAAGCAAGACTCACCAAAGATTTTCGATTCGAGGCCGCGCATACACTTCCAAGTTTGCCGGAGGGTCACAAGTGCCGCCAGATGCATGGCCATAGTTTCAAAATTGAAATTTCCATTGAGGGCGAGGTTGACCCAGCGATTGGCTGGATCTATGACCACAAACTCATTTCCAATGCAATGAATCCCCTGCTTGAAATGCTGGATCATGCTTACCTGAACGACATTGAGGGATTGGAAAGTCCAACGATTGAAATCATGGCTGGCTGGTTCTGGAAAAAGCTCGCACCCCAGCTCCCCGGCCTGGCTGAGATCGTTATTTTCGAAACCCCGACCGCGCGTTGCTCCTTCAAAGGCGAGTTTTAGAAGCGTAGAGCTTGGAGAACAGAGGGGAGAGAAAGAGCTTATGGTTCAGCGTTTTAAGGGAAAAATTCATCCCATGAGAAATAGTCTTGCGAAGTGCCGCAGCTTGTATCAATTTCCCCGCCCCGCAACGGGACGTAGCTCAGCCTGGTAGAGCGCCTGCTTTGGGAGCAGGATGTCGTCAGTTCGAATCTGGCCGTCCCGACTCTTTGATAATCAACGACTTAGATAAATTCTGAGTCGTTGATTTTTTTTGGCCACTCACCCAACACTCACTTTATTCGAGTATGGGGCCGATCCATTGGTGTTGCAGAATTGGAGGCGATTTTTCAGCGGCGGGTTCTAAGTTAGAGACCTTAGCAGAAAATCCCAAGTTCTATGTCGTCTTCGGAAATGCGATACAGTCCTTCGAGTTTTTGGCGGACGCTGGGTAGATGAAACCGCCTGATTCCCTCAATTTTCTCGCTAGGAATTCTGCCGGTCTTTGCCCATTTGAAGACGGTGCTTACATCAGTATTATAGAACTGGGCGATTGCATCGGCTTTAACATAGGTCCTGTCGCCGTCAGGCGCTTGGTGTTGCTGGTCTTGGATTTTCATGGTGTTTTTCGTTTTTGTGCGCGAACCGGGGCAACGTCGATAGCACGGATTACGTTAATTCAGCTCAACACTTAGCGGGTCAGGCGGCGAAAGTCGAGTCTGAAAGTGATCCTGATTCCTGAAGGCGGAAATCAGAAGATGCCTAAGTAATCGTCATTTTCTTCGTCTTTTGATGGCTTTGGGTTGGGTATGGAGATCGTTCGCTGAATGGGAATGTTGTCCAGGCTGGAGCGGATGATCATTGGCTCTTCGATGCCTGCTACTGCGTTCCGATTGAATCGAATCTCCTCGATTCTTTTGCAGTCACTCCTAGTGATTTCGTATTCGTAATCACCGAGGAGTTGAGTCAGAACAAGCTGCAGTGCCCTCACACCTGTAGGGTGTTCAGAAACCATCTGGGCTAGAACTTCGATAGCGCCAGCATCAAACTGCAGACTCGTGCCGTGTTGCTTGAAAAACCACAGCTTCTGTTGGAAAGGGCTAGTGACGGATTCTGTAATGATCTCGCGAATAGTGGCCTGGTCTGGTTTGGTCATGATTCCCAATCGTGGGAACCTGCCTACGAGCTCAGCCATCAATCCCATCTTGATGTAGTAATCCGGACTGACGCGATCTTGTTGCGTTGATTCTTCGGCCATTGCGGGTGCGTGGAAACCGATGGGTCGATAGGCTTTAGGCGGAGACATTTGTGGAAATGCTCCACAGGCGATGTGTAGAATTTTGCTGAGATCTAGACCTGGTCGATCGCTCAATTTGATGCCTTGGATAATTCCTAACATATCTGATTGAGTCATACGTTTATAAACACCTGCTTCGAACTGAGCCTGAGGTGCATCATGATTGGCATCAGGTATGCCGTATGCGCACTTGTCATACTCATCCCACAAGCAAATTGTCGGGCGAGTCACTCCGTTATCTACTGCAACCTTTTCGATCTGATCGAGGACATCATTACAAGTTTTCCCCTTATATCCACTCGGGCTGATAGATCCTGTTAGAACGGTTACCACTGGCATCTTCAGGTAGGATGCAAGCCGTTGTAGCATGGCGCTTTTCCCGCTCGCGGTTGGTCCTGAGATTAGGCAATTTTCCAGAGATTGCACAGAGTGCATGCGTCTCGACTTTGCGTGGCATTTCATGAGGTGGGCATAAGTGGCGCAGGCGAGCATCTGCTTGATATGGTTGTGGCCTTTGATTGCCTCGGAGAGGTGAGCCACAATCTCTTCAGGTAGCGGGATTCGTTTGATCGGTTGTTTGGCTATTGAGTTGCTCATTAGGCGAAGGTGGGGTCAGTGGTTTTAGCTGCCTGCATTACTGCTAGGCGCGCACGACGGAGTTGTTGTGAGATGGCACTTGGATGCCTCCCCAAAGTTTTCGCGACAGCATCAATCGTTTTGCCCTCGATATAGACCATGCGCGCAATCAATGCGTTTGGTTTGCTGATTGTGCCGTTTAAAAGGCATTTCCCGAGGATCAGTTCGAACATCTGGAGCAAACTTTGCTGCGGATAGTCAAGTTCGTGCAGTAGGTAGGGATGTTCGGTAATGCGTGTATCTTTCTGGTCGTTGTAGGTGCATTCCGAACGTCGTTTGATCTTCTCCGCGTACTGCAGTTTAACGAAGTTTAGTGCGTAACTGATGCTGCGTTTCGAATTCCATTCTTCAGTCTTACCCTTGTAGTCTAGCCACCAACGTAGAGCCATCAATACTGCATCCTGTCTTATGTCTGCTTCGTGGCCTGATAACGTGCCACCGAGGTAGCCGTCTTTAAGTTTTGATTTGGCGTGATAATCAAGATCGGTAGCAACCAATTCGAGATTCTTGTCAGTGATTTGCGGCGCAGCCGCTTGTGTGTATTTCTTATTTTTTTTCATAAGTCCCACCCGACGTGGGACTTTGCGCAGCCGATCTGAAAAGATCGGCTGTGCTGGCCTGCTGTTCACCAGCTTTTATCAAACCATCACAATGCCTTGGACACCTGTGTGAAAGGGACCTGCTTTGCCAACACTGCATCGAAGATTGGCTAGGATTCTATCTTCTGCGGTGTGGTGGGTATGCCCTGCTAAAATGTCTATTGCTAGGTTCGACTGTTTGGCCATACGAATCATCAGGTAACCGAGTGCTGGGTTACAAAAATATTCCTGCTGCTTTTCACCACATGGTTTGGAGTTGAACAACACAGCAGACTTGAATGGAGGGTAGTGAGTTGCTACTAGGAGGCGGGTCTTGGTTTTGACTGCACTAAAAATTCCGCGGCGAATCTGCTGACAAGATTCCGCTATATCTCGTGCTCTCTGATTCGGCTGTCCCGACAGGCCATGATGACCCACGAGCGTGGTATGATCCGTGATGCGCACGGCGGCGCTGGTAGATAGGTGGGTCAGGTTGCTATGGCTTTTGCATATTTTATCCACCCTTGTGATCGTGGATCGGACGCTTGAACCGTGGAAATCATGATTTCCTAAAACGATGTATAACCTCCTGCGGCCACAAGCCTCTGCCAGCTTGTGCAGAATAGTGGGGAGGGTAGCGGTCGTGGCGATATCTCCAGTGATGATCGCCATGTCGTAGTCTTGCTCCTCAAGTCGTTGGATGATTTTGTCATGAAGCCACTTAGGAGCTTTTTCAAAATGGGTGTCGGTCATCCAAAGTAGCCGTTGAGCTCCAGATTGGTTTTTTGTCTGCATACCCTAAGAACCGGAGTGATGGGGTGGGCTTACAGGTGCTTTAAAAAAAAAGTTCAACCCGACCTGTAGGTTGTCTCCAAGATATTGGTTTTATAGGTATGATCAGCGAAACTAATTTCCATGGTAGAGGAAATCCGCAAAACCGCCCCGGCGAATTCATGATGTTGGCCAAACCCGGCTTCACGTACTGCATCTCAGTCGTGATTGGTGGGCATGCGTTTATCTGGGGATATTCTAGAATGCTTCAAATCGATCCCTGGGGTCTGTGTGTGACGAATGCATTCCGTCGGTGCAGTGCGCCGAATCTGAGTAATTCGTGGGCGGAGTGCTTCGCACCGATGGCCTGGCTTTACCGACCAACTGTCATCCAGCTGATCCGCGAGCAGCCGTGGATGGTAACGGTTAGGTAGTCTGTAGGAGTGTCTTGGAAGGGGGTGTGGAAAGGGGGTGTGGAAAGGGGGTGTGGAAAAGGGGTGTGGAAAAGGGGTGTGGAACCTCCGGTCCACCGACGGGTGGGGAACGTGAGATAAAGCGTTAGATGCATCTGCGTTCAGGCCAGCGCCACCAGAGCTGTCCATCGGAAGATCAAGAGTCAAATGGATAACTTGCAGTATTGCTAAGTATCCATTTGACTTCTTGCTCCATAATGGCTACTTATAGACATGTTAGGTAGTTCTTTAGAACAGTATATGTTTGTGGAGAATTTGTCTAGTCGAATTCAACCAAAAAAGGAGCAAAAATGACAATGGCTGGAGGTAGTGACCCTAAACAGGTTGAACATGATAACTCTGCGGATCGTGGTCACATTGAATTGAAGCAGGAGCTCAAAAAGCGCCGAGGGACGTATGTTTTCATTCCTCATGATGGTGCGTTAGATTTCACCAACGACTTCTCAGTGATCCCCCTTGAGGATGCTCCATTTTTCCTCTGTGGTACTATTCCGACGGTCCAACACGATGGCATTGAGCCCGAAGAGTGGGATAGGGCTGGTGCGATGGCCGCTTACTCCGCAGGCAGCGAGGTCGCTGAGCTGAGGAGATTTAAGCGGGATCAGGGCACCCAGCGCAGAGGTCCCAAACGAAAGAATTTTGATGATTTGATGGTTGATGCTGATGAGGAGGCACTGCAGCTGCCTCCTCCGCCAGGTGACTTCAAAGTTAGGGGACTCCGAATGGATAAAGTGCCATGGGAGGATTACCGAAGTAATTTACTTGAGGTCAGGGTGGCGGCGAAACATATCAAGAGGCGGGGGTATGGCGAGGATGGCAGAGGCCAGTGGAAGATCACGCCGATTTCAGTTCAAACCATTTTGGATGAGGGTGAGGCAGACGCCACCCTGCTTGATTCTTCCGGAGTCAAGGAAGCTAATAGATTGGTCGACATTACTGAGTCCGGAGGTTCGCTTGTTAAAACGAGGAAAACGAAACTTCCTCATGACCTTCGCCGATATACGGTCAACAGCCACCCTGCGTTGGCTCGGGCCTTGGCCAAGGTGCTAAAGAAAGGAGAGCAGGCCGAAATTATGGGGTTCATGGACGAGACCTTACCTTCTGTAATTCATAAGTTTGAAAAAGTTACCGGGCGCTTGGTCATAGGTGCTTCAATTCACTGGGACTCCAACTTGCCCCACTGGAACCTCTGGCATGTCGGACTTGAAAAGGTAATATATAGGAAAGGTAAGGGAGCGGATCGGGTGCGGTTCCGGCGAACGGCCATGAATTTGGGTTCATCTGGGCCAGGATTGAGAGCGTGGCGCAGGGTGGAACTGGCATTCGCGAGGTTGGGTAGGGATTTTTGTCCTTACACAGCGGCTGAGCTACGCAAAGAGGAGGAAAGGCTGATGAAAGCGCAAGGGCGGATGCCGGGTGACTGGGCTATAAATCAGGTGGCGGACGAGGTCTTGGAGGAGTATCTGGTAGATGCTGGTTACAAGCGAGAAGTTGAAGAGGGTTTCAGAGAGTTCGTTGATAATGAGGATGCTCGATACGCGGCCGGCATGGCGGGTAGGTTAGCACTCGAAGATCGGAGAGAAATGGCTGAGGAAATCAGCCGCCTGCGCGATGAAGCAGCGCACATTGAAAGTCTGAATGACACGATTGAGCTTCTAAAGCTAGATGCTGTTAAGGAGAGGACAGTGGGGGAGGAGTTGACAACGAAACTCGAAATGGCGACCGCCCGAGTGGAGGAAATACAGTTGGAAGTGGCTGAACTACAAGCCCAAGCTGGAACTGATGCTGGCAGCCGGCAGGAGCTCAATGTCAGAATTGCAGAGCTGGAGGGTGAGGTTGAAGGGGTGCGCAACCAGCTTGTGCAGGCGGAGGCTGCCAAGAAGAAAGTGGCCAGCAAATTTGAGGAGACTAAGGTCAAGCGCGATGGTTTGAAGAACGATGTGGTGAGGTTGAAGAAGGAGCTTTCCGGTGAACAGGCGGACAAGAAGAAGTTAGAGAAGGAGGCAGCCGATAACGAGAGCAGGATCAAAAAATTGGAAAAGACTGAAGCTTTCTGGAAATTGATGCGCCCATTGATCAGTGAAGTTCTTCAATTTCTATTAGGCCTGGATGCGGTGATGGCGGCGCTGCGCGACCATCCAAATGTTGAGAAAAAGGTTTCCGAACTAGCCTTTCTAGTGGGGGTCGATATGCCCAGTTTTAATGAACCGAATAAGCCGGATGAGGACACTCTGGAAATGGAGCAGTTTGTTGAGCCTCCAAATGAATCTGGCGAAGGACGCGCTGATCCAAGTGTCGACGGAACGAAGGAAGGCTCGCCCACTGAGCCCGAAGGCCCGACATAGAAAGGCGGCTGCCTAAACGAGTAGTCAACAATTTGGCGTCCATGAAGTATACACCGGTAACGTTGATCAGAGTGGTTTCTAGTTTCGTGGATCTAGATCACTTCCTTCTTTTTTCGATGCGGTCACGCCATTCCTTTAGTTTGCTGACATCCTCTTCTAGCTCATCGGGGTCGGGCAGTGCGACCGGCGCCTCCGCTGACTGGGAATGTTCATATCGTGAATACCGGGTCATCATCTCGTCGATGAACCTACAGTCTTCGTCGGTGATGTCGGCCAGCTTTTCGATCTTGTTGAGGGTTTTGATCTGTCTGCGATGCCGCTGCAGGACATCCGCAAGCAAGTCGGTTTCGATCATGCGCTCGACCAGCTTCCGAATTTCTGAGCAAATTTGTTGGGCATGAATTCGATATGCTGCATCACCATCGGTATCCTTAATAGCACGAGCTTCGCGAATGCGCTTTGGGATATGTTCATTGATCGATGCCTTTGGTTTGGCACTTTCAATACTGGCATCACTCGGTTCTCCCGATCCCCATGATTCCGAGCGGATGTGAACGACATCAGGAGTGAAGCCCGCTTTGTCGGTATACTCCTCGACCATGCCGAGGAGCGAAAGTCGGTGGGTAAAGATGATGATTTGGCGCTCTTTGGAGAGATCGACGAGTCTTTGAACCACTGCCTCCTCGTAATCGAGATCCAGTGATGAGATGGGGTCATCGAATACAAATGAAGACGCATTAGGTTTCGCTCCCACATCGGCGAGAAAGGCTGCAATGCACACGATGCGGTGTTCGCCCTCACTCAATATATCGTGGATCGGTTGGGATCTCGCAGCGTCCTTGAGTTTGACTTGGTGGAGAATGTGCCCTCTGTCCACTCGGGTTTTGGTGAGTTCAACTTTGATTCTGCGGGCACCAAGATTTCTTAGCTCACGATTGAATGATTCAATGTAAGCAGGAGTGAGCAGCTCCTCGGAGAGGCTGCCCTTCTTGCGGGACAGTGCAGACGTATTACAAAGACGCTTAGCATTTTCGAGTATTTCAATCTGCTTCTTGCGTTTGATCTCGGCCTCGATGGATTCCTTCTGTGAGGAGATCCATTTCATCGCATCCAGCTCGGATTTCCTGCGCTCTTTTTGCGATCTTTCCTCTGGCTTGTAGGAGTCCAGAAACTCTTTTGCTTTTGTTGCCAGATTGCTGGCTATGCCGTCAAGCTTTTCGTTGAGCGTTGCCACCTTTGCGTCTTCCGCTTGTATGGCTTCATCTTCGCTGCTTTTCAGAAATTGATCACGATGGGAGGAAAGCGTTTCTAATGCGCTTTTAAGTTCCGCTTGATCATCATCAATCAAACCTGCCTGTTCGGCCTTTGATAGAAGTAGTTCTTTTTTGATCTCTGGAAGTGTCTTCAAAGCGCCATCGAAGTTTTTCTTTGCCTCACGGGCTGCTCCGGAGGCCTCTGCCTTCACGAATGCCTCAAAAGATCCAAGGCGGCGTTTCCCTTCCTCTTGAAGTTCCTGTTGGCAAAGCACACACCGTGATTCTTCTCCAGTGTGAGGGAATTCATGATTTGGATAAGCCGCTTCCGTCGAGTAGTTGCGGGCAACGTTCCAGAGCGCAAGCCATGTCTCCGATCCAACCCCTTCTAGGACGGCCTCTTTGAGCCCCACCTTGGCTGCCAACTCTGCAGCTTTCTGGGTCGCTTGTGCATCTGAGCGCAGCTTACAGATCTTCTGAAAACTTTCTTGAGAATATGCGTTCGCGAGCTGTAGGAGTTCTTCTTTCAGAGCCAAGGTATGCTCACGCTGTTTGGTCAGCGCGGCTGCTCGCTCCTTGGGCGAGCGTTCGGTAAAGTATTTCACCAGATCGTCAACTTCTTGTGCGTTTTCATCGGTCCAAGTTGTCCGCGTATCGACTTGGCTTTGTGTCGTGTTGGAAGAAAGGGCGGCATACCATTTGCCAGAGTCCGTCTCAGCCCACTCTTTTGGCAGACTCGGCAGACCGCTATTCGTACGCTTCTGCAGTTCCGTATCCAAGCGCGTGCCTACGCGGTCACATAGACCGGCAAGATCGGTAAGGAATGCCAGAATGCGGGGTTCGTAGCTAGGTTCTCCTTCTTTGGCCAAATAGGAGTCTCCACAGTGGGTGTCGAAGATATCGATCGTGGAAAGTTCGGAAGCGATGCCGGATTCGACTGACCACTCAAGAGTTTTGTCTTCGTCACCGGCTTGGTAGGTGATCTTGCAGCACTGTTCGATTTCAGCGCTGTCAAAAGCATTAGCATGCAAGCTTCCCTTGTTTCGAGCTCCGCATACGTGTTTCAGGATACGAACATAGCTCGACTTGCCGCTTCCATTGTTACCGTAAACCACCGTGATGGGGCTCTCGCCAAACTGGAGTGGACGACGTGGATTCAGTCGGCCTATTCCCTGGACTTCACTAATATTCTTCAGCCTTGCTGATGTGCCATCGACCACACCTAGTATTGCAAGTTCCAATGGCTTCTCTGGGGCGGGTAACTCATCCAGCGCCTCATCGATGGCCATCTTGGCGATTTCTTTGAGGACTTCTGGAGTGATCGCCTCGTCACTAAGCAGGCGTGCGGCTGCATGCTGCATCCATTTGGGTCGTTCAGAGAACCAAGTTGCTAGATCGGTATAGGTGCCTGCTTCAATGGTGCTCACGAGTTCGTATTTTCTACTGATTCTTCCAGTGTTTCGACAGCATCGCCAAGGACACGCTCCCCAGCGGCACGTAGCGCATCGAGGGTGGGCGGTTGTGAAGCGAGGAGCCCGTTGAGGCAGGTATAGTGGGCTTCTTCAAAATCTGATGGGCTATCGAGTAAGGCACGGAGGCCGTTACCGACACGAAGTGCCAGCGACTGCCATTCGTCCGGGAAACAAGCTTTGAGTGCTTTCTTCCACGATGCTGCCCAAGGTCGGTAATCATCGAGGTCGGCCAAGGTGGCGATGGCGAGCACGCGGCCGAGATCCTTGTTGCTGCGCTTGATAGAGCGGCCAGCGAAGAGCCCCTTCATCGGGGTCGAATTGATCTCGGGGTGTTCTAATAGATTGGCCAGTGCCATCATCTCTGGGCGCGCGTAGCGGATGTCCAGATCGCCTGCAGGAAGCGCGTCGAAGGCGGTGATGGAAATGAAGCGGAAGGTCGGCAGGCCGAAGTGGCCTTCTTTCAAGGGCAGCCGAGTCCACGTTTGGCCATGGTCTTCGGAAGACTCGGGCACGGTGAGCAGTTCGATAAACCAAGCGTTCTCGGAATCATGGTCTACATCCGGTGGAAACAAGCGCACGGCGGGGAGTTCGTTCACCGGGGTATCGGCATTACCTAACTCCTGATGATCACCCTCCATGCGGCGCTTCCAACCAGCATCTAACAATTGGCGGGTGATGCTTTGGCCGGCACCGACGGCGGCTTGGAATGGGGCGAGTACGCAGTCGACGTCCTTGGTGCGAACAGCCTTGGTTGGGTCATCCCTAAAGAAGTGGTAGCCGGCGGCCAGACTGCCGATGACGACGATGTTCTCGCGACAATCCTTGGGTACGGCGTTGGCGACTTCGGACAGAACTTTAAATGGCGATACCTGGCTCATGGTTTTTTGCGGGGAGTTAGTTTTTCAAGGAACTCCAGAGCCTGTTGCTCCAGACGGGATTCATGGAGATCGAGTAGGCACTCGACCTCGTCAGCGTAAAGCGTGCCGTCCTTGGCTTCGGTGAAGAAAGACTTGCTGCGGTAGAGGGTATGGACGACCACCTGACAGGGTTCACCGCGCTCGGCTGGCTTCAGCGCGGGGTCGAGCTTTCGAATAATGTTGTCGATGACGACTGAGCGTGTTTTTCGTCCGCTGTGGGCATTGACGACCAGATCAAGGCGGGGATTGCCGACCAGATCGATGCCGGGGAGGTAGTGTCTGGCACCGAAGGTTCCACCAACCGCGACCGCATTGTGGCAGAGGTTGCGAAGGCTGTCTTCCTTCAGTCGATCTAACAGTGTCTCAGGTTTACGTGGGCGGCCGGATCGGTCGGTGTAGCCTTGACTCCCGCGGACTGTCTCGACTTGGGCTACAAGCTTCATCCAAGCATCCTTGGGGAAGGATTGTAGTTCAACTCGGCGGTCCGAGTGCCTGATGAGGTGCTGTTCAAGTTTCTCCAAGGCACGTGCGATGGTCGGGTAGCTGAAGTCTGTCTCCACAGCGAGCTCTTTGGAGGTCAGCGGGCCTGACTTGCGTATCCAGTGGATGAGCATCACCCGCAGTATATCGAAGGAGGCTTCTGTGGGGCGGCGCGATGCGCGTGGGCTCCGTTGGCGCTGATGTTCAGCCACCTCTTCCGCAGTATCGGCCTCCTTATCCGTCAGTGGGCGCCCCCAGGCCTCGTTCCACTCGCCCTCACGGCGGATGTAAATTGTCAGGCGTTCTAGAATCTGGGGCTGAAACAATGCTTGGATGCCAAGCCATTCATCGAGTAGGCGGTCGTGGCTGATTTGAGGTTCGTCAACAATTAGAATGGCGTTCATGCTTTGACTGGCGATGCGCCCCATCTCCACCAGTGAAGACCTCAGCCGCCTTACGTCCCGTGCATCGACGATGACCTCAAGCGCGTTGTCACCACACACAGCATCCACCCGAAAACCGGGAAGGTTATCCAAGGAAACGTCGTATTGGAGGCTACTCACAGGATTAACTTGCGACTTTTAAGTTAAAGTCGCAAGTAGAAAATGAAGTCGCGCTTTAAAACTGTCCATATCTAGAGGGGATATGTCCATCACCTATCGGGAAATCGGAATATATCCATGCAACAGTTTGGCTTGCCGGTGGAGCAAGATAGGGTATGAGTTTTGCCTGTTAACCGCCACATTGTTAGCACATTGCGTGACTTGATGAGGCAATGAATATAGTGAGTTTTACGGAGCTTGACGGAGTAACGTCACATACGTCACGTTACATTCATGGCCCAAGGTAAATCAGGTCGGATCGTCATCGATGTCGATCCGGAATTCAAAGAGGAACTCTATAAAGCGCTGGCTCTGAACGGCTATCGCGCCCTCAAGGATTGGTTTATTGAGCAGGGTAAGGATTTATGTGAGGAGGCACACCAACCGTTACTGAGCACGGTGGCAGATACGAATGGTTCGGATGCGCCTAGACAAAAACACAAGTAAGTAACATGACGAAAAGGCTAGAAGAACTACCCGCTGGGTATGTAAGCGGCACCACTAAATTAGAAGTGGGGCATGAAGAGGCGCTCAAATTGCTTCTTGCGGTGGAAGCATCGACTCAATTTGAGCCAAACATTAGGGAGGAATTGCCAGCCATCATTTCTCACTGGCTGCAGAATACCGATGAACCACCTATTCTGTTGGATGCGGAATATACCTCTAAATGGATTAATGTCCTACGAATGCACTGCCAGATGCGCAGTCACAATCCAGCATCGGGCCCCGTCAAAGTCTACAAGCACAAAAAGCCTGTCCGTGTTGACTTTTCGGCTCTCCCTTTTCCACCGCAGGAGAAGTCAAAGTTCACGTTTATTGATCTGTTTGCAGGCATCGGTGGTTTTAGAATCGCTCTTGAGGAGTTGGGGGGAAAGTGTCTGTTTTCATCCGAGTGGGATAGGCATGCTAAAGAGACTTATTACCAGAATTACGGCGAGGTGCCGTTTGGTGACATTACTAAATTTGCCAAAACAAGCCGCAAAGTCGGTTCTGGGCCAGAAAAAATCCCCACGCATGACATCTTGTGTGGAGGATTTCCGTGTCAGCCTTTTTCGCAAGCGGGCAAACAGCTTGGTTTCGAGGATGCGCGAGGAACTTTGTTTTTCGACATACTAACTATTGCAAAAGCGCATCGACCCAAGGTTTTGTTTCTAGAGAATGTCAAACGACTAAAGGGGCACGATAAGGGGCGAACTTTTACTGTGATCTGTAATTCACTGCATGAAGTTGGATATAAAGTGTATGCCAAAGTGGTCAAAGCTTATGACCACGGCGTTCCTCAAAACCGAGAAAGAATTTTCATAGTCGCATTTGCCGATGCTTTAGATTTTAAATTTCCAGTTCAAAGCAGGCACAGTTTGTATAAAAATGTTGGAGAAGTTTTGGAGAAAAAACCAGACGATCGATACACTATCTCAGATAAAATGTGGGCAGGACATCAGAGAAGGCTTAAAGAGCATCGAAACAAAGGGAATGGCTTCGGGTATTCTCTCTTTGATGTGAATGACGAGTATGTAAATACAATTTCTGCTAGATATTGGAAAGACGGCAGTGAGATTCTTATAAAACAAAAAAATAAGAACCCGCGTATTCTAACGCCACGAGAGTGCGCGAGGATTCAAGGTTACCCTGAACGGTTTTTGGTGCATGATTCAAAGCGTCACTCGTATCAACAATTTGGAAACTCTGTTGCCGTCCCTGTAATTAGTGCGATCGCAGATCGTATAATAGAGGCTCTGAAAAAAAATAAGAAAGCAGACTATTTATTAGATCCGTACGAATCTGTCATACTTTAAAATACATGAAAGACCTCGAAAAACTAAGAGAATCACTCACTAAGAAGGTTCATCAAATTGGAGATGAACCGATAAATATTCCAAGGCACCTGAAAGAGCCTTTCGTTGGGCGTTGGGAGCGGTGTATAAAAAACAACAATGGTCACTTTATTGTTAGTTTTGCAGAGGGTAAAGGCTCTAAAGACATATTAGATGGCGACTTTCTAAAGTGTATTTATGCCAAAGATCTTGTTGCTGAGTTGTTGGAATATCGAGAACGTCTTCAGGTTTTTCTGGATCAAGCTGATGTAAGCGGTGATGAGGCTAAAAAACTCAATAAAGGAGCTTTTCCAAATAATATACCTAGTTGGTGTGAGCGTGTAGAAGGCATGATACTGTCCAGTGACTTGGATCAATCCGAAAAAACCCTGTTAATCAGATTTGCAAAAGATAATAGTTGGACAGGTTGCACTAAGGGAGTTGGCAGGAGAAATGATTTCTATCATTCATCAGTTGTTAATGCCTTGCGCTCTAACGTTACCCATAATGGATATTTTGGTGATGTTGCCAAAGAGTTGTTGCCCATGAAGGATATAACCCAGCCTATTATATCATGGTTTGAATCAGATAGCCATGATGTCGAGATCGCTACGAATTTGCCACTAATTCTACCTGACTGCAGATTCGGAGTCAAATTGGTTGCGGCACTTCTAACAAAGCCATTTGTCATTCTGACCGGCGCATCAGGAACAGGCAAAACCAAGTTGGCGACGAGCTTAGCCAAGCATTTCAGCAACGCGGATGGCAGCAACTCTGAATTGGTTGCTGTGGGGGCTGACTGGACTGACAACCGCAGTGTGTTGGGCTTTGTGAACCACCTGAGAGCCGGTGAGGACAAGTTGCCAACTTATGAATCCACACCGATTCTTGATTTGTTGCTGCGAGCTAAAGATGACCCCGAGGTTCCGTATTTTCTCATTCTTGACGAGATGAACCTTTCACACGTTGAGCGTTACTTTGCCGACTTCCTATCTGCGATGGAGCAGAAAGACGGCTTTTTCAAACTCCACAGTGAGTCCTCCGATTTGAGGCGAGGGGGGGCTGAGCATGCCGATGTGCCGGCTAAACTTGATTACCTCGCCAATTTGTTTGTCATCGGAACGGTGAATATTGACGAAACAACTTACATGTTCAGCCCGAAGGTTCTCGATCGTGCCAACGTGATCGAATTTACCGTCACTCATGACGAAATTGGTGAATTTCTGGATGATCCGAAGCCATATCAAGAAGCTGAAATAGCCGCTCCTGGTGTTGCTGAGGGATTCCGTGCTCTAGCGGAACAGGCCAGGGAAATGCAGATACAGCCTTTACCGTCTGATGATTCCGGCGGGCTAGTGGCGAATCATCTGCTGGAGCTGTTTGATATTCTCAAGAGCGGCCGCTTCGAGTTTGCCTATCGCACCGCTAAGGAAATTAATATTTACCTAAGCGTGTGCCGCCATCTCGCCGAAGACACAGACGGGTGGGATAAGAGTGGTTGGCGTCATGATCTGGATGCCCAGATTCTTCAGAAACTATTGCCCAAATTGCATGGCAGCGTAGGTCGAATTGGGGGGCTGTTGGCCACGCTTGCGAATTATTGTTTCAGCGGGAAAGTGGCCACTAACCAAAGTATGCGACTTGAGGACGCGCTAAAACTCGATGAGAAAGATGCCCGCTTCCCTGAATCACTGGTCAAGCTGAAGGCCATGATCGATACGCTGAAAGACGAGCAGTTTGTCAGTTTCATCCAATAGTCAGGAATCATGCAAAACGGCTATGATCGACTGGCGATGCCTTTGATGTCTTCGGACGGATCGGTGCCGTGCTGGCTGGTCATTGAGGCGGAGAGTGCCGAGATGTCACTTGATCCGGAAGCTTGCGATGTGATCGGCGGTTCTCTCCCTCAGGGGTGGAGAGCTAACTCGGCAACAAGTGGCGACGAGAAGTCCGAGCCACGGATACAGGTGATAGAACGGGCTGGATCGCCATGTATTCGACTGGTTGAGGGGCAGTCGTATGAATGGTCAGTTGAGGGAAAAGATGTGCCTGCGAATATGGCCGTTTTCAGTTCGCTGAAGGGCAAGCGATTTTGGAAGACTAGGCGAGGCACGGCGGGATCATTCAAAGTGGTGAATCACCTCGGAATGGCGGACTTCAGTTTGGAGGCCACTGGATTAGAGTCATTGAGGCTCACGTTTGAATTCATCTCGCGTAAATTTGATTTTGATATCGAGTATCGCCGCCTGACGGAGGATATTGCGAGTTTCTGCCAGCAGTTGTTGCTGAGCTGGTCAGCGCCGACCAGTCTGACATTCAATTCAGATCCTATGAACGAGCGGAAGCTGCTGTTGGAGCAGTTCCTGTTTCTTAGGAATTTCATGACGGAGGACCGTCTGAATCAGTTGCTGGAGGCCATCAGCCGCAATCCGCACTGCATGCTGATCAGGGAGACGGATTGGGTGCCGGCATCCACCGCCAGATCCAGCGATTTTGTGCGAGACCCCAGCCGGATGTTGCGTGATTGGCGGCGGCATGATGGCCGGAATGTACCGAGCGAAGTGCTGGATGTCCGCAAATCCGAGACACACGACACCGCGCCGAACCGCTTTATCAAATTCGCACTGGGGCAATTCAGGCAGATTTGTGCGGATGTCTACGATGCCGATTGGGGTGAAACCAAAGAGGCATCAACCGTCGCAATCGAGGCTAAAGAAATGCTCGACCGGCTTGATGCGCTCTTAGCTAGGCGCTTTTTTATTGAAGTTGGCCGCATGAGGCGGCTGCCGCTGGACAACCAGACATTGCAGAAGCGTGAGGGTTATCGCGAGGTTCTTCAGGCTTGGTTGCTGACTCGTGCAGCAGCAACCTTAAATTGGGAGGGTGAGCAAGACTGTTACAAAGGGTCTACCCGCGATGTCGCCACGTTGTATGAGTATTGGATTTTCATCCAGCTGCACGCGATTCTGGAATCGATACCCGGTGTCGCGCCGTTGAAGCAAAACACTACAGACCCGCACGCTTTCATTTCCGAGACGAACGGTCAGCTCACCATTAACCTTAAACAAGGTAAGCGCTCGCGGAGTCGGTATGTCTGGCGATCGGCTCATGCCACGCTGAATATCGACCTGCAGTATGAGCGCAGCTTCAGTTATTCGGACCAAGCAACTGGCAGTGGCTCCTATTCGCGTACATTCAGGCCTGACTACACCCTTTCGATTTATCCTGCTGAATTCCGAAATGAGAAGGAAGCGGAAGCGAAGGGGCGCGTCGCGCACCTGCACTTTGATGCCAAGTATAGGGCCGAGGACATTGCCGCGGTATTCGGCCAACTTGATGCTGATGAAGAAGCCATCACCAATGAGAAACTCGAAGGAAAGGCGGAGAGTAACTACAAGCGTGGTGACCTGTTGAAAATGCACACCTACAATGATGCGCTGCGCCACACCATCGGATCGTATGTGCTGTATCCCGGCACCAAAACGGATGGCGCTGAAAAACGGCCGAAATTTCATGAGATAGCACCTGGTGTTGGTGCAATGGTGATGAAGCCGGGTAATGCGGCATGTCTCGATGCGGTCAGGTTTTTTCTAGATGAGGTATTTGAGCACCAATCCGACATTTTCAGCCAGTACCGCTATTTGAGCGATGCCGGCTATGAAACACTTCGTGAAAAGCCGGAACATGTTGAAGAGGAGGGGAGTAATTACCGTATTGCACGGCAGGACTCACCTTGTGTCGTCCTCTGGTTGAAGCAGAATCAGGAGGCTTTATTCAGGAAGCATGGTTTTGCTTACTGCTGGGCCACAAACGAAGAGCATAAGGCAACGCTGGATTTCAATCTTAGCATTGAGGTCGGAGCTGAATTCATTCCGTGTGGAGGGGGACAGGGAGGTGCTAAGATTGGCCATGGCTGGCGAGCAAAGGTCAAATCAGCAAGATTCATGTCTCTTGAGAAGTTGAGGGATTACATCAGCAACAAAGGCCTGACAAAGGAGCTGGAGCCGAAATCCGCAAAACATTATCTACTCTTCGAATTCGTCGAGGACGCGGAATTTAAGAAGATTGATCTGAGCGGTATTTACCGAGCCCGCCGATCAGGTTCCGACTACATGGCTGTGTCGTGCCGGTGGCGGGAGATTCTTGAGCAATTGTGAATGCATTGCTTTTCCTGCTACGCGTAATCTAATCCAGAGTTTAATCTGGTAAACGAATCAATTGGTTAGCCTGAATCCTTTCAGTAGGCGAAGGATCGAAGTCTGGGATCAGGGTTCTGATCAATACTCTAGGGCTATTCGCAGGGGCCTCGATAACGATGTGCTCGAAATCATCATCGCCCGGATCCTGCCACTCAGGGTGGATTCGGACTCGGTCCCCTGGCTTTAAGGCCCGTCCATTGGCGTCATACATAATTAATTGTGTTTGGTTTTCTGTCTGATGGCAATTCAAGTTCATGCATAATCACACCAAAGTAGCGTGGTCGATAGTGGACTGAAATAGCGGTTTGAATCTTTTTGAGAAAGAAGCGGTTATAATACATGATGAATGCCCTTATTCAATGTGATAGCTACCTAACCTCCCTCGCCTTTCTCCTGGGAGAAACGGGAATGTGGAGAAGTCCCCGGTGGGGATTTTGGGGTGGATCATCCAAGGCAGTACAGTAACAAGGGCCGGACCGTTGCCGGCCCGACCCCTGCGGTGCAACTGCTATGCCAGCAGCGCACCATTGCACCTCCCTCAGGTGATTTTTCGTTGGGATGAGCTACGGATCTTATCTGTCCATTGACTCCCAATAGCTTTTTCTAACAGTTTCCATTCTTCATCCTGGTCGAATTGCCTGATGGTTTGCTCGACAGGGCAGACCATCGCGATTTGCTCGGCCGGCAGTTCGGCAATGCATTCGTTCAAGGAGCGGTCTGATTGGTTAAGTTGGAATTCAGTTTCCAAGTATTCGCTGTTTTCGGGCATGGAGCGTGTGATTTGGAGTTCGCACATGGACTCAGGGTCCAGCAGTTCTCGGTGCTTTTGCACAAACTCCATGAGTTGATAAGCTAGTCCTGGCTTCCGATCTTTCGTCCCAGCAAACGCGGAGGCGACAAGGAGCTTCAGGTCAGTCCGACCATCATGTGTTACTAGTAGCCAACATGCAGCCATCGGCTGGGTCCAGAGTTTGAAGCCCTTGCCGGCAGACCTAGTATACAAGGCTTTGGAGGCGTGCTGCTTGAACCAAGTTCTTGCTAGGTCGAACACGCTCCTGGAGTTTGGTTTTATACTTTGAGGATGGGCGTGTTGGCCTCCTGAATAGATTAGGGCATCTATAGGTAACAACCAGTGCTCGCTGTCCTTGATGGCTGGTAACACCCTTAATGTGGATGTGCCTTCAAGTAGCTTGGCTTTGGCATCTCTATACTCGGGCGTCAGTATCAGATCATCGAACTGGTTTTTGGGTTTGGTCCATCGAGAGATTACGCTCGGCGTGTCGGAATTCGACTCTTGGAATTCAATTAACTTCTTCATTTTGGTGTATTTCTTTCTGTATTTGGTTTTGGTCATCCAACCCCAGCGGAGCTGAGTCTTTATTGGAATCTACAGTAGGGTGATTGCGCCTATCGATGCGCCCGAAAGGGCAAGGCGTGTGGCCTATAAAAGAAAGGAGCGGCGAAACGCCGCTCCTAAAACAATCTCCAGTAATCTAACAATTAGATGATTCTCATTTGGCTCACTTAGCAGCGGAATCTTTTTTTGGAGATAAATTCCAGATAGTTTCTGCTTGGGATTTTGGCATGAGTCCGAGGTAGTGTTTTTTCAAGGTTTCCTCGCCGCCAGAGTGACCATGTTCAAATAGTAGATCTGGCAAGGGTTTCTTTAAGGCAACAGACACACTTGCAGCAGTGTGTCGGAGTGCGTTCTGTGGCCATTCAGGCAATTTTTCGTCGGGAGTTTCTTTCAAACCATATTTTTTGACGTAGTCCGACCAGACTTTGAACCCAGCGAGCCTTTTCAAAGCGAGTTGTTTGCGGTTGAAATTTGGAGGGCAGACGAATTTGCTGATCGGGTAGGCCTTCAGCCATCTCGCCAAGGGAGGAGGCATCTGGATGTAACGGCGGCGCTTGTTTTTGCGGTCGTTGGCAGCCGGGACACTGATACCTTCCTGGGTGATGTCGGTGGGTTTGAGTCTTCGAAGCTCGGCCTGCCTCATACCAGTATAAAGGGCTATACAGGTAGGGATGATGCAGTCTGGAAGGTGCTGTTTGGCCATTATGAGTAGGTTTTCGGCTTGGACTGCGGACAATACGCCGATCTCATGAGAGTCTTCTTCCTCTGACTCGATCACGTTCAAGGTATCTGGTTTGCACCAGCCCCTTGCAGGGTGTGCGCACCATCGCCAAAAATTTTTCAAAAGGCGAAGGCGTCCATTATATGAGGAGTGGCCTTTGATTTTTTCCTTCATCAAGTCTTTGACATCGAGTCCTTTGATGTCAGCGATTTCAATTCCGCGGAACCTCTCTAGCAGATGAGTGGCCATCTGATTGATCGCTTGGCGGTGTTTGCTGGATTTCTTTTCTTTAGCTTCCTTAAAGGCTTCGATTGCCGCTTCGATTTTCACGCTTTTGAGCAATTGTTGTTCTAAGGCGACGACACGGCTGGCCGCCTCAAGGATCGAGATTCCAAATGGATCTAGCAGCGCCTTGGCAGCCATCGCTTGCTCAGCAACAGTGGGGGGGATAGCTCGCGTTTGACTTCCAAAATCTGCGTATTTTTTTCTAAGCTTCTTTGAAACTTCCTTGGCGAGCTTCTCGGTGCGGTAAAAATGTTGTTCACGATGCCCCGTTTCGGATACTTTAGCTGGTATGTTGATCCGCCAACCGGAAGGGGAATTCACAGGAGTAAAACGGATGTGTTTGGCCATAAAAATATGCTCACTTTATTCACTTTAAAAGTCAATGGAATGTGTGGAATGGGCTGAATATGTGGAAAACTCCTATTGGTAGCAATGGGTATAATGATCGCGAACCCCTTTTGGGAGCAGGATGTCGTCAGTTCGAATCTGGCCGTCCCGACCATTTTAAAAACCTCCCTGCAAGGGAGGTTTTTTATTGTCCGGACTGTCCCGTTCAAACTCTTTCGCGCAGCGAAACGTTCGACTGCTCAGTTTTGTGAAACACAAAACATTGGGTCTACACCAAAGTTTGGGGGATGAGGTCTTTTTTGGTTTGGGGTTAGGGTGGGTAGTTTGTTGGGGGTCTTGAATCCCTGGCAGCTTTACCAGTTCTACGGCGACCACCGCATTCTGGAGCGCAGCTACGAGCCGATGAAGCATTACATGCGCTATCTCGATTCCATCGCCACTAACCATATCATCTCCTGGGGCTTGGGCGACTGGATGGACACGACCGCAGATGGCAATCAGTCCAAGCCCACTCGCCCGAAGAACACCACCGTGCCGTTTACCTCGACCTGTGCTTACTTGCTGTACTATGACATCCTTTGCCAGACGGCACAGCTCATGAATAAGCCGGATGAGTCCGCAGGTTTTGCGGCAAAGGCCGAAGCCATACGCTCGTCCATCAATGGCCGCTTTTTTAACGCCACAACTGGCACCTATGACAAAGGCTCACAGACCTCGTATGTGCTGGCCCTGCTGCTTGATGTGCCTGCGAAATCGGACAGGATGCGTGTGACGGAGAACTTCAAGGCGCAGATCGCCCGTGACAATCACCATGTCACCAGCGGTTTTGTGGGAATTCCGTTCCTGCTGCCCTACCTGACGGAAAACGGCATGGGCGACCTCGCGTGGCGTATTGCCACCCAGCCGACCTACCCGGGTTGGTTTGACATGATCTTCACCCTCAACAACAGTGTGCTCAAGGAAGACTGGGCAGGCAAGCTGGTGCAGATGCCGTCGCTCGCGTCACCGATCGGTGAATGGTTCTATCGCAGTCTCGGTGGCATCAGGCCCTGCGAACCGGGATTCAAATCGATCATCATCCAGCCGTACACAGCGACACTCGACTGGGTGAAATGTGATTATGATTCGCCGTATGGCCGGATCGTCAGCAACTGGAAGCGCGAGGGCGACAAGTTGATCATGGATGTGACGATTCCCACCAACACGACCGCCACCGTGTATGTGCCGGCGAAAGATGAAGCAGGAGTTACAGAGTCGGGAAAACCTGCAGCGAAAGCTGATGGCGTAAAATTCCTGCGCATGGAGAACGGCGCAGCAGTGTATGCGACAGGTTCGGGAGTTTATCAGTTTAAGGCCATGCTCACGGAAGCCATCAAATGAAATTAACATGTTCAGGAAAATTCTTATGGTTCCAATTCCGTGTGCGCTTTGCAGCGGTGTCTTCGCCGCGGGTGGCCTGGAAGAGAATTTTATCAATCCGCCGGACTCGGCGAAATCTTCCTGCTATTGGTGGTGGCTCAATGCCAATGTCGACAAGGAGGCGATTGCGCGGGACATGGACTTGTCGCAAGACAAAAAGCGGGCTACAAAAACTCTGCATCGTTTGGTGATGGGACATGGGTGGTGGTTATTAGACGCAACCCTTCTACCACATGGCTTCATACCAACCGATGCCCTATACAACTTCGGATTTCGGGTTCATTTCTCTTTCCAGACTAATATCGATGGTGCCTCCGTATCGGTTTAGCGAATTCCTTGGTGCCAGCTGCTATCGAGCTGGGCTTGGCGGTTGCAAACCGCCGCCACGGTGTTGGAACGCGTAGATCGTGACGTGCTTTTGCACCTTGCCGGGATCAGTGAGGATGCTGCCGAAATCATCCGTGTCGCAGGCGTTGGGATAGCCTTCGGTTTCGAGGCAAACACCGGAATACGCTTGGTGGGAACGTCCCGACTTGCCGCGAACATTTCCGTTCATGTCCATGGCGCTGTAAGCCTGAAGGCCGTCATGAGTGGAAAAAACATCCATCCGGATCCCGCTTTCCGGGCTGAATAGCCGTGCCATGTGCTTGGATTCGCCTGCGTTTCCAAACCAATAGAAATCCAGGTGCCGGTTGGCGACCTGGGAAACCATGTCACGGATTCTCGTCGGATTCCTCAGATCGGACGCGCTTCCCGCCACGGGGAATTTACAATCTGTTAGCGTGTGGTTACCAGTGGTGGGGATGATCTTGTCAGAAAAAATGCCGAGGATATGATCCCGGGTGTCTTCCTGGCGATCGCCCGCGAGATTGAAGTAACTGTGCTGCGTGATGCTAAGGGGCGTCGCTTCGAGTGACACGGATTCGGTCGTGAAGATGATTTTGTTATCATCGGTCAACGCGTAGGTGACTGACACGATCACATCCCCTGGATATCCCTCTTCTCCATGAGGACTCAGATAGACAAGCCGGACCGAAACACGGTCATTTTCCTCGATCACCTCGCCGCGCCAAAGTTTCCGGTTGAAGGAATCCGCGCCGCCGTGCAGATGGTTCGGCGGTTGATTGAGGGGAAGTTGGTAGGGGATGCCGTTCAGAGTGAAACGTCCGCCGCTGATGCGGCCTGCCACACGCCCGGCCACAGCACCAATCCATGCAGGATCCTGGAGATAACCATCAATGTCATCGAAACCCAGCACGACATCGACCGCATCGCCGTCTGGGTGGGGAAAGGAAATCCTGCGAACGATCGCTCCATAGTTGAGGATCTCGACTTCCATCCCATTACGGTTGCGCATGGTCCAGGACGTGACTTGGGAACCATCGGGAAGCTTGCCGAACCATTTAGTGGAAGAACGAATCATGATAAGGGCTGTTGAATGGGGTTTCTGTCGAGCGCGTCGCGCAGGATGCGGGCAGGGTGGAGGGCGGTGCGGGCGGCACCGTCGTGGATTTGGTGGCGGCAACTCGTGCCGGCGGCGCCGACAATGGCATCCGACGGGAGTTTT
>CAMCBV010000021.1 GCA_945873125.1 Prosthecobacter debontii
ATGGATGTGGCGAGAAGTTGGAGATGGGTGGTGGCTTGTTGAAAGGTCGGCAAAGGTATGGCGATCCAGATGAAAAACAGAGGAAAGGCGAGGATTTTGGCAACCTGCCAGCCCCAGAGATAAAGCACGGAACCCCAGATAATGAATGGCAAACCCCCTACCGCCACGCGAGGTTGCAGAGTGCGATATGCCGCAAGATAAAATAGGCAGCCAAGGACGACGGAAGCCAAGCCCCATAAGCTACCAGACTGAACCCTTTGTTTGAAATCCTTGAACCGATATGCTATAAGTCCGAGGATGATGAATGGCACGAGTTTCCCATGCTCGTAATCGGTCACAGGAGTCCAAGTGCTCAGAAGCCAACCCAAAGTCGAGCGATGATGCCCGGGCCCGTAACGCGTCTCAATGCAAAAGAACCAGATGAGAATCAGGGCTGTCACCCCAACGGAAATCCATAGCGCCAGATTGATACCGGCGACGCGCCGACCGGATGCCTCCGGTGCGGACTTGGGTGACAGATCGGATGGATTCATGACAACTGATTTTTACAGGAATGCCTGCAGAACCTAGAGGGGCAAAACCCGATTGCCAAACGAAAAGGTGAACGCCTTCGGTGAAAAGGTAGGGCACTCTTGCCAAGAGTGACGCATGGAATAGATTGAAGAATTTTCTCGTTGGATTCCTCGCTTCGCGCGGCGCTCTACGGCGAGAGCGCCCTACCTTTCATCACGGCCGACGAGGACGTGTCTGCCCTATGGTTCCACCTTCATAAACAGATACTGAAGGGTATCGGGGATGGTGGTTTGGAGGATGCCGTTTTCGAAAGTGGCGGTGCCTTTTCCTCCGAGAACCGTGACTTTGGCATCTTTGGAATGGAGTAGCGGAATTTCCGTGGACCACTTGTCCGAGGTGTTCAATTCACGGAAGACCACCAAACGCGCGCTTTTCCTATCCTGGCTGACGGAGGAAAAACCGGTCCATACATAGCCATCAGGAGCTTGGCCGATAGGGATGATACTGCCTGAAAAAATGGCTTCACGTTCTTTTTTCCATACCTTGACCAGATCGGGCATGGTTTTGAAAGCATCCTCAGGAAGATTGGAAACTTCAAACCAGCCGAGCGGACTTGCGAACATGACGCTCGCAAACAAGGTATCCGGTGGGTAGTTGGCAGGTGCCAGAGGATCGCCTTTGTATTTATCCGCATGACGGGACTGATTCAAAAACTCCATCCTTAATCTAACAGGATCCACATAGGCACCGAGCGTCCAAAGATTCCTCAGGGTATGGTGCGGCCAGTAGCGTTTCCAATCGGTGTAGCGGTTTTCCAAAAAGATTGGCCCAACTTGGATACTCCCATAATACCCGGGGCGCAGGCCTGCTGTGGCATCGGCATCGAACACAACATGGCCTTCAGTTTTCTCCAACACTTTGCTGTAAAAGCGATTCAAATTCACTTCCGCGGCCGGGCTCTTCATTTCCACGGCATCAATTTTCACATATTCAACTCCCGCTTTATCAAAAGCTTCTAACAACATATCCGCGTCTTTCTCCCAGTGAGCCATGTCGTTTTCCGCATCAGGCCCGAACCATAAGCCAAATTTCATGCCCTTTTGCTTGGCTGCGTTGACCAAGGGTTTGAGGCCGTTTGGAAAGCGCTCTGGATGAGGCTTCCAAAACTCCGGATCCGCCGCGCGGAAATTTCCCCACGCACCTTTGCCCGAAGCCGAGTTCCCGGTCATGCCTTTTTGCCAACCATCATCGACCTGAACGACATCCACACCCAACCGTGCACCGGCCTCGACTTCCTTGAGCAGAAAATCTTCGCTGATGCGTGAATCACGATTGCGGTCTCCCCAGGTATTACTGAGAAACATTCCGTCGCGCTGTGGCTCATATTGGCGGAGGCAGCGTTGAAACTTTTGCAACGCGGCAATCCGGCCCGCACGACCCTGCTGATAAGGTAAAACCGTCCAGGGATAGCCCGGTCCGGCGAACGTGACGCGTCGCCCCTCCCCTGCGACTCGAATATCCCATGTTGATTTCACCGGACGCGCATGCGGCAACGGGCCGAGTTTAAGGAAGATCAGGCCGTTACCTTTCAGAGGGTCTTCCAAATGGAAAACATTGCACGCAACCTCGAAAAGGTCCTGCAAAGGCAGCCACTCGCGTTCGAAGACGAGCTCGTCATAAAAATCGGTCTGATCCTTGAGCTCGACCTGAGTGTAGCGCAAATGCTGCGGCGCAAGCATGAGATCTTCAAGGGCTTGGATGGGCTTTTTCGGATCCGGTTTCGCCATGTTCGCCTGCTCCAAGCCATCGGGTTTTTTTGCGTCCTTGGGCCCCTCCGTCGTTATGGCCGCTGCCCCGCCACCAGATGACTGCAACATCACACCTGAGGAATTTGGGAAAATACGAAGCCGGTAGTTGAATGAATCTTTGGCTCCACTTACCTCGAGGATGACTAATAGGCCATCCTCTTCCACCGGACTGATTTTTCCCTTTCGGGTGGTGAACTTCAGCTCGCGTTTTTCATTTGCAGGATCACCCCCGGGATGCGGCGCAGGCTGCCGACCCGGCTGACGTAGCCATTCGGTATCGCTGGTTTTGTCACGCAAGGAAGTGGCGGTCAACCAACCGTCCTTGATCGTCCATTTCCGCTCAACAAGCGCATTACCTACGACGATCTCGGTCTCACTCCACTCTGCATAGCAACCCAGATGCTCCACACGCTCGGCAAAAGCTGCGGGGATAGGAAGGAGAGCGACGAGTAGAGCGAATACAGGTTTCATTGCCCAAAGAGTCAAAAGTCTAAATGTCCAAAAGTCAATTGGGCAGCCCCGACTTGTCGGGGTGGAGCGTCCGTTCATTGGCAGGGATGCGTGTCCCCACGCGTCCGTTCATGAAATGATAAATCTGCTAAATGAGATTTTATATTGGCTTAATTAGACGAACGGACCTTTGGGGACAAAGGTCCCTGCCTAATCACGCGGTCATTTTATCAAAATGGCCATGCCTCGCGATATTTGATCTCTGCGATAAAAATTCTCTTCATCGCCGATTTTTCATTTTACCTATACGATTCATAGGTGCAGATTTCAAACATGTCTGTGCATGATGACATTTCAGCCGAGTGGTTGGACTGGTATAGTCTCACACCCGTTGAGCGCTGGGAACATTCCACGCGTCTGTGGGAAACATTTCGATCTTTAGGAGGTAGCCTTGAACCCGAACCCGACACTGAGAGTCCTTTCTTCGATGCAGCGTCATGGTGTCCAACACCTGTTGATGGGCGGCCAGGCTTGCGTGTTCTACGGAGCTGCGGAATTTAGCCGAGATGTCGACTTCGCGATTTTTGCAAGCGATGAAAATCTGACGAGGCTGAAGTTGGCACTTCAAGAATTGCAGGCTGAAGTCATTGCGGTTCCAAGCTTTGAGAAAGCGCACCTTTTGAGAGGACATGCTGTACATTTCCGCTGTCAGGCCAGCGGAGCGGAGGGAATGAGAGTGGACGTCATGACTCGCATGCGTGGAGTCGATCCCTTTCCTGAACTTTGGCAACGGCGGACGACACTATGGATAGATGGGATTGAAGTTGATTTGATGTCGTTGCCGGATTTGGTCCAAGCAAAGAAGACTCAACGACTCAAAGACTGGCCGATGCTGCAGCGCTTGATTGAAGCGAACTGGTTCCAGCATCAAGATGAACCTACCTCTCAGCGTATTGCATTTTGGCTTCAGGAGTGTCGTAGCCCTGAGATTCTCTTGCAACTCGCTCGGCGTTTTCCGAACGAGACCATTTCAGAAGCCCGACATCGCCCCTTGTTAGGGGCGGCTATCAATCAAGATTCAGAAGCTGTGGAAAAAAATCTTGAAAGTGAACGCCTTTTAATTGTTGAAGAAGACAAAGCCTACTGGAGGTCCCTGCGCGAAGAATTAGAACTGATGAGAAAACAAATACGCGATAAACATCCGTAACAATGCCCGCGCTCAATCATTTTTCTGAGACCAAGACTTTTTTTACAAGCCGCCTTTTTTAAGGTCCATCTGCTAAATGAGATTTTATATTGGCTTAATTAGACGAACGGACCTTTGGGGACAAAGGTCCCTGCCTAATCACGCGGTCATTTTATCAAAATGGCCCTACCAACCCACCTTTGAGATTTGAATTTTGGATTTTGAAACTTAACTTCGTGCCGTGTCCAACCTCTCCAGCAAACTTTTCGCCGTCGCTAAGCAATATATTCCCGGGGGTGTGAATTCTCCGGTTCGCGCTTTTAAGAACGTGGACGGCGAGCCATTTTTTGTCCGTCGTGCCAAGGGCTGTCGCATCACGGATATCGATGGGAAAACCTATATCGACTACATCGGTTCATGGGGACCGAACATTCTGGGTCACGCACCGGTTGAGATCACCAACACGATTCATCAGGTCGCCAAGGACGGGATTTCTTTCGGTATTCCGAATCCCTATGAGGTTGATATGGCACGCATGATTTGTGAATGGGTGCCATCCGTCGAAAAAGTCCGTATGACTTCATCGGGAACCGAGGCCACGATGTCGGCAATCCGACTCGCCCGTGGTTTCACCGGTCGAGACTATATCGTGAAGTTTGATGGATGTTATCACGGACATTCTGATTCGTTGCTGGTTGCCGCCGGCTCCGGCGCACTCACTCATGGCGAGCCGGATTCGGCAGGTGTGCCGCGTGCGTTTGCGGAAAAAACCATCGTGCTCTCCTACAACGATCCGGATTCGTTAGAAAAAGTCTTCCAAGAAATGGGCGATCGAATCGCGGCGATCATCGTCGAGTCCTACCCTGCCAACGCCGGACTGGTTTTCCCGAAACCCGGTTATCTTGCCCTCCTATCATCGATCACGAAAAAATACGGAGCCCTGCTCATTTTTGACGAGGTCATGACCGGGTTCCGACTGGGCAGAGCAGGTGTGCAAGGCCTCGAACATATCACGCCGGATCTTTCCTGCTTCGGCAAAGTCATCGGCGGAGGTCTTCCCGTCGGAGCGTTCGGCGGCCGGGCGGATGTGATGGATAGGATTGCGCCCATGGGTCCGGTATACCAGGCAGGGACACTCTCGGGTAACCCTCTCGCAATGGCTGCGGGGCTTGCCCAGCTTCGCGAACTTTCATCCGGAAGCCCCAATGGCTTCGAGCGTCTCGACCAGATTGGCCGCTATTTTGAAACCGGACTGAGCGGGCTCATGAATCAAAAAGGCATTCCTCACCGGATCAACCGTGTGGGCTCGATGTTCTGTCTCTACTTCACCGATCGTGAAATCGTGAATGTCGACGACGTGATGAAACAAGATATGAGTCTCTTCAAAAAGTTCTTCTGGGGATGCTTGGACAGGGGTGTCTATATCGCGCCTTCACCTTACGAGACCGGCTTCCTGTCACTTGCCCACAGCGAAGCCGATATCGATGAAACGCTGACGGTATTCGAAGAAGCGCTGGCGGCGATATAGCATAGGTAGGGAGCAAATGGCAGAATTGCAAATGGTAGGGCGCTTTTGATAAAAGCGCCGCATGAAATGAGAAGTTAAATTTGCTTCATTTTCCATCCGTTCCACCGGGTCATTTTATCAAAATGACCCTACCATGCTTTGCGATATTTAATCTCTGTGATCTTTGCGATCTCTGTGGTTAAAACTCTTCATTTTCCATCCGTTTCACGCGGTCATTTTATCAAAATGACCCTACCATGCTTCGCGATATTTAATCTCTGTGCTCTTTGCGATCTCTGTGGTTAAAACTCTTCATTTTCCATCCGTTCCACGCGGTCATTTTATCAAAATGACCCTACCGCGCGAATTCTTCATGATCAATGGCAGGGACGCTTGTCCTCACGCGTCCGTTCATGGAATGATAAATCTGCTAAATGAGATTTTATGTTGGCTTAATCAGACGAATGGACCTTTGGGGACAAAGGTCCCTGCCTAATCACGCGGTCATTTTATCAAAATGACCCTACCTGTTATTCTTCGATGCTTATCTTTATACTGAGAGCACAAACCGTTCCCGGCATGACGATGACGGCTTTGTCATTCGCGATGGCGGCTTCGATACAGCAGAATTTCCTATAGCCATCATCCGGAAGGTCCTCAAGCGCTGCGGATTTCTCTACCCATGGATTCCAGACAACGGTCGAGGGGCTGCCGCTTTTCTCAATCAGCAAGGTTCTGCCTGATAAATCATCCACGAGCAGTAAGCTATTAGAACTATCGTAAATCGAATCCACCTCCCCTTTGAAAGTCAGAACACTTTTTTGCACGCGCCGGGTCGGCTTGCCGACCGTATCGAGATACTCCTCGCCATCCAGATTCACGATACGCACGTGTTCGATATCGGATACCGCGAAATACGGATGCAGAGCGCCTGAAACGACAACAGGTATTTCATTGGGATTGCGTGTTTCAAGAATCACTTCCAGTGCCTCGCCAAGCTTTAAAATCAAGGCTGCACTCCAAATTCCTTCGGTCATTTCAAAATTAAAAACAACTCCCTCATCGCTTTCGCTAGCCGCCACGAAATTCCAAAACCGCGTCCTAGCGATTCCATGAGAGGGCATGTCAGGGTCCGCGGGATGAGCATTGAACCATGGCCAACAAACCGGCACCCCGCCACGGATTGCTTTTCCTTCTTTCAGGACCGCTACGGGGCTCAAATACAACACCTCCTCCTCTTCCACCGGACGCCAAGACATGACGTGAGCACCGTGGAGTGCCACTCGGGCGACACATGTCGGATGATTGATTTCAAATATGGGATACGAGGGATCTGATGCTACAAGCTGAACGGATTGAGGGAGATTCATGCGAATGACATACGTGACGGAAATGGCAGAATATTCATGATTCCGATGGATTACATCGAAATAATCGCTCCGTGCCGCAGAGGACATCTCACTCCACCGCCATCCAGTCCACCTCAATCTCAAACTCTCCCGCCTTTTTGTCAGCAATCAGGAAACCCAGTTCCTCGACTTTCGATGAATTGAAGGGTGGACCCTCAAGATCCATTCCTCGCCAAGTTGGCGATAGAGTCTTGAACGGCACTTTGACCACGATCCACTTTCCGTTTTCGGTCGTGAACTGGGCGGCGTAGGAAACGGCAGATCCCCTGTAGCGCGCATCGGTCGCAAGGCGAAGTTGATAAATTCTGCCATCCCCTTTGAGCCTGATCACCAAGGCGGTCTTTCCACTGAAATCATATTTGCGGTTCAGAGTGCGAATTGAGGAAAATCCACCGGAGTTTTCAAGAGAGAGGTTTCCTACAAAATGCAACAAGCCATCTTTGATCAACGGACCTCCTTTTGAAAGACCTCCCATCACCCCGTCATTCACGGCAATCCATTCGGGTTCTGTAGCCTGATTTTTAAATTCCATCAATTTTTTCATCGGGCTTTCCGGATCTTCAGCTCTTGAAAAGGATGCTGAAATGAGAGCACAGAATGTGCTGAATAAAATAAGGGATTTCATCACTCAAGGAAGCTCAACATTTCCGGACCGCAAGGGGTAAATTCACAGCCCCCACTCCCAGTCCTGCTTAATCTGGTCAATAGCCCGACGGTCTTTCTTGGTCGGCCTGCCCTTGGCTGCTTCCGCTTTTGCCAACTGCCAATTTTTCAGGGAGTCATAGACCTCTGGCTTGGTTCGATCTTCGTAGCAGGCGCGCGCTTCTGGGGCTCCGACGCGCTTATCGATCAACCCAAGCACCAAAATATCCCGCACACCGGGTCCTTCGGCGAAAGGAATCTCCAATCCATCACCTACGTGAACGGAGGAAGACCGTTTCATCACATGCCCGTTTCGTTTCACCTTACCGTTACCCAGAATCTCGACCGCCAACGCCCGTGTTTTGTAAAATCTAACCGCCCACAACCATTTGTCGGCACGCACTGAATCTGACATGACAGGATTTAATGCTGAAAAAATAAAAACTGGAATACTGAAATAAGGCCCGAATTCCGTTATGGCGAAATGGATAAAACTTACTTACCGAGTGAAACCCAAGCATCAACGAACTCTCAATCAATCTTGCTCGCCCTAAGCAACACCCGAGCCACTCACCCCTTTACAATCTTTGTCACGGCCACGACAAGAATTGTACGCACGGAGCAATACTCGAACTAACCACTCACCCCCTCCTTTACAATCTTTGTCGTGGCCACGACAAAAATTGTACGGAATGGGAACTGCGATTTTGAATTGCGTCTTTGTGAGCTGAACATTTGGGTTTTTTCGCTATTGGAGATTCGATTCAGAATGATGGCTCCTGTAGTATAGATAAAAACTCCCTGCCCTGTTGCGGATTTAGAAAGCCGCTGCATGATAGTGCATATGGATTTCATACCGACGCGCGCGGCGGCGCTTGCTCAACTCGAACGATTTCTCCCACATGCTGCGAGATATGCCGGTCAGCGGAATTTTGATCTCGGACATGGGAATCATCATGGGGTTTCATGGCTCTCGCCTTATATCCGGATGCGATTGATCACTGAAGAAGAAGTGACACGTGCGGTTCTCGCCAAATACAGTGCGCGATCCGCAGAGAAATTTCTCCAAGAAATCGCATGGCGCACCTATTGGAAGGGCTGGTTGGAAATGAGACCCGAGGTTTGGACGGACTACCGGCTTTCACTTGAAACCTTTCACCGCTCAGATGAATACCAGCAAGCTATCCATGGAAAAACCGGGATCGCATGCATGGATCATTGGGTGAATGAATTGTCACAGACCGGTTATCTTCACAATCATGCGAGGATGTGGTTTGCCTCGATATGGATTTTCACCCTCAAGCTGCCCTGGCAGCTCGGTGCCGATTTTTTTCTAACCCATTTGCTAGATGCCGACCCTGCGGTAAACACACTCTCTTGGCGCTGGGTTGCCGGACTTCACACACCCGGCAAGCATTACATTGCCCGAGCGTCAAATATCGAAAAATACACCAACGGCCGATTCAATCCGGCAGGGCAACTCGACGAACAGGCAAAACCTATTCTGTTGGATCGAAACTATGAAAGACGCCCGCTTGTGTTACCGAACACTCCAAAGCCTCAGGGACGGGTGGGACATCTCATGTTTCCTGAGGACCTAGCTGTACCCCCTTCGGAAATAGGCGAAATTCACGCATCTGCGGCTTACCTTCCACCCGACCTTGAGACATCGCCAAGAGTTGCCGGGTTTCTGAATCAGGCAATTTATCATACCCTGAGCGAGCGACAAGGAAGCCAGCTAGAAGGAGATTTCACAACCGCACTTGAGGATTGGATCGCTGAGGAAAAACTCGACTCTGTGGTGATCTCCTATCTCACGATCGGCACTACGAAAGATTTTATCTCAAAATATGCCTTGCCTCCCAATATTCACACCTTTGTCCGGACATGGGATCGCCTGCTCTGGCCGCATGCGACAGCAGGATTCTTCAAACTCAAAACCATACTTCCGAAAATCCATACCTCATTGGCTCCTGTGAGAAAGGATGACTTGTTTCCAGACGTTTGAGAGGACCGAACATTGAAGCAAATGGGAGGAAACCACGAATTTCTCTTTCCACGGCTCACAAATAAAACCAACGATTCGCCATCAACCTATTTCTACAGCTCCACTTGTTGGTGGTTATTTTCGCGGCGACGACGGTTTTGGGTCGGCTCGCCTCCGTTAGTGCGCCCGTGCTGGTGACATGGCGCTGCTTGCTCGCCGCGCTGGGTGCGTTCTTTTGGGTAGCGTTGATGCGAGACAGGAAAATTTGGATTGGTGGAAGAGAAATCCTGAAACTACTTGGAGTCGGAGCCGTCATCGGCGTGCATTGGTTGTGTCTGTTCGGCGCGGTGAAAATTGCAAATGTATCCATTGCACTTGCCGGCTTGGCGACGCTTTCATTGTTCACTGCGTTTACCGAACCGCTGCTCAACCGCCGTAAGATTCTAAAGTTCGAGGTATTTCTCGGGCTGATTGTGCTCGCCGGCATTTGCCTGATTGCGGGTGTGGAAACCCATCATGCGCTGGGCCTTGGAGTGGCGCTTTTCAGTGCGTTCCTCGCATCGGTGTTTCTCGTTCTGAATCGAACCATCGTCATCAACGGTGGCGATCCCATGGTCATGGTTGGTTGGGAAATGGTTGCATCGACGGTAGTTTGTTTTTTGGCGATACCGATTTTCGATCCACTAGGTTTCCCCGCGCTTGCCGTGACTGATGCAATGGACTGGCTCTGGATTATCATTCTAGCATGGGGCTGCACCGTATTTGCGCAGGCATTGACGAATCGGCTGCTGCATTCCATCAGCGCGTACAATTTCAACCTAGCGGCGAATTTCGAGCCGGTTTACGGCATCCTTGCGGCTGCGGTCATTTTCAACGAGCACGCGAATCTCAAGCCGGCATTTTATCTAGGCACGTTCGCGATCGTATTGGCCAACCTTCTGCACCCCATGTTGCAGAGGCGTTTTGGAAAATAAAGGTGAACACCTCTTCAAGGTCGTGCGCTCTGAGCCAGAGCGCCCTCACTCATCCATACCTGAGAAAAAACCTACCTCGGCATCATCAGTTCTTCATCCGTAAAGCCGGTCAGAGAGCGCAACCCGGCCAATAATTTCCTAAGTGCGAAGAACAGGAAAACCATAATGGGAAAGCCGATGACAAGAAATCCATAGCCGGTGACTTTCGCGACTTTTTCATTATAGAGCTCGCGTGCATTCGGGGCTGTGTGATCGAGGTCGCCGAGAAAATACATCGCCATGCCGAAGTTGAGAACCGTGCTGATGAAGAACGACATGCCGAAGAGGATCGTCGCATTCAAAATAGCTTTGTCATAGGCCGCCTGCTTTCCGAGCTCGTTGACTTTGGCTTCGATTTTCACAATGTTGAAAATTGAATCGTTGTAGAGAAAAGTGCGCAGCAAGGGCGTTTTTGACCAATGCGAGACAATGACCGCAAAACCGAGAACGAATGGGATGGATGCTTCCTTGAGGCCGAACAAAACCGCCGCATTCTCATTGACCGTGCCGTCCTTATTCCAGAGGAAAAGAGTGAGCCCCCCTGTCAGCATCACGGAAAACAAACCGAGACCGGAGAAGAAATTCATTTTCCGGGTTTTCACAAAAAACCAGATTCCGTAGCCAATGGGAAAGACGAGAGCAACAAACAGCGCATAAAGTGGTCCGATGTGCCAGAGCTCGGCCGCCGGAGCGCTTGGCTCCTTGCTCAAGAAACTCAACGCCAAGACAGGGATGAGAACATTGATGAGAATGTTCGCAAGGGGATGTTCTTTGGCAGGTGTTGAGGAAGCTTCAGGGGGCATAAAGAAACGAATGGGTTGGTGGGTCTAGTGACGGGGGTATAAAACGACGTAGCTTTTCCAAGCATGATTCACACATGGCACTGAGTGAAAAGGATTATTTAGTCCAGGTGACCGTCCACTCGATCACGGAAGACTTGGTGCTAGTAAGCGTGATGCGGACGAGATCGCCTTGTTTGGAAATTTGTGCCTTGGCGCCGGAGGCGCTCACTTCCTTGGCAACGAATCCATTGGGAGCGATGGTGATGATAAAAGGTTCACCTGTGACGACTTTGGCCGTACCGGAGTAGGTGGAGGTTTCAGCTTTCCACTTCACATCACCCAGATCCTGGTAACCCTGCATGATGTGGCGGTTGGTTGAGAGAAACTGCGGGTGGACTGCTTTGCGATGGAGCGAATAGGTGAGAGCCTGCTGGGGCTTAAGCGCTTGCTCAATGGCCTCATCGCCACGGAAAAGACCCACCAACTTATCGTTCCAGAAGTCATAGAGATAAAACGATGCATCGGCATCCTGACCCAGCGATCCGGTATCCGCTTGGTTTCCAGAAATAGGAGCGGTAACGGTGAAAGGCTGATCGTGGTTATTGCAGAGAATGATCTGAGCCCAATCGGGATTGATCTGATAAACATAAACCGATGGGTCCTCACGACCCTCGACCAGCATGTCCACCGGACGGAAGGATTGGGTGCCTCCGAGGATGGGATAAAGACGTGTCAGATCGTATTGCTCTTCCGCCGTCATGCGTCCGAAGGAAGTGCCGAGCTCAAGACGCCCTGAAATTAACCCAATTTGAGTAAGCATCGTGCGGCGCGCATCGATATCCATTTTCTTGAACGATTTTCCATCGGGGTAGTAGCCGAATACGCTGCGATGTTTGTACCAACGGAGGCCGATCCGTGAGGCCATTTCCGGTTCGAAATGTGAGGAGTCCAACCACACGCGCTGGAGATCGACGACGCCAGCCGTAACATCGAGCATAGGAGCGAGGCTTTCGCCCAAGTTACGCTCGTGAATGAATGCCTGTTCACCAAGACCGGCACGTGCGAGTTCGAATACTTTGCGGTAGGCCGCGGTGGTGGTGTAGCTAGGATCTTCAAAGCCACCATTCGAAATCCATGCGGTTTCTGGATAGTCGAACTTGATACCGCCGAGACCTTGTGCGCCGAGGCGTTTCCACATGGCGAGCGTGTGGGCTTGAAAACCGGGATCGGTGAAGTCAAAGCGGACGAAAGGCTGGTGATGGCGGTGCTCGGCGTAGATGCGGGATATATCATTGTCTAACATCCATTCCGGGTGAGCGATGGCAAAGTCGTTCGAGGGCATGTTGCTCTGGATGTAGGTGAAAGGGATACCACCGAGCTCGCGGATTTTACCGCAGAACTTTCCAAAGGTCTCGTAGGGAGGAACGAGGGAATTGTATTTCGCCCACGTTTCGTCATTCCACCAGCCCTGCTGGGTATCGCCGGTATTTTTGTCGCAGTAGTAATCGGGTTCGAGACGAATGGCTACAGGGGTGTGGTTAAGGATACCGGATTTGGCGGCGAGTTCCATTTGGCCGACAAGCTCTTTGGAGTTATTGATCGGGCGTCCCTCGCCATACGAACCCTGGGATACAAGCCAACCGCAGAGCGTGGGAAAATCATAAGGCTTGGGACGGGCTTGGTTGGCGGAGCGCATGGCCATACCGTAGGCATCGAGAGAAGCGAAAGGATCGGCAGTGGAAATGTCGAGAAACACGGTGTCGGTGCCTTGATAAGTCGTGCCGGGGTTGATTCGTTTCCCCTGCGGATCCTCGATGGTGACCGAGAGATCACCACTGCGTTCATCAATCTTAATAAGACGTAAAAACTCAAGGTAGTGAAGTCCGCCAACGACGATTGATTGTCGGGTATCGTTGACTTTTCCGGTGATGAGGAGGTTGTTATATGCGCTGATGGGCAGGGTGTTCTGAATGCGATTGCGTTCCGCTCCCGCTCCGCCACGAAGGAGTTGCGGATGTTCCAATTTTTTACCCGGATAGATTTTCGCCTTATCGAGGATACCGATGCGGCAGATGCGGGCGACCCCATCGCGCTGGTTCGTGACAGAGAAACCCAGAACGGCATAAGGAAGCTGGTCGTAGAGTGAGATGTGGAGCGTTTTAATAAGTCGGTATTTGCCACCGGGGATTTCTGTAATCGAAAGCCGCTTGCCTTTACCAAACGCATCATCCAGATCACTGCTTTCCCATTTTCGTGTAGCGGCCTCGGGTTGACGCCAGCCAACTTCGTCCACTGTGAATCTTGCGTTGGAGAAAGTCGTGACTCCGGAGCGAAGATCCGTGCCCGAATAGGTGCCGGCATTCATATCATAAGACAAGCGGACGGATCCGTTGGCGATCGTTACCGCCTTGTCCGTGGAGCTAATCTCAACGGCACTTGCCGAGGTAAGGATACAAACAATTACAAACCAGAAATGAAGTTTCATCATGATAGGGAAGGATTAGAGCGACTGCCACGAAATCGTGACTGGTGGTTAGGACTCATTTTGAGCGGCTTTAATGATTTGATCGATGCGCTCATCCGTCACTCCCGCTTCTTGCCAATCGGAGACCGGAACAGCCACACTTGTGCCGGTGATTTTGGACGGCATGGTGATTTTCGGAGCGAGCGTCTTGTCGGGAATGGTGTAAATGAACTTCGCTTTACCGCCGAAGTCCTTGATGTAACCGTTGGCAAGGGCTGACATTGCCGGACCAAAGTTTTCGCCTTGGTCAGCTTTCGTCATTTCAGGACCTGTCAGGAAAACAATGCCTTTGAAGCTACCAGGAGCGAAGGAGTAGGCGCAGACGTTGTGTGTCTGGGTCGCTTTGCTGGTCACTTGTCCGGCGAGTTGCGGGAAAGTCCCCCACGTTTCTCCGTTCGGCACCCCACGTGTGGCAATCATTTGCGGGATGAATTCACTCCAATAAGTTTTCCATGCACCCATGTAGCGACGGACGTTGTCATCATACAATTTGTTACCCGGCTCCAATTGAGCGAGGTTTTCGTAGTCCGCCTTCAGGCTTGGGGCGTTTTTCAGATACTCCAGCCTCATCCAGCTGTTGAGCGGAACCGGATCACTTGTCATGTAAATGATGCCGGTCGGACGACCCGATTGTTTGGCGAGACGATGCCCCAGTATGGAGGCAAAATCATTCGTGGCGTTGTCCCAAGTGGATGCGAAGCGGTTGTTCGGTTCAGTCGAAGTGGAGACCATGTAGCGCGCTGGTCGGTCAGCAGAAGAGCGCTTGGCAATACGAGTCATCACGCGAACAGGTTGGCCTGAGTCTTCAACTTTTAATACAGGAGGCTTTTTACTAGCGACTGGACCTGCGACATACCAGACATCACCGATGAGAATATTTTTGCAGATACGATCAATAACAACCTCACCCTTGATCGTCATGATAACCTTCAGAGTTTTCGGTTCTTTACTGGCAGCCATGGCAGGAACGGTCACGCTCCATTCTTTCATTTCCGGTGTGACAGAAATGGTTTTTTCCACGCCGGCGAAGCTGAACTTGATGATCTTTTCACCTGGAACTTCCATGCCGTATTCAAGAACGGTCGCACCGGAAATCGTGATCGGCATATCCGCTTGAAAGATCGCGTTATCACGAAACTGAGTGCGAAGGATGGGTAGTCTACGATATTCGTAAACATGACCCACCGTGCTGGAATCAATCTCGAGACCGGCAATTTTCATCGGCTTGTCCGACCATATTTCACTCGTGACGAGTTTGTTGTCATAATAGATGAACGGTGTGGTTGGCAGCAATGCCTTGTTGTAAAGGTTGGGTTGGAAACCAATACCGCCGGAGGCGTATGAAACTCCTCGCGGGGATTTGACCGCTGGTGAACTGACGATCACCTTCGATCCATCGATTTTGAATGTTGCCGGATGCCAAACGCGGTCATCGCCAGCCAACCAGAACAGATTCACTTTGGAGGCGCCATCCGGAATGATGATAGGCGTCGCGAGGCTGTCACATTTCTCAGAAGGAGTGCTGTTAGAGTTGGTGGCGGTTTCGGCAACGACCAGACCGCCATCCGCATGATCGAATTCGACCGTGAGTTTGTCATCCTTTACGGAATAGGATTTGAACATAGGGCCATCCGTGACGAGGTCTTTTTTGCCATATTGATTTTTGAGGGCGTGAAGCGCAAGGCGCTGACCCGGAAGAGCTTTTTGTGCGTAGTGGATGGCACCCGCGATATCAATCTGGCTAGCCATGCCGGTGTTTGGGATATCACGAGCTAACCAAGTTCCCAGACGCATTTCCGACATGGGTTCGATGCTGGGAAAATTTTTTCCATAACCTTCTTTAGGCGGACCGGGGCAGTAAAACTGGTGGAAATACACCGGAAGATTCGGGTTATCCCATTTCAATCTCCAACCGCGAATCAAGCTGTGGAGATTCTGGTAATATTTCAGTCCTCCATTAATGTTCGCATAACCCTGGTTCCAGATCGCCCCGCGAATGGCATAGGGAACCACCGGACTCATGCGTCCGTTGAACATCCATGAAGCGTCGCGGTTATCGCTCATGTTGCCCGGAGTTTTCGTGGAAACCGCAAGAGCTTCTTTATCCGCCTTGATGCGCTCGGCGTTGGCTTTGATCGTATCCTCAAGGGATAGGTAAAACCCATCCCATGCCTTCTTGTGCTCAGGTGTCGTCGGATCGGTTTCCAATATTTTCTGATAGATGGATTGGGTGTATTCATCCTTACCTGCGGCAAAACCTTCACGCGGCACCCATGACTCGATGCTTGTCTGACTGAAAGAACAATTGAGGATCCCAATAGGCACTCCAATTTCTCCATAGACTTTTAGCGCGAAGGCGAAGGCAACAGCGCTGTAGTCACCATAATCATCCACCTTCCATTCACCCGTGGCTTTTTCAATCGGGTGCAAGGAAGCATAGACACTAGTAATCTCAAATTCACGGATAGGCGGTTTCTCACCCTTATCTGCGAGTTGTTTGACCAGATTTTGAACCGAACTCTTGGATGCGAGCCACTGCATATTGGACTGGCCGGATGCCATCCACACTTCGCCTACCAGGAGATTTTTAAGAATTTTTGCTTCGCCACCTTTTTCAGTGATCGTCATCTCACGTGGTTCAGCACTCGCCGCCAGAGCATCCAGCTTGAGCATCCATTTGCCATTATCCGCTGCTTTGGCGGATTGTTTTTTCCCTGCGAATTCGACAGTGACTTCAGTGCCCGGTTTGCTCCAGCCCCAGACCGGCAGCGGAAGTTCACGTTGTAAAACAGCGTTATCCGCAAATGGCGCACCGAGCTCAAGGGCGTAAGCGGATAAACCGCTGAGAAATAAGGAAGCTAAAACAAGTTTCGATTTCATGAGTAAGGAAAGTGACGGTGCCTGCGCGAGGCGGGTGGTATTTCATCACATATACAGACCGATGGAATGCCTAAGTTGTATCAATTCGCCAAAAATAATGCCGCTTTAGTTGGCAAGGCGAGGCGCTGAATAGCCTTGATCTCGGATTTTCTTAAGCAAGGCCCGCAGCTCTTTGACCTTTTCCGGCTGTTTCTCCGCAAGGTTGTTTTTTTGGCCGATGTCCTCGCGAATATTATAGAGACCGACCGCTTGATCGGTATAAGCCGGAACACCGTGCTTTTTACGCCACTCAGGGGATGGCTGACGAGCAGCTCCGCTCTTGGCATCGATCAACACCCAATCGCCATCACGAATCGCATATAGGTCCTTGAACGTGTTGTGAACCATCGTGGTTCGGGGCAGAGATTTTGATTCACCTTTGAGGTATGGTAAAAAATCATGCGAGTCCTCGGCGGAGTTTTTCGGGAGTTCGTGATCCAAATAGTTAGCGAATGTCGCCATCAGATCGATCTGCGCGAACAGCGCATCGGTCACGGCACCTGGTTTGGTCAGGCCCGGCCATTTGATCAGGGTTGGAACGCGGTGACCACCCTCGTAGATATCTTGCTTGAGTCCACGCAGAGGATAGGCCGACCAATGATCAAATTTTTCATCACGCGCATAAGCGTAGTTTTCCGGCCCGTTGTCAGCTGAGAAAATGACAATGGTGTTGGAATCGAGACCCGACTCACGCAGGGCGTTGAGAATTTGTCCGCATGTATCATCCGTCTGAACCACAAAGTCACCGAAAGCACCGGCTTTTGATTTTCCATCGAACTCATCATTCGGGACGATGGGTGCGTGGGGAGATGGTAGGGGAAAATAGAGAAAGAACGGTTCGGTCTTGCCTTTGCGTGAATGAATGTATTCCACGCCTTTTTTTTGTTAGAGTTGGCAGAACCTGGTAAAAATCCCAATCCGACCTTCCTGGACCCGCGCGACATTCCCAACCTCCCTCTTTGGTATTTTGCGGCGTGGATTTGAACGTAATGTCAGGAACAGCTGTCACGTGGTCATTTTCAATCCACACGTATGGCGGAAAATTGATCACGTTGTCGCCGAAGTAGGAATCGAAACCATGATCCAATGGACCGCCGCGAAACGGTTTTGACCAATCGAAATCTTTATGACTCTTGGATTTTTTATCCGTGCCGGGAAGACGGATCGAATCCCAATCCCATCCCAAGTGCCATTTACCGATGCATGCGGTGGTATAACCTTTCTTTTGCAACATCCCTTGCAGCGTTAGCTGACCTTCTTTGAAAAAAGACTTATCGAAACCTCCGTCGATTCCATGGAAATCCCGCCAATGATGCCGACCGGTCAGCATGGCGTAGCGTGAGGGCGTGCAGATCCCGGATGAGCTGTGGGCATCCGTGAAACGCAATCCTTCACTGGCGAGCCGATCCAAATTCGGCGTAGGGATTTTGGATTTCGAATTATAGCAACCCAGATCGCCGTATCCGAGGTCATCCGCATAGAGAATCACAATGTTCATTCGAGGCACTTCACGAGCGGCGGCAGATGCGCAAAGGGCGAGGGTGAAAGCGGAGATGAAATGACGAAGCCACATGGCGATCTGATAATTTGGAATTTCCTATGCGAGAACGTCTTTAACCACCTTAGCCGGTTTCACGCCGGTGAGCTTCTGATTGAGCCCTTGGAATGGGAACGAGAGTTTGTGGTGATCGAAGCCGAAAAGATGAAGGATTGTAGCATGGAAATCTCGGACGTGGACAGGATTCGATCCGACGCGGTAGCCGAGTTCATCGGATTCACCGTATGTCATGCCGGGCTTCACCCCGCCGCCAGCCATCCAGATGGTGAAGGCGTTCGGATTGTGATCGCGACCGACGAAGGCATTCGCCGCGCCACCGCCACGGTTTTCCTGCATGGGTGTGCGGCCGAACTCACCACCCCAGACCACCAGAGTATCCTCTAACATACCTCGCATTTCGAGATCAGACAGAAGAGCGCCGACCGCTTGATCGATGTCTTTGCATTTTTTCACGAAGCCGTCCTTGAGTGACTCGTTGGCACTGGAGCCGTGGGTATCCCAACCCCAGTCGAAAAGCTGGATGTAGCGGACGCCGTTTTCCGCAAGTTTTCGGGCGAGCAGGCAGTTGTTCGCAAAAGAATTTTTTCCGGGTTCCGCACCGTACATTTCCAATACTGGTTTGGGCTCATCATCAATCGTCATGACCTCCGGCACCGAAACCTGCATGCGATACGCCATCTCATATTGGGAAATACGGGTGACCGTTTCGGGATCGCCGATCTCTTCGTGAGTTTTGGTATTGAGCCGGCTGAGGGAATCGAGAGCCGCGCGGCGGATATTGCGATTGATGCCCGGAGGATTCGCGGCATTCAAAACAGGATCGCCGCCCGATCGGCACTGAACGCCTTGATATACCGATGGCAGGAACCCGTTGTTCCAGAGTGCGGCGCCGGCCCGTGGGGAGCGTCCGCCGGAGAGTAACACCATGAAACCCGGAAGATTTTGGTTTTCACTGCCGAGCCCCCACGTGATCCATGAGCCCATGGATGGGTAGCCAAGGTTTTGGTTACCCGTGTGCATGAGGAGTTTCGCCGGAGCGTGGTTGAACTGATCGGTCTGCATCGATTTGATGAAGCAGAGCTTGTCTGCGTGTTTGTAGAGGGATGGCAGGCGATCGGAAATCCATGCGCCGGATTTTCCGTGTTGTTTGAATTGGAACTGCGGACCTAACAGGCGAGGAACACCTTTGATGAAAGCGAAGCGCTGCCCTTCGAGATATTCCTGGGGGCAATCCTTGCCATCGTATTGCTGAAGCACGGGCTTGTAGTCGAAGAGCTCCATTTGGCTTGGTGCGCCTGCCATATGAAGGAAAATCACGCGCTTCGCTTTGGGTGCGAAGGATGGGGCCAGAGCATTGAGAGGATTTTCCTCATCGCGTTTGACGATTGATCCGGCAGTTGCCCCAAGAAGATTTTGTCCGGCGAGGCACAAGCCGCCCAAGCCAAAGGCGGCTTCCTTGAGGAAATGCCGGCGTGTCGCGAGCGTGAGCTGTTCGTGTTGAAGATGCTGGAGGAGGTTCATAACAGGTGATCAGCGGGTGACAGATTCATCGAGGTTGAGCAAAACGGAAGCGATCACCGCGAGTGCGGCATCTTCCGGAGTTTTCGCGATTCCCTTCATGGTATCGGGGGAGTTTTTGTATTCCGTGACAAGTTGCTGGTGTAGATTGCGCAGCTCGGTGGTGCGGTCCGCATGGATTTCCCCTGAAGTGGCCAATCGGTAACCCAGAGCGATTTGCTTGCCGAGATCGGATGGATCCGCCGATTGCATGCGTTTTGAAAGTGCAACCGCCGCTTCATGAAAAGCGGCATCGTTAAGGGTCGTCAGCGCCTGAAGAGGAGTGTTGGAAACGAGGCGGCGTTTCGATGAAAGATCGCGCGGTGGAACATCGAACGAGCTGAAGAGCGGATACAAAATGCTGCGTTTGAAATAAATGTAGACCGAGCGGCGATAGCGCTCGGGATTTCCAACCTCCGGAGTTTTCCATGCATCAGCGACAAACGGTTTCCAAACACCCGGTGGAAGAGGAGGCTGGATCGGCGTTCCGCCGATTTTGTGGGAGATCAAACCGGAAGCGCTGAGCGAGTGATCACGCATCATTTCCGCAGTGAGGCGTTGGCGCGGGCCGCGCGCAAGCAGACGATTATCGCGGTCCTTTTCCTCAAGCTCGTCAGTGATCGAGGAATCCTGGCGATAGGTGGCACTGGTGACGATTTCGCGGAGCATGGATTTCACGCTCCATTTTTTTTCATTCACAAACATCACGGTGAGATGATCCAAAAGCTCTGGGTGAGATGGGGGTTCTCCGGCGGAGCCGAAATCTTCCGGAGTCGGGCAGATTCCTTTACCAAACAGCTCCAGCCAGAAACGGTTTACCGCGACACGGGCGGTGAGCGGATTTTGTGGTGACGCAACCCAGTGTGCGAGATCGAGACGCGTGGCGCGCTCACCGGATTTTTTCAAAGACGGAAAGAGTTTCGGAGTATTCCCCTCTTTGACCAGATGACCCTTGTCCAACCAGTTCCCACGAATGAACATATGAGTATTACGACGATGCTCAGGTTCGCGTTCCACCATGACGGGAGTGGTGGTGGATGGAATGCTTTTGAGTTTCTGCCGTGCATCGGTGATCGCCCGCTTGGCGGATACCGCGTTACTTTCTCCCCGATGATTGATCCACGCGGGTTCATCGGTCAAAGCAAGGCGTCCGCGCTTCACCACCATGGGGAAACTAGCCGAATAGGTTCCGCCATTTTTCAAACTCACGCGAAGTTTCGAATCGGGAGACAACGTGAGCGGTTGATCGAGAACAAAAGTTGCATGGCGGGGTTTGGAAAATTTCGAGTAAGTGCCCCACCCCTTGTCCGAACCAGTGATTGAGGCATTCGGATCGAACATCGGGTGCGCTTCATCGGCGATGACTTCATGAATTTTCACCGATGTCGCCTTGCCGCTGGCATCGACCACTTCGAGCTGCATCTGCTTGATGATTCCGCCCCACTCGGGCGTGTGTGCAGCGGTTTTGAGATCCAGCGGAAGGATTTCCAAACGAAGCGCAGTGACGGTTTTGAGATCGGTTGGAAATGTCAGAACATACTCGGCACCGCTGGCTACATTGGGATCTGCTTGGAATTCGTCATAACCCTCTCTTCCGGTGATGGTGAGGATGGCTTTCTTTGCCTCGGCTTTGACGGATGTGACCGGTTGCCATTTCGTGGTGGAATCGATTTTATTCCGCTCTGTAAACAAGCTTTGCTCGGAAATGCGGATTTGTTCGTGAAGTCGGTTCGCTTCATCGTAATGCGATTTTTCCATCGGCACGGAAAGCCGCGGCAAATCCTCATCGATATCGGCGTCCTTGCTCTGATTGAAAAACTCCATGAAGTCGTAATACTCCTCATGCTTAATCGGATCGTAGGGATGCGAGTGGCATTGCACACAACCGAAGCTTACGCCCATAAAAGTTTCCCACGTGGTGCTCATGCGATCCATCACCGCAACGACACGGAACTCCTCATCATCGGTACCGCCCTCGCTGTTGACTTGGGTGAGTCGGCTGAACGTTGTGGCGATTTTTTGTTCGAGCGTAGCATGGGGAATGAGATCACCGGCGATTTGTTCGATGGTGAACTGGTCGAAGGGAAGATCCTTGTTGAATGAATCGATCAACCAATCGCGGTATTTCCAGTTGTCGCGGCGTTTATCATCGGCGTATCCGACCGAGTCCGCATAGCGCGCCAAATCCATCCAGACGGAGGCCCAGCGCTCGCCGAAACGTGGCGAGGCGAGCAAGCGGTCGGTTTCTTTTTCGATAGCAACTTGAAGATTTTGCGCAGCGGATTTTTTGAAGGCCTCGATCTCTTCAAGGGTGGGTGGCAGGCCGATAAGGTCGAAGGACGCGCGGCGAAGCCATTGTTCCGGTTTTGCAACGCGGGATGGATTGAGGTTTTCCGATTCAAGACGAGCAAGAATGAAATGATCGAGATCGCGGACCGGCCAATCGGTTTTTTTGATGGACGGCAGTGGATGTTTATGAGGTGGAACAAATGACCAATGCTCGCCCCACTTGGCGCCTTCTTGGATCCATTGGCGCAGAATGTTGATTTGGAATTTCGCGAGCGACGGACCGTGCTCGGGTTTAGGCATGATTTCATCGGGATCGGTCGAAACGATGCGGGCGATCATTTCCGAGGCATCGGGATTTCCCGGAACAATAACAGGTTTTCCCGACTCACCCTTTCCGAGTGCGCGCTCGCGGTAGATGAATGACACATCACCCGCCTCTTTGACACCGCCGTGGCATGCGGTGCAGTTTGCATTGAGAATCGGGCGGACATCTCGCGCGAAATCAATCTCAGCATTTAAAGAATGGCTGAGGTAAATAAGGGATATGAGACCGAAGCAAGGAAACCGCATGATGAGGGGGAATTCAAAGGGACAAACAAACCTTCTAGAATACACAGAATTTATACGCAAAATTTCCGATTTCTTATCAACACATATTCGCTGGAAAGGTCAAAAAATCCATCCTGAAACTTAGGCTGGAAGGATCCATGCGGTGCATGGCATGAGCCATCAGGCCGTTGCGCCGATTGCACCGGGAAGCGGGCCGTTGTCTTGGGGTTTATCTTCCTGAGATTTTTTCGATACAGAGGCTTTTGAAATCTCCTCGGGTATCGGAGGTGGCTTGGGAGCGCTGGGGGGATTACGCATTTCGCCATGGTCGATGATATCGCGCAGGTGCGAGGCATCAAGCGTTTCATATTCAAGCAGTGCCAATGCGATTTTTTCCACGGTATCGCGATTTTCAGTGAGGATTTTTTCAGCCTGATGGAATGCCTCGTCGATGAATTTTTTAATCTCTCCATCGATCACACGGGCGGTTTCCTCCGAGTAATTGCGACTCTTGTTCATGTCACGGGCGAGGAAGACGGGGCTATCGCCCTCGCCGTATTCGACCATGCCAAGAAGATCTGACATGCCCCACTCACACACCATATTTCTCGCCAGAGAGGTGGCTTGGCGGATATCACCGGATGCTCCGTTGGAGATATCATCCGAGTGGAAGCCTTCCGCGATCCGGCCGCCCATGGTGACGATCAAATTCGCAAGCGCTTCTTTTTTCTGCGTCGAGTATTTATCGCCTTCCGGAAGATACATCGTCGCACCCAGATAAGGGCCGCGTGGAATGATGGTGACTTTATGCAAAGGGTGGGTGTGTGGCAGGACCATGTTGAGATAGGCGTGTCCCGCCTCATGCCATGCGGTGCCGATTTTTTCCTTGTCAGACATCGCAAGCGAGCGGCGCTCACGACCCCAACGCACTTTGTCGCGTGCTTCTTCCATCTCGACCAGTGTGACTGCACTCAAGCCTTTTCTGGCCGCCAGCAGAGCGGATTCATTGACCAGGTTCGCGAGCTCGGCTCCAGAGAAACCGGGAGTGCCACGGGCAATCGTTCCAAGCTCCACACCGGCAGCAAGTTTGATTTTTTTCACGTGCACACGCAGAATCTCCTCACGTCCATTCACGTCCGGAAGAGAAACGGTGACTTGACGATCGAATCGACCCGGGCGGAGAAGCGCGGGATCGAGCACGTCCGGCCGGTTCGTCGCCGCGATGATGATAACGCCTTCCTGAGTATCGAAGCCGTCCATTTCAACGAGGAGTTGGTTGAGGGTTTGCTCACGCTCATCGTGTCCGCCACCCATACCGTGTCCGCGGTGGCGGCCAACGGCATCAATCTCATCGATGAAGATCAGGCAAGGCGCGTGTTTTTTACCCTGTTCAAACATGTCGCGAACGCGTGAAGCACCGACACCGACAAACATTTCCACGAAGTCGGAACCGGAGATGGAGAAAAACGGCACGTCGGCCTCACCTGCGATGGCGCGTGCCAGCAAGGTTTTACCTGTGCCGGGAGAGCCGACCATCAGCACACCCTTTGGAATGGATCCGCCGAGCCTTTGGAATTTTTTGGGATCACGGAGGAAATCAACAATTTCGAAAAGTTCTTCCTTCGCCTCTTGAATGCCGGCGACATCCTTGAAAGTCACCTTGTTGCGATCCATCGTTAGCAAGCGGGCTTTGGATTTGCCAAATGACATCGCACCTTTTCCGGCGGATTTCATTTGTTGGCGGAAAAGGAAGAACAGCAACAGAATGATCAACAGGAACGGTAGGAATGTGAAAAGGGCGCGGCTCAGGTAATCCGATTGGCGCACATATTGGGCCTTGTCTTTCAGAAGTTCACGCAACTCGCCGCCAAGGATCGTTGACGAGACACTGACTTTGAAAGGAGTGGCAGGAATGGCTTTACCTTCCTTAGTGGTAGGCTTGATTAGGTTGGTGATCACCTCACGTTTTCCGACAATGTAGGCGGTGGAATCCGTATCCGAGGTGATGACTTGCAAGGGAGCGGCTGAATCATCCGCCTTCACTTCGCCCGATGCATATGCCTTACGAAAGTCCGCAAGAGAGAGTGCCGCGGTTTTAGCGCCTTCGTTTGGTGGAGCGTAGTTGGCCATTTGCCCCATGCGGATGCTTTCTCCCAAAAGCTCGCGGATCTCCTCGCCCTGGAGATCCAAATTCACGGCGACTTTGAAATAGCTGGTTTCAACCACGGCATCGGCATCCTTGGGCTTGATCGGAGCTGGGTTCACCCAACCCGTGATGGTGGCATCATAGGCGGAATCACTCGTGACGACTTTGAGCGGGTGATCGGGATCATTCAGAACCACCAAGCCTTGATCGAGTTTTTGACGGAAATCCGCATACTTCAGCGGTTCTGCCTTTTGATTCATCTGTGGGCCGAAAAGGGCCGCACCAAGAATCAGGGCAGCAAGCCCGAACAAGGCAAGTCCACGCCAGTTGAACGCATTTCCATCACTGGGAGGGCGATTGGAGTGATTTGGGGATGGTGTGTTATTTTCAGGATCAGACATGATGAGTATTTGCCAGCTCGGAACAGCCGGAGTGAAGGAAGTTAACCAAGATCAACGAAATGTCTAGGCGGGGATTTTAGGTTGTTTGAAAGCGCGGTATAGGACTCCAAGCAAGATCAGTGCCGCCACAGGAGTCACGTAATTTACCATCACTTGATGATAAAGCGGAAAGGCTTCGGATTTCATCGCGCCTAGGATTAGATGCGCGAGATAAGCCCCATAGAAGATCAAAAAGAAAATCGCACCCGGACGACCGATCTTGTAACCGATGAAAAATATGGGTAGCGCCGAGAGAGCCACGGCGATCATGACCGGAATATCAAACGCAAGAGCCTGATCCGGCACGGAGATCCCCCCTGGTGCGACGATGGAGGATATACCCAACACAACCATGATGTTGAAAATGTTGCTTCCCACCACATTTCCCACCGCAATGTCCCGCTCACCCTTGCAGGCCGCGACCACAGAGGTCGCCACTTCCGGCAGCGATGTCCCGGCAGAAACAATGGTCAAACCGATGATGAGTTCTGAAACGCCGAAGAACCTTGCGATTTCCACCGCACCGTCGACCAACCATTTTGAACCCGTAACCAACCCCGCTAGACCCAAAAAAATCAGCGAGAGGCTTTTCAGCCACTCGGGATTCTTGGGGTCTTTGCCATACTCTTGCTCGTATTCGGACAAGACTTTGGCGTTGTTCTCCTTCTTCGACTGACGAATCAAAAACACCGTGTAAGCGATGCCAAGAGCAAGCAGCAGCAACCCGTCCACGCGGCTGAGCGACATATCAAGGCAAAGGGCGAGCAGCAAAAACGAAACCCCGATCATGACCGGAACATCGAAACGAATGAGCTGCTGATTGACAACCAGAGGCACGATCAGGGCCGAGATGCCGAGAATGAACAGCACGTTAAAAATATTACTCCCCACCACATTTCCGAGCGCCAGATCCGCTTGGCCTTCGTAGGCCGACATAACCGAAACCGCAAGTTCCGGCGCACTGGTTCCAAACGCCACGACCGTCAACCCGACCACCAAGGGTGATATCCCTACCGCAGCGGCAATTTTCGAAGCGCCCTTAACCAGCCAGTCAGCGGAAAATACGAGTAATGCTAAACCCAGAACGAGGAGAATGATGGTCATGAATGTCATGTCGGCGATTACAATTCACAGAAATGGCAGTTCGTCCAACGCGAAGATAAGCGATTCGCGGGCATGTGCGGCCGCATCGACTCCGAATCATTGACTTTACCCTCCATCCCTGCTTCAAAAGCCACCCCATGTCCGACCGCAAGACTTTAGAAGAACGCCACCAGATGACCGACCTTGAGCGCGTGCGCCACTCCGCCGCACACGTGATGGCCACCGCCATTCTCCGGATCTGGCCGGATGCGCAGTTCGCTTACGGCCCGCCGATCGAAAACGGTTTCTACTACGATTTCGAAATGCAGCACCGAATCACCCCGGATGATTTCGAAAAAATCGAGGCGGAGATGAAAAAAATCGCCAAGGAGAACCAGAAGTTCGAATACAAGGCGATCTCTCGTGAAGAAGCGAAAGCCATGGCGGAATTGGGACGGCTCGGTGGCCTCACCGAGCGCCCAGGCAACCCATCCCGTTTCAAACTCGACCTCATCGATAAGATCCCCGAAGGCGAACAAATTTCTTGTTTCCAAAACGGCGACTTCATCGATCTCTGCGCCGGCCCGCATGTCGGCTACACCTCGAAGTGCAAAAACGTGAAACTGATGTCAGTTTCCTCATCCTTCTACATGGGCGACGAATCCAAGGGCCAACTCCAACGCCTCTACGGAACCGCTTTCGAAAACAAAGAAGAACTCGAACAACATCTCGTTCGTCTCGAAGAGGCAAAAAAACGTGATCACCGCCGCCTCGGCCGTGAGCTCGGGCTTTTCCACATCGATGAAGCGGTCGGTCAGGGTTTGATTTTATGGAAACCGAAAGGCGCCCTCATCCGCCGCGCGCTGCAGGAATTCATCACTGCGGAGCTCGACAAACAAGGTTACTCCCAAGTCTTCACCCCGCACATCGGCAAGCTTGATCTGTATCGCACTTCCGGGCATTTCCCTTACTACCAAGACAGCCAATACGCACCGATCGCAGAGCGCGATACCTTGGAAAAACTCGCCGACGAAGATGCGACCTGCTCCACCCTGATCAACGGCCTCGAACAAGGAACCTACGAGGGCTACTTGCTCAAACCGATGAACTGCCCGCATCATATCAAAATTTTTGCGAGCGATCATCATTCCTATCGCGACCTTCCTGTTAGACTCGCGGAGTTCGGAACGGTTTATCGCTGGGAGCAATCCGGCGAACTCGGCGGCATGACCCGCGTGCGTGGTTTCACTCAAGACGATGCTCACCTTTTCTGCACACCGGATCAGGTAGCTGCGGAAGTGAAAGGCTGCCTCGACCTTGTGAAAAAAGTTCTCAGCACCCTCGGCATGAACGACTACCGCGTCCGCCTCTCGCTCCGTGATCCGGAAAGCGACAAATACGTCGGCTCATCTGAAAACTGGGACAAAGCGGAAGCCGCCCTCCGCGAGGCCGTCATCCACCTCGGCGTCGATTACACCGAAGAACTCGGCGAAGCTGCTTTCTACGGACCGAAGATCGACTTCGTCGTCAAAGACATCATCGGTCGCGACTGGCAACTCGGCACGGTTCAGGTCGATTACAATCTTCCTGTTAGATTCAAACTTTCTTACGTCGGCGAGGATAACAAACCGCACATTCCGGTCATGATCCACCGCGCGCCCTTCGGTTCGTTGGAGCGCTTCACGGGTTTACTCATCGAACACTTCGAAGGCAAATTCCCAACCTGGCTCGCTCCCGAACAAGTTCGTATCCTGCCGATTTCCGAGAAAACTCTCGAGGCCGGAGAAGAACTCGCCGCGAAACTCGCCGACCTCGGGGTCCGCGTCACGGTCGATCGCTCCGCAGATAAAGTCGGCGCAAAAATCCGCAACGCCCGCATGGAACGTATTCCGAACATGGTCATCCTCGGCGTGAAAGAAATCGAAGAAGGAACTGTTTCTCTACGAGTTCGTGGACAAGAAGAGCCAATCACGAAAACGACTCAGCAGTTCATCGATGATCTGCTAACAGAAATTCGCGAGCGGAGTTTGTGACCTAGCTGGGGCGTTACGCCCCAAGCCGCTAGGAAGGATTCCAGCCTCCCACTATGGTTTAACACCTCAGGTCATTTTCCAGCCTGGCGTCTAATCACAAAGAGATTAGAAAATGTTAAATCAAAGCGAAGGAAGAAATGTAGCCTTCAGGGTCCGATTTTTGGGTGTAACACGACCGGTCGTATAACATTCCCCTAACCCGGTCGTTCGTTCAACACTGTTCGCCTCATCAAATGAAAAGTCTCATCGCATGCTTTCTGCTAATTCTGACGATCAACCACGCCAGTGGTCGCACATCAAACATAAGAATGAATCCACGGTATGATGAATCAATACATACGCATCGCATCTTCACTTTTCATCATGTCACTGCTTGTCTCCTCAGGCTGCACTTCGGTAGGACACCCAACGAGTGAATTTTGCCCCAAGCATGGTAATGCCTTGCAAACACGAACCGCCTATAAAATCAGTCAGGATGTCCTAGCTGATCCAACTAGATCCTACATTCGTGTTGCCAAACAATATCCGATGCACACACCATGGATCTACTCTGAGAAGCTCACAGATATTCATAAGGACCGTGAGAAGGTGAGCTTTTGCCCAAGATGCGATGCTGAGCTCAAGAATGCCTTACGAGAATAACCAAGCCAAACAAGCTTCGCCACGCAGCCGTTACCAGCCGTCACGTTGAGATGATTTTCTGTAACCGGACCTCAAACCCGTAAGTCATGACTACCTCCAATTTTATTCGTGCAGGAGCTCTACGTTATACACATAGTATAAAACAGATTATGAAAGCTATACTGATTCTGGCCGCTATTGCGCTTGTTGGATGTTCGGACGAGAAGTCACGCGACTTCTTTGCCAAAGGCGGGATTACTATCGGAGCCCCTGCCGTACTTGGGGCTGGATCATACAAGATACCGATTCAATTTGAGACGCAGATCGTCCATTCGGGCCAGTGGATCGAGAAAGTCGATACCGAGGTCGCGGGGTCAGACATTCTATTGACTGCGAGCTTTACCAGTTCCAACAAAAAAAGCAGCTATCCAGGTCATATTGAAGTCACTCGGGTTTCGCCGGGGACATACACTCTCAAATACCGAGACCCAGATGGCACCCTTCATGCCATTGGTTCGGTAATCCTGCCTTAAGACATCCACGAGGCCGATACGATAAAATCGCTGGCTTAGTTTTTCTTGGTCTCTCGATCGATAAGATCAGGCTTAAAGCCACGAACGAATGGCGGGCTGATTTTTACGAATGAATGGGTGGCGGTTTTGACGCACGGATCATGGGCTATCTAGAATTGGATTACACGAAGTTTACCGAGTGCGTTCTAACAGGTAATTCAGACGCCGAATGTTGGGATTACTGTGTCAAAAATGACCCTGAGCCAAATGACCTACCCACATTAGCTTGGAATGATTTTGCCTCTGAGCGCGGCTGGTCAGATTCGGGTTCAGAACCCCTCAAAAAATTCAAGGACGAGAGTGGTTTTGCTGATCGGGAAGATATTCAGACTTTTTTTGAGTATATGGAAGTTGATGAGGGTCGGAAGGTTTGACCCAGAAAGGAACCGTGATTTTCAATCGCGACTGCAACCGGTTGCGTTGGCTTTAGATATTTCGCTCACGAGGTCGCGGTTAAAAACCGCGGTTCCTGTCTTTTTTGCGTCTTGCGAACCTCCCAATTCCGGTATATACAAATCTCATGGCTAATACGTACAACATGAAAGAGGCTCAGGCGAGCCTGACGAAACTCTGCCGCTCGGGGGAGCGCTTTGTCATTGCGAACCGCAACGAACCGGTCGTGGTCGCTTTGCCAGTTGAGGACTTCGAAGCCTTGATGGAAACTTTGGATGTGCTTGGTAATCCAGCTGCGATGGAGGCTATTCACGCAGCAAAACTCGGCAAGACCACTTACCGTCCACTTGATCTCGACGATGAAAATTTCGGCTTCTGAGCAAGTCGCGGGATGGCTCGTTGCGCTACCGCCCCAGACCAAGCGTCGGGTTCGAATGGCGCTGCGTGGTCTGATGAAAGGCAAAGGCGATATCAAAGGACTTCAAGGCCCGCTTGAAGGATTCAATCGCCTGCGCATCGGCGGACTGCGTGTGATTTATCGACAAATTTCAAGTAGTGAAATCCTACTGGAATTCGCCTGCACCCGAGATGCGGTGTATGAGCTCTATGAACAGATTTTGAAAAATCGGAAAGGTCAGTCGTAAAAGAGCGAGTCTGGAGACTCGCGGTCCTAGGATCTAAAAAGGCACACACAATTTTTGATTAGCCTTACCTCCCAGAAAGGAACCGCGATTTTCAATCGCGACTGCAACGGGATGCGTTGGCCGAAGGTATTTCGCTCACGAGGTCGCGGTTGGAAACCGCGGTTCCTTTCATTTTTATCGAGTTGCGAAATGGAATGGTAGGGTCGCTTCGATGAAGCGATCGCTGTGCCAACGGGTAGCTGAGACCCATTTGAGACGAATCATTTTCTTCTCATTTCATGCGGCGGCTTGCGTCAAAGCCGCCCTACCTTAACGAAGCGAGTTGAAAACTCGCGATCCCCGAATCAAATCACCCCATTCGCGCAATTTGTCTCACCGCTTCCGGCGAGTGCGTTGATGAGATTCGTGAGAGATTTCATCGCCTGACGTGGGACCGATTCGAAAGTCCTTGAACCAATGTGCGGCGTGACGATCACTTTCGGGTGATGCAGGAGTGGGTGATCTGCAGCAGGTGGCTCTTCATCTAACACATCCGTCGCGTAACCCGCGAGCTTTCCGGAATCGAGTGCGGCGATGACATCGGCTTGATGGATTAATTCGCCGCGACCTGTGTTCACTAACCACGAGTTGTTAGGCATGAGCGAAAGCCGCGCGGCGTTGACGCAGTGATGGGAATCCGGAGTGAGCTTGGTGTGAGGAGATATGATATCGGATGCCGCAAACAAAGAGTCGAGCGTATGATGGCGCTTGATGCCGTATTGCTCCGCGATATCCTCCGGCCAGTAATTTCCGAAACCGTGCACTTCCATCCCGAATGCATGGGCGCGTTTCGCGACTTCCTGCCCGATCCTACCGAGACCAATCAGGCCGATGCGTTTGTTGAGTAATTCATAGCCGGTCAAGCGGGTCCACTTACCCTCGCGGGTGGCTTGGATGGATGGATAGAGATTTTTCGTCAGTGCCAAAAGCAACGCAAACGTATGCTCGGCAACGGTATCGTGATTCACGCCGGGGGTGAAAAGAACAGGAATCTTCATTTCCTTGGTAGCTGGGAGGTCGATCTTATCAAGACCGATGCCGTATTTGGAAATGACTTTGAGTGTGGGACCGCATTTCGTCAGAACCTGACGAGTGATCGCATCATCACCGCAGAGAAACCCATCAAACCCTTGTTCTGCAAGCTCCAGCATGCGAGCTTCGGAAAGCGGCCCACGCTCACGGGTGATTTCCCAGCCTTGCGCTGCCATGAGTTCATGGTGCGGGCCAGGGGTATCCTGATAACTGCATGTCGTAAGAAGAATTTTCATGTGCTCGGATTCAAGATAGCAGCCGGTCAATTGTCGATTGAAGAAGTCAGAGATCAGATATTCTCTCGATCCCCCGAAAATCTCCCCGCATGAACCATTTCATGACAATAAGAGGCGTGACATCTTCCGACTCCTGTGCAGTCTTTAATTCATCTTTACCTTTTTCGCCTTATGGAACCTATCGGCAATGATGAATCATCTGAATTGAACCTGTTCGGGAATCTTTCCCGTCGCGGGTTCATCACGTCTACCCTTGCGGCCAGCACCGCAACCCTGACGAGCTGCAAGGCTATTCCGGGAATTGGTGAAGTTTCCAATCGCCCCATCCCTCGGAATCCAGGGGGGAACTACGCGAACAATCACATTCCAAATTCGGGCGTTACCTTTACACGTGTGATGGTCTCCGGAAACCATATTGCGATCACCTACGACGATGGCCCTCATCCCGCCAACACCCCTCGGCTGCTGGACATACTCGCCGAGCGAAACATCAAAGCAACGTTCTATGTGATCGGGAATAATGTGAACCTATACCCTGGCGTATTGCGGCGCACCGTTGCAGAAGGTCACGAGATCGGAAATCATTCACAAACCCATTGCCTGCTCTCCAAACTGAGTGACTCACAACTCCGTCTCGAAATGCAGCGCTGTCAGGATTCGATCGGGCGCGCTGCTGGCATCCGCCCGCGCACCATGCGGCCTCCCTATGGCGGGCTCGTTCAACGCCAGCGCCAGCTCGTCTTCGATGAATTCGGCTACCCGACCATTCTCTGGTCTGTCGATCCTCTCGATTGGAAACGCCCCGGCGCATCCGTCATCGCAAACCGCATCGTTTCCAGCACCGCAGCCGGTGGAATCGTCCTTGCTCATGATCTCCATTCCCAAACCGTCGATTCCATGCCGCAAACCCTCGATGGACTTTTGAGACGGGGCTTTGAATTCGTCACGGTATCGCAACTCATCGCCATGCAAGTCAGCCCACCTCCAGCTCAAATTGCCTCGACCCAGTCCTACTGACCCTGTAACCGATTCCCCAGCCAAGTGTGAGCCAACTCAAGTTCGGAGAGCGCTATTTTAGCAACCGTGACCACCTGTCACGGGTCTGGTCTGGAATTCGCGAACTGGCAACCCTCACGGAATCCGATCTCAGCGAAAATGCCGATACGGCCTCCATTGAAAATGAAATCCATGCGCCATTTTCATGCTTGGTGTGCGGTGATACAAATTCAGGGAAATCCTCTCTGATCAACAGCCTGCTGGGTCAAGATCTCTGCCCAGTCAACGCACTACCGGAAACACGGCAAATCATCCGTTTTCGACACGCCGACGCCAGCCAGGATGCAATCTCCTCCCGCTGTCATGAAAAATTCCTGACCGCGCCCGTTCTTCGCGATTTCAATCCCATCGACACGCCCGGTATCAATGCTCTTGATGCCGACCAGAAACAAAACATCGGACATCTGTTTCCCTATGCTGAACTGATCTTATTTGTCTTTCCTGTCTCAAACCCATGGGGAGCATCGTCATGGAACCTGATCGCAAGTTTACCTGAATCCCACCAAAAACGCATCGTCTTCGTGATTCAACAATGCGACTCCGCGGAGGCTGCGGATATTGACGTCATCATGGAGCATATGGCTGATCTATCGATGAAGCGCATCGGGATGACTCTTCCCGTCTTTCCCGTCTCCGCAAAGCTTGCTAGCGAGGCGAAGCGCAATGAAACCCTCAACCTCAAAATCTATCAGAAAAGCGGATTTCAAGCTCTGGAGCATTACATTTCCGAGCACGTTTGTTATTCTGAAAAACGAAAAGCCGCACTCAGAGCTTGGTATAACCAAGCCGCGATTGCTCTCCATTTGATAGATGAACAGATCGATCAGAACACCAGACTCCAGAGAGTCCATCACGGGTTTTTAAGATCCCTTGAAGATGAAATCGATGCCATGCGCGAAAGCCTTGTTTCAAGACTTCCGAGCCACCTCACGAAGGTTGCTGAAATCTTTCAAGATGAGGCGATCCTAGTGAGCCGGAAACTTGCAAAATGGCTCGGCGTCCTGCGGTCGTTATTCAAGGTGTTCACGGGCGATAATACCGGCAACCGCATCGAGTCATTGCTCACGGAAAGACTTCGTTCAGCTGTGGAATCCGTTGCAGAAAATGACGGTAGCGACATCGTGACCGCATGCCTCAAGCATTGGCAGGATCTCGGCGCGCGCATCAACGAATCCATCGGCTTGCCTATCGATACGTCCGCACCCATCGACGGAACCTTGGAAACGGCGCGGAAACATTTTGTCGAGCGCATCGGCAGTGCGGCACACCGAGCGATTGGCAACCTTCACGTGCGTAAAGATCTGGAACGCGAGCTTCGTCATCGCAACATGGCAATCAAGTCGTTCAGCGCATCCTCGCTCATCTTCCTGAGCATCGGAGCGGCAAACGGCGTCATGAACACCTATCTTCTCCCTTGGATCTTTTGTACCATTGGCCTGCTATTTTTATTCGGTGGCATGATCATCTCCATCATCACGAAATCACGTATCAGCCATGATTTTCGGGTCACTCTATCGGAAACCTGCGGAGCATTTGCCGATGCCCTGCGTTCAGACTACGAGGATGCGATTCGATCGTTTTTTCAAGAATACACCTCATGCTTGGGCTCTATCAGAAAACACCTCGCACAAGAGGAGCGCAGCAACGGACCGAAACAAAACCGCTGGCAAAATCTTTTCCTCACGCTCAAGTCCATCGAACAGGATTTGTAAAAAAACAACCGATTGATTCGTCAAACTGGCTCCTCATGATGGCGACGATGAATCCATACACTTTGTACCAGACCCAAAAGGAACATACAAATCACCACAAAAGTTCCTGAATAACTCACCAGTGGCAGCGGAATACCTGTGATTGGCGTAAGCAAGACACACATTCCGATATTTTCGTAAATGTGTGCGAAAAAAAGCGCCACCACCATGCATGCGATCAGTCTTCCAGACATATCCCTGCTGTAAAACGCAATGAACAATCCCTGAACCAACAGCAAGGCGAAGCTGAGGACCAATAGCAGCACACCCCGGAAGCCCAATTCCTCCGCGATCACGGCAAAGATAAAGTCATTGTGGGCGGTGAGATGCGGAATGAAACGTTTGTCGTGAAGAGATCCCTGCTCAGAGGTCGCCATCCAACCCAAACCTTTCCATCCGGCCTTGCCAACCGCCATGGAAACGTTGTGGGGTGCGTAGCCGTCGCCCTTGATATCCACTTCCTGACCTTGATTCATGCGAATCCACAAATCAATCCGCTCCGGTCCGCGCTCGGAGACCAATGGCAAAATGACAAAATACATGATGGGTAAAACCCCATATGAAACCAAACCGATAAAACTCAGTATGCGGAAAGGAATCCCCGAAACCAACAATGCGACAATGACCACCGGAATCCACACGAGTGCGGAACCCATATCACCCATTTTCATCACCATTAGAAAGGGGATCGCCGAAGTCATTCCGATGACCGCAATCCTGACGAGAGGATTTCCGAGGCGATGATGCAGCTTTGGAAGATCCTGCATGAGCCATGCGATCATGATGATACCGGAAGTCACTCCCAGCTGTGCCGGTTGAAAACTCAAGCCAGCAAGAGTAAGGCGGTGCACATCATCATCCGCTTTCATCGCCAACAACATTAAACCAAGGCTCACGAGATAGAGAGGAATTCCCAACCAACGTATCCATTTGTAATCAATCCATGCGGCAGCGAAATAAGCAAAGCTACCGATCACGATCCAGTTCTTCTGCATCCATGCGAAATATACGCCGGCAGAGCCGAATTCCTTCAACTTGTCCGGACTCACCGGCAAGTGCCTTGCAGCGCTCTCAATCATGAATACCCCGAAAATGAGTAATGCGTACATCACCAGTACCATCACCCAATTCATCCCGAGTATTTTTCTTAAGAATGGCGTCATCCGTTTACGGTTCCATCGTTATCCCGCATCTGAATCTTGGCAAGTCGGCATCGACTGGGAAATGGATTGAAAAAATCCAGCGCAAAAAAATCCCACATGTCACCGCCATGAGGTGCCATCCGGATTGATATTCAGGCAATTGTCTCATTCTCATGAAAAAAGACGACTCGTTCCGACGAGTAGAAAGAACCGCCAAACCATAAAGCCCGCGAATCAGTTTCAGCCAAGCGGATCGCTTTCCCTTGAGTCATCGGTCCATTCCATCATTCGGATTCCATGCGGGTGTCTCTGGCAAGCAACTCGCTCATGGCGGAGGCAACTGGCATACCCTTGTATAAAATAGAGTAAACCGCATCGATAATCGGAGTCCGGACATTCGCTTTACGTGCAAGTTCGTAAATCGAATAAGCACTGGGCACACCTTCCGCAACCATACCCAGAACCTCGGTCGCCTCTTGAAGGGTTTTTCCCTGACCCATCGCCAGACCCACCCGATGATTTCGCGAGTGCTCAGAGAAGCAGGTGACAATGAGATCGCCCACCCCCGAAAGACCGGCGAACGTTTCAGGCTGCCCACCCAAAGCCGTGCCGAGGCGTGTCATTTCCGCAAGTGCACGCGTGACGAGTGCTGCGACCGCGTTATCGCCTAGACCCAAGCCGTGCGACATGCCAGCTGCAATCGCATACACGTTTTTAATCGCACCCCCCAGCTCAATTCCCGCGAGATCGCCACTCGTGTAAGGGCGGAAATAAGGCTTGGTGAACAAATCCTGCAATGCGCAAGCAACTTCAGGATTCTCCGACCCGATCACTGCACACGTCGCCTGGCGCGCGGCGATTTCCTCCGCATGATTCGGACCGGATAAAACTGCGATGGGATTATCTGGGAAAACCTCCTGTAAAATTTCACTCATCCGGTCACCCGAGGTTCTTTCAATTCCCTTGGCACAAGAAAGCAACACCGTTTGATTCGGCAAACTGCATTTTGCGAGATCCTCGGCAGCTTGTCGCGTTGCTCCGGCTGGCAGCGCGAATATCACCAAAGGATAGTTCACTACGGCGCGAATATCATTTGTCGCACGAACATGTTCCGGAAGTAGAATTCCTTTCAGATAACGCGGATTCAGATGCTTGTGATTGATCGAGTCGACACTTTCCAGATCACGCCCAATGATCAATACCGACTTCAGATCTTCTCCTAAAAGTTTGGCAATCGCTGTTCCGAATGAACCCGAGCCGATGATGGCTGCACTTTGAAATTTCACGGTTTTTTGCTCATGGGTTGGTCTTTCAATCCAAACTTCGATTCCGTACCCTGACGCAACCTCAGAATGTTGGATCGGTGTTTCCAAACTGCCAAAACCGCAATCACCACCGTGAAAAAAAACAGGGGTTTGTTCCAGGTGCCGGCCGTCCATAGACTGATTCCTGCGTCATTGACATGATAGCGGGCACCGAAGTGAGTGACGATGGGCAAGCAGACGGCAGCGACCATGCTGGCGACCGCAACGTAGCGCGTGAGGGCAAGCACAACGATAAATATCACGACAAGAACCCCCACGGCAGCGGGCATCAAGCCGATTAAAACTCCTGCGGATGTCGCGATTCCCTTGCCGCCTTTGAAACCAATCCATGGCGAGTAGTTGTGTCCCAAAACCGCAGCCAAGGCGGTGATGACATGAACCAGTTGTGCGGTGAACTGCTGCGGAGCGGGATACATGGCCCAATCATTTGGAAAAACCAGATCAAAGATGGGCACCCGCCCAGCGACAGGAACCAAATTCACAGCGATGACTACCGGAACAAAACCTTTCAGCGCATCAAGCAACAAACAACCCAGTCCGTATTTTTTACCCACCACGCGGAACACATTGGTCGCACCTATGTTTCCCGAACCGTGCTGCCGGATATCAATCCTCTTCGCCTTGGCGATGAGTAAACCAAAAGGAATGGAGCCGAGCAGAAATGCCAGAACGGGACAGAACCAAAGTTGCATAAATCAAATGAAGTGAAAGAAACCTATTCCAAAGTGGCAGCCTCAATGATGACAGGCTCCAACGGAACATCCCTTGAAGGTCCGGGAGTAAGCTCGCCGCTCAGGGGATTGAGGTTTAGCAACTCTTGAACACCCGTTTTGACCGCCTTGATTTGATTCACCACATCCATTCCCTCGATGACTTTACCAAAGACCGCATAACCATCGTGACTCGGAAAATCGAGCGCTTCATTATTTGCCACGTTGATAAAAAACTGTGCAGTCGCGCTGTTGGGATCGCTGGTCCTTGCCATGGAAATGGTTCCAACCTCGTTTTTTAATCCGTTCCGACTCTCATTCACGATCCCCTTGTCGGTTTTCTTCTCCGCCAGCTTTCCATCCTGATGGGCAAACCCACCGCCTTGGATCATGAAGCCGTCAATGACACGATGAAACACCGTGCCGTTGTAATGTCCCGTGCTTACATATTTTTTGAAATTTGCGACGGTCACTGGCGCTTTCTCAGCATTCAACTGGATCACGATATCCCCTTGGTTCGTCTTTAACCGAACTTTGGTAGGTTCAGCGGTCTTATTAGCCTGACAGGCGGCTCCAAAAGAAAACGCAATCAGGGCGAGATAGCAAATGTGGCGACGGTTCATCATACGTAGTTAATCCTTACCCAGGGACTTGGCAAGCAACACGAAACGCATTCAACCCTCTTAGTAAACAGGAGCCCCATATTGCTCTTGGGATCCGCCACCTGAGTTCTGCATTTTTTCCTTGGTCCAGTTGAAACCCGCTTTGGTGTCACGCCAGACACCGATCATGGTGTTGCATGAGGTCAATGAAACTACGGTGGCGATCAGAAGAATCCATTTCATGATGTGATGTTGTTTGCGAATTTAATTTATAAAAGAAAGGTTACCAAGTTTTGACCAAATCCTTGCGTTTTGCATCAGACGGCAAGTCGGTGCCAAGGCTATAAACAGCGACGCGCTTGTTATTTAACTTCGCGTCATAATCGTAGGCGGCACTGGGTGTGAATTCAAGTCGGCCATCGTAGTCATAATCGAGAACGATATAATACGACTGACCCCATGGATCAAACAGACCAACAACCGCATCGCCTGCATCGTTGTAAACAATTCCACCGCGATTGCCCTTGTCGGCTTCTTTCACTCCGAGGAAACGAAGTTTGCGTTCATTTTGCTCATCCTCATAACCTGAGAGAACCTCCAATAATTGCACACCTGCACCCGAGTCGGTAATGTAGGGAGAAGCGCCATTGTCGGTATCAGGCGCACCACTGGAAGGAGCAGGCAGCAAATTGTATTCCGAATAAAACTGTTCAACCGCATTTGCGACGTTGGTTGCTGCAGCTTGAGCTGTCACTCTTTTGGCTTTTTCAAGAGCTCCGATACCAACGGAAAAACCGATAGTTGAGAGAATGGCGATGATCACCACAACAACCAGCAATTCAACGAGCGTAAATCCTGATTGGTTTTGTTTATTGAATGGGATTTTCATGAAATTGGATTTTAAAAATTATAAATAACGCAACGATTATGTGAATATTTAACCTTATTGAACTTCGGTGGCAAACCAATTCACCACATAGGCTATTTCGATTGCTCAAGCATCCGCAGCAACGGAATCTCCGCACGACTGCGAATTTCCTCCTCCATCTCGACCCGCGGCGACAAATCACGCAGGCAATTGCGGAGTTTCTCCAAGGTATTCATTTTCATGTAACGGCAATCCGCACAAGCACAACGATCGGTCGGCCCGGGAATTAAATTCTTATCTGGGCATTCACGTCGCAAGCGGTGGAGCATCCCGCTCTCGGTCACCACAATGATATTTTTCACATCGGTCTTCTTGCAAAAATCCACCATCCGCTCGGTCGAGCAGACCTCATCCGCAAGCAATCGGACGGCTTGAGTGCATTCTGGGTGAGCGACTACCAAGGCATCTGGATATTCTGCCTTGATCCGTTGGATCGAATCCCGCGTGAACTCGACGTGAACATAACATGAACCCTGCCAAAGATCCATTTTCCGACCGGTCTGCTCCATGACCCATGAGCCGAGATTCGCATCGGGCACAAACAGGATGGGCCTATCTTGTGGAGCCAGATTGACGATTTTCACCGCGTTGCCGGATGTGCAGATCACGTCACAGAGAGCTTTCACGCCAGCCGAGCAGTTGATGTAAGCAATCACGTAATAATTTTTGTCCGCATGTTCTTGCAGATAGGCGGCGAGTTGATCCGCAGGACAGGATTGTTCCAGCGAGCATCCGGCATCCTTGTCAGGAAGAACCACAATTTTACCGGGGTTTACGATTTTCGCAGTTTCAGCCATGAAATGCACTCCGCAAAAAACAATGACTTCGGCATCGGTCGCCTTGGCATGATAGGCCAGACCCAGAGAATCCCCCACATGGTCGGCAACGTCCTGAATGTCACCTGTCTGATAATTATGAGCCAGAATCACCGCCTTGCGCGCGCGTTTCAGCTCCAGAATCTCGTCTTTCAAATCAAGCGCAACTGCCATTACCCAATCTTTGTGGCGAAACAAAAAGATGCAAGAGCCAATACTCTACAATACGCTAGGATCATTCGCCCTCAGCTACTTGAACGACCTCCATGAGTCCGGAATGCTTTGCCCCCGCGCGCATCACAAGACCACTTGCCCGAGCAAGCCCTTGCAGACGCGCTTTTCTCTCAAGAATGATCTTCTCCACACAGGTAATGTTCCCTCTCACTTCACCATCAATATAGGCGGCACGCGCTTTAACTTCTCCTTGGAATTCAACTTTCGCACCCCGTTCAATGCACAGTTCATCGCATTGAACATTTCCCACAATCTTACCGTGACTTCTGATCGTCAGTTTTCCCGAACATTCCACCGAGGCGGATAGCTCACCGAGCACCAGAAGATCATGACACTGGACATTCACTCCCTTGATAGCTGCTCCCTTGAGGACAATGACATTGCCGCGTGTTTGTATCTGCCTTTGCCACGCCTGATCGATGGTGTAATCCCGTAAACTGATGTAGCTACCGCATTTCGCACACTGAGTGGATTGGGCATCGGGAACTACACTGAAAAGATGACTGCAGTGGTAACAGTGCAACTTGCGTTTGACCGGCTCCTTGCCGGCAAAGCGCTTGAAAAACCGATCAAACAAACCCGGTTTGGCTTCTATCTTGGGAAGCTCCTCGGCTACGGTCGGGTGCTGAACCGGTGGACTTTCCAAAGTGGCCAGACGCGTCGCATATTTTGGTGGAACGACCACTTTTTGATCCGTTATACTGATATATTGCCCACAACTCCGGCACACCGTGGAAACCACGATCGATGGTTCATTTTGGCTGTGCTCACATTGCGGACACATCACTTGGATGTGTTTGCGCTCCACCTGTGCTTCATCTCCCATACTCCTGGCAATCCTCCCCGAGTTTGGTTAAAAAAATCAACGGATTTGAAATCACTTCTCGGCCAGCAAGGGCTGGGTTACTGCTACCGCAGCCTGATTCGCAATTGGCTTAAGCTCGGGTTGCGATGGCGCAGACTGAGACGGCGTTCCCACGGTTGATTTACCAACAAAAATCGCCCCGGCATCGATCGTGAGAACCTTTGCTTTGATATCTCCGACCACTTCGGCGCTTGATTTAAGCTCGACCCGCTCGACGGCTGTAAGATTTCCGTGAATCTTGCCATAGACGATAACGGATCCTGTCTTGACCTCGGCTTTGATTCTGGCGTTTTCACCAATGGTGAGATTACCCGTGGATTGAATATCACCCTCGATTTTACCATCAACAATCAGATCATGCTGAAACTTGACGGTTCCTTTGATTTCGACATCAGAGGAGAGAACATTTCGAGTACTGGATGACGGCTTAGGTGCCGATGGTGCAGTGCGATCGGCATTGAAATTCGCGCTTTCCATGGCTGGACGCGGCTCAGTTACGGATTGCACCGGCTTTTGCGATTCACTTGCTTCTTGGCCTATGACTTTCTTGAACACGCGAAAAAGTAATCCCCTGCTGACTGAAATGTCAATCCGTTTCCCCCGCTAAATCTTATTGTCCGGCATCTTTTCCTGCAGGAACTTGGAGCGGCGGAACTTCTTGCCCCGCCGCTTTCAAGGCATCGCCAACATTCTTGATTTCAACCTTGTCCGAGACATTGCCGCCCGCATCGATGATTTTTGTATCCAGCGGCTTGGCTGGGGCTGCAATTTCCACAGGGCTTACCGCTTTGAGCAATAGGCGGCGTGACACGGCGTCCTGGGTTGCCTGGATATTGTCGGAATAATCTTTTTCCACGGTCGCGTAAGCTTTTTCCGCGGCCTCGACATCGCCTTTTGCCGCAGCCAGATCGCCCAATGAAATCCAAGCATATGCAGCAAGATAATGAGCTTCCGGATTCTCGGTAAGCTCGGTGAAAAACTTCTCCGCTTCAGTCGTGTTTCCCTGACTGAGAAGCTTTGAGGCAAGGCTTGCAAGCGCACTCGCACGAGCGGGGTGAGCTTCAGCCGATTCGACAAGTCCGCGCAAAGTTTGGATGGCTTCGTCTTTCTTGCCTTCCGACCATTGCCTTTCAGCGAATAAAATCTTGGCGCTTCCTGCTGCCGCAGTGCCATCGAAATTCTTGAAAACACCCTCTAAATCCGCCGTTTCCGTTTTGCTGACCAAAAGAGCACCTGCCGTCTTTTCATGATTAAGCGCCATTTCACGTCGCACCGCGTAGACCAATACAGCAATGATCAAAAGCAGGACGAGCGCGATAAGCTTCATCTGGTGCTTATCGATAAAACGTTCAGCTGCGGGCTGCGCGTTTTCAATGTCCGCAAGTGAAGTTCCGGCGATAGGAGTGGAGGTGGTTGGTTCAGACATAAGATGGATCGGTCGGTTGGCGTGTGCCCATGCAAGCCGTCACCGCCGGCAAAATCAACAGCTTTATTTTGCAGGTGACATCGTTGGCAGCAAAATTGAGGAAATCCCCAAATCCGCTTCCCTCTCGTCATCATCACGCTAAGCTCTCTCCGCGCATGTCAGATTCCTTCGTTCATCTCCATCTCCATACAGCCTACTCGCTTCTCGATGGCATGATCCGTACCAAGGAACTTGCCGCGCGCGCCGCGGAACTCGGCATGCCGGCCGTCGCGATGACCGATCATGGGAACCTTTACGGAACCATAGATTTTTATCAGTCCTGCAAAAAAGCCGGTATCAAACCCATACTCGGCTGCGAAATTTACCTCGCACCGGGAAGCGCTGCCGAGAAGAAAAAAATCCCCAACCGCAAAAGTGCCACACATCTGACACTGCTCGCTGAGAACAATGAAGGCTGGGAAAATCTGTCCAAGCTTATTTCCATCGGCCATCTCGACGGCATGTATAACGGCAAACCGCGCGTGGATCGTGAAATCCTGCGCAATTATTCCAAAGGCATCATCTGCCTCTCCGGCTGCATTTCCGGTCCGGTCAACGAATGGCTTTTAAAAGGCGAATCTGAAAAAGCGTTGGAAACCCTAACAGAACTCCGCGACATCTTTGGTCAAGACAACACATTTGTCGAACTCCACAACCACGGCCTAGAAGCCCAACAAACCCTCAACCCGCAACTTATCGCACTCGCCAGACAACTCTCGCTTCCCATCGTTGCCGCGAACGATGTTCACTTTCTACATCGCGCCGATCACGAAGCGCACGATGTCATGATCTGCATCGGCACCGGCTCCATGGTGATTGATGAAAACCGCATGCGTTACACCCCGGAAGTTTACTTCAAATCCGCCGAGGAAATGCGCGAGATTTTCAAGGACATCCCGGAGGCGTGCGACAACACACTCCGTATCGCCGAGCGCTGCAACGTCACGATCAAGCTCGACTCGACATCCTCGGAAAAATATCCGCAATTCCCCACGCCCGATGGTTCGCCGCGTGAGGAATACATGATGAAGCTCTGTCAGGAAGGGCTGGTGAAACGCTACGGTGCAGAAAAAGCCAACTCGCCCGAGGTTGCCGAGCGCCTGAAATACGAGGTGGACACAATCAACTCGCTTGGCTTCGCCTCCTACTTCCTGATCACCGCAGACTTTATCCAATGGGCGCGCGATAACGATATTCCCGTCGGGCCCGGCCGCGGCTCAGCTGCAGGATCTCTAGCATCCTACGCGATGGGTATCACCAACATCTGCCCCCTCCAGTTCGGTCTGCTGTTCGAACGTTTCCTCAACCCAGAACGCGTGTCTCCTCCCGATGTCGATATCGATTTCTGCCAGTCACGCCGCGCTGAAGTCATTGATTATGTTAGAAAAAAATACGGCGAAAAATCCGTTTCCCACATCATCACCTACGGCACGATGGGAGCAAAATCCGTCATCCGGGATGTCGCCCGCGTGATGGGCATTTCTTACGGCGAGGCCGACCGCATTGCGAAAATCATCGAGACCAAGCCTGGCGTGAAACTCCAGGGCGAGTGGGACTCGAAAGAGGAACTTCGCGAACTGATCGAATCTTCCTCCACCTACAAGGACCTTTGGACTTACGCCCTACGTCTTGAAGGAATCAACCGCAGCGTTGGCATTCACGCCGCAGGCATCGTGATCGGCGACCGCCCGCTCGACGAACACGTTCCCCTCACCCGCGGCAACGAAGGCGAGGTGGTCACCCAATACGACATGGGAGCCATCACCGAGGTCGGCCTGCTGAAAATGGATTTCCTCGGATTGAAAAACCTTACCGTAATCCATGATGCCGTGGGTCATATCCGCAAGCACAAGCCGGATTTTGATATCGAAACCGTTCCGCTCGATGATCAGGCCACATTCGACATGCTCAATCGTGGCGAGACCATGGGCGTGTTCCAGCTTGAATCCGGCGGCATGGTTGAAACCTGCAAGAAATACGACATTCGCAGCATTGATGACATCATCGACTTGATTGCGGTTTACCGCCCTGGCGCCATGCAGTTCATCGACCAGATGCTCGATGTCAAGAAAGGCAAAAAAGCGAATTACGAACATCCTTTGTTAGAACAGGTTTGTGGCAACACTTACGGCGTCATGATTTATCAAGAGCAGGTGCAGAATGCAGCCAAGGTCCTCGCCGGTTACACCCTCGGAGGTGCAGATTTGCTCCGCCGCGCGATGGGTAAAAAAGACGTGGAGAAAATGAACAAGGAGCGCGTCAAATTCATCGATGGTGCCAAAAAGCACAACAACATTGGAGAGAAGCTCGCCAATACGATCTTTGATAAGATCAATGCCTTCGCCGGTTACGGTTTCAACAAATCCCACTCCGCCTGCTACGGCCATATCTCCTACTGGACTGCCTACATGAAGGCAAATCACCCAGTCGAATTCATGGCCGCGCTCCTCTCCAACGAGGTCAACAACACGGAAAAGATCACCGTCTTTGTTGCGGAATGTCACCGCATGGGAATTGAAATCCTGCCTCCCAATCTCAATAAATCGCAACTCCGCTTCATCCCCGAGGACATCGATTCAGGGAAGATGGCAATCCGTTACGGCCTCGCGGCAATCAAAAACGTCGGCGAGGCCGCGATGAAAACGGCGATCGATGAGCGCAACGCCTGCGGCACCTACCACTCACTCGAAGATTTCTCCTCGCGTCTGGATTCGAAAGTCATCAACAAGCGAATTTTGGAAAACCTCGTCAAAGCGGGCGCCCTCGATTGGACCGGAGAAAACCGCGCAACGATGTTCTCGCGCCTCGAGCAAGTCGTTGCCTCCGCATCCGCCAGCCAACGCGACAAGGCTTCCGGCCAGTCTTCCTTGTTCGATGCGATCGAATTCGCTCCCGCGCCGACCAGCAAGGACTCTCCCGTTGTGAACGCCCTCGAGGAGTGGTCCAAGGATGACCGGCTCGCTCACGAAAAAGAATTGCTTGGCTTTTATGTCACCGGCCATCCTTTGGACAAATATCGCGGTGTCCTCGATTCGGATACCTACAACCGCATCGGTTTGATTGATGAAATCGAACTCAATAACCCGCGCGAGCGTTATCCGATCGCAGGCATGATCCGCTCGGTCGAATCCCGCATGACCAAAGCCGGAAAACCGTTCGGCATTCTCACCGTAGAAGACTTCACCGGTTCCTGTGAAATCATGCTTTGGTCGGAATCCTACATACCTGCAAAGGAAAGCGGAATTCTTCAGCCCGGCAATATCATCAAACTTAAAATCGGCATCCAAATCGATGACCGTACCGGCGGACGTCGTCTCACCGGAGCGAATCTCAGCGAGCTCAAAACCAAAAAAAATAACGGCAAGGGCCCGCTCGAACTCATTCTTTGGACTCACCGTCACTCGTTGAAGGATCTTGAGGAAATCCATTACCACCTCACCGGACATCCCGGCACCACACCCATCATTCTGCATTTCCAGAACTCCGCCGGAAAGCGCCTGTCCATCCAACCTTCGGAAATCTACCACATCACCCGATCTGACGAACTCCTCCGCTCTCTGGACCGGTTTATGGAGGATTAATACCGGAGAGCCGCGTCTCCGACCGGCTTTTTCATGACTTCTTTATGACTCCCGCATCCGTTCTCTCAACCCCTTATCCGGCAATGCACAAGTATCTGCCTTCCCAAGTAGCCTGTAACGATTCCTCGCTACCCAATCATACGCCCCATTTCTGAATCGCATGGGCAAAAGCGAAAATATAAAAGCCAGCACACAAAACACCCCGCCCAAGGCCTTACCCAACTCGGCTACCGCATCGCTTTTCGTGAAGATCTCTCCGTCTTGCTCCCGCAACACCACCAACGAGCCTCCACCTTTTTCCGCATAGCCGCCCAAACCGAATTTTTCCGCCAGTTCGCCCTGCAAAGGCGCGAATTCAATCCATCCCTTGTGATCAAACTCGTGGATCCAGCGCACGGATTTTTGACAAAATCCGCATTCTCCATCGAAAAACAAAACCAAGCGCACGGCAGAAAAATACTCGTTATCTTGGATTATCCTATTGAAAAACGCGCCGACTTTTCCATCCTTGACCCCCTAAAGCCCAAATGTCCGCCTTCACTTTCAAACCGCTTTACGTCCCGCGCATATGGGGCGGACGAAATCTTGAAAGTATCTACCACAGGGAACTGCCGGACACAACCTCGCCTTACGGTGAGGCATGGGAAATTGTCGATCGTGAGGAGGCTCAATCCATCGTCTGCGATGGAGCATACGCTGGAAAATCACTCCACGAACTCTGGAAAAACCATCGCAGCAAAATTTTTGGCACAGGCCTACCCGACAGCGAACGCTTCCCCATTCTGATCAAAATCCTCGATTGCTCGGAACCGCTTTCCATTCAGGTTCACCCCCCGGCAAGCATCGCGAAACTACTGGGTGGCGAACCGAAAACTGAGATGTGGTATATCGCCGATGCCCTACCCGAAGCCAAACTCCACGTCGGCCTGAAACGCGGTGCGACACGTGAAAAGTTCAAAGAATCCATCGCAGACGGAACGGTCGCGGAACTTGTCCACTCCATCACTCCAAAAAAAGGCGATTTCCTTTTCATCGAATCCGGTCGACTCCATGCCATCGGCGCGGGATTCCTCATCCATGAGATCCAGCAGAACTCGGATACCACTTACCGGGTGTTCGATTGGAATCGCACCGATAAGGATGGCAAGGCACGCGATCTCCATGTCGAACAGTCTCTTGCCTGCATTGATTTTGACGATATCGAACCCGCATTGGAAACACCCCTCGGCAATACCCTCGTTTCTTGCGAGCATTTCATCACCACGCTCCACCACCTTGCAACGGGAGAATCCATTGCGAATCCTCAACCGGATCGCTTCTCCTTGATCACCGTGATTTCAGGATCCCTCGATCAAAAGCACCCCAAAGGCCAGACCTTACTACTACCCAAGTCCGCTCCTCCGCTGACCGCCACTGAGCCCACATCGGTCCTGCAAATCATCATTCCGTCCTAGTTTGAAAATTCGGCGCGGCGATTGCTTCACATCTCTTACATATTCTGGTCGGCACTTTTTTACTTTCTTTAAAGCGTTTTCCAAAATCCTCTTTCCCTCCACAAAACTTTTACTCACACTCACCGCCCCATGGCAAAACCCGCACTCGGCAAAGGACTCGGCGCTCTCATCAAAAAAAATCAATCGCTCCCCGGACAAGATCCTTCCGGAGGCAATGATGAATCTCCTCGTGTTCGCGAAATCGCCATCGAGAACGTCGTTCCTTCTCCTCTCCAACCGCGCCTCCAATTCATTGATGCGCCTCTGGACGATCTGATGGATTCCATCCGCCAGCATGGCATCATCCAACCACTCATCTGCAGGCTCGTTGACGGAAAATACGAACTCATCGCCGGTGAACGTCGCTGGAGAGCTTCCAAAAAACTCGGACGCACCCACGTTCCCGTCATCGAAAGAGCCGCTTCCGATCGCGATGTGTTAGAAATGGCCCTCATCGAGAACCTCCAACGCGAGGATCTCAATCCCATCGAGGAAGCGGCCGGCTACGTTCGCCTCGCCAAAGAGTTCACGATGAAACAAGAGGAAATTGCCACCCGCGTCGGCAAATCGCGTGCCTCTGTCGCCAATGCCATGCGCTTGCTCGATCTCCATCAGGACATCCAAATCCATCTCGCCCAAGGCCAGATCACCGTCGGCCATGCCAAAGCCATTCTCGCCATCAAGGACGCTGAATCCCAAAAACTCGCCGCCGACCAAATCATCCGCCGCAAGCTCACCGTCCGCGCTGCGGAAAAACTCACCCAATCGCTCCTCGCCAATCCCTCCGCTGAGACCGACCCCAAAAAGGCCGCCCCTCCAAAGGAGATCGACATCCACATCCGCGCCCTCACCAAGCGCCTCCAAGAACACCTCGCCACCCACGTTTCGATCAACCACTCCGCCAAAAAAGGCAGAATCGAAATCGAATACTACGGCAACGACGACCTCGATCGCATCCTGGAACTCCTGAAACTTCCGAGCACGAGTTTATAGTCCAGCTTCGCAGCAATCTGGGTAAAACGAGGATGAACGAACTAGAAATTCATCCGGCCGAGAACCCGGCATAATTTGATTGCTTCGGACTTGACCGATTTTCAAAATTCCGTGCGCGAAAGGTGCAAGCCTGCGTGCACACCCATGAATACTGGGAATTTGTTTTTTTAATAATAGGGACCCGAATAGAGTTTGATAACTCGCTTATTCTTATCAACGCGATGCGGTCTGAAAGAATTTCTTATGCTATCTCAGCCTAAAGCATTCAATGGCACAGGCGCCTACAAGAATCGCGCAGCTAACTAGGCTGACTAACCCGATCAGGGCACATATATTTTTAAAGATTTCAAACATTTCTCTCAGGCTTGTGGATTTAACTGGCGGATCATAGGATGATGGAGTGATTTCGAGGGATTTGCGCGTCGATAACCTTGACCCATGGAATTAGGGAAAAGATCGTGAGCAAACTTTCGGTATGAAAACTACCGAGCCAACACCCGCCAAACTATGCAAAATCGGAATATTCTATCCGAGTTGAAAGTCGGAATTTGATTCTATCGGCAGAATCCGTATCCAAACTGCCGCAGCAAGAGGCCTTCATGCGACGTTCTTCAGAAAAAAATCCAAGATTCGACAAGCCACCCGAACCGGTCATGAGCGGTGTTGTCCGGCGCGAGTCATTCGAAGATCTGGCGGGCTGCATGAAGAATTATTTCCAAATCGATGCCGTCCAGTTGGAGTCGGGGAACTTCCAAGGGCAAGTCGACTTCATCGCAGGGAAGGGTTTGCTACTTTATCGCGAGAATTATCCCCTACGCACCCACCTAGAAGGCGAGTTGTTGGGAAACCGATTCGGATTTTCCATACCACTTCTAACCGCCGAGGCGAGGTTTTTAGGTGAAACAGTCGATGACAACAGGATCTCATCGAGCATTACAGGAGAATCCTTTGATCACATGATGGAGCGCGGCTATCAGCAGATGCTTCTCCTGGTGGATCATGCGAAATTACTGCAAATGGCCGAGCAACTGGCACTACCGGAGGCGTCCATCAAGGCACTCTTACCCGGCAGGAGACAAAAAACCCTTCAATCGAACCGTGATGAAATCCAGAGAGTCCGCGAGATACTCATTCCAATGCTGAATGCCGCACGCCAGGGCAGCCTGAACATCAGCGCGGATCAGTTTGAGAAAGTGATCTTTGACGCCATCCTGCCGGTGCTTGATGGAGGTGAACACGATTTGGACCGAAGACCGGCAGCCGTCACCGTTCACCGCGCACTGGAATTAGCCAGCAGTATTAACGGCCCTGTTTTTATCTCCGACCTCTGCATGGCACTCAACGTCAACCCGCGGACTCTCCACAAAGCCTTCATAAAGATCATGGGAGTTCCACCATCGAATTTTTTTCAAAAGCGCAGGCTCAGCAGAGCTTACCAGATATTGGTGGATGCCGATCCGAGAGAATTCCGCGTCACCGACATCGCCATGCAACTCGGGTTCTCGGAGCTCGGCAGATTTTCCATGCAATATCGCGGATTATTTGGTGAGAGCCCTTCGGAAACCATCCGCCGTTTTAGAAAGCATACTATCGTCGTGCCCTAACACTGACCCAGACGAACCGAATTTCGCTCTGCCGGATCGGGACGAATGAGGCCCCCTATCCATGCTTCTCGAAAGATCAAATCCTCACCTATACCTTTTCAGCCCCCGGAAATTTCCTGTTAGAAACATGCACCGTCCGCAATCAATCAACCAAATTTACCGATTTAGAATCGCCGCCGTATTGATATGTGCGAGATGTATCCTTCTATCCGCCGCCTTCGTCCTCATGCTGACTGGAGTCTGTATCTATGATCCATATCTGATATATATCGGCACAGGAGCGGGAATATCGGGTGGTTTTCTGGCAATCATCCAATGGATGGTCGCGCGCAAGGCGAAATGTCCGCTCTGTCAGACACCCATACTTGCCGACAAAGCCTGTTCCCGACATCGCGAAGCAAAAACAATGTTCGGTAGCTATCACGCGCGCGTAACCCTCGCCATTATTTTCAAAAATCAGTTTTGTTGTCCCTATTGCAATGAACGGACGAGGCTACAACAACGAAACTACGACAAGCCAGAGTGAAGCCGGAGAGTCGCTCCAAATGCCTAAAAAGATTTCCATCCGCGCAAGCCTCCTCTTTTAGCCTGTTTTTCTATCCCTTAACCCGTGCCTATACTTTCAGATGGTCTACCCCATGCAACGGTCGATCAAAACCCCGTGGAGCGTTGAAATAGTTCTAGAGACGCGCATGGCTTACTATCGAAAGGCTTGATAATCATCTATTTAGACTATCCCGAATGTCCCTTTTTAACACTGGATGTCTTAAAAATTCCGAACACGAGTTTCTAGAAGCGAAAAAATGAATGAAGTGCTGGGAAATGCTTTTACCTAGCACAGAGAATGCACTTAGGAGGAAGCCCGCGCACAGTCGTGAGCGATCATGTTTTCAACTCACGGGTATTTCCCGACCGGTTATCACAGCACGGTCCAGCGCGTGCAACATTGTGTCTGTAAAAGTGCAAAGCACTAGCAAACCGGCACTAAGACCGATGGAGCGTAGCGGAATCGGCCTTAGTGCCGGTCGCCGCCCCCTCCAAGAGCCTGAGACAGGGCTTGTTGGTGCTCGGCCACAGCTG
>CAMCBV010000022.1 GCA_945873125.1 Prosthecobacter debontii
CCCGATTTTTTCCTCAAATACGAAGTGCTCGTTGCCTCCTCGTTGGCAGAGTATGTCATGCTTTCATGCAAAGAAGGCTCCGAACAACACGAGGAAATCCGTAACAAGTTCGAAATCATTCAGGAAAAAGCCACCGACAACGCATTGGGTGTTTATTTGACTAATAAGTTTGTCCGCGAGCGCCTGCAGGAAATTGTCGATCAAGCCCCGTATCATTTGTCTGCGAAAGTTCTCAACATTTACGGTTCCGTATCCCGTCCCCGCTATCTCACCCGAGAGGCATTGGCTGCGGAAATCTGGCGAAAAGTGGATGCAATCACGGAGATTGGCAAAATCGAGAATATCCATGAAATCAATTCCAACCAGTTGGACAGGCTCGATGAACTTTACAAAAAAATGCGCGATGATCTTAAAGATCTCGAGCGCTATACGGATTCCCGCCATACCGATCTTTTGAAGGAAGCAAAAGATCTGGTGGCATCCGTTCGTGGCTTGGGTAGGGAATTCGAGGGAAAAGATGAAAGGTGGGGAAAATACGATGAGATCGAGTCCGCGCGCGGGAAAATGATGCGCGCCAACCGGGAGTTGCTTGAGAAGCTTGCCGGGCTGACAGGAGATCCACGGCCTAACTAGCCGATGTTGGCTGCGATCGCTGCTCACTGAGCCAGGTGTAAAGCATGACCCACATCGCCAATGCTAAACCGAACAGGGGAATTTGCAGCAGGGAAGGTAACGAATAGAGAATCGCCACCAAAGGAATCCAGACGCCCCAGGTCGCAAACAAAATGGGAACGATCACTTGCCGATAATATTTTGCAGTTAGAAATCGCCCGATATTTCTGAAAGAACATCCCGAGAGTTTCCAATCGTAAAACCAAGCGCCGCTGGGTGCGGCAACGATCGGATTATAGATGAACTGATCCACGATGACTTTGGCCGCAACGACTTGAAGTGTCGCTTCGGCGCCAAACCATTCGGTCTGCATGCGGTAAAAACCATCCACCGCCATGCCCGTGCATCCCCAGAAAGGAAGCGTGAACAAGAGGTTTGTGGCATTTGCTTTCTTTGGGTGTCCCTTTTGAAACAACAACACCCGCATGATTTCCGGAAACACCCCTCCGGCGATCGCTGCCGACAATGCCGAATAACCATAACCCCAGCTTTGCTTGAACTCCGCAAGCTGATTAAGCCACCGCGTGGTTGGCGGATAGAAGTAATACCCCAACACCAGCGCCAACATGATTCCCTGCACGATCAAGGCCGGAACGAGATTCGCGCGCGCTGCCCGTAGACCCGCCATCCACGGAGCTTCTTCAGGGGTCTTGGGAGTGTCGTCAAACATAGGCATGGACATCTCTATCGCACGGATTCCCTTAGGCAATAAGCAATCCAGCCGATGTGACGCCGAGTGACAAATCCGTCACAATAATCACCTTCAAGCGGCTAGGCCTTAGAATGCATGTTGCCGCCGTGCCTATTCAGCACTCAACCAACAACACACACAACTATGAAATCAATTCAAAGCGCCCTTCTTGCAACTAGCCTGCTTGGGATGACATCAGCCCACGCCGAGCCGACCGGACTTCTCTACGGCAAACTGTCTGGCGACACTGCCTTTGACCGCGCATGGTCTGCGTTCACTCTTCACAAAGATGAGGACAACCAGATCCTTCAGGAATTCAACCTCCAAGGCCGTCTCCAGCTTCAGTCAATCTACGGCGAAAGCAATGGTCAGAGCTTTAACACCAGCGATTACAAAGATGCAGGTAACGATGAAACCGTTTGGGGTGAAGACGTCGAGGCACGCCGTGCACGTTTCGGCTTCAAATCCAAGTGGTTCCAAGTATTCAAATTCGATGGTCTGATCAATGTCGATACCGACGGTATGGACAACACAGGTTCAGACACTCTCTACAAAGACCTCTACGAACTCTTTGTCACCTATGCACCTTCAGACGCTTTCAATCTCTCTGTTGGTAAAACCAAAACGAGATTCACCCGTGAGCAAGAGACTTCATCCAACAACATCCTCACCCTTGAGCGTAGTTTGGTTTCCAATACCCTTCACGCAGGTGAATTAACGGGTATTTGGACCAGCGGAAAAGGCATCAAAGGCGGCTGGCTTTATGAACTCGGTATCTACGGCAATGACCGTCAGCGTGAATTCACTGATGGGGATGGCGGAGAAATTATGCTCGCCAAAATCGGTTATGATTATGCCGAAAAAGTAGGGTTAGATTCCGCTGTCGCTTCGATCCATTATATGACTAACAGCGATCCAGGATTCAAGCCGTCAAATACCCCAGAATATACGACTGGAACCTCGCCCAGCTTTGAGTCAGCCATAGCGGTTACAAATGAAATCTCTCAGGGACGTTTTGGGCTTATGTCCGACATCGTGTTCGCTTCTGGCGATGATGCATTGGGACAATCCGATGTAATGGGCATTAGTTTGATTCCATCGTATTTCATCGCAGATGGCCTCCAAATCGTAGGTCGCCTTCAATATGCAACATCTGATGATACGAATGATCTTCGGACCTCATCTCGTTATGAGCGCCTCGAAAGCGCTGACACTCGCGGTGACAAATACACATCTGCCTATCTCGGCCTTAACTACTACATGCATGGTCACAAGCTTAAGCTGATGAACGGTGTTGAGTTTTCCAAGATGGATGGTGGAGACTACAGCGGCTTCACTTACATGAGCGGACTTCGTTTCTCATTCTAATTGCCCTGTTCCCACCTATCATTTAAATAGAAACATATTATGAAAACTATCAGCACACTAATCGCCACCGCCGCCCTCATTTCGATGAGCAGCGCGCAAACCCTCAGCTTGAAGGGCAGTGACACCCTCGGCGCGAAACTCATTCCCCAGCTATCAGAGTCCTTCAAGGCTGCCGGTAACAAGAGTGTGAAATTCGAGATCGCCGCCGAAGGTTCGACCACCGCCTTTCCGGCGCTCGCCAACGGCACCGCTCAAATCGGTATGTCCTCGCGCAAAGTGAAGGACGACGAGCGCACCTTCTGCAAAACTAAGGGCGTTTACATCAAAGAGCACCCGATCTGCCGTGACATGCTTGTCGTGATCGTCAACAAGAACAGCCCCGTAAGCAGTTTGACCAAGGCGCAAGTTGCCAAGGTCTTCACCGGTCAGATCAAAGATTGGTCGGAACTCGGTGGCGCTCCAGGGCCTATCTCCATCTACACCCGCAACACTTCCTCCGGAACTTATAAGGACTGGCAGAAACTGGCGATGGGTGGACGTGATTATGCTTCTACCTCTCTCAAAATGGCAGGTAACGAGCAAATCGCCCAAGAGGTTGCGAAAAACAAGAACGGCATCGGTTACGTGGGTCTGGCTTACTCCAAAACGCCAGGCACCAAGACCATTGTCATCGATGGTGTTGAGCCAACCGAGTCGAATGCGAAAAAATACGTTTATTCACGTGTTTGCTACCTCTATGCGCCTGATAAACCAACCGCGGAGGCTCAATCCTTCCTCGATTACATCAAGTCGCCAGCCGGTCAGGAGATCGTGAAAAAAGTCGGCTTCGTGCAATATTGACTTTAAAATATTCCGCAGAGTATGTTGTTTACGGGCATCGTTGACAGGTTCGGCGATGCTCGTTTTCATTCTAATTCATCTCTCTCATTTTTGACGCGGCATAAGGACTATGGCATCTGAAAAATCATCCAACGCGAAAACAAGCCACAAGTTCCAACGCAGCGGGTTCTCCTATGAGCAACTCATTCGGTTTTTCTTCGCCTCCAATGCCGGATTAACCATCGTCATTTTAACCCTGATCATTGCATTCCTTCTTAAGGAAGGACTTGGATTTTTCCCGGGATACCGTCGGGACCTGGAGACTTATCGGATTGCCGGCTTGGAATTCGTTGATATTTCAAGGAACAATCTCACCTCCCACGAGCAGCTTACCAGCCTGCTCAATCGCGCTTACTATGCGGAAGTGAACGGGAAAAGCGCCCGTGAGTTGAAACGCACCGAGGAAGCCAGCGCCCTTTACAACGCTTTCACAGATCAAGTCGGCCCGACAAGGGATCTGATCATCAACAATCCTCAAGCCCGGACAGACGCCAATGCGGGCATGAAGGCCGCGCTGCTTGGTAATTACGAGAAACAGCGGGAGAAGGCCCTGCTCAAACCTATCAATACGCCTCACCTGACAGCGAAAGAGCGCGAAGGGTTGCTCGAATCGTTACGCACCCGTCCACCAGAAGCTACGGAGGATCCTCCTTTGGTCGCCGCGTTGGCGCAGGAATTTGTTGCCGCCCAACAAAAACACGCCGCCCCGCTCCAGGAATTCCGAACCGTGATTGATGACTTTGAGTCCGCAGGCTTCGACCTTGGCTCCATCATCATGGAAATGACAGAGTCGGTGACGGTGACCAAAGAACAGCTGCAAACGGCTGATATTCTGGAAAAAGACCGGAAAACCCTCCTAGCTGCGGCCTCCGGCGAGAAAGATCCGGTTGAGCGCGAAAGACTGCTTGCCGATGCCCGTGCGGCACTGGCGGATAAGCCTGACGTGGAGACACCGATGGAGGCGCTGCTGGAACGAAAGCCCGAGTGCGCCCGCCTTCACGAAGCACTTAAAACGGCATCATCGGACGCGCTTAAAAAAATTCCAAGTCGCCTCTCCGATCCTGATGCGCGACGTTTGCTGGGTGCGGCTCGTAAAGCATGGCCCCAGTTTATCGCGGATCTCGAGGCAGCTCCGAAAAAAATCAGCGCATGGAAACATACCGATCCCGTGCCTCTCTCCGATGCGATCTTGTCATTCTTGACCGGTAAAAAATGGGTTACGGGCGGGGAATGGCAGGATTTTTACGGAATTCTGCCACTGGCTGTCGGCTCACTCATGATCGCCATGATTGCCCTGAGCATCTCGATTCCCGTCAGTATCAGCGCCGCAATCTATGTGAATCATTTCGCCAAGCCACGTGAACAAGCTTTGGTGAAACCGGTCATCGAATTCATCCAAGCTATTCCATCGGTGGTTCTTGGTTTTGTGGGCATCTTGGTGTTTGGCACGATCTTGCGGGAAATTTCCGTGATGGATGCGTTTCAATGGGTGCCCGGATTCCCGATCGAAGAGCGGCTCAATATTTTCACCGCCGGATGCCTTCTCGCCCTGATGAGCATCCCGACGATCTTCTCCTTGGCGGAAGATGCGCTTAACAATGTGCCATCCGCCTATGCCGAGGCATCTGAGGCGTTGGGAGCATCTCACGTGCAAACCGCTTTCCGCGTGATGATTCCGGCTTCATTCTCCGGAATTCTGGCGGCTATTTTGTTAGGCTTTGGCCGCGTGATCGGCGAGACGATGGTGGTGCTTCTCGTCGCGGGGAACCGCATCAAGATTCCGGATTTCAGCGAGGGTCTGGGGGCGTTTTTTCAGCCCAGCCACACGCTCACCGGCATCATCGCCCAAGAGCTTGGCGAGGTGCCTCTGGGCAGTGTGCACTACCGCGCGCTTTTCGTCGTCGGCATTGTCCTGTTCGCAGTCGTTCTTGGTATCAATGCCACTGCCCATCACTTTGTGAATCGCGCCAAAAAGTAGATTAATTTCATGATCGATCCGGACATACTCATACGCAAAGGAATGCCGAAAGGTTATTTTAAGGATATTTTTGTGCGTATCTCGCTCGGGAGTGTCACGTATCTGATTCTTTTGATCGCAGTCATGTTGTTTGCCAAGATTGTCATCGATGGCGCACCCGCGATCTTTTCTTCGAAATTTCCTTTTGTGGATATGGAGTTTCTCACGGCAAAAAACGAAACGCTGCACGTGTTTGATGACGCCGAAGGCACGCGACACAAGCTCCCCGCATCCAAATACAACGAGTATCTCAAAGCGCATCCTGGAGATACCATCTATAACGAAAAAACCTTTTCCTACTCGGGCGGGGGCATCGCGGGACCCATTGCAGGCACGGCACTTCTCACATTGGGCGCCATCATGCTTGCTTTGTTTTTCGGGGTGAGCGCGGCGATTTATCTCGCCGAATACGCAAAGCAAAGCCCTTTCATTCACATGGTTCGGCTCGCGATTCTCAACCTGGCAGGGATTCCCTCCATCGTGTTCGGATTGTTCGGGTTTTCCGTATTTGTGCTCGCGGTTCCGGTCATCACAAACATGCCATCAGACCGCTCATTGCTGGTCGTGCCTTTGTTAATCAATGATTTTTGCCTGAGCTTCCAAGGCTGGAATTCATCCCTCATGGCAGGCTGCGCAACGCTGGCGTGCATGATTTTACCGGTGATCATTACGGCATCCGAGGAATCCCTGCGCGCAGTGCCCCAAGGTTTCCGCGATGCGTCACTAGCGATGGGCGCGACCCGTTGGCAAACGATCAGGAAATGTGTTTTGCCTTATTCTCTTCCCGGCATCCTGACTTCATCTCTGCTAGCCATAACCCGCGTGGCAGGTGAAACGGCGCCCATTATGTTCACCGCAGCCGTGGCAGCAAAAGACGATTTCCCATGGGAGGGATTGAAAAATCCTTTGGATATTCTCTCCTCCCAAGTGCAGGCACTACCATACCACATCTACACTCTTGCGGCCCGTATTCCGAATTCCGAATATACGCAACGCGCCCAATACGGATCCGTTCTCGTGTTCCTGATTCTCGTAGCGGTGCTCTCATTCGGATCCATGATTCTCCGTGCAAAACTTCGCGCCAAACTCAAATGGTAAATTCTCCCACAGAAACACCCGTCTCCACGGATCGTGCGGTTCAGATCCGGAACGTAAATTTTTCTTACGGCTCAAAACAAGTGCTGCATGATGTCACTTTGGATATTCCTGCAAATCAGGTTACCGCTTTCATCGGCCCATCAGGTTGCGGCAAATCCACTCTGATTCGATGCATCAACCGCATCAATGACCGCATTCCGGCTGCCAAAGTCACCTCGGGATCCATTCACGTTCACGGCATCGACATCCATCGTGAGGATATCAATCTTCATGAGCTCCGCCGCCGAGTCGGTATGGTGTTCCAAAAATACAATCCGTTTGCAAAATCCATTTATGAGAATGTCGTTTACGGGTTGCGGATTGCGGGTGTGAAGAAGCGCTCGGAACTCGACGAGGCGGCTGAGAAAGCCCTGACCAATGCCGCGCTTTGGAACGAAGTCAAAGACCGCCTGCACACCAGCGCCTTCGGCCTCTCCGGGGGACAACAACAACGGCTCTGCATCGCGCGGGTCATTGCCACGGAGCCTGACATCGTCCTCATGGACGAACCATGCGCCGCCCTGGATCCGCTTGCCACATTGAAGATCGAAGAGCTGATCAATGAACTGAAGAAAAAATTCACCATCGTGATCGTCACTCACAACATGTCGCAAGCCACCCGATGCTCGGATCGTACGGCTTTCATGTATCTGGGCAAGCTGATCGAATATGGCGATACGATGCAGATTTTTGAAAACCCCGGAAATTCACAAACCGAAGCCTACATCACTGGCGCGTTCGGCTGATTGGCCACTTTTCTTTTTCATATGAACGATCATCAGGAAAAACCGATGGAATCCCGAACATCCGCGACCGCAGTGGATATTCGCAACCTGTCATTCAACTACGGTTCAACGCAGGCGCTTAAAAATATCGGCCTGAATCTGAAGCGGAACGAGGTTACCGCATTCATCGGCCCCTCGGGCTGCGGCAAATCCACTTTGCTACGTTGCATCAACCGAATGAACGACGAGATCGCCGGAACCCGCATCACACAGGGTGAGATTCTTATCGACGACATCAACATTTATGACCGTTCGGTCGATGTGGTGAAACTCCGCCGTCAGGTGGGCATGGTGTTTCAAAAATCAAACCCCTTTCCTTCCAGCATTTATGACAATGTCGCTTACGGCTTGCGCATGCGTGGCGAGCGTGACTCCGCAGTGCTCGATCAGTCTGTGCAAGAAAGCCTTGAATCCGCGGCACTGTGGGACGAGGTAAAAGACCGCCTTCAGGAGTCCGCGCTCGGACTTTCCGGCGGACAACAACAACGTTTGTGTATCGCCAGAACGATCGCGGTCAAACCCACCATCGTTCTCATGGATGAGCCTTGTAGCGCACTGGATCCGATTGCCACCGCGAAAGTCGAGGATCTGATCTGGAAGCTCAAGCATGACTACACGTTCATCATCGTCACCCATAACATGCACCAAGCCGCGAGGGTTTCGGACAAGACGGCGTTTTTCTACATGGGCGAGCTGGTTGAGTTTTCCGATACAAGCCGTATGTTCTCAAATCCAAGTGTCAAAAAAACCGAGGAATACATCACCGGCCGTTTCGGTTGATTTTCCATTTCACCAGCAACCATTCATACACCATGAGCAATCAACATATATTTCAAGAGATGGATCTTTCCATGAACGCCCTCAGAGAAAAGGTCCAACTCATGGCGTCTCTAACGGCTCAAAACATGAAAAACGCCATGCGGGCGCTTGTGAGCCGGGATATCGATCTGGCACGCATCGTGATTGGGGATGATTCGGAAGTGGATGAGCTGGAAGTGAAAATCGACCAGCTGGGAATGGACATTCTCATCCGCTTCCATCCGATGGCATCGGATTTGAGAGCGGTGATCACAGCGATGAAAACCGCGCATAATTTGGAGCGCATCTCCGATCACGCCGTAAATATTGCCAAGCGCGCGAAGAAGATCTGCAAATCCCAATCATCCATCGAGGTGAATATGGTTGAGCCGCTTTTTGCCATGGCGGAACAGATACTCAACGACGCTCTGCGCGCCTACAAGGATGGGGATTCGGATCTTGGAGAAGGACTCCACGCGGCCGACGAGCAACTGGACAAGGCTTACAAAAAAGTTTCCGCATCACTCAGTAGCGGCTTGGAAAACCCGGGCACAAATGCGGAAAACATTTTGCACCTCATTTTTGTGGCGCGCTCAATCGAGCGCATGGGGGATCTGGCGGTAAATATCGGAGAAGACTCCGTTTTTCTCAGCAAAGCCCGGGACATCCGTCATGAACAACGCAAAGCCCAAAGCTGAATCCGTGCTCTTGCAAAAGTAGGGCCGGTGGGGATTGAACCCACGACCAACCCCGACTGTGTCGGGGCTGCTCTAACCATTCAAAAAAGTAAGCGCTTTTGCTGGGCTCTTCCAATTTTTCAATTTCCGTTCCATTCGTAAGGCCTCTTGCATTGTCTCGAAAGAGCGACTGGCAACGAGCTCAAGTGGCAGTCCCAAGCGCTTTGTGGAATGGACATGGCCGGTATTATGGCGCTCCAAACGTAAGACGAGATTTTCCGTGGCACCTATGTAGTAGCGCCCCTTGCTGCCGCGTAACATGTAAACCCAAGCCATCGTAATCTGAAACAAAGTAGGGCCGGTGGGGTTTGAACCCACGACCAAAGGATTATGAGTCCCCTGCTCTAACCGCTGAGCTACAGCCCCGTTTTTGCTCGAACACGCGAGTAAGCATGATCCAATGATGAACGAGGGTGCAAGCAAGGACTGAGGTTTTTCCATATGAAACTTCTAGTCCAATACCTCATGGATGGCGTAAGCGAGTTGTTCCATGGTGTTGGCAAGGCGATCCGCTCCCATGAGCCGTGAGCCATCATGGTAACCCCAAGTCACGGCGATTGACCGCATGCCGGCGTTTTTAGCGGTGTCGAGATCCATGGTCGAGTCGCCGATGATCACGCAGCTCTCGGGCGCGATTCCCAGAGAGCTGGCAATTTCGAGTGCGCCGGAGGGATCGGGTTTGTGCGGCAGGGTTTCGCGGTTTCCCAGAACCACCGCGAAATTCGTATCCGGGAAAAGCTTTTTCACAATTTCAGTGGTAAAAGCATGGGGCTTGTTAGAGAGCACGGCGAGGGTAATGTCCCGTGATTCGAGCTCTGAGAGCAATTCAAGCATGCCAGGATAGACCGAAGTCCCGTTGGGCCATGAAATCGCATAGTCTGCGGCAAAATTTTTGACCACACTATCGGTCAGGTCGGTTCTTGATACGGTTGAAAGAGCGCGTTGCACGAGTTTGATCGCGCCATCGCCAATGAAACCTCGGACGTTTTCATGGCTTTGACCGGGAAGCCCGTGTTGGGTCAGCGCCCGGTTTAATGAGGCAGCAATTCCTGGCAGCGATTCCACCAAAGTACCATCAAGATCGAAAATCAAAGCGCGCATGCAGGCAATGGAAGCAAAGTTGGTACGAATTGAACACGGTTTTCCGATATCCTTGATCCTACAAAAAATATGCTCTGCATTCCGCGCGCGCTACTCTAGCTTGCTTGCGTGTCAGATGAGATCGTAAAAAAATCACAGGGCAGTTCGCTATGGAAGGATGCTTGGCACCGACTGTCGGGAAACAAACCGGCGCTGGTAAGCCTCGGAGTTTTGACTGTGATCGTGTTGGCATGCTTTGTCGGGCCGTTTTTGTCATTCGTTAAATCGCCATCGACCATCAACCTCCAAAATATCGTCGCCGCGCCCTCCGCCGAACATTGGTTCGGCACGGATCAACTCGGTCGGGATGTTTTCTCAAGAGTGCTCTACGGAGGGCAGGTTTCGCTTCTGGTCGGTTTTGTGGCAACGGGCGTTGCAGTCATGATCGGGGTCATCTATGGCTCTATTTCCGGCTATGTCGGTGGCATTGCCGATTCCGTCATGATGCGCTTTGTCGATATCATGTTCGCTCTGCCGTTTCTGGTTTTGGTCATTTTGTTCGCTCTGGTGGTGGACAAGCCTTCGTCGGACTTCACGACATGGGTCGTTGAAACAACCAGCTGGGAAAGAGACCGAGTCGCACCCATCACAACCCTGATTCCACTTTTTATCGCAATTGGTGCGATCGGCTGGCTGACGATTGCAAGGATTGTCCGGGCACAGGTGATGAACGTGAAAAATCTAGAATTCGTTGAAGCAGCGATTTCCCTTGGCCTGAGCCGGAAGCGGATTCTTTTCCGTCACATTTTGCCAAATGTTATCGGTCCCATCATCATCTATACCACGCTTGCGGTTCCCGGGGTTATGTTGATGGAAAGCGTGCTGTCTTTTCTTGGCTTGGGAGTGAAACCGCCGAATTCCTCATGGGGTATTCTCATCAAGGAAGGCGCCGATCGCATGGAAGTAACGCCCTATCTCTTGTTGTTTCCCTCATTGTTTTTTGCCACGACCCTGTTTGCGCTAAATTTCCTCGGTGACGGCCTGCGAGATGCGTTGGATCCGAAATCCTCGAAGGATTGATTTCTATTTCCATATCGCATGAGCCCCCCCTTCATGAAGTTAGTTCTCGACGGATTGTATCCTCCTATTTGTGAGCTATGTGGTTGTGGTCTTTCGGACGGACAGGCTCTCTGCGAGGAATGCTCGGAAAAGTTGCCACGTATCGTCAGCCCGTTTTGTGAAATGTGTGGCGAGAGCTTCACGGGAATGATTGACGGTTCCTTTGATTGCCCGAACTGTAAGGAAATTTCTTTTCATTTCGAGTTCGCGTTGGCTGCGATGAATCGCTGCGATGAAACTCTGGAACTCGTGCATCGCTTAAAATACGGAAGGGAAATCCATCTTGCCGGCGCGCTTGGAAAGCTTGCATGCGGGGCGCTTGCGGATCGCCGGTTTCAGATCGCATTGGAACAGAAATGGCCTCTGGTCCCCGTGCCTTTACATCAAAGCCGACTCCGCACCCGACATTTCAACCAAGCGGAGGAAATCGCTCGCGTTGTCGCGGGGATCTCCGAGCTGCCGCTGGTAAAATGCCTCACGCGCGTGCGCAGAACCGAAACGCAAACGCGGCTCACGCGCAAGCAGCGGATGGAAAATCTCAGGAAAGCCTTCGCCGTTCGCGAAACATGGAACAAGAAAAAACCCGCCGCCCTGAAAGGAGCGCCGGGTGTGGTTTTGGTGGATGATGTCTTTACTACGGGATCCACCGTAGATGCCTGCGCGAAAGTGTTGCGCAAGGCGGGAGTGAAACGCATCGCCGTGCTTACCGTTCTTCGAGGGTGATATCACGGAACAGGATTTTCATTTCTTTTCCGGGATGCACCTGCAGTCCCACCGGTCCTTTGTCTTTCACAGTTTCCGAGGTATAGGTCATCACTTCTTTGCCATTGAGTTCGACCGTATAAACCGCGCCGACAGCCGTGATTTTCATGGTGTTCCATTCGCCTTCTTTGAGGAGCTCCGCAACGTCCTTCGCCTCGACAGGATATCCTTTTTTGGAAGCGATGTATGGCGAGGCCGTCATATCGCGTTTCAAAGAACCGGAAATGCCGATTTGGATCTGATCGTTTTCATGACGAAGAAAAACACCTGAATCAATTTGCCCCTCGTATTTGAAAGCGCATTGGAAAACGAAGTTGGTGTATTCTTTTTCCGTCCAGAGAATGGAGCCCTTCTTCTTGGGATCGTTTTGACCCAGAATCATTCCTTCCTCCACGGTCCAAGCCTGAGCTCCAACTATTTTCCATCCGGCCAGAGTTTTGCCATCGAAGATGGGTTGTGGGGCAGCTTGGGCAAAAGCGCTGGCGGCAAATAGGATGGCGATCGTTAATTTTTTCATCAGGTATAAAGCTACTTAGCGAGGTTTGGTGTTTTATCATGTCTCCTTATTAGAACAAGTCGGACCAAGGCGATACATAGCCCGAAACAAAGCCCAAGCGCGATAAGCGGAAGGATTCCGGATTTCAGATCTGAACCGATGAACCAGGGGTGCAGCGGGGATTCCGGGTTGAGTTGCTGGGTCAAGGAGAAGGTTTTCAGCGCAAAAACCAGACCGGCATGAATGCCGATTGGCAGCCAGAGCGAAGCGGTGCGCGTCCGGCACCAAGCCAGTAACAACCCGAGCGCGGCGAGGGTTGCGAAATCGGTTACGAAGAAAAGAGGATGGGCAAAATGACCCAGCGTGCCGCCTAAAATTTCAAATCCTGAATGCCATGAATTCGGATCGGCAATGATCGTGTTGGCAGGGGGCTTGAGAAAATGGACAAAGGAAAACATCAGTGAGCTTCCGAGCCATGCGCTCCACATGGAGCATGCACGTAGCCACAGACCGAGCAGAAGCCCACGGAAAAGCAGTTCTTCGATGATCCCGGCGCCGAGAGCCGGAATGACGGCTTTGGAAATGAACTTGGAAAGTGGCATGGCTTTTTCACTCGGTTCACTGGCGCCGGTGAAATGCAGGACGAGGGCGAGTGCGCCGAGTGAAGCGGCCCCGATGATCAAACCACTAGAGAGATGAATGCATCGCTGGCTCCATGTGAGTTTACGTAGGGCGTAAAGTGCGCGATCTTCATTTTTTGGTATGCGGCGCACACGGCGAATCAGAAATGGCAACAAAGCCAGCGCAGAGACCAGCAGGCATCGGCTGAAATACCGATCGAGCTTAGCGCGATCCGCCGATCCGGCAATGGATTCGATCCAGCCGGGGTAAGCGGTAGTCTTCGCGTTTTCTGCTAGATTTTTTCCAGCCTCATAAAGATGCGGTGTAAACAAGGCCGCGAGGAATAGTGCCGCTGCTAGCCACAAAATGATCGCGCCTGCTTCTGACTTGAGGAATCGCATCGCTTAGATTTTATCTGTGCCAAAATACGGCACCAACGCCGCGGGGATTTTAATCGAGCCGTCAGGTTGTTGACATTGTTCTAACAGAGCAACGTAAAGTCTTGGCAACGCCGTGCCGGAGCCATTCAGTGTGGCGGGAAAACGGTTTTTGCCGTCCTTGTCTTTGAAGCGGAGTTTCATGCGGCGAGCCTGGTAATCGCCGAAGCATGAGCAGCTCGAAACCTCGAGATACTTGCCGTGGCCGGGAGCCCAAACTTCGATGTCGTAAGTCTTTGCAGATGATTGGCCGATATCACCCGTGCAAAGTTCGATCACGCGGTAGTGCAGGCCGAGTTTTTGCAAAATGCTCTCGGCATGTCCGGTGAGCTCTTCGAGAACTTCAAATCCCTTTTCCGGCTCCACCACCTGCACGAGTTCCACTTTGTCGAACTGATGCATGCGAATGATGCCTTTGTTGTCGCGCCCGGCTGAGCCGGCCTCGCGGCGGAAGCACGGAGTGTAAGCCACGAGCTTGAGCGGCAGATCGCTCTCGGCAACGATCGTATCGCGGTAAAGATTCGTCACCGGAACCTCAGCGGTTGGCGCAAGGAAAAGCGTGTTGCGCCCATCGGTTTCGGATGGCTCGGTGCCATACATGTCGTCTTCGAACTTTGGTAGCTGGCCGGTGCCTTCCATGCACTCACGCAGGACCAGATGCGGGACATTGACTTCTTCATAACCGTTGGCGGTCTGGGTATCCAAGAGGAAATTGATCAGGGCGCGCTCCAGTCTCGCGCCTTTGCCGCGATACACCGCAAAGCCGGAACCGGAAATTCGGATTGCGTCCTCCCATGAAATCAAACCGTGCGCGGTGGCAAGGGCAACGTGGTCTTGCGGGTTTTTCAAAGCAGGTTTTTGCCCCCATTCGCGCACGACGGGATTCGCTTCCTCACTATCACCCACCGGGCATTCCGCATGCGGAAGGTTGGGAATGTTCAGCAGCAGATCTGTTTGTTTGGAGGTCGCCTCTTCAGCGAGGAGATCGAATTTGGAAATCTCATCATTGATCCCGCGAACCTCTGCTTCGATCGCGGAGCTATCTTCGCCTTTGGCCTTCATCATGCCGATCTGTTTGGAGATCGTCTTGCGCTGATTTTGAAGTTCTTGTTTGGAAGTTTCCGCAGCGCGGCGTGATTCATCGCAGGCCAACACCTCGTCAATGAGTTTCCAATGGTCTCCGCCGCGTTTTTTCAAACGCTCACGCACCTCTTCCGCATTTTCTCGAATGATCCTGATATCCAACATGTCGGCACAAACTTTCGTGGATTGCGGGGCACGAAAGCAAGGCAAACGTGACATCCCTCTATTCTCCACCAAACTTTCCCCATCCATCCTCTTACAATCTTTGTCCTGCCCACGACAAAGATTGTAAGAGGAGAGGTGTCATCGCTTGTCAGCGGCGGGGTGGGTTGATATTTATTTTTCCGACGTGCTGCTTCTTTTTCACAAACCTTACGGCGTGCTGTGCCAGTTTACACCGGATCAGCCAGGTCAAAAAACCTTGGCGGATTTCGGTTTTCCGAAAGGGGTTTATCCGGTCGGGCGGCTTGATATGGATTCCGAGGGCTTGCTGCTGCTATGCGATGAGCCGGGGTTTAATCACCGTTTTCTGGATCCCGAGCAGGGGCATCCGCGCGCCTATTGGGTGCAGGTGGAGGGTGAACCCGATGAAGTAGCGCTGGAGAAGCTGAGATCCGGAGGGATCGACATCCAAGGTCACAAGACCAGACCGTGTCGGGTGGCGTTGTTGGGAAATGAGCCAAACGTTCCGCCACGCGATCCGCCCGTGCGTTTCCGAAAATCCATCCCGACCTCTTGGTTGCGCATCGAGCTGGTCGAGGGAAAAAACCGTCAAGTCAGACGCATGACTGCGGCGGTTGGCTTCCCGACGCTACGCCTGATCCGTGTGGCGATCGGCGGATTGGATGAACAGGAATTGGCTCCTGGAGCATGGCGTGAGTTGAGTGGTGAAGAGCGGAAGTCTTTAATCGGCAGGGCCGGTTGTTCCTAACCGTTTGTTTCGTTGCGTGAGCGGATGAAACCGCGGGTTCATACGCTTTCTCATTACATGGAAAGTATTCGATCCTCTTTGTTTCCTCTCGCCTTGGAATCATGGGCTAAGTAAGTTTACCCGCGATGGCACTTCATCCAGAATTTCCTACATCACCGCATGCCCCGCTTGTCCCATCTCAGCGTTGGTTTCCGGCTGATGAAGCACTCCGTAGCACGGCATACGAAAAACTCCTTCCTCCTCTGGTTTCTAAAATTCGCATAGAGGTTTATGACTGGCGCCTAGCCGGCTACCCCGGAGCTTCTCAAACTTCACGAGCACTCCTGAACTGGTGGTTTGAAACGGAGCATCTTATAGAAACCGCTGATGGCACACTTGCTCCTTTTCAATATTACTTCGCGCAGCGCGAGGCTGTAGAAACGGTCATCTGGCTTTATGATGTCCGCAAAGCCCGCGATAAATTCGATTTGTTGCGTTTCGATGCTTCGGGCGCAGTGTCGCATGGCATGTTTGCAGAAGATTGGCCGCGCTATGTTTTAAAAATGGCCACCGGGGCAGGGAAAACCAAAGTTCTCTCGTTACTCATCGCTTGGAGTTTTTTCCATAAACTTTACGAGCCAGACTCCACACTTTCGCGCAACTTCCTTGTCATTGCACCAAACATCATTGTGCTCGATCGTTTGCGGACGGATTTTGATGGGCTGAAAATCTTTTTCAACGATCCCATTTTGCCGGATAACGGCCATCAAGGCCAAAACTGGCGCGATGATTTTCAACTCACGCTTCATATCCAAGACGACGTGCGCGTTCTCCGCGAAACAGGAAATATCTTTCTCACCAACATCCACCGTGTTTTTCTTGGCGATGTCTCCGAACCTACACTCGATGATGAAGATCTGAGAGATTATTTTTTGTCAGACGCTTTCGGCGAAAAACCAAAAGGCAAAACTACGGATAGCAAAACCGACCTTGGTGAGATCGTCCGCGAAATCGAAGAGCTTGCTGTATTTAATGATGAAGCTCATCACATTCATAATCCAAAGATGGCATGGTTCAAATCCATTCAGGACATCCATCACAAGATGCTCCAAAAAGATGGACGTCTTACCTTGCAAGTGGATGTCACCGCTACGCCGCGCCATGATAATGGTGCAATTTTTGTCCAGACTGTTTCAGACTATCCGCTCGTTGAAGCCATTTACCAAAACGTCGTCAAACATCCCGTGCTTCCGGATGCGACTAGTCGCGCAAAACTCCACGAGAATAAGACAGCTATCTTCTCGGACAAATATGCTGATTTCCTTGCTCTTGGCATAGAAGAGTGGCGCAAAAGCTATGCTGAACACGCAATGATGGGCAAAAAAGCCGTCCTCTTCGTCATGGTGGACGACACCAAAAACTGCGACGAAGTAGGCGAATATCTCCAGAAAATTTGCCCCGAGCTAAAAGATGCTGTTCTCACGATTCATACAAAAAACAACGGCGAAATTTCCGAGGCGGCTTCTGGTAAAAATAAAGAAGAGCTTGAGTTACTGAGAAAACAATCGAACGAGATTGATTCATTGAAATCGCCCTTCAAAGCCATTGTTTCCGTGCTCATGCTAAAAGAGGGCTGGGATGTCCGAAATGTAACCACAATTGTCGGTCTGCGCGCGTATGCGGCGAAGTCGAATATTCTCCCAGAGCAAACCCTTGGTCGCGGTCTGCGGCGGATGTATTTCGGCAGTGATCAGCGTGAAATCGTTTCAGTAATGGGAACGCCGGCCTTTATGGAATTCGTAGAGTCCATTCAAAATGAAGGCGTCACGTTTGATCATGTACCGATGGGTGCGGGAACTTCACGTAAAGACTCTCTAATCGTTGAGATCGATACCGATAACACCGACAAAAATCTTCCATCCTTGGAAATACCGATTCCACGCTTGAGTCGCAGATTTCAGCGGGATTTCAAAGATCTCAATGAACTTGATCCATCTGCATTAGGAAATAAGAGACTGCCTTTGAAGCCCTTTACTCCTGAAGAAACTCGCGAGATTATTTTCAAAACGATGCTGGATGCTGAAATTCATCATACCATTCATCTCGATGGAGCAGGGCCCGCAGATTATCGTTCCGTGGTGGCATTTTTTGCGCGTCAGCTGTTGAAAGACCTCCGGCTCGTGGGCGGATACGATGTCCTCTATCCCAAAGTCCGTGATTTCATGCGTGATCATTTGTTCGATTCCTCGCCTGTGGATTTGGAGGATGGCGTTGTCTTGAGGAATCTATCTGAGCCCGATGTTGGCAAAGTGCTCTATGACTCGTTTAAGTTTGCCATGAACGCCCTCACCATCGCCGATACCGGCACAACCCGCATCGAGGATTACATTCGCCTGCATAACACACGCCCATTCCGAACCGAAAACCGCTCCTTCCTTTCGGCAAAGAAATCCATCTTCAACAAAATCGTCGGCGAGGCAAATTCAGGCGGATTCGAACTCGCCTTTGCTGCTCTCCTTGAAGCCGCACCGGACGTCGCAGCCTTTACCAAGAACTACCTCGCGATCGGATTCAAATTCGACTACGTGAAAGCGAATGGAGACCTTTCGAATTACGTCCCGGACTTCATCGTGCGCGACACCACTGGCACAGTTTGGATCATTGAGACGAAAGGCCGTGAAGAACTGGATCTTCCCCAAAAAATGACACGCCTCAAGCAGTGGTGCAGTGATGCCACAAATGCTGATGAAAACGCGGTGCGCTATGATTTTATATACGTCGATCAAACAGGTTTTGAAAAACACAAGCCCGCAAGCCTTTCAGATCTCGTCAATAGTTTCACCGAATACAAGTGAGCCCATTTAAAAACACTTCTAAGTCCACACGTCATTATGCTTATTTTCCTAGATGAAACATTCCGTATTCAGAAGGAAAAGAATTTACCTTTGGGAGCGCTCTGCGGCGTCGCGATACGTGAGCGTGAGCTAACGCGCGTGGCTAGCGACATATTCAGGTTGAAACAAAAACATCTCGGAGATGATTACGCACGAGATAATGAAATCAAAGGCACTGAGCTTCTGAAGCCCTACGCGTTCAAGATGCGCGAACTCCACGGGCAGTCTAAGAATCTCAATCTTGCTTTAGATCTTGTCCGCTATCTTAAAAGTAAAAAAATTCCAGTTTTTGGAACGGTTTGTTTTGAGCAGGAATACAAGCAGTTTGCCTGTCAGAACATGACCGCTCTTGATAAAACATATCGTTACCTGTTTGAGCGCATCGACATGTTTATGCGAATTGAGGACAAGGAAGATATAGCGATCCTGGTCTTTGATGATCGCGACCACGGAACAAATCTCAAAAACGCAACGGCGATCACCAATTTCTTTCTTCGTAGCCCAGATGGGCTAGCTATGGATCGCGTTTTGGACACTCCTTTTTTTGGGATCTCTCAGTCTCAGAATATTGGCTTACAACTTGCGGATTTTGTAACCACCATCATTGGGATGCGTTTTGAAGATCACGTTAATGGAAGTGAATTCTTTGAACTGCTGAAACCGTGCATTTATCGCTGGCAGGATCCGCCGGGCACTTTTAACTCCAGCTTGAAAGTGATACGCCCTAGACATAACAAAGTTCAAAAACCGAGGTATACGGGCAAAAAGAAAGCACCGGCTGGCCCGAGGGCCCGCGGTCAGGACAAGAAAGCCTAACGTCCGGTGCTGCAGAACCAATACGAACGCGAGAGCCCCCTGTCAATAGAACAAAATTACAAAATTTTCAACAAATGTCCCGTCCATCCACTGAACACTACGATCTCACCGAGACTGAGAAGCGCGATCTTATCAAGCTCATTGAGCAGGGGAAACCCTTGCCGGAAAAATACCGCTTCCTGCTCTTTGCGGACAAGCGCGAGGTGGAGCTAGTGTGGAATGGCAAGACCCGTGAGGTCTGCACCGCCGTGCTGCCCTTCCAGACGCTGGAGCACATTGACGAACCGCGCAAGGAAATGGCGGACGAACAATCCCAGCTCTTTGACACCTCCGGCCGCCAGACCAAGGGCTGGACCAACAAACTCATCTGGGGCGATAACAAGCTCATCCTCTCCTCCCTCAAGTCCGGCGCGCTGCGCCGCCAGATCGAGGACGCCGGCGGCCTCAAGCTCATCTACATCGACCCGCCCTTCGACGTCGGCGCGGACTTCTCCATGGACATCGAGATCGGCGGTGAGACCTTCCGGCGGTGAGACCTTCCACAAGGAACCTAACATGCTCGAACAAATCGCCTACCGCGACACCTGGGGCCGGGGCGCGGATTCGTTCATCTCGATGATCTACGAGCGTCTGATCCTTATGCGCGATTTAATGCATCCAGAAGGAAGTATTTACCTCCACTGTGATTGGCGAGTAACAGCTTTTATTCGCTTAGCAATGAACGAGGTGTTTGGATCAGGTAATTTCAGGAATGAAATTGTCTGGCAACGTGATGCTGTTGGAAAAGGCGCAAAGAAGTCTTCTGCTCAATGGTCACGCGAAATAGAGTCCATCATATTTTTCACCAAGAGCGAAGCTGGCATTTTTAACCAGCAGTATAAAACCAGTGCGGAACTCACGCATACCCAACTAAAAGAATTTCGTTATGCTGAACCGGATGGTCGCAATTTCAAGATTGTGACGCTCGGGGATTATTCACAGAAATCCATCGATGAGATGAAGACAAGAAATCTCATCTACACATCTTCGACGGGTTCAGAATACAAAAAATATTATCTCGATGAGTTCCAACTTGTGATTGGTTCGCTTTGGAACGACATACCAAACTTGTCGCACGGCCTCAATCCTGAGAGACTGCCTTACCCGACGCAAAAACCTGAGGCTATGCTTGAACGCATCATGAAAGCCAGTAGCAACGAGGGAGACCTCGTTGCCGACTTCTTCTGCGGTTCCGGCACCACCGCCGCAGTGGCTGAAAAGCTCGGTCGGAAGTGGATCACCAGTGACCTCGGCAAGTTCGGCATTCACACCACGCGCAAGCGCATGATCCAAGTGCAGCGCGAGTTGAAATTAGACGGCAAGTCATTCCGCGCTTTCGAGGTGCTCAACCTCGGTCGATACGAGCGCCAAGCGTATCTGAATGTTTCTGGACGATTGAGCGGCAAGAAAAAGGAGCAGGCTCTCGCCCAAAAAGAGCAGGATTTCCGTGCCTTAATCCTCAAAGCCTACAAAGCTGAACCGTTAGCAGATGCCGCTTTTTTCCATGGCAAGAACGGCAGTCGCCTCGTTTGCGTCGGTCCAATCAATTTGCCTGTAGGTCGCTTGTTTGTGGAAGAAGTCATCACGGAATGCCGCAAGCGCGGTGCCTCGCGCGTGGATATCCTCGCCTTTGAATTCGAGATGGGATTGTTCCCTGCGGTGTTGGAGGAAGCCAAAAGCAAGGGCATCGATATCGCCCCCAAAACCATTCCGCCGGAAGTCTTTGATAAACGCGCTGTGGAAAAAGGCCAAGTCCGTTTCGCAGATATCGCCTACGTCGAGGCCACACCGCGCTATGATTCGAAAAACAAACTCGCTCTCAGCATCGAGCTCACGGATTTCTCCGTCCATTACTCGCAAGGCCTGGTGGACTCCATCACCGCCGAGCTCAAGGCTGGGAAAAGTGAAGTCGCCTGCGATGCCGGGCAATTGGTAAAATTCAGCAAAGACAAAGACGGCATCGTCAAGCGCGAGGTGCTCACCAAAAAATGGACCGACTGGGTGGACTACTGGGCAGTGGATTTCAATTACGAGAGCCGCAAAGAAATCATCAAGATGGCGAAAACCATGGGAGTGGATGGAGAACTACCCGGCGTCGTGGATGCTGGGTCTGGCGAGTTTTTAGAATTCGAAGAACGCTGGACCGGCGCTTACATCTTCGAGAACGAGTGGCAAAGCTTCCGCACCCGCCGCGATCGCGACCTTGAGCTAAAAACCATCACACACACCTACGCCAAACCGGGTCGTTACACCGTCGCCATCAAAGTCATCGATATCTTCGGAAACGACACGATGACGCTTGTCCCGGTGAACGTTGGATGAGGCAGGGCCGGTTGTTCCTAACCGTTTGTTTCGTTGCGTAAGCGGATGAAACCGCCGGTTCATATGCTTTCTCATTTCATGGTGGACGCGTAGGGACACGCGTCCCTGCCTTGATCTCGGTTCACCTCGGCAACGCATGCCGTGGCATCTTCACGAAGAAACTGCCGAGCAACAAGCCGCCGAGGAAACCGCCCAAGTGAGCTCCGTAGGCGACACCCATGCCTCCGCCGGTGTAGCCCATGAAATCGAAGATTAATCCGATGATTCCAACCATTGCCAGTTGGCTTGGTGCTATGGGTCTTGCCATAGGCCAGACATGGGGATTGGGCAAGTGCCAGCGGACGGCCATGGCGAGATAGAGACCTTCAAATCCCATGACCGCACCTGAAGCGCCGAGACATGGGATGATTTCATCTGGATTCAGCGCGATGTGGCAGAGACTGCCCGTGATAGCGGTGAAGAAGAAAACAAAAAGCATGCAGCGTTGACCGAGCAATTCCGCTGCGAGCGCCGCGAAGATCCATAAGAAGATCATGTTCCCGATGATGTGGCCCGCGCTTCCATGAAGCATCGCCGGGGTGAACAGCGTGACAAAGCCAGCCCAATGGACATGTTCATAATCGCCAGCGCGCAAGGTGTTCCATGCGTTGACGACATCTGCAGGGAAGAGCATGAATTTGCCATAAAAACCCTCGCCAAGTATATGCTGAAGAAAAAATGTTAGGAACATTGTCGCGATCAGCAAAAGCAGAGCTCCCTGAGCTTTCAGGAGAGGTCGAAGTTGGATGAAGCGACGCATGATTCTATATTCCGTATTTAGAAATCAATTTCCCAACAAAACAGAGAGCAATCCCAAGCATCTTGATAGATCCAACGATTTTATATCTTTCAGCCATTTATTTGGCGACCGAAGATCACCGACACATCACGCGTAACTACGAACGGAAAGCTTCACGCTTTCGTATTTGAGCTCTTCTTTGTGAAGTGTGGGAGCTTGGCCCGGACCGTGATATTCCCATGCGGAAACGTAGGCATACGTATCGTCATGGCGCTTAGCTTCCCCTGGCTGGGTTTTGCCTTCCAAGACTTCAGGATCCTTATCGGTGAATTGATGCTCGCTACGGAAATGACCTCCACAGGATTCCTCGCGCTGAAGTGCGTCGTGGCACATGAGCTCGCCGAATTCTAGGAAGTCCGCCACGCGACCCGCCTTTTCGAGTTCCATGTTGGCATTTTCCGCATTGCCAGGAATAAGCACATGATTCCAAAAATCCTCACGGATCCTTGCGATTTCCTGAAGCGCCCATTTGAGGCCCTCCGCACTGCGTTCCATGCCGCATTTGTCCCACATGACTTTTCCGAGATCCCGGTGGAAGGAATCGACCGTGCGGGTGCCTTTGATGGAAAGCAATTTCACGATGCGCGCGCGTACTTCGCTCTCTACCTGCGCGAAGGCGGGATGTGCAGTGGTCACCGACCCTGGCTTCTGGGTGGCGAGGTAGTTGGCGATCGTATTCGGAATGACGAAATACCCATCGGCAAGTCCCTGCATCAGCGCCGAGGCGCCGAGGCGGTTTGCCCCGTGGTCGGAAAAGTTCGCTTCGCCGAGCACATGCAGGCCCGGGACATTGGACATTAGGTTGTAGTCAACCCACAGCCCGCCCATCGTGTAATGGACGGCTGGATAAATCATCATCGGGCGTTCGTAAGGATTTTCGCCGGCGATTTTTTCATACATCTGGAAGAGGTTGCCGTAACGGGCGCGGATCGTATCCTCACCAAGGCGTTTGATCGCATCGCGGAAATCCAGATAAACACCCAGCCCGGTCGGGGCGATTCCACGGCCGTCATCACAAGCCTCCTTGGCGGCACGCGATGCGATGTCACGAGGTGCCAAGTTTCCGAAGGATGGATATTTCCGTTCCAAATAATAATCGCGATCCTCTTCGGATATTTCTGAAGGATGGATTTCTTTTTTGCGGAGTTTTTCGGCGAGCGCTTGGGTTTTAGGAACCCAGATGCGACCGTCGTTACGGAGGGATTCCGACATGAGCGTGAGCTTGGATTGGTAGTCGCCAGAGACCGGAATACAGGTCGGGTGGATCTGCGTGAAGCAGGGGTTGGCGAACAAGGCGCCACGGCGTGCGGCGCGCCATGCCGCCATCACATTGCAGCCCATGGCGTTGGTGGAGAGGAAAAACACGTTACCGTAACCACCGGTGGCGAGAATCACCGCATCTGCGGCGTGGGTCGAGATCTCTCCAGTGTTCAGGTCGCGGACGACGATACCTTTTGCATGGCCATCGACTTGAACGAGATCCAGCATCTCGGTGCGCGGATACATTTTCACGCCGCCCTTGCTGATTTCTTTTTCGAGGGCTTGGTAACATCCGATTAGGAGTTGTTGTCCGGTTTGGCCACGGGCGTAAAACGTGCGGGAAACCTGCGCGCCGCCGAAGGAGCGGTTATCGAGCAGGCCGCCGTATTCGCGGGCAAATGGCACGCCTTGGGCAACACATTGATCGATGATGCTGTTGGAAACTTCCGCGAGACGATAGACGTTTGCCTCACGCGAGCGGAAGTCGCCACCTTTGATCGTGTCGTAAAACAAGCGGTAAACCGAGTCGCCATCGTTGCGGTAGTTTTTCGCAGCGTTGATTCCGCCTTGGGCGGCGATCGAGTGAGCGCGGCGTGGGGAATCCTGGTAGCAGAAGCATTTGACTTGGTAACCGAGCTCAGAGAGCGTTGCGGCAGCCGCTCCGCCAGCGAGCCCGGAGCCGACGACGATGATGTTAAATTTCCGTTTGTTTGACGGATTGATGAGCTTGGAGTCCATTTTGTGCTTGGACCATTTCTGCTCAAGCGGGCCAGCCGGGATTTTGCTATCGAGTGACATGATGATTTGGAGAAGGAATTATTTGACGAACCCGAAGAAGATGGAAAGAGGCACGGAGATGAAGCCGGCCCAGATGACGAAGGAATAACCGAGTGAAACTTTGCGGATCAGGTCCTGGGATTTTTGCGACCGCCAACCGAGCGTTTGGAAAACCGAGCCGACCCCGTGGCTGAGGTGCGAGCAGAGCAGGCTCATGGCGATGATGTAAAACGCGACGACCACCCAATTGAAGCTGCTGTTTTGGAAACCAGCGATCACCATCCCATAGGCATCGTGGCGCGAATCGCCAGTGGCGGTGTGGTAATCTTTATCCATCATTTTCGAGAAGCCACCCGCGATTCTCACGGTGAAATGAAGGATGTGAAAAACGATGAAAGCCAGAATCGTCAAGCCGCTCCAGATCATCAGCAGTGAGGATTTTTTCGCCTGGATGGTGGTCTTGTATTGATAAGCCTCCTTGCGCGCCGAACGATTTTGGCGGGTCAGTTGAATGGTTGCAATCACATGCAGCACTACGGTAACCAGCAACCCAACTCGAGCGATCCAGATTAAGGCTCCGTGGCCTGCATGGTGGAGAAATTGCGCGTAGTCGTTAAAAGCTTCCCGACCTGCGAAAATCAAAAGGTTGCCAGTCAGGTGTCCGGCGAGGAACAAGATCATTACGATTCCAGTGACGGCTACGATCAGTTTTTTGCCGATGGAAGACTGCCAATAAGCGGTGGCACTACGGGTTAGAGCATTCATTGTTTGGAGAAAAGGGACGTGCCCACGCGCAATCTGGTATCGAGTCGGGAAAAACTCAAACCCTAATCCCCAAAGTTTGGGTCTTGAGTCGTAAGTTTTTTTGAACCGCCGGTGGGAGCAGGATTATTCGGAGGTCCTACCTTCTTCTTTGGCACGCTTCAGGCGCTCTGCAAAGGTCGGATCGACCCTGATGGATGTATCCGAATCATCCATCAAAAACCTTCCGAGATCGCCGAAGAGACGGTTGATGAGAAGAAAGGCAAGGCTTCCCAGAGAGAGAATGACCGCCGACCAGATGCAGCGGTTGGCCAAGACTTCGCCCATGGTGCCCCATGAGTGGAGAATGCCCGCCGTGGTGGCGATCGCGATGCAGATGGTGAGGACCCAGAAAACAAATCCCTTGATCTTATGGTGTGGTAAATAGCCTTTTTCGCTCATCGCTTGGTGAAGTTGATTATTTCCTATGTTTCAATGAGGCAAAATTTAGAAACATTGCCTGACTCCGTCCAGAACGATTCTAGATCTCACGCGTTACTTCGCGTTCGCTGCTGCCTTTGTGGCGGAGGTCTCTGGCGTGTTCGAGGAAAACGGCGTCTTCGCCGATGTTACAGGAGAGATCGCCGACGCGTTCGAGGGAGCGGATGATAAGGATGAGGTGGAGGTATTCTTGACTACGACCGGCAGTGTCTTCGATGCGCGCGCTGAATTGGGAGGTCACGTCCTTGTGCATTTTATCGAGCTCTTTGTCACGCACATGCAGGGAGGCACCGAGCGTGCCATTGCCATCGCTGTAAGAGGAAATCGCATCGCGTAACAAGTGGTCTGCCAACGAGTAGATCGGCTCAACCAGGGTCACATCGCCAAGCTCGGCGGTAGCGATGGTTTTTTTCGCGCGTTTGGCGATGCTGACCGCGTGATCGGAGATGCGCTCAAGGTTCATGGAGATTTTCATCGATGAGACAACAAGCCGGAGATCATTGGCGAGCGGATGATAGCGGACAAGAATGTCCATCCCGAGTTTGTCGATAGAGCGTTCAAGTTCGTCGATTTCATCATCATCTGCGATGACAGCATTTGCGATTTCCGGGTTGCGCTCGAGCAGGGCCTGGATGGCGCGCTCCAGGTTATGACGGGCTTTTGCGGCCATTCTCAAGACCTCACCTTTGAGAGTGGTGATGGCGTGATCGAAATCCCGGAGGATGTGTGGGGAGTTGTTCATGGTTACCGCCCGATCATGGACTTTAGGTGATGGAAGCAGGAGAGATGCCTAATTCTGTATGTAATGGGCAAACCCTTATTCCATCCGCTGAGGAAACGCAATCAGAGAGAGCCGAGAGTTTTTCCTTATAAGAGCCCTCAAGCATGATACTCTTGGATGCTTTGGACTGTGAGTTCGGTTTCTTTGAGAGAGCGGATGGCTTTTACGGAGGCCTCTGCCGCTGCCATGTTGGTGGCGTAGGAAATTTTCTGAGCGATTGCGGTGGAACGGATCAGGATCTCATCGGCGCGGGACTCATGAGTTGCCGGGGTGTTGATGAGGAAATGGATCTCGTTGTTTTTCATCATGTCGATGACGTTCGGGCGAGCTTGTTCGAGGACCTTGTAAACCCGGTCGGCGGGAATGCCGGCTTCGGCGAGTTTGGCGAGCGTGCCGCCGGTGGAGACGATTTTGAAACCGAGTTCGTGAAGGCTGCGGGCGATGTCGATGGCACGCTCTTTATCACGATCCGCAACGGAGAAGAACACCGTGCCTTCTTTCGGAAGCGGGTTGAAGGCGGAGATCTGGGATTTGGCATAGGCCATACCCCAATCCTTATCGATGCCCATCACCTCGCCGGTGGATTTCATTTCCGGGCCGAGCACGATGTCGATGCCAGGGAAGCGGTTCCATGGGAACACCGCTTCTTTGACGGAGAAATGGGGAGGAATGATGGTTTCCGTATACCCCATATCGGCGAGTTTTTCACCGACCATGATTTTGGCAGCGAGTTTGGCGAGAGAAACGCCAGTGGCTTTTGAGACAAACGGCACGGTTCGAGAGGCGCGAGGATTGACCTCGATGACGTAAAGCTCCTCGTCTTTCACCGCGAACTGGATGTTCATCAAGCCTTTGACCTGTAACTCGCGGGCGAGGTCTTTGGCGGCTTTTTCGATTTGGGCTTTGATGTGATCCGAGATTGAGAAGGCAGGAATGACGCAAGCAGAATCGCCGGAATGGATGCCGGCTTGTTCGATGTGTTGCATGATTGCGCCGACCACGGAGGTTTCCCCGTCGCTGATGCAATCGACATCGATTTCCGTGGCGTTATCGAGGAAACGATCGACGAGGACCGGGCGCTCCGGAGAAGCCGTGACCGCCTCTCGCATGTAGGTGGAGAGTTCGGAGTCGCAGTAAACGATCATCATGGCCCGGCCGCCGAGCACGAAGGAAGGTCTGACAAGAACCGGGTAACCGATACGGTTGGCGACGGCGATGGCTTCGGCCTCGTTGGTGGCCGTTCCGGCTTCGGCTTGTTTGAGGTTGAGTTTGTCTAACAAGGCAGAGAAGAACTTGCGGTCTTCCGCGAGTTCGATGGATTTCGGCGAGGTTCCGATGATGGGGACGCCGTGGCGCTCGAGATCCGCGGCGAGGTTGAGCGGGGTTTGGCCGCCGAACTGGACGATCACGCCGTAGGGTTTTTCTTGATCGCAGATGTTGAGAACGTCTTCGAGTGTGAGGGGTTCGAAAAACAGTTTGTCCGAGGTATCGTAGTCGGTGGAGACCGTCTCAGGATTCGAGTTCACCATGATCGTTTCGTAGCCCAGCTCCTTGAGCGCGAAGGCGGCGTGGACGCAGCAGTAATCGAACTCGATACCTTGACCGATTCTGTTAGGACCGCCGCCGAGGATGATGATTTTCTTTTTGTCCGATTGGCGCGCTTCGTTCTCATCGCCATAGGTGGAGTAGAAATACGGGGTGTAGGCTTCGAACTCCGCGGCGCAGGTATCGACGAGGCGGTAGGTTGGAATGATGCCGTGTTTTTTGCGGAGTGCGCGGACTTCGTCTTCGGTGGAATCCCATGCTTTTGCGATCTGACGATCTGAGAAGCCGAGTTTCTTAATTTGACGGAGATCGGAAGCGAGTGTCGGCGTCTCGCCGGCTTTGGGAGAAGAAGCGGGCAGGATGCCCACGCTCCCCTCTCTGGCGATCTGTTCGAGATGGCGTAGGAACCATGGATCGATGGAAGTGGCGGCGTGGACTTCATCGAGCGTCCAACCGTTCACGAATGCGGTTTGCAGCCAGAAAATACGTTCGGCATTGGGAATTTGGAGCTTACGGGTGATCTCGTCTTTGGTGGGAGATTTCGCATCTTTGTTGTCGAAGCCGAAGCCCCAGCGTCCGGTTTCGAGGGAGCGCAGGCATTTCTGCATGGACTCCTTGAACGTGCGGCCGATGGACATCGCCTCGCCGACGGATTTCATGGAAGTGGTAAGTACGGGATTTGCAGTAGGAAACTTCTCGAAAGTGAAGCGCGGGATCTTGGTGACCACGTAATCGATGGTGGGCTCGAAGGATGCCGGGGTCTCGCGCGTGATGTCGTTTGGCAATTCATCGAGTGTGTAACCGACTGCGAGCTTCGCGGCGATTTTTGCGATGGGAAATCCGGTGGCTTTGGAAGCGAGCGCCGAGGAGCGGGAAACGCGTGGGTTCATCTCGATGACGATCATGCGGCCGGTTTTCGGATCGGTGGCGAACTGGATGTTGGAACCGCCCGTCTCGACGCCGATCTCGCGGATCACCGCAAATGAGGCGTCGCGCATGATTTGGTATTCGCGGTCTGTTAGAGTTTGGATCGGCGCAACGGTGATGGAGTCTCCGGTGTGGACGCCCATGGGATCGAGGTTTTCGATGGAGCAGATGACCACGCAGTTGTCCGCGCGGTCGCGCATGACTTCCATTTCGAATTCCTTCCAGCCGAGCAAGGATTCGTCAATAAGGACCTCGGAGACGGGCGAGAGATCGAGGCCGCGGTGGACAATCTCCTCGAATTCCTCCTTGTTGTAGGCGATGCCTCCGCCTTGGCCGCCAAGGGTAAAGGCGGGACGGACGATGAGTGGGAACGTGCCGATCTCTTCCGCAACGTCGCGAGCTTCTTCCATCGTGCGGGCAATGCCGGAGCGCGGCATGTCGAGGCCGATTTTTTCCATCGCTTCCTTGAACAGGTGGCGGTCTTCGCCTTTGTCGATCGCTTCAGCATTTGCTCCGATCATGCGGACGCCGTGTTTCTCCAAGGTGCCGGATTTGAAAAGCGACATGGAGGTATTCAGGGCGGTTTGGCCGCCGAGAGTGGGAAGCAGTGCGTCGGGTTTTTCGCGGATGATGATTTTTTCGACCACTTCCGGCGTGATGGGCTCGATGTAAGTGCGGTGCGCGAACTCCGGATCGGTCATGATCGTGGCGGGGTTTGAATTCACCAGGATCACTTCATATCCTTCTTCTTTGAGAGCTTTGCAGGCTTGGACTCCGGAGTAGTCGAATTCGCAGCCTTGGCCGATAACAATGGGGCCGGAGCCGATGACGAGAATTTTGCGGATCGAGGTGTCTTTGGGCATGTTGCGCGGGCGTGTGGATTAAACTTTCAGGGGTGTGACAGGGGATCGCCAAATTGTAAAGGCGAGTTGCGTAAACATTTCCGGAAAATGGAAAAAAGGGCGCTTCTGCCCACCTCAGGTGAGCTCGAAGTTATATTTGATGGATTTCCGCAGGGCGGTCATCACGTCAATCATTCCCTTGAGCTCTTCGCCAGCATTTTTGCACTCGGGATTCTTGTCCAGGTTGAGACTGATGTAGCTGCCAATATCCGCGTATAGCACGCGTATTTGGGTGTCGAGCGAGTTGAGCTGGGCCCGCCTCGTGGATATTTGCTGGTTGGCATCGCCGATGGATTGCGAGGACTCGGATATTTTGGAGCGGCTGGATGTCTTAAGCTCGCTGACCGATGTCTCAATTTCCTTGATTCTGGCGTTCGCTGCGGCGATCTCCTGGACGTTCTTTTGCCGTTCTTGCTTGAGAAGATTGAACTCGTTGCGAATTTCGATCAAAAGCGTTGTGGTCTTATCGATTTCCTCCTGTTTGGCGCCTTCTTTGCCGAGGAAATTTTTTTTGATTCTCAGTCTGCGGTAATTGCGCCGCATGTGGCGTGCCCTGTTGTTGATTTGATCACGGGTTCTGCTCAACATATCGATTTGGCTGAGCAACTGATTGCGTTCCGCAATGAGATCCTGAATGGACTTGGTGGTGTTTTTCCAAACTTCCGTTCGCTGTTCGTGGATTTGATCCAATTTTTCCTGAAATTGATCGATTTCTTTGGAAAGCCGATCCAGATCTTTCATGCATTTTCTCAGGTTCCAATACTCCATCGAGAGGGCTTCGATGTTCTCTGTCTTTTGCCAGATTGCCTCGCCAAGGAAGGTTTCCGCCTCTCTCAGCAAATTCGATTCGAGCGCCATATGACTCAATCGAAGGGGTTTGCGCGAGTAACCAAAACGACTCGCGATCCGCAAAAACAGGTATTTGGATGGGGTCATGAACGACTATTTTTTTAGGAGTATTTTGAGATGATCAATGACGGTGATATCATCTAGGGTGGTGATATTGCCTGAAATGGTGCCGATCGTCACGAGTTCCTTGAGTAGACGTCGAATGATTTTGCCGGAGCGGGTTTTTGGCAGTCCCGGAGTGAAATAAATATCATCGGGTTTTGCGATCGCGCCAATGACGTGACCGACGTGGTTGCGCAGTTCGTTTTCCAGTTGCGCAGAAGCCTCATAGCCTATTTTCAGTGTGACGAAAGCGGCAACGGCTTGCCCTTTGAGATCGTGCGGGCGTCCGACAACAGCGGCTTCGGCGACGGCGGGGTGAGCGACGAGAGCCGATTCGATTTCAGCGGTTCCGAGGCGGTGACCGGAGACGTTGAGCACGTCATCGAGACGACCGATGATCCAGAAATTGCCTTTTTTATCACGACGTGCGCCGTCACCAGCGGTGTACAGGCCGGGGTAATCCGAGAAGTAGGTTTTTTTGAAACGCGCTTTGTCGCCATAGATCGTGCGGGTCATGGATGGCCATGGCTTACGGATCACTAGGCGACCATCCACGTTTGGAGGACATTCGTTTCCGGCATCATCGAGGATGGCGGCATCGATCCCAAAGAACGGGCGGGTGGCGGTGCCTGGAATGCAGGAAGTTGCGCCGGGGATGGGAGAAATGAGAATCGCTCCGGTTTCGGTTTGCCACCAAGTGTCGACGATGGGGCAGCGGCCGCCACCGATTTTTTCGTGATACCAGTGCCAAGCTTCAGGATTGATGGGTTCGCCGACCGAGCCGAGCAGGCGCAGGGAGGAGAGATCGTATTTTTCGGGGAATTCATCACCTGCTTTGATGAACGCGCGGATGGCCGTGGGAGCCGTGTAAAAAATGCTGACCCGGTGCTGTTCGATCATTTTCCAGAAGCGCCCGAAGTCCGGTTGATTCGGGGCGCCTTCATACATGACTTGGGTAGCGCCATTGGCGAGCGGTCCGTACACAATATATGAGTGGCCGGTGATCCAGCCGACATCGGCGGTGCACCAATACACATCTTCATCGCGCATATCGAAGATGTATTTGCAGGTGGAGTAGGTGCCGGTGAGGTATCCGCCGGAGGTGTGGAGAATGCCTTTGGGTTTTCCGGTAGAGCCGGAGGTGTAGAGAATAAAAAGCGGGTGCTCGGAATCGAATCCTTTTGGCTCGTGTTTCGCGGAGGCGCTTGCCATTTCCTCATGCCACCACAAGTCGCGTTTCGCTTTCATGGAAACTTCGTTTCCGGTGCGATTGACGACGAAGATGTTTTTAACCTTGGAATATTTTTTCAGGGCTTCGTCAACAGCGGGCTTGAGTGGAATGATTTTTCCACGACGCCATCCCCCGTCGGCAGTAATGATGGCGGTGGCGCCGGAGTCTTCGAGGCGATCGAGGATGGCCTCGGAGGCGAAGCCGCCGAAAACGACATTGTGCACAGCGCCGATGCGCGCGCAGGCCAGCATGGCGACAGCGGCCTCCGGGATCATCGGCATGTAGATGAGCACGCGGTCTTTGGCTTTCACTCCGCGTTTGAGAAGCACGTTGGCAAACTGGCAAACCTCGCGATGGAGTTGGGCGTAGGTGATGGTGCGGGTATCGCCGGGCTCGCCCTCAAAAATGATGGCTGCCTTGTTGGCGCGCGGACCTTTTGCGTGCCGATCCACGCAGTTTTCCGCGACATTGATTTTACCGCCCGTAAACCATTTCGCATCGGGGCATTTCCATTCGAGAACCTTAGAAAACGGCTTTTGCCAGTGCAGTTCTTTTGCCTCTGAGCCCCAGAATTTTTCCGGTTTTTCGATGGATGATTTATAAAGCTTTTCGTAAGCCGCCATGGATCCGATGCGCGCCTTCTTGGAAAACTCCGCCGAGGGCTTGTAAGTGGCGCTCAAAGCGGCGCTGTGATCGGAAGTTTGCTTTTTGGTTGGTTTGGATTTTGCGGAACTCATGATGTGAAGTGCATACGCATATTAGAGAGCGGATTTCAGCTGGGCAATGACAGATTAAAAGGGCGCCTAATGCGATCCTAACTTTTACGTGATTGCCACTTTTTCAGCTTATTTCAGAGGAGCAGGTGAAATGCCAAGCGTATTTTCGTCTTTTCCAGCCAGGAAAGCCGGATCAAAAAGGCTGAAGCATCAGGCGCTTCTGAGTTTTGGAATCGAGGCGAGCAAGCGTTGCGAGTATGCGTCTTTGGGTGAATTGAATACGTCGCTTGCCGGGCCGACCTCGACGATTTTCCCCTTATACATCACCGCGATTCGATCCGCGATGTAATGCACGACTCCTAGATCATGGGAGATGAACACCATGGTCAGGCCGAGATTGCGTTGGAGGTCTTTGAGAAGATTGAGGATTTGCGATTGGATCGAGACATCGAGCGCGGAGACGGGCTCGTCGGCAATGATCAGTTTAGGCTCTGGAGCTAGAGCTCTGGCAATCGCGATGCGTTGGCGCTGACCGCCGGAAAATTCATGTGGGTAGCGTTTCATCTGCGCTGCCTCAAGTCCTACCGTGGACATCAAATCGATGACTTTTGTTTCCAACTCCACACCCTTCATTTTTGGATGACGCTGGCGGACAGCTTCGGCGATGGTCGAAAAAACCGTCATGCGCGGATTGAGCGAGGCGTAGGGGTCTTGGAATACCATTTGAAAATCAAGCCGACGCCGGCGGATTTCCGATTGACTGAGCGTGGAGAGATTTTCGCCATCGAGGATGATGGATCCTGCGGTGGGTTTGATAAGTTGCATCAAAGTCCGGGACAGTGTCGATTTCCCGCATCCTGACTCACCCACCAAGCCAAGGATTTCGCCCTTTTCGATTTCCAGAGAGACTCCATCGACCGCTTTGACGATTTCCTTCTTGGAAGAGAGCATGCCTCCACTGGTTTTCACGAAATGCTTTTCAAGATTTTCAATCTCTAGATACGCCATGTGAAGGAATGAAGCAGGAGCAACACCCATCGGCAACGAAGTTCGTAAAGTCGTGAAATTCGAAGCCTGATAAAGATTCTCTTTTCAACGCAAAGCCGCGAACCTCTGCGATCTTCGCGGCTTTGCGTTGAAATTTTGTCTCAAAACTGAGAACTCATTTCACCTTGGTCTCGCCAAGCAGCATCTTGACTTCTTTGGCATTGAGAACCGCCCAGCGGCCGATTTCGAGATCGCCCAACCAGAGGTTTCCAATCCGCACGCGCAGCAGTTTGGTGACTTGGTAGCCCAGCGCCTCGAACATCACGCGGATCTGGCGCTTTGCACCATGGTCTAGGACAACTTTGATCCGCCGCGCGGAAATCCGCTCGATGTGTTTGGCCTTGAGCTTGCCTTCTTCTGTGAAAACACCCGCGAGAAACTGATCAAGGTGGGCGTTTTCGAAGGCTTGATTCGAGGTGACGAGGTATTCTTTTTCCACCGATTTCGATGGATGCATGAGCTGCTGGGAAAGGTCACCGTCGTTGGTAAGAATAAGCATGCCTTCGGAATCCGTATCAAGCCGGCCGACGTGATGGAGGGCATGCAGCGAGGCGGGAAGAAGGCTGTAAATCGTATCGCGGCCGAGTTCGTCGCTGCGGGTGCAGACATAACCGCGAGGTTTGTGGAAAATGACGACGATTTCCTCTTTCGGAAAAACACGTTTGCCGTCGACTCGGACACTGTCGGTTTCCGTGACTCGGGTGGCAAGCTTGATGCAAGGCGCACCGTTCACATCGACTCGACCGGTGGAAATCAATTCATCGCAGGCACGCCGCGATCCAATCCCGCAGGAAGCAAGATATTTATTGAGACGGACTCCCTCTGACATGGTGTTATAATGGTTCCGCGCAATTCACACGGATGCTGGGAGCAGGCGGCAAATCACGAAGGATTAGCCTTCGTGCTTGGTCTTGGGAAGACCGATCGGGGACTTGCCCTGTTTCCATTCGCCGCGCTCTTTGAGAAGTTTCACGCGCTCGAAACGTTTGAGGACGGAGCGTTTGCCGCCGACGGTGGCGTTTGATTTGAGTGAGTTATGCTTGGACATCTTGAAGCGTGGTTGGACGGTTGGGGGGCGGAAGCTATGGCGCTTTTTCTCTGGTGGCAATGCGAAAATAGTAGAATTTTTTAAAAAATAATCCCTGAGGAATAGAGCTTATTGCTTTCCGCTCTTATCTTACATCGGATTCTCACCATGCCTAAGGTCGCGCAAACGGTGGAAACGCGATTCGCGCGGCGTTGCTGTCGGAAATCTTCATCAGCGCCGCGACTTCAAGCAAACCTGCGATCATCGTGATGTCTTAGGCAAAGTTGTTTCGCCCCGGCAATGTAAACATGGCTCGTATCATCCCCGGTCACGAAGGCGATGCGATTGGGTTGTCGTGAGACTTTTTTGAATCGATGGAAGAGCGAGGCGCAACGTGTCGTAAAACTGGGATGTTGATTCAATCAGTCCATCTGTTGCGTGCGATTTACGCTGTGCTCTTCATCACGTTGCTGGTCCCCTGCAATGCTCAGGCAGAGAAAAAAGCGGCGGCCGATAAAAGCGGCCATTTGTTCATACTCTCTGGGCAGTCCAACATGACAGGGGGGCTCGAAACGGGATTTGCCAGCGCCGTCACCAAGGTGCTCGGAAAAGATCAGGTGACGATTGTCCGCAGCATGAGGAGCGGGCGTGGCATCCGTTTCTGGGTGAAGGATTATGAGTTGCCCGAAGATCACGAGCTCCATGGCAAACTCAGGAGCGGAAATGGCGAAGAGTATCCGAGACTCTTGCAAGCGATCAAAGATGCCGGCGATGTGCGAGCTTTCAAAACCGTCACCTTCATCTGGATGCAGGGCGAATCCGATGCCAATCGGGATTTAGGCGTGGTCTATGAGAAAAGTTTCAACGCCCTTCTGACCCATCTTAAAACCGACCTCGGAATCGAAAAGTTACATTTCGTGATTGGGAGAATCAGTGATTATGGATTGCACGGTGAAAGCGAAGAGGCATGGAAGCGCATGCGTGAAGTGCAAGTTCGACTCTCAGAATCTAACAAACTCGGTGCATGGATCGATACCGATGATCTCAATGGCGGCGATGAAAAGAATCCTCACGGCGAACTCCATTACCCAGCCGAGCAATATCCCAAACTCGGTGAACGATTCGGTAAAAAAGCGCTCGAGCAATTAGGAGTGAAATAGAAATCCCCCAATCTTCCCTTCACTCCCTCTCCCCCTCTTCTAAGACTTCTCCTCAAGCTTCTTATGCGAGCGGAGATGCAGCTTCGCATCGATGATGATTTTCCCGATGATGAGGAGGATGAGCATTCCTACCGAACTGCCCATGGCGGTGATGACGAACGCGCCCAAGATGATTGCGATGTGCAGCACCACGATCCGACCGTAAGGCGCGTGCATCAATTCAGATGGCGTGTTTTTACGGTATTCACCTTTGCCCAAATAGTTGTGGAAGAACGAGAAAACATGGCTGGCGATGATCGCGATCACATACCACTTGATGTCGGACTGCAACAGACTGCCTGTGATTTCACGCATGCCTGAGATGGGACTTCCGGCTTCAAGCGCACCTGATTTTTGACCAAGTAGAGCGAACACAAAAATGCCATGCACGAAACAAAACATTCCATAATGAAATGTGAAAAAAGGAATCAGGAAAAATTTGGCAACATGATGGAAAACCTTCGAAGCATCCGAACGCAAATATTCTGGTAGCGGCTGTCCGTTAACCTCCGCATCATCCTTGCTCGGCGCGGAAGTCATGATTTTGAAAACATTCACCACGCCGATGACGACATTCTCAAACCAGTAGAGAACGACGATTTCAAAAACATTCCAGCCTCCATAAATCACACCGAAGATGGGCAAGAGGTTGACCAAGATCAAAATGATCAGTGAGACTGAAACTTTGGATTTCACGGGCTAATTGATGCAGGCAGGATCGATTTGATCAAGCGTGGGATTCTTCAAACAAAGGAATCGCGATTTCCAATCGCGTCTGAAACGGTTTTGTTAGCCAAGGCTCTTTTGCTTGCGAGGTCGCGATTGGAAATCGCGGTTCCTTTCGTTACCACTCTATCCCAACGCCTTCTTCGGGAATGAGAACCCTATCGCTGATCCCGAGGCGTTCCGCTTCTGTTAGAAGCCGCTCGACCGGTTCGTGCAGGGCTTCGTTGCCCAAGGGAAAAGTGCCGTAATGCATGGGGATCATGATTTTTGCGCCGAGATCAGCGAAGGCGCGGACGGCTTGTTCGGGATTCATGTGGACGTCGCGTCCGCTGGGGGATTCGTAGGCGCCGATCGGCATCAGGGCGACATCGATGTCATGGCGTTTACCGATTTCCGTGAAGCCCTCGAAGTAGGTGCTGTCACCGCAGTGGAACACGCTTTTGCCTGAGGATTTGACGATGTAGCCGCCATAATCCCGATGGGTGTCGTGAACATAACGCGCGCCCCAGTGATGACAGGGCGTGTGAATGATTTCCATGCCTTTCACATCCAGTTCGTCCCAGATGTTGACCTCGTGGATCTCGGGGAAACCGAGTTTTTTGACCAGCGATGCACTGCCTTTGGGAACGACAATGCCGTTGCTGGCTTGAAGGATTTTCAAGCTGGGTTTGTGCAAGTGATCGAAATGGGCGTGAGTGACGAGCACCAGATCGACTTCAGGGATGTCTTTCAAACGAAACCCAGGATGCCGCTGGCGTTTCACCGGGCCGTGCCATTTTGCCCAGTTGGGATCGACCAACACCGAGTGCCCGGCAAACTGGAGAAAAAATGACGCATGACCGATCCACGTGACACGTACGCGATCTTCGGCTGGTGGGGTGAGGATAGGCTCGAGAATCGTGCCCCCCATCTTTTTGAACATACCCGGAACAACGTGATGCCTGAGGAATTTCGCATTACGCCCAGGCCAACCTTTCTGAGGCGAGAGGCCGGAGTATGTGTTGCCGTTGGGTTTTTTCATAACGAATGGATTACCCTAAGCGCTTTGGTAGCCGAGTGCAATTTTCTCCATCCAGAATTTTGCACGTTCGCGGAAGCTCATGCCGTCTTGGGCGTAGAGGATCCCACGTGAAACGTTGATGACATCAGGAGCGCTGCGGCCTGCGGCAGCGAGGGCCCCGAGATCGCCACCCTGCGCGCCGAGACCGGGAACCAGCAGCGGCGCGTCCGGCATTTTCGGCAAGACGCTTTCTGAATTCGTCAGCCCCACGACATAGCCGACATCGGTCACACGACCTTCGGATTTTGCGCGTTCTCCGAGAGCAGTGACAAGCTCGAACACCTTGCGTCCGTCTTTGAGATCCTGTTGTTGGAAATCCGCAGTACCGGCATTCGATGTCACGGCGAGGAGGTAAACCGCTTTGCCGGCGTAATCGAGAAATGGCTCGATGGAATCATACCCGAGGAAAGGGTTCAGTGTTACCGCATCGACATTCCAGCCATTGAAATATCCCTGCGCATAGTATTTCTGGGTCTCGCCGATGTCGCTGCGTTTCGCATCGAGAATGATGGGGATATGGCTGGGGATTTGTTTGAGAATTTCCTCAAGCACGCGAATTCCGGAAATCCCCATTGCTTCGAAGTATGCCATGTTCGGTTTGAACGCAGCGGCGTAGTCGGCGGTTTCTTCGATCACGCGGGAGAGGAACTCCTTCGCGGCTTCCGCTCCGCCATCGCCGGGCCTTGGGTCGAGCCCGACACATAATCTCGATCCGGTGGAAGTGATTTGCTGCTGTAGCTTTTCGTTAAAACGCATGCGCTAGGTTTTGCTGAAAAAAAGCGTTTCGCAATGCAAACCACTAAGTTTCGGGCAAAGAATTTAACCTGGGATCGGTTGAAGGCGGATAAAGCTGGGGCGACATGTTAAACTGAGAAGATTTTCAACAGTCGACGGCCTTACCCATGAAATGATCCTAAATTCACCATAAGTTTCTGAAATCAACGTTCATCTGCGTCCATTTGCGGTTGCCTTTCCGTTTTCCACTCGATCCACGCGATCCAGCCAAGTGCGGCCAGATAAGCCGCGAATTCCACCGCCTTTCTCCAGTAAGAAATTTTTTCTGCCCCGCCCAGACAACCGCAGCTGATATCGAGCCCGCGCCACCATGCGGAACCCACGGAAATGACAAACGCCATGACCAAGCCAAACATGATCCACCATGCGCCTTTGCGTAAAATTCCCAGCATGAAGCAGATCCCTGCAACGACTTCAAGCCACGGAATGGCGTATCCAGCCAGAGCCGCCATTTGTCCGCTCACGAGACGATAATTTTCAATATCCAACACAAAACGATCCAGCCCGGTGATGAAAATTTTCAACGCGCCCGCATACACAAACCACGCGCCCATCAGCACTCTTAGAATGAGTGCAAACATCTCAGATTTCCGGGTCGGTATCATGTGGGTCATCAGCTTTGGATTTTCTCCCAAATAGCATCACGGGAAAACCAAAAAAAAGCGACGCCAAAGCCATGATCGGCCAAGCGCGGACGGGCGGCTCGACGAAAGGAGCTGATTTCATCGATTTGTCGTATTCCACATACAGCGCCTCCGCTTGCTCCACATCCTCATCTGCAACCACGACCCGTATTCCGCCAAGCGCCTGGGTATGAGCCCAGAACCACTGCGAAACATGCTCATCGTAAATATACGATGCGATCCCCTGCGATTCCAAAAACGAGCGGAACAAATACGCATCCTCGCTTTTAATAAATTTCGCAATGGTGATCATGGTTGCCTTGGCGATGATGATTTACAATAAGGCACATGCCCTTGCTCATCCCTTCTTTTTTTCTGGCTCGGCGGATTCGGTGAAAACCCATGTGCCCACCGGGAAACCCATTAAAAAAGCTTTCATGTTCGGAATCCTACACAGCTGGAGCTTGATGACAACAGGGTTTGCCATTCCTGACTTTTGTCTGCTACCACACCGCTGATCAAAAGTTTCGCGGCTGTCTCAAATCAGCGGATGCATATGCCTTGGTATCCGCGGGCTGTTCCCGATGCTGGACAAATCGCAATCCGTCCACGAACATCCCCGCCCGATGTCCGAGTTAGCGAAAGCGTATGAGCCACAAGCCGTGGAGGAGAAATGGTATGCCGCCTGGTTGGCAGCCGATTGTTTCCATGCCGATGAATCTTCTGAAAAGGAGGCTTATTCTATTGTCATTCCGCCGCCAAACGTCACCGGCATTCTTCATCTTGGACATGTCCTGAACAACGCCATCCAAGATATTCTCGCCCGCCGCGCCCGCCAAGAGGGCAAAGAAGTTCTTTGGCTTCCCGGCACCGATCATGCCGGCATCGCAACCCAAGCAAAAGTCGAGCGCGAGCTGCGCGAAAAAGAAGGAAAGACCCGCCGCGACCTTGGCCGAGACGCGTTTCTCGAACGTGTCTGGGACTTCAAAAACACCCACGGTGACATCATCATCAAACAGCTTAAACGACTCGGCTGCTCCTGCGATTGGTCGCGCGAGCGCTTCACGATGGACCCGCAATACACCCGATGGGTTAGCCAGGTTTTTGTCGATCTCTTCAACGAAGGCCTGATCTACCGCGGCAAGCGTATGGTCAACTGGTGCCCTGTTTCTCTCACCGCCCTTTCCGACGAGGAAGTGATCATGAAGCCCTCGCGCTCCAAACTTTTCACGATGAAATACGAACTTGCCGATCACCCAGGCGAGTTCATCGAAATCTCCACCACCCGCCCTGAAACCTTGATGGCGGACGTCGCGATCGCGGTGCATCCCAAGCATCCGAAATACGCGAAGTGGATAGGTAAAATGGTGAAACGTCCTTTCCCCGAAGCTCTCATTCCCATCATTGGCGACGAGGCAGTGGATTTGGAATTCGGCACCGGCGCGCTGAAAATCACCCCGGCTCATGACAAGGTCGATTTTGAAATCGGCCTCAAGCACGGCCTTGATATCGTTGACACCCTCCATCCCGACGGACGCATCAACTGCCCCGCCTGCCCGGACCTCGATGGGCTGGATCGATTTGTCGCCCGCCGCAAGGCTGCCGCGAAACTGGAGGAAATGGGCCTCCTGATCGGCGTCGAGGAATATGAAAACAACGTGGGTTACTCCGAGCGCGCCGATGTGCCGATCGAACCGCGCATTTCCATGCAGTGGTTCCTGCGCTATCCGAAAATCAAGGAATCCACGGATGCCGTTGCCTCGGGTGAGATCCGTTTTCGTCCTGAGCGCTGGGCGAAAACCTATGCTCATTGGATGGAAAATCTCCAGGATTGGTGCATTAGTCGTCAGCTCTGGTGGGGACATCAAATCCCTGTATGGTATCGCAAGGACAAATTCGATTCCCTCAAGAATGCCGAGTCCCTCGAAACGAAAGACGCCGCTGCCGGAGACATCTACGTCGGCGTTGAGCCGCCAGCCCAAGGCGATTGGATCCGTGACGAAGACGTCATGGACACATGGTTCTCCTCATGGCTCTGGCCGTTTGCTACGATGTCTGACGTAGGTGAAAATTCCGCTACGCTGAAGAAATTTTATCCTACTACGGATCTAGTAACTGGCCCGGACATTATCTTCTTCTGGGTGGCGCGCATGATCATGGCTGGTTATCGCTTTGCCGGTGGCTTGCCGTTTAAAAACGTTTATTTCACATCCATCATCCGTGATCTCAAAGGCCGCAAGATGAGCAAGTCTTTGGGCAACTCACCGGACCCCATTGACCTCATGGACAAGTTCGGCGCCGACGGGCTTCGCTTCGGCCTGATGCGCATCGCTCCGGTTGGTGCTGATGTCCGCTTTGATGAATCATCCGTTGAGGAAGGACGGAACTTTGCCAACAAGCTCTACAACGCTTGTCGTTTCCGTCAGATGGACGGCAACGAGTTCGCGCCGCTTCCAAGCGTGCATGGGCTGCCAGTCTATCATGTTTTGGTCATGTCGAAACTCGACCAACTCGCCAACGATCTCGTTGGGATTTACGCTGAATATCGTTTCGGCGAGATCGCGCAGCGCCTCTATGAATTTCTTTGGAATGACTTCTGCGATAAATGGCTGGAAGCCGTGAAAGCAGATCTCCGCGAATCCGCCACAGCAGAAGCCCGCGCCGCCGCGCTTGGCACATTTGATGCCGTGATGAGTCGCTATCTCCAGTTGTTGCATCCTTATATGCCCCACGTTACCGAGGAACTTTCCGAGCGGATGAATTATGTTTCGGCTGGCGAGTTTTTGATGAAAAAATCCCTGCCAGACAAACCGCTGCTCGCAGGGCTCCCCGCCGCAGAACTTGAAGCCGCACAGAAGCAAGCCGCCGCGATTTACGAGACGGCTGGCCGTCTCCGCAACCTCAAGGCTGAATACAACCTAGGCTCACGCAAAGACGTGCGTTTCGTCATGAAAGGTTCGGTCGATTGGCTTTCGAACGAACTCAATGTCCTAGCCCTCCTCGCCGGATCTGCGGAGATTCTGGCAGATGATGCTTATGAGGCCCCAAAAGGAACTCCGGCCGCCGTGACACCCGTTGGCGAGGCATACATGCCGATGGAGGGCTTGATCGACGTTGGAGCCGAGCGCACCCGAATTTCAAAAGAAATCGAGAAGATGGAGCTTGAGGTGAAAAAATCCGAAGGCAAACTCGGCAATGCGTCGTTTGTGGATCGGGCTCCGCCAGAGGTGGTGGTTCAGGAAAAACAACGTCTCGAAGATTGGAAAACCAAACTCACCCAATTGGGGGAAATGCTTGCGGCTCTGAAATAAGCTATGCTTGAAATCAAGGAAATCCCGGGAATCGATTCCAACGCCGCCGCGCTGCTGGATATGGCAGGGATTCGCGATGCCAAGCATCTGGGCGGACAAAATGCAGAAAAACTGTTAGAAAAGCTCAGGCAGGCAAATGAGATATTTCATTTCGCGGGCGGAGTGCCGGATCAAGCCATATTGGAGACTTGGATTCAAAACGCCATCCTCGCGGCCAGTCATGGCAAGGGTCAGTTCAAAAGCCCGTCTCTTGAAGCGGCAGTTAATTACGAAGGCATCGCACAAGTTCTTGAAATGCTCGTCGCCTCCCCTTGTGCGATTCCGCTGCCTGGAAAGTTTTTGGCGGAGAAAAAAATCCGAGTTTCCGATATACCTGCCGGCTTGTTGTTGAACCGGTATTCCGGTGATTTGGATCTCCGTATCGTCAATCCGGAGCTTCTCCAAAGCGATTTGCCAAAGCGCCGGCAAGCGGAGCCGACAAAGCCCGATCAAAGGATCCAAGAGAAAATTTTTGACGCGGCGGCTGTCCAAACCATCCGGCCGTATGTCGCTTCGGTTCATCGGGTTGTTGATTTCAAGCAAGGCCAGCCAGACGACAGGGTTGCCTTGATCCGTACTCCACTGGAATCCACCAATCGTGGTAAACCTGCAAATTCTCGGTGGTTTGTGCGGGGTATTTTACATCCCCATCCATGGCGTCTGCGCATGGGCGCATTTTTCACCCTGATACTTTCCCCTTTGTTGCCGATTTCGGTCATGTCTGGGGTTTTACTCCTCCTCTCCTCGGTTTATCCGGGGTCTTTTTCCTGGGTTCCCAAAGGGTTGATCGCGTTCCCAATCGCGCTACCCGTCATCGGCCTCGGTTATCTTTTTTGGGGAATGGGCGGAAAATGCCGCGTTTGTGGCCAGAAAATTTTCATCCATAAAAAGGCACTGAAGCATGGCAAGGCGCATCGGTTTTTACGCATGGGCTTCATCGTGCCACTTAGTATTCACTTGTTGTTGTTCAGTTGGTTCAGGTGCTCTGCTTGTGGCACACCGGTTCGTTTGAAAAAATAAACCATGCCGAATCATCACAGAAACCTCCGTGTCATTGTCACATGCCTGGTGTTAGGCAGTTGTGCGGACGAGAGCGGATTTCGTATTGAGCAGCCTCAGATTCCAGAAGGATTGCCTCAAACTGCACCGCCGGAAACGGCAGGAACGGTCGAAACTGAAGGAACAGCGGTCAATCCGGGAGGCAACGTCGGGCCTCGGCAGCTGAATTACACGCCGGAAGAGGATATCTCTTGGACCGATCCGGATCGTCCGGATGCGGGTATTCCGGAGCTGGAGACCTTGATGGCGGCTCCAAAGCGCGGGCCTTGGGAAGAGAGCGAAACGATCGCCCGACAAACCGCTGCGCGCGAAGGCAAGCCCATCCTCATATGGTTTACGGACTCCTCCATGAGTCCGGCATGCAAAGCCCTTTCCGAAGAACTTTTCGCGACCCAGTCATTTGGAACATGGGCGGAAAAAAACGTGGTGCGGTTGCGGGTGGATTCCTCGATTGCCGTGGACGATCCGAATCTTTCTTTGGGCGAAAAAATCAGCCGTCAAGCCGAGCTCAGGAGTTATGTGCAGCGACTCAAGAAACGCTACAAAGTGTCAGGGCATCCGACCTTGCTGATGCTGAATCCGAGTGGCGAGGTGCTTTGGAAGGACAGCGGATACAAGCGTGGCCAGGCGGATTTCGTTTGGGGTTTGATCAAGCAAGCCGTTGTCGTGACGGCCGGTCAGTATCAGGAATGGCGCAAAAACCTGGAATCGAAAGGCTACCGTGAGTGGCAGGGCTCAAACGGCCGGGAAGTTTTCGCCAAGCTTTTGACGTATTCCAAAGGAGACTTGCTGCTCATCGAGCCCGGTGGAGAGCGCTATAAAACTAACGAATCCCGGCTTTCCAAGAAAGACCGGAAATGGATAGCAGAACAAAAATCACTACGCGGAATCGAATGATGCGGATGGATTTTTTCAAGGCATCCATCTTGTTCTTGGCGAGCGCTTCGCTGATCTCTTGTGCTTGCCGAACCCGAACTCCCGAGGCGGCGTTACGCACGGCGCAATCCTACGCCGATCTTGAATGGGTGCCCCAAGCGCGACACATCCGGCACGGCAAGGACAAGAAAGGCGTGACCGTGCATACGCCAGACTCAAGCCTCAAGGATCATGGCGACGATCGTGGTTGGTGGAAGCCCGGGGTTCCTGCCCAAGGCATGGCCTACAAATGGGGTGGTTTCGATACCCCGGAAACGTTTCTTGATGGTCTTCGAAAGGGCAAAAAAGCCGGTGATATCGCCAACCCTTACAAGATACTTCTCGATGATGCGGCTGTGAGTCAGGGCAGCGTTGGCATTGATTGTTCCGGCTTCGTCTCGCGCTGCTGGGGCCTTTGCAAACCCGTTTCAACCAGAGATATGCCTTCGATTTGTTATCCCGTTTCTTGGGAAGAATTGAAAACGGGAGACATCCTGCTCAAGAGCGGTCACGTCGTCTTGTTTGTCGCCCGCAGGGAAAACGTCATCATTGGATACGAATCCGGGGCATTCCCGACGTGGCGCGTGCGGCGCTTTGCGATGACGGTCGGATACATGAAGCGTGACGGTTACGCCCCATGGCGCTACCGGCACATGGCGGAGCCTAAAGAATCCGTCGAGCTACCTCTCGGTGAGATCCAATTGTGTCGCCCGGATGACAGGCTATGATTCCATTCTAACAACCAGCCGCTCGTAGCCGATCCGGCGTTGAAAATCAGTCGTCGTCTCGATGTTCGGAGTTTCTTCCAGGATGGTGATTTTGGAAACCGTGTTAGCAATTTGTTTGAGAAGCTCGCGGATGATGAGGCGCGCATGAAATGCGCCGAGGCAGAAATGATCGCCCGCGCCGAAGGCGATGTGCGGATTGGGTTTGCGATCGAGCCGCACTTCATCGGGTTGCGGGAACGCGGCAGGGTCCCGGTTCGCCGATGCCCAGCCGAGCGAGACTCTTCCGTTTGCGGGAACTTTTATGCCGTGAACATCCGTCGCCACCGGACAGACCCGGCCAATGTGAGTGAGCGGTGAAACCACGCGGAAAAATTCCTCGGCCGCGAGCACGGCTCGTTTCGGATCGGCGCGAAGGAATGCGATGGCCTCGGGATGTTGCGCCAGATAAGCGATGACCGATGTGATCGTATGAATCACCGTATCGCGCCCCCCGGCGAATGTCAGGTTCGCGAACCCGGCCATTTCATCTCGCGTCAACCTTCTTCCTTGAAATTCCGCTTGGGTCAGAGCGGAGAAAAAATCCGTTTCCGGATTGAGTGCTGCGCGATCCAGTTGTTTTGCGATATAAGCATCGACCGCAGTTTCGTTAGAATTTCCATCGATGAGATTGTGAAACACATGGGTTCCCCAAGCGATCCATTCATCCGCCTCCGATTCCGGAAGGCCGAGCAAATGCGCGAGTGCTTTGGATTGCAGCGGCACGGCAAATTCACTGACCGCTTCGAACGAGCTTTCCTTACGCGCGCCATCCAAGGTTTTTCCTATCAATGCGGAAATCTCTGCAGCGAATAACGGGTCGCGTGGTTTTTTGAAAAACGGCTCTACGATTTCGCGATATTCTCCATGCAACGGCGGATCGGTTTCGATCGGCAGCTGGCGAACTTTGCGCACATGTTCTTCTGAAGGAATCGGCACGCGGAAGGGCGCATCCGAGCTGTATGTTTTCCAATCCTTCGCCGCAGACATCACATCGGCATGTCGCAGAATCATGGGGATGGCCTCGTTTTGAAAGCGATACGCAGCCACCGGGCAACGCTCGCGTGGTGGCTGAAACGTTTTGTCGTTTTCCAGAGGCTCGTTCATGAGATTCAGCGAAGTTCGTTTTGAAGTTCTTCAAGGACCTCAGCATCCATTTCCAGCAGATGTTCCGCTGCTGGAAATACCCCGCTTTTCACATCCGTCGCATATTCTTTGAACGCGGCGATGCGTTCTTGCTGGAGTCTCCGGTACTCGCCGGCGAAATCGCGGTAAGCCTTCGCATGTCTCGGCAGGCGCTCATTGTAATCTCCAAGAATATCATCGGAAAACAGGAACTGGGTATCACAGCCCGCGCCCGAGCCAAGCGACATCAGTAGCAAGCGGGTTTGTTTGCACAGCCATGAGGCGAGATTGTGCGGCACGCATTCGATCTCGGCCGCATACGCGCCGGCGTTTTCCAAATCCTTCATCGCTTGGAAAAGCGCTTTTGCCTCGTCCAAGGTTTTTCCTATTCCACGATAATTTGTCCATGTGACATGCCGGGGAATCATGCCGAGATGGCCGACCACGGGAATACGTTCGCGCGCCATGCCCTCGATGATATGCGGACTCGCCGAGCAATAGACGGAACTGGCACCAAGCTCGAGCGCTCGGAAGCCGATCCTGATCGCTTCCTCCTGCGAGGCCATGCCGTGCGGAGTGGAGCAGGATAAAAAAGCATGAGGCGCGGCCGCAACCAGTTCCGGCAAGCGGGCTTGGGCGGCTGGGTTGTCAAACGGACAACTCATTAGGTCGATCCCCGCCGCTTCTGCCGCCGCCGCTTCTTCGGGAGTTTTTACATGAACGTGAGTCAGGCAACGTTTGCCTTTGAGAATTCTCAAATCATGGACCGTGTATTTTTTTCGGGGTCTGAGCATGTTGATAAGGTTTCGCGTAGGGTGGGGAACGATGGGTTTCTATGCGCCATCTGAAATCGAATCGATCAGAAAAAACGCCAAAATACAGAAACTCCAAGTTGAGTAGATGGGAAAACTCTTTACCTTGCCACCTATGAAATGGAACGCCACTAGCGTAAGTGCTGCCTGCATCGTCATCGGAGTCGGTGGATTCTTGTTGGGGAAAATCACCAGCAGCAACTCAGGACTTTCTGAAGAAGACCGTCTTGCCGAAATGCCTGAGAAGCTGATCCATCAACGCCCAGTCGGTGGCAACGCCGATTCCAGAAGCCGTGCCGGTGCAAACCGTCCCAACCGCCCGACCCAGCAGAAAGCCGACACCAGTTTTGATCAAAAAATTCTCAAGATGGAGCAAATCGTCCGTGGCGAAAATGCTCTGGATCGCAGCCGAGCCATGCTCGATTGGATCGAATCTTTGGCGCCTCAGGACTTCGAAGCGGCGGTCGCCCGCTTCCGTAGCCTTGGACTCACGGAAGCTCGCATGGGTGAGTATGCCATGTTGCTGACAGCATGGGCAGAGGCGGATCCCATTTCTGCTCTGGCCTATACCACGAAAAACACCAATTCCGGTATGGCCACGAACACGGTCCTCAGCGCATGGGCCAGTCGCAATCCTGAAGCTGCGATTGCATGGGCGAAGGCCAATCACGAGGGTGATGATGCCAATCCTCACATGGCGGGGATTATTCGCGGTCTGGTCGGAACCGATCCGACCCGCGCCACCGCCCTTCTCAAGGAAATGCCTTTCAGTGTCGAGCGTGCCGATGCCCTCGAGGCGATGATTCCGCATCTTTTGCAAATAGGATCCGAGGACGCCAAAAAGTGGATTGCGGATCTCAGCGATGAGCGCCTCAAGGGCGGAGCGGTTGCACGATATGCCGAGGCGATGGCGAAACAAGATCCCGCGGGAACCGCATTTTGGTTGATGGAAAATCTCACCGAATCATCTGTTAGAAGTGTGGATGATGTTTTCCGTGAATGGGCAAGGGCCGATTCCGTGGCAGCACTGGCCAATTTCGAAGGCCTGCCCGCAGGCGAAGCCCGCTCACGGGCCTTGCGCGGCATGGTCATGGCCGATGCCGGCAAAAATCCCCAAGCCGCCGCTGACCTGATGAACCGCTTTCGGGAGGATATCACGGACAACACCGTGCAACATTTCATCTGGAACTCTTTTGAAAAAGCTCCCGATGTGGCAACCAAGCAAATCGGCCTGATCCAAGATGAACGGTATCGCAACCGCATGTATGAACGCGCGCTGGGTGCCTGGTTGGAGCGCGATCAACCCGCCGCACAAAAGTGGATCAATACCGCGAATCTCCCGGCATCCGTGATGGAGTCGTTGGGCAAGCGGTAGGATGAAAGCCGCGTAATCTCCGGAGGTAGTTGCGACCTATCTAATATCCGTGGCCTTTGAGATTTCCACGGAAGAGGCATATTTTATTTGACTTGTTAGAAGATCGATAATTAAAGCAGTGCGTGCTCCCCCGCTCTAACAATTATTGTATTTTCTCCGTTTGGATTGATTCCTGCCGGATGGTGAATCCGGTTGACAACCCACTTTGTATCGTCCGGATGCCGGGTAAAGTATCGCTGACCTGGTCGCGTATTTTCTCTTTCAAAAATACCTTCTCACCAAATTCATTTATCCGGTTTCAATCTGTAAAAAGCAGAATTTTTAAAGGGTTGGCACTTTCGCTCCTTGTTGTGCTGGTCAGTCCGGCGGCTGAGTTTGCTGACGAATCAAAGGGCGATGAAGTTCATCTGAAAACCGAAGGTGAACGGGGTCCCGTGGATGATCAGGTGGAGGTCCGACGTATGGAGGACCAAAAATGTGAAATTCTCGTTCGGGTGGGTATGGCGGCAACATTGGACGCCGCAGAAACCACGGATCCCAGCACGGGGATCGACTCGGTGCTAAAGATCTACGACAGCGGCTTCATCATTTCAGCCACGCTCGAGGAAGTCGAGGCGGCACTGCATGCCGCCGCACAGACACCGGAAACTGAGGATGATACAAATGCCCTGATCCTCATGCACCGTGGATCCTATCGATTTTTCATTAGCGAATGAATATTACCCCCCCTTTATCATGAAAACAGCCCTTCGCATCCTGCTTCCCATTCCAGTTCTTCTCAGCTTGGTCTCCTGGTCCCCTACGGATCCGACGGTGATCATCGGGACAGGAAATGACATTGATGGTTACATCGGAACCAGTCCAACCAGCAGGATTACCGCGTTTCGTGGATTTTTATCCGGAAACAATAATTTTGTCGGAAGCACGAATACCGGCTCCGGAATGCCGACGATGCCTCTCGCCCCCATTGGAGGAGCAGCCGTCATAGGCAATTCGAACAAGGCCAACCTCTATTGCTCCGTGCTCGCAGGAGAATCGAATCAACTGGCTCTCACAGCGGACCCCGCGGTTCTCTCCACTTTCATCCGTGGTGCGGGAGTATTCGGCAATGGCAATGTCCTCTCCAATGGATGCGCGAACCTGCTCGTATCCGGCTCAGGCAATACGATTGCTGCCAATACGTCCCTGGTAACCGGTTATACCAACACTTTGGGGGGCGCTACAATAGGAAGTTCGGCTTCGAATTCTGCGGTCATTGGCATCGCCAACCAAATAGCCGCATCGCAAGGATGGGCGATAGGCAACACGAACACGGTCACGAATACGTCCGGCGTTGCCTTAGGAACTGGACTTATCGTATCCAACGACTCTTCTATTGCCCTCGGCAAATGGAATGCGCCCATGGGAATAAATGATTTGCTCGTCATAGGACGCGGCACATCCTCAAGCGCGCGCGCCACGGCATTGACCATCCAAACCACCGGCGCAGTGGTCATTCCCGGTGCGGTTACAATTTTCGGTAACACAAGCCTCCAGGGGGCGACAGCGAGCAACCTCACCGTCTCGGGATTATCCAAGCTTCAAGGATTGTCCGCTACGAGCGTAACTTCCACCGGCGGCGGTAGTTTCACGACGCTCACTGGATCCAGCTTGAATATTTCGGGCTCGAGCACCTTGGGTATAACCAATCTGCCTACCGGAAACCTCACGCTTGCAAACGGAAATTTGACCTTATCCGGGGCTACGAGCGTGGCGAGTTTCAAGGCCACTCTTGCCACCTCGCTGTCAGTATCCGGAGCCACCACCCTCGCTACAACCACCGCATCTGCGCTCGCAGTAACCGGAGCGAGCAGCCTGGGCGCAACCCACCTTCGCACCGGAGATCTGACGCTGGCCGAGGGAAATCTGATCCTGTTCGGAGCGACCAGCGTGGCGAGCTTCAAGACCACCCAGACCACCTCGCTGACGGTAACAGGAACCACCACTTTAGCTGGCGCCACTGCCACCACCCTCACCACTTCGGGATCGACCAAACTCGCAGCTACCAGCGCCGCAAGTTTGGATGTTTCCGGCCATTCAACCCTGGCATCCACTTCCATTGGATCTTTGGCCGTTACCGGCACGACCACGCTGGCTGCCGCAAGCGCCAGCACGTTAAACGCGGGATCCTCCACTTTGGGTTCAACATCTGCAGAAGAGCTCACGGTATCCGGTTCCACTGTTTTGCAAGGCAATGTAACCCTTGGCCAAGCCCAAGGTGATATTTCCATGGGCATCTATGGCGAGTAAATCAGACCCC